>NZ_LYVO01000001.1 GCF_001984055.1 Variovorax sp. KK3
GCGTGAAGCGCTTGCCGGCCGTGAGGTGGGGGAGGTCCATGGAATTGCCGGAAAAATGCAGAACACCCCGCGCCGGCCGGCGAGGGGTGTGATGCGCGATTCTAGAATGGCTGCCCTTTTGCCGCTGCGGTCGCCCACCTCATGAATGCCTCACGTCTTTTCGTGTTGATCCCCTGCGCCGGTTCGGGCAGCCGCGCCGGTGGTGCCGGCGCCAAGCAATACCAGCGCATCGCCGGCCGGCCGATGGTGCGGCACACGCTCGATGCGTTTCGTGCGCTGGCCGACCGCTTCGCGGGCATCGCGCTGGTGGTGTCGCCGCACGACCGCGATGTTCAAGCTGCGCTTTCCGACTTCCCCGGCGAGGGCGAGCATCTGCTGCAGGTCGGCGGCGCCACCCGGGCGGCCAGCGTACGCAACGGCCTGCAAGCCTTGAAGCAGGTGGCCGGTGCAGGCCCGCACGACTGGGTGCTTGTGCACGACGCTGCGCGCTGCCTGGTCACGCCGACCCAGATCGAGGCGCTGATCGCGGCCTGCGAGCACGATGCCGTCGGCGGCCTGCTGGCGCAGCGGCTGGCCGACACGCTCAAGTCCGCATCGCCCGATGGCCGTGTGGCCCACACGCTGACCCGCGCCGACAAGTGGCTGGCGCAGACGCCGCAGATGTTCCGCATCGGAATGCTGCTCGATGCGCTGCAGCGCGCGGGCGACTCGGTGACCGACGAAGCCAGCGCGATCGAGGCGATCGGCCTTGCGCCCTTGCTGGTACCGGGCAGCGCACAGAATTTCAAGCTGACCTTTCCCGAGGACTTCGCGCTGGCCGAAGCCCTGTTGCAGACCCGACGCGCCGTACCCGCATGAGCAACTTCGACATCCGCATCGGCGAAGGCTGGGACGTTCATCAGCTGGTCGCCGGCCGGAAGCTGATCCTGGGCGGCATCGAGATTCCGCACAGCACCGGCCTGCTCGGGCATTCGGACGCCGACGTGCTGCTGCATGCCATCACCGATGCCCTGTTGGGCGCGGCCGGGCTTGGCGACATCGGCCGCCATTTTCCCGACACCGACGCGCAGTTCCGCGGCGCCGATTCGGCCGTGCTGCTGGCGGAAGCCGCGCGGCGGGTACGGGCGGCGGGATGGCGGATCGGCAATGTCGACAGCACGGTGATTGCACAGGCGCCGAAGCTGGCGCCGCACATTCCCGGCATGTGCGCTCGCATCGCATCGGCGCTCGAGGTCGAGGCCGGCC
This sequence comes from Variovorax sp. KK3, assembly GCF_001984055.1. GTDB lineage: Bacteria > Pseudomonadota > Gammaproteobacteria > Burkholderiales > Burkholderiaceae_C > Variovorax. The sequence continues at coordinate 1,246 of NZ_LYVO01000001.1, forward strand.
AGGTCAACGTCAAGGCCAAGACGGCCGAGAAGCTGGGCCCCGTGGGTGAGGGCCGGGCCATGGAAGCGCGCGCGGTGGTGATGCTGCACCGCTGAAGCGCTGCTTCGCTGGATCGCCGGCTGGCTACTTGGCCGTTGGCGCCACCGGGCCTTCCTGCTTGACCGACGCCGCGCGCGGCATGCGGATGTGCGCGGCCAACCCCCGACCCGGCGTGCTGGTAAGGGCGAAGGTGCCGCCCATTCGCTCGATGTTCTTGGTCACGATCGACAGGCCCAGCCCGGCGCCGGCCGCCGAGGTGCGTGCCGTGTCGCCACGAAAGAAGGGCTTGCTGAGCTGCGACAGCAGGGCGGGCGCCACGCCGGCGCCATGGTCGCGCACCTTGATCAGCACGGCATCGTTGTGGGCTTGCGCCTGGATCGTGATGTCGGCCACCCCGGTGGCGGGCGTCTTGCCGTAGCGCCGTGCGTTCTCCACCAGATTGGAGATCACGCGCTGCAGTTCGACCTCGTCGGCCATCACGCGAAGATCGGCGGGCACGTCGACGTTGATCTTGATGTCCTCGTGGTCCTGCACCGCGTAGACGCAGGCATCGATCACGTCGCGCAGCAGCACGGGCTTGAACTCCACGTGGTCGGGCCGCGCGTAATCGAGGAACTTGTCGATGATGGCGTCGAGCTGGGCGATGTCGGCCGCCATGTGCTCGCGGGCGTCTTCGTCGGTGACGCTCATCTCGGTTTCGAGCCGCAGGCGCGCCAGCGGCGTGCGCAGGTCGTGCGAGATGCCGGCCAGCATCACAGCGCGGTCCTGCTCGATCTTCGCCAATTGGTCGGCCATGCGGTTGAAGCCGACATTGACCGCGCGGATCTCGTTGGTGCGCGCGCGCTCGTCGAGCCGATGCGCTTCGTACTCGCCCTCGCGCACCTGCATGGTGGCGCGCGACAGCTGCTTGAGGGGCAGGTTGATCAGCCGCGTGATGAGCGCCGCGCCAGCCAGCGAGAGCGCCATGGTGGTCACCAGCCACACCAGCCAGGTTCGGCTGCCGAGGCGCGTGAAGCGGGTCGGGTCGAGCAAGAGCCAGTAGGCGTCGCTCTCGATGGTGAAGCCGATCCACAGGCCGGGCTCGTCGTTGACCCGGCTGGCCACGGTCGTGCCTTCGCCGAGCCGGTCGATCAGTTCCTCGGTCACGCGCTGGTCGAGCGCGCCGGTGGTGTACGGTGTGAACCGGTCGTTGGGCTCGCGCGGCAGGATGCGCACGCCTTCCTGGTCGGCCAGCGTCTTGATCAGCGACACGCGGGTGATGGCGTCGGAGTACACCAGCGCGGCGCGGGTCAGGTTGACCAGCGACGCGATCTGGTGGGCGGTCTGGATGGCACGCGGCTCGTACTCGAGCGCGCGAAAGGTCTGCAGCCAGGCGACCGTGCAGCCGACCAGGAGCAGCACCAGTAGGAAGAAGGTGCGCCAGAAAAGACTGAGCCCCAGCTGCAGCCTGGGCTTGCGTTTCGGTTGCCCAAGACCCTCGAGCGGACTCGGCAGGGTGACCTGGGGACCGTCTTCGCCGAAGGGCGTGGGCTGCGTCGTCCTGGGGCCGGGGGAGGCGGCCACGAAAAACCGGCGCCTCAGGTCGTGCCGTCCGGCACGAACACGTAGCCGACGCCCCAGACGGTCTGGATGTAGCGCGGCTGTGCGGCGTCGGACTCGACCAGCTTGCGCAGGCGCGAGATCTGCACGTCGAGGCTGCGGTCGAAGGGCTCGAACTCGCGGCCGCGGGCCAGCTGCGCCAGCTTTTCACGGGACAGCGGTTGGCGCGGATGCCGCACCAGTGCCTTGAGCATCGCGAACTCGCCGGTGGTCAGCGACAGCTCTTCACCGTCCTTCTTGAGCGTGCGCGAACCCAGGTCGAAGCTGAAGGGGCCGAAGTTGACCGTCTCGTTGTCGGTGGAGGGCGCACCGGGCGCCTCCAGCGGCGGACGGCGGCGCAGCACGGCATGCACGCGGGCCAGCAGCTCGCGGGGGTTGAAGGGCTTGCCCAGGTAATCGTCCGCACCGACCTCCAGGCCGACGATGCGGTCCACGTCCTCGCCCTTGGCGGTGAGCATGATGATGGGCGTGCGGTCGTTGGCAGCGCGCAGGCGGCGGCAGACCGAGAGGCCGTCCTCGCCGGGCATCATGAGGTCGAGCACGATCAGGTCGACCGTGTCGCGAAGCAGGATGCGGTTGAGCGCCTTGCCGTCTTCCGCCACGATGACCTCGAATCCTTCCTGGGTCAGGTAGCGGCGCAGCAGGTCGCGGATGCGTGCGTCGTCGTCGACGATCACGATCTTGTCTGTGCGAGCGGGTGATTGATTCATTTCTACAACGCCGAATTTGTAACAGTGCCGATTTTGAGGGGGATACGGGATCACTGAGGGCTCTTTTTGTAATGCTTTGACACTAAGTTACAAAACTTGCGGGCGCTAGCCGTCTGGACGTTTGCCCTACAAGCGGGAGTGGCACAGTCACTCTGAGTCCGTCAATACCCATCCATGAAACTCGCACTTTTCAGCTCTTCCGTCCTGCTCGTGTGCTGCTCCTTGACCGCGCAAGCGGAGCCCTGGGGGTTCTTCAAGGTGGGGGACAGGCAGAAAGCCGAGGTCCGCAGCGAGGTGCGCGATGCGGTCGAGGCGCACCGTGCCGAGAAGCGCGAGGAAGTTCGGCGGCAGGAAGCAGCGGCGGGGCGCCGGCTCACGCCGGCCGAATTGGCCGAGTTGCGGCAGCAGGTGCGCCAGCAATGGGTACCGCGGCAACCGGAGTTGATCCAGTCGGCAGAATCGCACCCGGCGGAGCGCATGATGCCGCCTCCCGGCAGCAACTTGTTGACGACGCCGCGCAGTCAGCGCCCGTGAGCGCGCGGCCCGCGAGGGCCTGCCGCTCCTTTTATTTCACCAACGAAAAGAACCCAGCTTGAAGAAGATCAAGAGCATGGCGGCGTGCGCCGCATTCATGACGTTGAGCACCGGTGCCGCCATGGCCCAGAGCGCGCCTTGGACCCCGCCGCAGAACGTGCTGCAGCTGTCGGCCACCGGCACGGTGGAGGCCCAACAGGACCTGCTGTCGATGACGCTCAGTACCACGCGCGATGCACCCGATGCAGCCACGGTGCAGACGCAGCTCAAGACCGCCCTCGACGCCGCGCTGGCCGAGGCGAAGAAGAATGCGCAGCCGGGGTTGCTCGACGTGCGCACCGGCAACTTCAGCCTGTCGCCGCGCTACACGCGCGACGGAAAGATCACCGGCTGGCAAGGCACCACCGAGCTGGTACTGGAAGGCAGGGACTTTCCCCGCATCACGCAGACGGCCGGGCGTATTTCCACGCTGACCGTCGGCGGCATCGGATTCGGGCTGAGTCGCGAGGAACGCGCCAAGGTCGAAACCGAGGCGCAGACCATCGCTATCGACAACTTCAAGCAGAAGGCGGCCGAACTGGCCAAGGGTTTCGGTTTCGGTGGCTATACGCTGCGGGAGGTGTCGGTCAACGCCAGCCAAGGTGGCCCGATCCGTCCGCGGATGATGGCAGCCGAGGCGTCGTCGAAGATGGCGTTCGATGCGGCGGTGCCGGTAGAGGCCGGCAAGACCGCCGTGGTCGTCAACGTCTCGGGCTCGGTGCAGCTGAAGTAGTCGGCGGCCGCTGGGCCACCTCAGAGGCTGTGCGGCGGCAAGTCGGCCGCCGCCGGACCGCCCCAAGGCGGCCGAGCCTCCCCTCGGGGTGGAGTACACGCAGCGTAGCGAAGTGAAAAGCCGGGGCCCTATTTACTGCGCGGTCCAGCCCCCGTCGACTTGCCAGGCGACGCCTCGCACCTGATCGGCCGTCGGCGAGCACAGGAAGACGGCCAAGCCGCCCAATTGCTCGACCGTGGTGAACTGCAGCGAGGGTTGCTTCTCTCCGAGCAGGTCCTTCTGGGCTTGCTCGATTGAAATGCCTTCACGCGAGGAGCGATCGTCGATCTGCTTTTGAACCAGCGGCGTCAGCACCCACCCCGGGCAGATGGCATTGCAGGTCACGCCGGTGGTCGCAGTTTCGAGCGCCACCGACTTGGTGAGTCCGACGATGCCGTGCTTGGCTGCGACGTAGGCCGACTTCTGAGCAGACGCCACGAGGCCGTGCGCAGAAGCGATGTTGATGATCCGGCCCCAATTCGTTTTGCGCATGTCGGGCACCGCGAGGCGGGTCGTGTGGAAGGCGCTGGTGAGGTTGATGGCGATCACTGCGTCCCAACGCTCGACCGGAAAGTCCTCGACCTTCGCGACGTGCTGGATGCCGGCGTTGTTCACGAGCACGTCGACGCGGCCGAACTTCGAGGCGCTGAACTTCATCATGTCCTCGATGTCCGATGGCTTGCTCATGTCGGCGCCGTGGTATTCGACCTCGACGCCGAGCGCGGCGATTTCGGCTTTGGGCCCTTCGGCGTCGCCGAAGCCGTTGAGCACGATGTTCGCGCCTTGTTGGGCCAGCGCCTTCGCGATGCCGAGCCCAATGCCACTGGTGGACCCCGTGACAAGCGCGGTTTTGCCTTTGAGCATGATGGTCAATCTCCGGATGAATTAGGATGCAGCGAACCCATTATCTTCATCGCGTCTCACTCCGTTTCATGATCGAGTTCTTCGTCAGTCGCGCCGCCCGAAAGGGGGCGATCGAGTGAAGCGCGATCAGCCCGGCATGTCGATGTCCGGCGCGTCCGTGGTCGACTATCCCTTGTCGGCGGCGACCGCGGAGCGCGCACCCGTACAGGCGAACATGCTGGCGCGGGCCCGTGCTTTCGCCGAGCCGCTGATTGCCGACGAGACACTCGACACCGGCGAGAACACGTTGGCGCATGCCGATGCCGTGGCCACCGTCGTGGCTGCGATGGGCGGGTCCGAAGCCATGCAGGCGGCCAGCTACCTGGTCTATTCCTGCCAGCACCTGAACCGTCCGCTGGAGGTCATCGCCAAGGTCTTCGGCGACAACTTCGCCGCGCTCGCGGTCGAGACGACCAAGCTGGTGCACGTGCAGAAACAGGCACGTTCGGCCACCGCCAGCGCGCACCTGTCCGACGACACCGGCACGCAGACCGAGAACGTGCGCAAGATGCTGCTCGCCTTTTCGCGCGACCTGCGCGTGGTGATGCTGCGGCTGGCGTCGCGTTTGCAGACGCTGCGCTACGCGGCTGCGAGCAAGCAGCCCGTGCCCGAAGGCGTGGCGCGCGAGTCGTTGCAGGTGTTCGCACCGCTGGCGAACCGGCTGGGCATCTGGCAGGTCAAGTGGGAGATCGAGGACCTGTCGTTCCGCTTTCTCGAGCCCGAAACCTACAAGCTGATCGCGCGCCTGCTCGACGAGAAGCGAATCGAGCGCGAAGGGTACGTAGAGCAGTTGCGTTCGCGCCTCGAACGCGAGTTGGCAGGCGAAGGCGTCAAAGCCACCGTGCAGGGCCGGCCGAAGAACATTTACAGCATCGTCAAGAAGATGCGCGGCAAGTCACTGGACTTTGCTCAGGTGTTCGACATCCTGGCGCTGCGCGTGGTGGTTGCCGACGTGAAAGACTGCTATGCGGCGCTGGCCTGGGTGCATTCGCATTTCCAGCCGATCACCGAGGAGTTCGACGACTACATCGCACGGCCCAAGCCCAATGGCTACCAGTCGCTGCACACGGTCGTGCGCGAGGTGGTCGGCGGCCATGTCGGCAAGCCCATCGAGATCCAGATCCGTACCCAGGAGATGCACGACCATGCAGAGCACGGCGTGGCGGCCCATTGGGCCTACAAGGAAGCGGGGCAGAAGGGCTATGCGGGCGTGTGGGCGGGCGGCGAGTACGACGCGAAGATCGCGGTGCTTCGGCAACTGCTGGCGTGGGAGCGCGACCTGTCGGGCGGCTCGCAGGGGCAGGGGCTTTTCGACGATCGCATCTATGTGCTGACGCCCGATGCGGCGATCGTCGAACTGCCGCAGGGCGCCACGGCGGTCGACTTTGCCTATTCGGTGCACACCAGCTTGGGCCACCGCTGTCGTGGAGCGCGGGTCGACGGTGCGATGGTGCCGTTGAACACGCCGCTGCAGAACGGGCAAACGGTCGAGATCATCGCCACCAAGGAAGGCGGGCCGTCGCGCGACTGGCTCAACGCGGAGCTCGGCTATCTGGTCAGCCATCGGGCGCGCGCCAAGGTGCGTGCCTGGTTCAATGCGCAGATCACGCACGAGACGGTGGCGCGCGGCCGCGAGGCAGTCGAGAAGGTGCTTCAGCGCGAAGGCAGGACGGCGCTGAAGCTCGACGACCTGGCTTCGCAGCTGGGCTTCAAGTCGTCCGAGCAGTTGTTCGAGGTGGTGGGCAAGGACGAGTTTTCTCTCCGCAACATCGAGGTGCTGCTGCGCCCGCCTCCTGAGCCCGTGCCGTCGCCGGAAGACGGCGTGGTCATCAAGAAGGCGCGTTCCGGCACCAGCTCCGGCAAGGGCGGGGTGCTGGTGGTCGGTGTGTCGTCGTTGATGACGCAGCTCGCCAAATGCTGCAAGCCGGCGCCGCCGGATGCGATTCGCGGCTTCGTCACGCGGGGGCACGGCGTCAGCATCCACCGCGCTGACTGCAGCAGCTTTCGCGTGATGGCGACGCGCGATGGTGAACGCGTGATCGACGTCGAATGGGGCGAGCCACGCGCCGGCGACGCGTCGGTGTATGCGGTCGACGTGGCGGTCGAGGCGACCGATCGCCAAGGCCTGCTGCGGGACATCTCCGACGTCTTCGCGCGCGAGAAGATGAACGTGATCGGCGTGCAGACGCAGTCCGTCAAGGGCACGGCCTGGATGACCTTCACGATCGAGATCGGCGACGCCGCAAGGCTTGCACAGGTGCTTGCCGTGGCTGCAGCAGTGCCCGGCGTGCGATCTGCTCGGCGTCGCTGAAAAAGAGCGTCGCGCGGCCTGCTATACTCCGGCCTCTCGAACGAACTCAGGCGCGTAGCTCAGCTGGTTAGAGCACCACCTTGACATGGTGGGGGTCGTTGGTTCGAGTCCAATCGCGCCTACCAATCTTCCCCGAAGCGAAGCAGTCGAAACCAGCGGCTGCATTTTCGCGACGGCGGCATCTCTCCCGATTCCCTCGCATGGCCTACCGCCTTCGTCGACTGGCGAATTCGTTGCCAATTGTGGTAACTTGCCTGCCACCCAATACCACCACATCACTCGATCCGGAGGAACGATGACGAGCCCAGAGGCTGAGACCGGTCCGGCAGTCGAGGAAGTTCGCTTGGCTGCTTTGCTGCGTCAGGCACCCCTGGAGTTTGCGCGCGTGGTGTACGGTCTCAACGACCGGGCGAATGGCCGTGCGGGGACGATGGCGGCCGAAGACGTCGCGCGGACGGTGCGGCAGGGTTCTCCGGTCACACGCGAGCGCGCCGAGCAGCGGGCGCGAGGCTACCTTCCGCTGGCGGGCCACGAGCATTGCCCGCGGTGCTGGGTGTTCAACGGCGTCAAGAGTCCATTGCACTTTCGCGACCCCGTTGAAGACCGCCCTGAGTCGGCTGTCTGCAAAGTGTGCGGCGCTGAGTACGCGACCACCCTCGACTAGCCCCACTGCCCGGTCAGGGTAAACCTTGGCGCGGTGCAGCAAACCCCCTCCCTAGAATGAATCTCGCGAGTAGGCGCAAAACCCCAAGGAGTCCGTAGTGCAGAGCAAGAAATCCGCTGGTGAAAAGCCGACGCAGCGGGTGATCAAGAAGTATCCGAACCGCAGGCTCTACGACACGGAAACCTCCACGTACATCACCCTTGCGGAAGTCAAACACCTGGTGATGGAAAAGGCGCCATTCGTGGTGCGCGATGCCAAGAGCGGGGACGACCTGACGCGGAGCATCCTGCTGCAGATCATTCTGGAAGAAGAGGCCGGCGGTGCGCCGATGTTCACCGAGCAGGTGCTGGCGAACATCATTCGGTTCTACGGACACGCCATGCAAGGCTACATGGGCCCCTATCTCGAGAAAAACATCCAGGCCATGTCCGAGGTGCAGGCGCAACTGGCCGACAAGGCCCAGGTGCTGACGCCCGAAATGTGGGCTCGCTTCATGACCTTGCAGTCCCCGGTGCTCCAGGGATTGATGGGCAACTACGTCGAGCAATCGAAGACCGCCTTTCTGCAGATGCAAGAGCAGATGCAGAAGAACACCGAGCAGGTGCTGGGCGCCTTCGGCCTCAAGCGACCCCAGAACGGGCAGACGGGGCGTTAGCAGGGACAATAGGGGGTTATGAGCGAAGTAGCCTCCCCCGAACCCACGACCATGCCGACCACCGTGCCCAAGGTGGGCTTCGTGAGCCTGGGCTGCCCCAAGGCCCTCACCGATTCCGAATTGATCCTTACCCAGTTGAGTGCCGAGGGCTATCAGACCTCCAAGACTTTCGAGGGCGCCGACCTGGTGATCGTCAACACCTGCGGCTTCATCGACGACGCCGTCAAGGAAAGCCTGGACACCATCGGCGAGGCACTGGCCGAGAACGGCCGCGTGATCGTCACCGGCTGCCTGGGCGCCAAGACCGGCGATGCCGGTGGCAACCTGGTGCGGCAAATGCATCCGAGCGTGCTGGCCGTGACGGGCCCGCATGCAACGCAGGAGGTGATGGACGCGGTTCACGCCAACCTGCCCAAGCCGCACGATCCCTTCATCGACCTGGTGCCGCAGGCATTCGGCGTTGCAGGTTTGAAGCTGACGCCGCGGCACTACGCATACTTGAAGATCAGCGAAGGCTGCAATCACCGTTGTACCTTCTGCATCATTCCCTCGATGCGTGGCGACCTCGTGTCGCGGCCGGTCGGCGATGTGCTCGGCGAGGCCAAGGCGCTGTTCGAGGGCGGTGTCAAAGAGCTGCTGGTGATCAGCCAGGACACGTCCGCCTATGGCGTCGACCTGAAGTACCGTACCGGCTTCTGGGACGGCAAGCCCGTCAAGACGCGCATGCTGGAACTCGTTCGTACCTTGGGCGAGATCGCCGAGCCCTATGGCGCGTGGGTGCGGCTGCACTACGTCTATCCGTATCCCAGCGTGGACGAGGTGATTCCATTGATGGCGAGCGGGCAAGTGCTGCCCTATCTCGACGTGCCTTTGCAGCACAGCCATCCAGACGTGCTGCGGCGCATGAAGCGTCCGGCCAGCGGAGAGAAGAACCTGGAGCGCATCGCGCGCTGGCGCGAGATCTGTCCCGAATTGGTGATCCGCAGCACCTTCATCGCAGGTTTTCCCGGCGAGACGGAAGCGGAGTTCGAACACCTGCTGGACTTCATCCGCGAAGCGGAGATCGATCGTGCAGGTTGCTTCGCCTACAGCCCGGTACAGGGCGCAGCTGCGAACGAACTGGCGGGCATGATTCCCGAGGCAGAGCGCGAAGCACGGCGCGCACGCTTCATGGAGGTGGCCGAGGCGGTGTCCATCGCAAGACTGCGGCGGCGCATCGGCGCGACCATGCAAGTGCTGGTCGATTCAGCGCCCGGCCTCGGGCGCAAAGGCGGAGTGGGTCGGACCTACGCCGATGCACCCGAGATCGACGGCACGGTGCGCCTGCTGCCACCGGAAAAGATCAGCAAGACGCTCAAGGTGGGTGAGTTCACGCGTGCCCGTATCGTCGGCGCCGAGGGCCACGACCTGGTTGCATTGCCCATCTGATGCTGTTTGAAGCGGCCATGAAAAAAGCCACCGGAGGCCGGTGGCTTCATTCGAAGAAAACCCAGAAGGGTTGTCTAAACTTGGTGCCCAGAAGAGGACTCGAACCTCCACGATGTTACTCGCTAGTACCTGAAACTAGTGCGTCTACCAATTCCGCCATCTGGGCCCACTTGCTGTTAGGGTTTGACCCTCGCAGCAGGTTTTGAATTTCAGGAAAGAAAGAGAGTATATATCAAGAATATGAGCCACTCCGGCGGTCTGCTGGACGAAGTCGAAGGCACGGTGCAGGGTCATCGCGATGGGCACGGTTTCGTGCAGCGCGACGACGGCGAAGCCGACATCTACCTCCCCCCCAACGAGATGCGCGCGGTCCTGCACAAGGATCGCGTCAAAGCGCGCGTCGTGCGCCAAGACCGGCGCGGTCGGCCTGAAGGCCGCGTGGTCGAAATCATCGAACGGCCCGAGCAACCGATCATCGGCCGGCTGCTGCATGAAGGCGGCATCTGGCTGGTCGCGCCCGAAGACAAGCGCTATGGGCAGGACGTGCTGATTCCCAAGGGCGCGACCGGCACCGCCAAGGTGGGGCAGGTCGTCGTCGTGCAGCTGACCGAGCCACCCGCGCTCTTCGGACAGCCCGTCGGCCGCGTGAAGGAAGTGCTGGGCGAAATCGACGACCCCGGCATGGAGATCGAGATCGCGGTGCGCAAATACGGCGTGCCCCACGAGTTCTCCGAAGCCTGCCTGGCCGAGGCCAAGGCATTGCCTGACAAGGTGCGGACCACGGACAAGAAGGGCCGCGTCGACCTCACCGATATTCCGCTGGTCACGATCGACGGCGAAGACGCGCGCGACTTCGACGATGCGGTGTATTGCGAGCCCGCCAAGGTGGGCCGCGGCAAAGGCTGGCGTGTGCTGGTCGCAATCGCCGACGTCAGCGCCTATGTGCAAACGGGCTCGGCGATCGACATCGACGCTTACGACCGCGCCACCAGCGTCTACTTTCCGCGCCGCGTGATCCCGATGCTGCCGGAGAAGCTGTCGAACGGCCTCTGTTCGCTCAACCCCGAAGTGGAGCGCCTGTGCATGGTGTGCGACATGCTGGTGGCAGGCGACGGCGAGATCTATGCCTACCAGTTCTACCCGGCGGTGATGTGGAGCCATGCGCGCTTCACGTACACCGAAGTGGCGGCGATCCTGGCGAACACCCGAGGCCCCGAGGCCGCCAAACGCAAAGACCGCGTGAAAGACCTGCTGAACCTGCACGACGTTTACCGCGCGCTGCTGCAGCAGCGCAGCAAGCGGGGTGCGGTCGACTTCGAAACGACCGAGACGCAGATCATCTGCGACGAAGCCGGGCGCATCGAGAAGATCGTGCCCCGTGTGCGCAACGAGGCGCACCGCTTGATCGAAGAAGCGATGCTCGCGGCCAACGTCTGTAGCGCGGATTTCATCGCGGAGGGCAAGCACCCTGGCTTGTTCCGTGTTCACGAAGGTCCGACGCCGGAAAAGAAGGAGATCCTGCGCGGTTACCTCAAGGCCATGGGCGTGGGCCTGTCGATCACGGACGATCCGCGTCCTGGCGAGTTCCAGGCGATCGCCGAAGCGACCAAGGAGCGGCCCGATGCGCAGCAGATCCACACGATGCTGCTTCGCTCGATGCAGCAGGCGATCTACACGCCGATCAACAGCGGCCACTTCGGTTTGGCGTACGAGGCGTACACGCATTTCACGAGTCCGATCCGCCGCTACCCCGACCTGCTGGTACACCGCGTGATCAAGGCCATCCTGGGCCGCACCAAGTACCAGCTGCCGATTTTGCCCACGCCCGGTGAGGCCCACGCCAAGCTCGCGAAGCGCCTGGCCTCGCGCGTGAAGTCGCCGACGGCCAAGCCGCAGAAGGCCACCGTCGCGCCGAGCAAGGAGGTGCTGGCGTGGGAGGCGGCGGGCCTGCACTGCAGTGCCAACGAGCGACGCGCCGACGAGGCGAGTCGCGACGTCGAGGCATGGCTCAAGTGCAAGTACATGCGCGAGCACCTTGGCGAGGAATACGGTGGCGTGGTCACGGCAGCTACCACCTTCGGCATCTTCGTCACCCTCGATGCGATGTACGTCGAAGGCCTGGTCCACATCACCGAGTTGGGCGGGGAGTACTTCAAGTTCGACGAACAGCGTCAGGAGCTTCGCGGCGAGCGCACCGGCATCCGCTACGCGATCGGCACACGTGTCAGGGTTCAGGTGAGCCGGGTCGATCTCGACGGCCGAAAAATCGACTTCCGCCTGGTGCGCGAGGGCGAGGAACTCGCGGTTCGTGCGATGAAGGACAAGGGCATGGCCTCCGCCGGTGTGCCAGCCAAGGCCTCGACCAAGCGCAGCGCGCGCAAGAAGCCAGACCCGGCAGCAGCTGCAGCAGCAGGGGAGCGGGCGGCCAGCGGGTCGCCCCAGACTGCGATGCAGGCATTCCGTTCGGCCGTCAAGAAGGCCGCCAACAAAATGAAAGGGCGCAAGACGCGCCGTTGAAGGAGAAGCGAAGATGAGCACAGACAAGAAGAGCCGTATCGCCATCGTCACGGGCGCGGGCAGCGGCATCGGACGCGCCGCTGCGCTGGCCTTGCTCGGCGATGGCTGGACCGTGGTGCTGGCCGGTCGGCGGCTGGAGCCGCTCGAGCAGGTGGCCGACACGTCCGGTGCCGGCGCTCGTGCCTTCGCGGTGCCGACCGACGTGGCCAACCCCGATTCGGTTCAGGCGCTCTTCGCCGCGGCCGTCGAGCGATTCGGACGGGTCGACCTGCTGTTCAACAACGCGGGTGTCGGCAATCCACCGGGGCCCTTCGAAGACTGGACGCCCGAGCAATGGCGCGGCGTGGTCGACATCAATCTCAGCGGGATGTTCTATTGCATCCAACAGGCCTTCCGCACCATGCAGAAGCAGACGCCGCGCGGTGGCCGCATCATCAACAACGGCTCGATCTCGGCCACCGCGCCGCGGCCGAATTCGATCGCCTACACCTCGACCAAGCATGCGGTGGAAGGCCTGACCAAAACCGCCTCGCTCGATGGCCGCAAGCATGACATCGCGGTCGGCCAGATCGACGTCGGCAATGCGATGACCGAACTGGCGGCGCGCATGACCAAGGGCGTGCCGCAGGCCAACGGGGAGGTCGCGATCGAGCCGGTGATCGACGTGGCCATCGTTGGCCAGTCGGTGCTCTACATGGCCAACCTGCCGCTGGAGGCAAACGTGCTCTTCCACACGGTGATGGCGACCAAGATGCCCTTCGTCGGCCGCGGCTGAAGCGACTTCTTCAGCCGCGTGCCAGGGCGCCGGCGGTGAAAGGGGTGCCTGAAGGCCAGCGATCGGCAATGGACCCGTGACGCCACGTCGCTTCCGAGCTGGCGTCGAACGGCAAAAGTCCGGCCGCCAGGCCCGCGCCGATCATGCCGGCCAGCACGTCGCCGGTGCCGGCAGTGGCCAAGCGCGCATTCCCCGTGGGATTGATGACCGGCGTCTGGTTCGGCGCGGCGATGACGGTGCCCGACCCCTTGAGAACGACCGTGGCTGCGAAGCGTTGCGCGAGCTCGTTCGCTGCGCGCAAGCGGTCGTCTTGCACCTTGGCTGCGCCGATGCCGAGCAGGCGGCCAGCTTCGAGAGGATGTGGCGTCAGTACGGTGGGTCGGCCAGCGCGCGCGGCAAGCAAACGCTGCAGGTCGACGTCGGCCGCGACGGCATTGAGCGCGTCGGCATCGAGCACCAGGGCCCGGGACGCCTCCAGCACATGCGGCAACGGGCCGCGCACCGCCTCCCCGCCACCGCACCCGCAGACCACCGTGACCGCCGACAGATCCAGCGAGTCGGGATGGCGGAACATCAGTTCCGGCTGTGAAGGGCTCGATGCCACGAGCGCAGGATCCAGCGCCATGACATATACGCGGCCAGCACCGGCATGCAGCGCCGCGGCGGCCGCCAGCAGTGCGGCACCCGTCATGCCGGGCGCGCCGCCGATCACTGCCACGTCGCCGTAACTGCCTTTGTGCGTGGCATGCCGACGTGCGCCGGCAGCCGGTGCTGCGGCGAGTCGCGCGGTGGGCGGCTCCGTGTGCGATGCGGCACCGAGGTCGTCGAACCACAGTTCCCCCGCTGCATCGCGCCCTTGGGCCGTGAAGAGGCCGGGTTTGAGCGTGAGCAGACTCAGGCAGAGACGTCGAGGGTCGCGTGCTCGTGCGAATGCAGGCGGCAGGAAGTCGAACGACAGAACGCCGGTGTCGGCATCCAGGCCTGAAGGCAGGTCGATGCTGATCACGGGCGCAGGGCCCTCGTGCATGCGACGCAGCCAGTCTGCCATCTGCCCTTGCGGCGCACGTCCGGCGCCCAGACCCAGGAGGGCATCGATGGACAGGTCGGCGTGTGCGGGCGGTGCGTCGGCAAACTGCACGCCAGCATCGCGGGCGCGGTGCAAGGAGGCCTGTGCATCTGGGGGCAGCCCGGCGTCGTCGCCGATGCGCGTGACGAGGGGCACGAAACCCCGTCGCTGCAATTGAGTTGCGGCCTCGAAACCATCGCCGCCGTTGTTGCCGGGGCCGCAGGCGATCCAGATCGTGCGGGTGTCGGGCGCCACGGCCATCGCGAGCCGCGCGACGGCCAGGCCGGCTCGTTGCATCAGGGTATGGGGTGGCAGCCCGGCCGTGGCGAACTGTTCGATCCGGCGCGAGGCGGCCGTACCGAACAACTGGGCGGCGGTGTCGGCGGTGATGCGTTGCATGCGAGCGTTCCGGACCGAGTCGTGAGAAGCCGCTAGTGTTGCAGCAAGCGCTCGATGCCCAGCCCTTCGAGGTCGATTCCCGGGTCGCCGCCGGACATCAAGTCCGCCAGCACGCGTGCGCTGCCGCAAGACAGCGCCCATCCGCTCGAGCCGTGCCCGAGGTTGAGCCACACGCCAGGCACGCCGCTCGGGCCGATGATGGGCGGGCCGTCGGGCAGCATCGGCCTGGCACCCTTCCATTGCTGCACGCCCGACTGCAGCGTGACGGCACCCGGAAACCAGTCCTGCAGCACCTTGTAGAGGGTCTTCAGCGCATCCGGATGGATGCTGTCGAGCGAGCCGCCGATCTCTGCGCTGCCCGCGACCCGCACGCGCAGGCCGAGGCGCGATATCGCGACCTTGAAGCGTTCGTCCATGACCGCACTGCGCGGCGCGTTGAGCGGCTCGCGTATCTGGGCGCTGATCGAATGGCCATAGACAGGCGCCAACGGTATGCGCAGGCCCACCGGATGGAGCAGGTGGGCAGACGACACACCGGCGCACACGACCACCGCGTCGAAGCGCAGCCCTTCGGAGCCAGCGGCCAACCGCAGTTCCGTCGGTGCCGCGCGGTTCAACGGCGCAAGGTCGCAGTTGAAGTGGAACTGCACGCCAAGCGCTTCGGCTTCCCACTTGAGCAGCAGGGCGAACTGGCGGCAGTTCGCCACCTCGTCGTCCGGCAGGTGGATGGCCCCGGCCAGTCCGGTGTCGGTGCTCAGCGCGGGCTCGATGCGGCGGGCCTCGTCGGCATCGACTTCGCGGAAGGAGGCGCCGGCCTGGCGCAATACCTCGAGCCCCGGCTGCACCAGCTTTTTCTCGCGCTTCGAGCGCAGCAGCACGAGGTAGCCATCGCTGCGCTCGTACATGAGCTCACGGGCCTCGGTGATTTCGTGCAGCCGGGTGCGGCTGTAGAAGGCCAGGCGTTGCATGCGCGCGCGATTGGCGAGGTAGCTTTCGAGCTTGCAGGCGCGCTGCCAGCGCGACATCCAGCCGATATCGCGGCCGCTGAGCGGCCACCGCAGCTTGACCGCGCCGTGCGTGGAGAGCAGCGAGCGCAGCACCTTGGCGCGCATGCCGGGCGCGGCCCAGGGCGTGACGTAGCCGGGGGCGACGACGCCGGCGTTGGCGAAACTCGATTCCTCGGCGGCAGCGCCGCGGCGATCGAAGACCATCACTTCATGCCCGTCGGAAGCCAGCTCCCAGGCGGTGGTGACGCCGATGATGCCGGCGCCCACGATCGCGATCTTCATTCGTTGCTTTGCATTGGAAAGTTGAGCCCCGTCCGGAAGCAGGTGCAGGTCGTCACTGGCGCTAACGCGGGACTTGCAAACCGCGTTCCACCTGCGCGGCGATGGCGAGCACTGCGTCGTCATGCTGGCCGGCGTGCCAGATCATCAGGCCGACCGGCAACTCGTCTTCGGCCTGACAGGGCAGCGAGATCGCGCAGCCGTCCAGCATGTTGATCACGGATGGGTTGCGCAGCAGCAGCGCGTTGACGCGGAAGAAGGCCTCGTCGCGCGCCTCGCCGGGCGCCACGTCGGCCAGCGCGGGTGCCACCATCGGCACGGTGGGCGAGAGCAGGGCGTCGAACGGCGTCAGTGCGTGTTCGATGCGGGTGATCCAGTCGCGACGCGCGTGAACCAGGTCGATGTACTCGTGCGCTTTCATCGTTGCACCCTTGAGGATGCGCTGCGCCACGCGCGGGTCGTACCCGGCCCCGCTGCGCTCGAGCAGCAGACGATGCCAGGCATAGGCCTCCGCGGCGGAGAAGCCGCCCGTGGCGTTGATGGTGCGCAGCTCCGCCAACTCGGGCAGGGTGACCTCCTCGATGCGGGCGCCGGCGGCGCTCAGGTTGCGCAGGCTGCGTTCGAACGCGGCTGCGACGGTGGGGTCGAGCTCATCGAGAAAGAGATTGGTGACCACAGCCAGCCGGTACGAGCCGAGCGGCGCGGTGCCGGCCGTTACGCGGCGGGCCGACAGGATCTCGTGCGCCGTGACGGCGTCACGCACCGACCGCGTCATGGCGCAGACGGTGTCCAAGGTGGTCGACAGCGGCACAGCGCCGTCTGCGGGCACCAGCCGGGCCGTGCTCTTGAAGCCCACGATGCCGTTGAGCGCTGCCGGGATGCGAATGGAGCCGCCGGTGTCCGAGCCGAGCCCGATGAAGGCGGCGCCGCTGGCCACCGAAATTGCCGCGCCCGAAGATGAGCCGCCCGGAATGCGAGGTGTCGCGGGGTCCGCCAAGCCGGCCGGCGTTCCGTGATGCGGATTGACACCCACACCGGAGAACGCGAACTCGGTCATGTTGGTGCGGCCGATCAAGGCGCCGCCGGCGGCGCGTAGCCGGGCCACCGCCGGGGCGTCGGCCTTGGCGGCGGGCGCGTTCGCCAGTACGACCGACCCCGCTGAACTCGGCTGCCCGGCCACGTCGAACAGATCCTTGACGGAAAAGGCCAGGCCTCCCAGGCGCTGCGATGGATGACTGGCCGCGCTGGCATCGCGCGCGTCTTCGAACGTGGGGCGGGTGAAGACGTGCTCGCAGGCCGGCGAGCCCGCGATGGCGATGGAGTGCTCCATCTCGGTGCGCGCATCGGAAGCGCCCGCCAGCAGGGCGAGGCGGGTGGCGTGCAGGTCAGGGCGCATGGTGTGAATGGGTGCGAAAGAAGGCGAAGTGGGCGGTGCTATACTCGTCGGGTTTCACTCCGAGAGCTTTTCTCGGGGCAGAACATACCCGCAAACCAGCCCATTCAAGGTGTTGTACCCCTCCGCGAGGGACGCAAAACGGGCTGGATTTTAGACCCAACCTTTGGAGAATTTCCTATGTCGACGACCATGCGCGAAATGCTGGAAGCCGGTGTCCATTTCGGCCACCAAACCCGCTTCTGGAACCCCAAGATGGCTCCGTACATCTTCGGCCATCGCAACAAGATCCATATCATCAACCTGGAAAAGACGCTGCCGCTGTTCCAGGACGCGATGAAGTACGCAAAGCAACTCACCGCCAACCGCGGCACCATCCTGATGGTCGGCACCAAGCGTCAGGCGCGCGAAATCGTGGCGACCGAAGCGCGCCGCGCCGGCGTCCCCTACGTCGAGACCCGCTGGCTCGGCGGCATGCTGACCAACTTCAAGACTGTCAAGACCTCGATCAAGCGCCTGAAGGACATGAAGGCCCAGCAGGAAGCCGGCCTCGACAACCTCAGCAAGAAAGAGCAGCTGACCTTCACCCGCGAGATCGAGAAGCTCGAGAAGGACATCGGCGGCATTCAGGACATGAACGCGCTGCCGGATGCCATCTTCGTGATCGACGTGGGCTTCCATAAGATCGCGGTGGCCGAAGCCAAGAAGCTGGGCATTCCGCTGATCGGCGTGGTGGACTCCAACCACTCGCCCGAGGGCATCGACTACGTGATCCCCGGCAACGACGACTCGTCCAAGGCTGTCACGCTGTACGCCCGCGGTATCGCCGATGCGATCCTGGAAGGCCGCAACAGCGCCGTGGCCGATGTGGCCAAGGCCGTGTCCGAAGGCAACTCCGATGAATTCGTCGAGGTCGAAGAGGGCGCTTCGGCCTGATTCGCGCCCGCGAGCGCCTGAAGAAGGGGCTTCGATGCCCCTTTTTTTTAATCTGATTTTTGCGGCGCCCGGTGCGGGCCGCTGCAGCCAGCCAAACCGAACGGAGAAACAAGATGGCAACAATCACCGCAAGCATGGTCGCCGAACTGCGTGCCAAGACCGACGCCCCGATGATGGAATGCAAGAAGGCCTTGACCGAGGCCGATGGCAACATGGAGAAGGCCGAAGAGCTGCTGCGCATCAAGCTCGGCAACAAGGCGGGCAAGGCATCGAGCCGCATTACCGCTGAAGGCGTGGTCACGGCATTTGTCGACGGTGGCGTTGGCGCCATCGTCGAGATCAACTGCGAAACCGACTTCGTTTCCAAGAACGACAGCTTCCTGGCCTTCGCCAATGCCGCCGCGATGCTGGTGGCCAAGCAGAACCCGGCCGACGTGGCTGCGCTGGGGGCGCTGCCGTATGAGCAGGACAGCTTCGGCCCCACGCTCGAAGACGTGCGCAAGGGGCTGATCGGCAAGATCGGCGAGAACATGAGCTTCCGCCGCTTCAAGCGCTTTGCCGGAAACGGCAAGCTGGCGTCGTACCTGCACGGCACCCGCATCGGCGTGATGGTCGAGTTCGAGGGTGACGACACCGCCGCCAAGGACGTGGCGATGCACGTGGCCGCCATGAAGCCCGTCGCCATCGCCAGCACCGATGTGCCGGCCGAGCTCATCGAGAAAGAACGCGCCGTGGCCGCAGGCAAGGCCGAAGAAGACCGCAAGACGGCCGAAGCCGCCGGCAAGCAGCCGCAGCCGGCCGACATCGTCGCCAAGCGCATCGAAGGTGGCGTGCAGAAGTACCTCAAGGAGGTCTCGCTGCACAACCAGCCCTTCGTCAAGAACGACAAGCAGACCGTGGAGCAGATGCTCAAGGCCGCCAGCACCACGGTGAAGAGCTTCACCCTCTACGTGGTCGGTGAAGGCATCGAGAAGAAGGTCGACGACTTCGCTGCCGAAGTAGCGGCCCAGGTCGCGGCTGCCAAGGCGGCGGCCGCCTGAGCGGCGCCACCCGGCGGCGCGTGATGCGCGCCGCCTCTTCACTTTCAAGTCTTAAACTCGCCCCGCCCACCTCAAAGGAAATGCCCATGCTCGACCCCCGCCCAGCCCACAAGCGAATCTTGTTGAAGCTGTCGGGCGAGGCATTGATGGGTGACGATGCTTTCGGCATCAACCGGGCGACCATCGTCCGCATGGTCGAAGAGGTGGCCGAGGTGGTGAATATGGGCGTGGAAGTCGCCGTCGTGATCGGCGGCGGCAACATCTTCCGTGGCGTGGCTGGCGGTTCCGTGGGAATGGACCGCGCAACTGCCGACTACATGGGCATGCTGGCCACGGTGATGAATGCCCTGGCGCTGGCCGATGCCATGAACAAGCAGGGACTGACCGCGCGTGTCATGTCGGCCATCGCCATCGAGCAGGTGGTCGAGCCCTACGTGCGCCCGAAGGCGCTGCAGTACCTGGAAGAGGGCAAGGTCGTGATCTTCGCGGCCGGCACCGGCAATCCGTTCTTCACCACCGACACAGCTGCCGCGCTGCGTGGTGCCGAGATCGGGGCCGAACTGGTCCTCAAGGCCACCAAGGTCGATGGCGTCTACACGGCAGACCCGAAGAAGGACCCCAGCGCCACGCGTTACGCGAACCTGAGCTTCGACGAAGCCATCGCACAGAATCTCGGCATCATGGACGCCACAGCCTTCGCGCTGTGCCGCGACCAGAAGCTGCCGATCAAGGTGTTCTCGATCTTCAAGAATGGCGCGCTCAAGCGTGTCGTGTTGGGCGAGGACGAAGGCACGCTGGTGCATGCCTGAGGAGTAAGAGAGATGACCATTGCCGAAATCCGCAGCACGACCGACGTCAAAATGAACCAGTCGATCGCGGCGTTCCAGAACAACCTCACCAAGATCCGCACCGGCCGTGCCAACCCCGCACTGCTGGATTCGATTCATGTCGACTACTACGGCTCCGCCGTGCCGCTGTCGCAGGTGGCCAACGTGTCGCTGATCGATTCGCGCACCATCAGCGTTCAGCCCTGGGAAAAGGGCATGGGCGCCAAGATCGAGAAGGCCATTCGCGAGAGCGACCTGGGCCTGAACCCGGCCTCGATGGGCGATCTCATCCGCGTGCCGATGCCGCCGATGAGCGAAGAGCGCCGCAAGGAAATGACCAAGCTGGTCCGGACCGAAGGCGAAAACGCCAAGATCGCGACCCGCAACCTGCGCCGCGACGCCAACGACGCGATCAAGAAGTTGGTCAAGGACAAGCAGGCCTCGGAAGACGACCAGAAGCGCGCCGAAGCCGAGATCCAGAAGGTGACCGACCGCCATATTTCTGAGATCGACCGGCTCGTCACTGCCAAAGAGGCGGAGATCATGGCCGTCTGAGATGAGCAGCCAGAGTACCGGCATCCCCCGTCACATCGCCATCGTCATGGATGGCAATGGCCGCTGGGCCACGCGCCGATTCCTGCCGCGCGTTGCAGGCCATAAGCAGGGCGTCGAGTCGCTGCGCCGTTGCGTCAAGGCCTGCGCCGATCGCGGCGTTGGCGTGCTGACTGTTTTCGCGTTTTCGTCGGAGAACTGGAACCGTCCCGTCGAAGAGGTGTCGGGGCTGATGGACCTGATGGTCATCGCCCTTGGCCGCGAGGTGCCCAAGCTGACGCAAGACGGCGTGCGCCTGCATTTCATCGGCGAGCGCGGGGGGTTGTCGGACAAAATTGCCGCCGGCCTGATCCAGGCCGAGGCAGCCACCGCACACAACACGCGGCTGGTGCTCAATGTCTGCTTCAACTACGGTGGCCGCTGGGACATCGCACGCGCCGCGGCTCAGTTGGCGGCGCGCGGCGAGGCCCTGACGGAGGCCAACCTGGATGCCGCCATGGCGCTGTCCCATGTGCCCGACCCCGATCTGTTCATTCGCACGGGCGGGGAGCAGCGGCTGTCGAACTTTCTGTTGTGGCAAAGCGCATATTCCGAACTCGTGTTCAGCGATCGGCTCTGGCCGGAGTTCGACGAAGCGGCGCTGGACGAAGCTATCGAGATCTTCCGGCGCCGCGAACGCCGCTTCGGCCAGACATCCGCGCAGTTGGCTGACGGCGAACGGCGCGATCCGCAGGCAGCCTGAGCGACATGCTCAAACAACGCATCATCACGGCGATCGTCCTGCTGGCGATCCTTCTGCCGGCGCTTTTCTATCCGTCCCACGTCCCCTTCGCCTGCGTGATGCTGGTGCTGGTGGCGGCTGGCGCGTGGGAATGGGGGCGTCTCAACGGGTACGGCTCCGACATGTCGCTGTTCTTCGGCGCAGAAACGCTGGTGCTCTGCGGTCTTTCATGGTGGCTCGGCCTGCTCGACCGCTCGTTGCTGACGGTCTGGATCGCGGCAAGTGCGGCATGGGTACTGGGCGGTGCCGTTCTGCTGCGCGCGGCCGTGCCGGGGTGGCCTCGCCTGCCCAGGGCTTTGCGCCTCGTCGGCGGCCTGCTGGTGTTGTGGGTGGCTTGGCTGGCGGCGGTCCAGGCGCGCAAGGTCGGCATCAACTTTTTGCTCTCGATCCTCGTGCTGGTGTGGGTGGCCGACGTGTTCGCCTATTTCGCAGGCCGGGCCTTCGGGCTGCGCTTCACCCGCGGCAAGCTGGCGCCGAGCATCAGTCCCGGCAAGAGCTGGGAGGGTGTCTGGGGCGGCATGCTCGGCGTGATCGTTTTGGCGCTCGCCTGGGTATGGGCAGACGCGGCGGCACGGCCCGACGTGGTCAGCCTCTACACACGGCTCGCCGAGCGCGGCTGGTGGCTGCTGGTGATCGGCGTGGTGTTCCTGGCGGCCATGAGCGTCGTCGGCGACCTGGTCGAATCGCTCATCAAGCGCAGCGCCGGCGCCAAGGACAGCAGCGCCTTGTTGCCCGGCCATGGCGGCGTGCTCGACCGCGTCGATGCCCTCCTGCCGACCTTGCCCATCGCCATGATGCTGGCCTTCTTATGAACGCTGCGAAGCGACAGCGCATCACCGTGCTGGGCTCGACCGGCTCGGTCGGCGTGAACACGCTGGACGTGATGGCGCGGCATCCAGAGCGCTTCGAAGTATTCGCGCTGTCGGCGTCGACCAAGGTCGACGAGCTGTTCGCCCAATGCGTGCGCTTCGCGCCGCGGTTCGCCGTCATGGCCAGTGCCCCGCATGCGCGAGTGCTGACCGACAAGCTGCGGCAGAGCGGCCTGCGCACCGAAGTGCTGCAAGGTGCCGATGCGATCGAATCCATCGCCTCGCATGAAGATTGCGATGCCGTGATGGCCGCCATCGTGGGCGCGGCCGGTCTCGGGCCTTGCCTTGCCGCGGCGCGCGCCGGCAAGCGTCTGCTGCTGGCCAACAAAGAGGCGCTCGTGGTCGGCGGCGAGCTGTTCATGCGCACGGTGCGCGAGGGTAGGGCGACGCTGCTGCCCATCGACAGCGAGCACTCGGCCATCTTTCAGTCGCTGCCCGAGGACCCGGCCACCTGGCCCCGACGCATCGACAAGATCATCCTGACCGCCTCTGGCGGACCATTTCGCACGCGGTCGCCCGAAACGCTCTCGGGCGTCACGCCGGAACAGGCCTGTGCCCACCCCAATTGGGTCATGGGTCGCAAGATCTCCGTGGACTCCGCGACCATGATGAACAAGGCGCTCGAGGTGATCGAGGCCCGCCACTTGTTCGGTGTCGCGCCCGAGCAGATCGAAGTCGTCATCCATCCGCAGAGCGTGGTGCATTCGATGGTGCAGTTCACCGATGCGTCCGTCATCGCGCAGTTGGGCACGCCCGACATGCGGGTGCCCATCGCCGTCGGGCTGGCCTGGCCCGAGCGCATCGAGAGCGGTGCTGCGGCACTCGATTTCCGCCAGATGGCCGCGCTGACTTTCGATGCGCCGGACGCCCGGCTTTTTCCCGGGCTCGACCTGGCCTGGCAGGCACTGCGCGCCGCGCCCGGCACCACGGCGGTGCTCAACGCGGCCAACGAGGTGGCCGTCGACGCCTTCCTCCACCATCGCTTGCGCTTCGACCGCATCCACGCCGTCAATCTGGAAACTTTGGAAGCGGTGCTACCCTCCAATCCGGCGTCGCTGGCCGACCTGCTGGCGCTGGATGCCAGCGCGCGGGCCGCTGCCAATGCAGCCGCATTGCGCTTCGCAGCCTGACATCTGGAACCCAGGGGACATTCATGCTCACCGTCGTCGCCTTCATCGTAGCGCTGGGCCTGCTCATCGCCGTGCACGAGTACGGCCACTACCGCGTCGCTGTCGCCTGCGGCGTGCGGGTGCTGCGCTTCTCCGTCGGCTTCGGCCACACGCTCTACAGCTGGAAACCCAAGCGCCAGCATCCCGGTCAAGATACCGAGTTCGTGATCGCGGCTTTTCCGCTGGGCGGCTACGTGAAGATGCTCGACGAGCGCGAAGGGCCGGTAGCGCCCGAGGAACGCCATCGCGCCTTCAACACCCAACCGCTGCGCTCGCGCGCGGCAATCGTGGCCGCAGGCCCGATCGCCAATCTATTGCTGGCCATCGCGCTCTACACGGCCGTCAACTGGATCGGAGTCGAAGAGCCCGTCGCGAAGCTCGCCCGCCCCGTGGCGGCGTCGCTCGCGGATCAGGCCGGCCTGCGGGGCGGTGAACTGGTCTCGCGCGCCGGCTTCGATGGCGAGCTCGAAGCCGTCCAGTCTTTCGAAGATTTGCGCTGGCGCATCACGCGCGGCGCGCTCGACGGTCGCGACATCACGCTCGAGGTGGCCGGCGGCGGTGGAGGGCAGACGCGCGAGATCGTGCTGCCCTTGAGCCGCATCGGCGCCAAGGACGCCGACGCGCAGATGTTCCGAAAGATCGGCATCGTCGCGCCGCTCACGCGTCCCGAGATCGGGGAGGTCATGGCGGGTGGTGCGGCCGAGCGAGCGGGCCTGCGCAGCGGCGACGTGGTGCGCTCCGTGGGTGGCACGGCCATCGTCGACGGTCAGCAACTGCGCGAGGCGATTCGCGCGTCGGTCGACGGCGACCAGCCGCGCGCACAGGCCTGGGACATCGAGCGCGGCGGGCAGCCGCTGCGCGTGGAGGTCGCGCCCGAGGTGCGCGAAGAAGGCGGTGCCCGATTCGGCCGCGTCGGCGCCTACGTGGGCGCACCGCCCGAGATGGTCACGGTGCGCCAGGGCGTGGTCGATGGGGTATGGCGCGGCGTCGTGCGCACATGGGAGGTCTCGGCCCTGACCGTGCGCATGCTGGGCAAGATGCTGATCGGCGAAGCCTCGATCAAGAACCTCAGCGGGCCGTTGACCATCGCCGACTACGCAGGCAAGTCGGCCAGCCTGGGACTGACCCAGTACCTGGTGTTCCTCGCTCTCATCAGCGTGAGTCTTGGCGTCCTGAACCTCATGCCGCTGCCGGTCCTCGATGGGGGGCACCTGATGTATTATCTTTGGGAGGGCCTGACCGGCAAGAGCGTCTCCGAGGCATGGATGGAACGGCTCCAGCGCGGGGGAGTGGCACTGCTGCTGGTCATGATGTCGATCGCGCTCTTCAATGACGTGACTCGGCTCTTTGGTTAACTATCTGTCGGCCGTTTCCGCGCCGGCGCAAATCACAGATGAACAATAATTTCAGTCGCTTTCGCCTGCGTAGCGTAGCCGTGCTGGTCGCCAGTGCTTTCTCGGCCTCGCTCGCCTGGGCCGTCGACCCCTTCACGGTCCGCGACATCCGGGTGGAAGGTCTGCAACGGGTCGAGCCGGGCACCATCTTCGCGTCGATGCCCCTGCGCGTCGGCGATACCTACAACGACGAACGCGGCAGCGCTGCCATCCGCGCGCTGTTCGACCTGGGCCTCTTCAAGGACGTGCGAATCGACGTCACCGGCGACGTGCTGGTGGTCATCGTCGAGGAGCGGCCCACCATCGCCGACGTCGACTTCGTCGGCACCAAGGAATTCGACAAGGCCGTGCTGCAGAAGGCATTGCGCGACGTGGGCCTGGCCGACGGCCGCCCTTACGACAAGGCACTGGCCGACCGCGCCGAGCAGGAACTCAAGCGCCAGTACATCAGCCGCAGCCTCTACAACGCCCAGGTCGTGACCACCGTCACCCCCATCGAGCGCAACCGCGTCAACCTGACCTTCACCGTCACCGAAGGCGATTCCGCGCGTATCCGCGAAGTCCACATCGTCGGCAACAAGGCCTTCAGCGAGGGCACGCTGCTCGACCTGTTCGACCAGGACGCCGGCGGCTGGATGAGCTGGTACACCAAGAGCAACCAGTACTCGCGTGCCAAGCTCAACGCCGACCTGGAAACGCTGCGCTCCTACTACATCACACGTGGCTACCTCGAGTTCCGCATCGACTCCACGCAGGTCGCGATCTCACCGGACCGCCAGGACCTGAGCATCACCGTCAACATCACCGAAGGCGAGAAGTTCGTGGTGTCCGGCGTCAAGCTGGAGGGCAACTACCTGGGCCGTGACGACGAGTTCAAGTCCTTGGTGACCATCCAGCCCGGCGAGCCCTACAACGGCGAGCAGGTCACGGAAACGACCAAGGCCTTCAGCGACTACTTCGGCACCTTCGGATATGCGTTCGCCCGCGTTCAGGCCGAGCCCGAGATCGACCGCGTGAACAACCGCGTGGCGCTGACGCTGAAGTCGGAGCCTTCGCGTCGGGTGTACGTGCGCCGCGTGTCGATCGGCGGCAACAACAAGACCCGCGACGAGGTGATCCGGCGCGAGTTTCGCCAGTACGAGGCGTCCTGGTACGACGGCGACAAGATCAAGCTGTCGCGTGACCGCGTGGACCGCCTGGGCTTCTTCACCGACGTGAACGTCGAAACGCAGGAAGTGGCGGGATCGCCCGACCAGGTGGACCTGACCATCAACGTGGCCGAAAAGCCCACCGGTACCCTCCAGCTGGGCGCCGGCTTCTCGAGCGCCGAGAAGGTGTCGTTCACCTTCGGTATCGCTCAAGAGAACGTGTTCGGCTCGGGCAACTACCTCGGCCTGCAGGTCAATACCAGCAAGTACGCCCGCACCCTGTCGCTGACGACCACCGATCCGTACTTCACCAAGGACGGCATCTCGCGCAGCTTCAGCCTGTTCCATACCACCACGCGGCCCTACTACAGCGTGGACGGCGACTACCGCCTGGTCAACGAAGGCGGCACCATCCGCTTCGGCGTGCCGTTCAGCGAAGTCGACACCGTGTACTTCGGCATCGGCCTGGAGCGCTATCGTTTCGACCCGGGCGGCAACGTCGCCTACCTGACGCCGCAGTCGTATCGCACGTACTTCGGCTGCGCCACCACGGCACAGGGCGTCGTGCCCGATTGCACCAACGACAGCGTCTGGGGCGTTCCCCTGTCCATCGGCTGGTCGCGCGACGATCGAGACAGCGCACTGGTGCCCACCCGTGGCCGGCTGCAGCGTGCCAACCTCGAAGTCGGCGTCGGCGGCGACATGCGCTACTGGAAGACCAGCTATCAGTACCAGCAGTTCTTCCCGATCAGCAAGCAGTACACCTTCGCCATCAACGGAGAGGCGGGTTATGCCAAGGCCATGAGTGGCAAGCCTTACCCGATCTTCAAGAACTTCTACGCCGGTGGCCTGGGCTCGGTGCGTGGCTTCGAACAGAACTCGCTGGGCCCGCGCGACGTGCCGCTGTACGGCCAGACCGAAGGCGCTGCGCTCGGCGGCACGAAGAAGGCCATCTTCAACATGGAGCTGAGCACGCCGTTCCCGGGCGCCGGCAACGACCGCACGCTGCGGCTCTACGGCTTCTTCGACGTCGGCAACGTGTTCGCCGATTCCCGCGATCCGCTCATGACGGACGCGCAGTGGAAGGCGCAGCAAAAGCTGCGCGCATCCGTCGGCCTGGGGATCAGCTGGATCTCGCCGCTGGGGCCGCTGCGCCTCGCGTATGCCATTCCCGTCAGGCAGCAGAAGGAGGACTTGACCGATCCTCTGCATCCGATCCCCAAGGATAGAATTCAACGCCTCCAATTCCAGATCGGAACCTCTTTCTAATGACTCCTTTGCTTCGTGCCGCCGGTGCGCTGCTGATCCCTGCTTTCGTGCTTGCGGGCTCGCCCGCACAGGCGCAGGAAACCTTCCGAATCGGTTTCGTCAATCCCGATCGCGTACTGCGCGAGGCCCAGCCCGCCAAGGCGGCGCAGGCCAAGCTCGAAGCTGAGTTCCTGAAGCGCGAGAAGGACCTGCAGGCGCAGGGCGAAGCACTCAAGACCGCGTCCGAGAAATTCGAGCGCGAGGCGCCGACGATGGCCGAGAGCCAGCGCACCAGCCGCCAACGCGCCTTGGTCGACCAAGACCGCGACTTCCAGCGTCGCCGTCGCGAGTTCCAGGAAGACCTCAACGCCCGCAAGAACGAAGAACTGCAGCAGGTCTACGAACGTGCCAACCGTGTGGTCAAGCAGGTGGCCGAGGCCGAGAAGTACGACGCCATCCTGCAGGAGGCGATCTACATCAATCCCAAGCACGACATCACCGAGAAGGTGATCAAGGCGCTCAACGCGTCGGTTGCGGGCGGCAAGTGACGCCGTGAACCGGCGTGGCACTGCGGCTAGGCGCGATCGTTGAAGCCCTTGGGGGCGAACTGCAGGGGGATCCTGCGCTGTCGATCGAGCGCCTTGCGCCGTTGGCGACCGCGCAGCCCGATGCGCTCAGTTTCCTGAGCCATCCCAAATACCAGAAGGAACTTGCGGCCTCGCAGGCCGGCTGCGTCATCGTGTCGCCGGCCATGCGGGACGTGGCCGCGCAGCGCGGTGCCTTGATCCTCACGCCCGATCCTTACCTTTACTTCGCCAGGCTCACGCAGCTGTGGAAGCGCTCGCACGCCGGTCCGGCAGGCGCACGCATCCACCCCAGCGCGGTGATCGATCCCGATGCCCATGTCGATCCGAGCGCGCGAATCGGCGCGCTCTGTGTGATCGAGCGCGGTGCCCGTATCGGCGCGCAGACCGTGCTGAAGTCGAGAGTGACGGTGAGCGAGGACTGCATCGTCGGCGCGCGTTGCCTGCTGCATCCCGGCGTGGTCATCGGTGCCGACGGCTTCGGCCTGGCGCCACACCAGGGTGCCTGGGTCAAGATCGAGCAACTGGGTGCCGTGCGCATCGGCGACGACGTCGAGATCGGTGCCAACACCTGCATCGACCGCGGGGCGCTGGAAGACACGGTCATCGAGGACGGCGTCAAGCTCGACAACCTGATCCAGATCGGCCACAACGTCCGCGTCGGCAAGAACACCGCCATGGCCGGCTGCGTTGGCGTGGCCGGCAGCGCCGACATCGGCGCGAACTGCACGATCGGCGGCGGTGCGATCGTGCTCGGCCACCTGAAGATGGCCGACGGGGTGCACATCTCGGCCGCGACGGTGGTCACGCGCTCCATTCACAAGCCGGGCCAGTACACCGGCGTGTTTCCCATCGACGACAATGCCGCCTGGGAGAGAAACGCCGCCACCCTCAAACAACTGCACGCCCTGCGGGAACGTCTCAAGGCACTGGAGAAAGCGGCGCTGCAGGACAGACAACCATGACGCTCGACATTCATCAAATCCTCAAACTGCTCCCTCACCGCTATCCATTTTTGCTGGTGGATCGCGTGCTCGAGATGGAGAAGGGCAAGCGCATCACGGCGCTGAAGAACGTCACGATGAACGAGCCTTTCTTCAACGGTCACTTCCCCCACCGCCCGGTGATGCCAGGTGTGCTGATGCTCGAGGCCATGGCACAGGCCGCAGCGCTGCTGTCCTTCCATTCGCTCGACATCGTTCCGGACGACAACACGGTCTACTACTTCGCGGCCATCGACGGCGCGCGCTTCAAGCGCCCCGTGGAGCCGGGCGACCAGCTCACGCTGGAAGTCGAGATCGAGCGCATGAAGGCCGGCATCTCCAAGTTCAAGGGCCGGGCGCTGGTGGGCAGCGAACTCGCGTGCGAGGCCACCTTGATGTGCGCGATGCGCCAGATCAACTGATCGCAGGATGACGCAGGTTCACCCGACGGCCATCGTCGACGCCGGGGCCGAGCTGGACCCGACGGTCAGCATCGGCCCGTATTCCGTCATCGGCCCGTACGTGCGGATCGGCGCCGGGACCACCGTCGGCGCGCATTGTGTGATCGAAGGTCGCACCACCATCGGGCGCGACAACCGCATCTTCCAGTTCGCATCGCTGGGCGCGGTTCCGCAAGACAAGAAGTACGCCGGCGAGCCCACCGAACTGGTGATCGGCGACCGCAATACGATCCGAGAGTTCTGCACCTTCAACATCGGCGTGCCGGGCGCAGGCGGCATCACGCGCGTGGGCCACGACAACTGGATCATGGCGTACACCCACATCGCCCATGACTGCCGGGTGGACGACCACACCACGCTGGCCAACAACACCACCCTGGCCGGCCATGTGCATCTGGCCGACTGGGTGACGGTCGGCGGGCTGACGGGCATCCACCAGTTCGTCTCGGTCGGCGCCCATGCCATGGTCGGTTTTGCCAGCGCGGTAGCGCAGGACGTGCCGCCCTTCATGCTCGTCGATGGCAATCCGCTCGCGGTGCGAGGCTTCAACGTGGTCGGCTTGCGCCGGCGAGATTTCTCGGCCGCGCGCCTGGCCGCAGTGAAGCAGATGCACCGCCTGCTGTACCGTGAGGGCAAGACCCTGGCCGACGCGCGAGTCGCGATCGACGCCCTGGCCGCCGAGGTGCCCGAGGCCGCCGCCGACGTGGCCATGATGAACGACTTTCTGGCCGGCGCCACGCGCGGCATCGTGCGCTGAGGACCTCTATGGCTCAAGAGGCGACGCGGCGTTTTGCCATGGTCGCGGGTGAAGCCTCGGGCGACCTGCTGGCCGGACTGCTGCTGGACGGCCTGCAAAGCCGCTGGCCTGACATGAAGGCAATGGGCATTGGCGGCCCGCAGATGCTGGCACGCGGTTTCCAGACCTGGTGGCCGCAGGAAATGCTGGCCGTACGCGGGTACGTCGAGGTGCTGCGCCACTACGCGGAAATCGCTGGGATCCGGCGCCGGCTCAAGGCGCGGCTGCTGGACGAGGGCGCCAGTGTCTTCATCGGCGTCGATGCGCCGGACTTCAACCTCGATCTGGAAGCGGGCCTGCGCGAGCGCGGCATCAAGACGGCCCATTTCGTGTGCCCATCCATCTGGGCCTGGCGCCCCGAGCGCGTGCACAAGCTGCGCGCGGCAGCTGACCACGTGCTGTGCATCTTTCCTTTCGAGCCGGCACTGCTGGCGGATCATGGCATCGATGCGAGCTATGTCGGGCACCCGGTCGCCAACGTGATTCCGATGACGCCCGACCGTGCTGCCGCACGGGCTCAATTGGGCCTCGACGAAAGCGGGCCCGTCGTCGCGTTGCTGCCGGGCAGCCGTCGATCCGAACTTCGCTACCTGGCGCAGCGCTTCTTCGATGCGGCTGCGCTCATGCAACAAGACCGGCCCGAGCTTCGCTTCGTGCTGCCGACGCTCCCCAGCCTGCGCGGCGAGGTCGACCGGATGCTGGCCGCCAGCGGCATGCAGGGGCGCGTGCAGGTGCTCGACGGCCACTCGCATGCCGCGCTCGCGGCTTGCGACGTGACGCTGATTGCTAGCGGCACCGCCACGCTCGAAGCCGCGCTCTTCAAGCGGCCGATGGTGATCGCCTACAGCATGAACGCGATGTCCTGGGCCTTGATGCGCCGCAAGCAGTTGCAGCCCTGGGTCGGGCTGCCCAACATCCTGAGCCGCGACTTCGTGGTGCCCGAGTTGATCCAGGAGGCAGCCACACCCCGTGCGCTGGCCGATGCCACGCTGGCCTGGCTGGCTTCGCCGGACAAGGTTCACGCCTTGCAACAACGTTTTTGCGCGCTGCATGATGAATTGCGGCGCGATACGCCGACACTGTGCGCTGATGCGATCCAGAAAGTTATTGAAGGCTGAGCAGGCCAGGCTGGCCTGGGATGCGCCAGGCCTGGTGGCCGGCGTGGACGAGGCAGGCCGCGGACCGCTGGCCGGGCCGGTGGTGGCCGCGGCCGTGATCCTCGACGACCAGCGGCGCATCCGCGGGCTGGCCGATTCGAAAGCCCTCACGCCGCTGCAGCGCGAGCGACTGAACGACCAGATCCTGGCCAAGGCCCTGTGCTGTTCGATCGGCCAGGCCAGCGTGGAAGAGATCGAAGAGTTCAACATCCTCGGCGCGACCATGCTGGCGATGAAGCGTGCGGTCGAGGGCCTGCGGCTGAAGCCGGCCAAGGTGCTGGTCGACGGCAACCGGCTGCCGCGGCTCGACGTGCTGGCCGAGGCGGTGGTCGGCGGTGACGCGATCGTCAAGTCGATCTCGGCGGCGTCCATTCTTGCCAAGGTGCATCGCGACCGTCTTTGCGAGCAGCTGCACGTCGAGTTTCCCCATTACGGCTTCGCCTCGCACAAGGGCTACGGCACGCCCGAGCACCTCGAGGCACTGATGCGCCATGGCGCCTGCCTGCACCATCGACGCTCGTTCAGCCCGGTGGCCGCGGCGCTCGCTCGCGTGGCGGGCGAACCATCCATGGCCATGCCGGTGCTGCCAGTGGCGCCAATCGACATTCAGCTCGAGAGCGTCCAGGTCGAGAGCGTTCAAGTCGAACTGCGTCCATCGCCATGACGACGGTGGAGCCGAGCCATGTCACGTCGCGCGACAACCCGCTGTTGAAGGAATTGCGCAAGCTGGCGCATGACCCTGGCGCGTACCGCAAGGCCGGCCGGGTCTGGCTCGAGGGCGATCACCTGTGCAGGGCTGCCCGCGCGCGTGGTGTGCACGCCGCCGTCGCCATCTTCAGCGAATCCACCTGGCCAGTGGTCCGGCATGAATGGGCCGGTGCTGCGGAGAAGATCGTCGTACTTGCAGATGCGCTGCTGGCCGGCGTGAGCGGCCTCGAATCGCCTGCGTCGATGGGCTTCGTGCTCGACTTGCCGACAGCGCCTGCCATCGTGCCGGACGTGCCCAGCGTCGTGCTCGACCGGTTGCAGGATGCCGGCAACGTGGGCTCCATCCTGCGCAGCGCGGCTGCCTTTGGCTTCACGCAGGTCATCGCTCTTAAAGGCACGGCGGCGCTGTGGTCGCCCAAGGTGCTGCGCGCCGGAATGGGCGCGCATTTCGGGTTGCGCCTGGTGGAGGGTTCGGGCATCGAGGCACTCGACGCCCTGGCCGTGCCGTGGATCGCCACCAGTTCGCACCGTGGTGAATGGCTGCACCAGGCGCAGGCCCAGGCCCGTTTGCCGGCGCCCTGTGCCTGGCTCATGGGGCATGAAGGGCAGGGGCTCTCGGCAGAACTCGAGGCGCGAGCGGCGCTTCACGTGCGCATCGCCCAACCTGGCGGCGAGGAGTCGCTCAACGTTGCCGCGGCGGCTGCGATCTGCCTTCACGCGAGCGCCGCCGTGCTCAAGGGCTGAGCGGCCGCGGGCTATAATCCAGGGCTTTCCCGCTCACACCCGCCCACAGCGCACGCAAGCCAACTCCACGACGAAAGTCGCGACCAAGAGCCGTCTCTTGGGTTCGCCTTGGGCGTCATCCATTCGGAGATCCCAGTGCTTTTGTCTCTCAAGGGAAATTTCCCGCCCGCCATCCTGGCGCTAGCAGACGGCACGGTCTTTCTCGGCAACTCGATCGGCGCTCAAGGCGCCACCACCGGCGAAGTGGTGTTCAACACCGCCATGACCGGTTACCAGGAAATCCTGACCGACCCCAGCTATTGCCGGCAGATCGTGACGCTCACGTATCCGCACATCGGCAATTACGGCGTCAACGAGGAAGACATCGAGGCCGACAAGGTCCATGCCGCCGGCTTGATCATCAAGGACTTGCCGCTCCTGGCATCCAACTTCCGCCAGACCGCGACACTCACCGAATACCTGGCGAGCAACAACAGCGTCGCGATCTCCGGCATCGACACCCGCAAGCTCACCCGACACCTGCGCACGCACGGCGCGCAGAACGGCTGCATCCTCGGCCTGGCCGCGGGCGAAAGCGTCACTCAGGTGCTGATCGACAAGGCCGTGGCGGCTGCGAAGGCCACGCCCAGCATGTCGGGCCTCGACCTGGCCAAGGTGGTGTCGGTCAAACAGACCTACGAGTGGACCCAGACCGAATGGAAGCTGGTCCACGTCGACGGCAAGCCGGGCTACGGTGTGCAGATCACGCCGAAGTTCCATGTCGTGGCCTTCGACTACGGCGTCAAGAAGAACATCCTGCGCATGATCGCGCAGCGCGGCGCGCGCATCACGGTGGTGCCTGCGCAGACGCCGGCGGCCGACGTCCTCAAGCTGCGTCCGGACGGCATCTTCCTGGCCAACGGCCCCGGCGACCCGGAGCCTTGCGACTACGCGATCGCCGCCACGCGCGAGCTGATCGAGACCGGCATTCCGGTGTTCGGCATCTGCCTGGGCCACCAGATCATGGCGCTGGCCTCGGGCGCGAAGACCTTCAAGATGAAGTTCGGCCACCACGGCGCCAACCACCCGGTGAAAGACCTGGACAACGGCCGCGTGAGCATCACCAGCCAGAACCACGGCTTTGCGGTCGACGAGAAGACGCTTCCCGCCAACCTGCGCCCCACCCACATCAGCCTGTTCGACGGCACCCTGCAGGGGCTGGCGCGCACCGACAAGCCCGCCTTCTGCTTCCAGGGCCACCCGGAAGCCTCGCCGGGGCCGCACGACATCGGCTACCTGTTCGACCGCTTTACCGCGCTCATGCAAAGTCACAAAGAAGGGCAGAAGAATGCCTAAGCGCACAGACCTCAAGAGCATCCTCATCATCGGCGCCGGCCCGATCATCATCGGCCAGGCCTGCGAGTTCGACTACTCCGGCGTGCAGGCCTGCAAGGCGCTGCGCGAGGAGGGCTACAAGGTCATCCTGATCAACAGCAACCCCGCGACGATCATGACCGACCCGGCCACGGCCGACGTCATCTACATCGAGCCCATCACCTGGCCCACGGTCGAGAAGATCATCGCCAAGGAACGTCCCGACGCCATCCTGCCGACCATGGGCGGCCAGACCGCGCTCAACTGCGCGCTCGACCTGTGGCGCAACGGCGTGCTCGACAAGTACAAGGTCGAGCTCATCGGCGCCACGCCCGAGGCCATCGACAAGGCCGAAGACCGCCTGAAGTTCAAGGACGCGATGACCAAGATCGGCCTGGGCTCGGCGCGCTCCGGCATCGCTCACTCGCTCGACGAGGCCTGGGCGGTGCAGAAGACCGTGGGCTTCCCGGTTGTCATCCGCCCCAGCTTCACGCTGGGCGGCACCGGTGGCGGCATCGCCTACAACCCGGAAGAGTTCGAGACCATTTGCAAGCGCGGCCTCGAAGCCTCGCCGACCAACGAGCTGCTGATCGAGGAATCGCTGCTGGGCTGGAAGGAATACGAGATGGAAGTGGTTCGCGACAAGGCGGACAACTGCATCATCGTCTGCTCCATCGAAAACCTCGACCCGATGGGCGTGCACACCGGCGACTCGATCACGGTCGCGCCGGCGCAGACCTTGTCGGACAAGGAATATCAAATCCTGCGCAACGCCTCGCTGGCCGTGCTGCGCGAGATCGGCGTCGACACCGGCGGCTCCAACGTGCAGTTCTCGATCAACCCGAAGGACGGCCGCATGGTCGTGATCGAGATGAACCCGCGCGTGTCGCGTTCGTCCGCGCTGGCCTCCAAGGCCACGGGCTTCCCGATCGCCAAGGTCGCGGCCAAGCTGGCCGTGGGCTACACGCTCGACGAGTTGCGCAACGAGATCACGGGTGGCGCCACGCCCGCGAGCTTCGAGCCCAGCATCGACTACGTGGTCACCAAGATCCCGCGATTCGCCTTCGAGAAATTCCCGCAGGCCGATTCGCGCCTGACCACCCAGATGAAGTCGGTGGGCGAGGTGATGGCGATGGGCCGCACCTTCCAGGAGTCCTTCCAGAAAGCGCTGCGCGGCCTCGAAGTCGGCGTCGACGGCCTCAACGAGAAGACGCAAGACCGCGAGGTGCTCGAGAAGGAGCTGGGCGAGCCCGGACCCGACCGCATCTGGTACGTGGGCGATGCCTTCGCAATGGGCTTGTCCGTCGACGAGGTGCATTCGCTGACGAAGATCGACCCGTGGTTCCTGGTGCAGATCGAGGAGATCGTGAAGATCGAACTCGAGCTCGAAACCAAGTCGCTCGACGACATCGATCGC
This sequence comes from Variovorax sp. KK3, assembly GCF_001984055.1. GTDB lineage: Bacteria > Pseudomonadota > Gammaproteobacteria > Burkholderiales > Burkholderiaceae_C > Variovorax. Next base: position 36,503 of record NZ_LYVO01000001.1, read on the forward strand.
GACACGCTGCTTGCGCTCAAGAAGAAGGGCTTCTCCGACCGCCGGCTGGCGCGCCAGCTCAAGACCACCGACACCGCGATCCGCGAAAAGCGTCGCGCCCTCGGCGTGCGGCCCGTCTACAAGCGCGTCGACACCTGTGCCGCCGAATTCGCGACCAACACCGCCTACATGTACTCGACCTACGAGGACGAGTGCGAGGCCGACCCCAGCGACAAGAAGAAGATCATGGTGCTCGGCGGAGGCCCCAACCGCATCGGCCAGGGCATCGAGTTCGACTACTGCTGCGTGCATGCGGCGCTCGCGATGCGCGAGGACGGCTACGAGACCATCATGGTCAACTGCAATCCGGAAACCGTGTCGACCGACTACGACACCAGCGACCGGCTCTACTTCGAGCCGCTCACGCTGGAGGACGTGCTCGAGATCGTCGACAAGGAAAAGCCCACAGGCGTGATCGTTCAGTACGGCGGCCAGACGCCGCTGAAGCTGGCGTTGGACCTCGAAGCCAACGGCGTGCCGATCATCGGCACCAGCCCCGACATGATCGACGCCGCTGAGGACCGCGAGCGCTTCCAGAAGCTCTTGCACGACCTTCAACTGCGCCAGCCGCCCAACGCCACCGCGCGCACCGAGGCCGAAGCACTCGACAAGGCGCAGCAACTCGGCTATCCGCTTGTGGTGCGCCCCAGCTACGTGCTGGGCGGCCGCGCGATGGAAATCGTGCACGAGCAGCGTGACCTCGAGCGCTACATGCGCGAGGCCGTGAAGGTGAGCAACGACTCGCCGGTGCTGCTCGACCGCTTCCTCAACGACGCGACCGAGTGCGACGTCGATTGCCTGCGCGACGCCGATGGCGCGACGCTGATCGGCGGCGTGATGGAGCACATCGAGCAGGCCGGCGTGCATTCGGGCGACTCCGCCTGCTCGCTGCCGCCTTACAGCCTCAAGGCCGAGACCATCGCGGAGCTCAAGCGCCAGAGCGCGGCCATGGCCAAGGCGCTGGGCGTGGTCGGCCTGATGAACGTGCAGTTCGCGATTCAGGAGAAGGACGGCAAGGACGTCATCTACGTGCTCGAAGTCAACCCGCGTGCGTCGCGCACCGTGCCCTATGTGAGCAAGGCCACCGGCATCCAGCTGGCCAAGGTGGCGGCGCGCTGCATGGCCGGCCAGTCGCTGGCTGCGCAGGGCGTGACGAAGGAAGTCACGCCGCCATACTTCAGCGTGAAGGAGGCCGTGTTCCCCTTCGTCAAGTTCCCCGGCGTCGACACCATCCTGGGCCCCGAGATGAAGTCCACCGGCGAGGTGATGGGCGTCGGCAAGACCTTCGGCGAGGCCTTCGTGAAGTCGCAGCTCGGCGCCGGCACCCACCTGCCGAAGTCGGGTCGCGTGTTCATCTCGGTCAAGAACAACGACAAGCCGCGGGCGGTCGAGGTCGCGCGCGGCCTCGCCGCGCTGGGCTTCGAGTTGGTCGCGACCAAGGGCACATCGGCCGCCATCAACGCGGCGGGCATCGCCTGCGCCACGGTCAACAAGGTGACCGAAGGCCGCCCGCACATCGTGGACATGATCAAGAACAACGAGATCGTGCTGGTCATCAACACCGTCGAAGAGCGCCGCAATGCGATCACCGATTCGCGCCAGATCCGAACCTCGGCCCTGCTGGCGCGCGTGACCACGTTCACTACCATCTTCGGCGCCGAGGCCGCGGTGGAGGGCATGCGCTACATGAAGGACCTGGACGTGATATCGATCCAGGAGATGCACGCGCAACTCGCGCTGGCCTGACGCTGGAGCGGGCGCCGTGGAAACGCAGCTCGTCGAACTGGGCCTCGCCGACTGGGGCGCGGCCACGCCCAACGAGACGTGGATCGCGGCGCTCGAGGCTGGCAAGGTGCTGTACTTCCCGCGGCTGGGCTTCGAGTTGCTGCCGCAAGAGCGAGAGCTGCTCTCGCCTTCGGTGCTGGCCGAGGGCGTGCGCAACATCAGCCTGGACGCGCAGGGCCGGCTCAAGGGGGCCGCCGGCGACGAGGCGCGGCAACGCGCCGTCGCAGCGATGGTGGGCCGCTTCCGCAGCCAGGCCCGGCAACTGATCGACGGACTGCTGCCGCACTACACGCCGGCGCTGCGCCTGGCGCCCACCAGCTACCGCCCGGTGCAGGTCGAGACGCGGGTGCAGTCCTGGCGCGCCGACGACCGCCGGCTGCACGTCGACTCGTTTCCTTCGCGTCCGAACTACGGCGAGCGCATTCTTCGGGTTTTTACCAACGCCAATCCGGAGGGCCAGCCGCGCGTCTGGCGCGTCGGTGAGCCCTTCGAAACCGTGGCGCGGCGCTTCCTTCCGCGCGCCAAGCGCTATTCGCGTTGGCAGGCCAGGCTGCTGCGCGCCCTGCGCGTGACCAAGTCGCTGCGCAGCGAGTACGACCACCTCATGCTGCAGCTGCACGACGGCATGAAGTCCGATCTCGACTACCAGACGAATGCGCAGCAGCAGACCGTTGCCTTCCCGGCGGGATCGGTGTGGGTCTGCTTCTCGGACCAGACCTCGCATGCGGTGATGTCGGGCCAGTACATGCTCGAGCAGACCCTGCACCTGCCGGCCGCCAGGCAATACAATCCCGACTCGAGCCCGCTCGCCATCCTGAGCCGGCTGACCGGACGACCACTCGTCTGATCACTTGTACATCCATGAACCGCCGAACGGCAGCGTTCGGCGGTTTCGCTTTCTGGAGCAACAAAACATGGCCAACACCACCATTCCGATCACCAAGAAGGGCGCCGAGAAACTGCGCGACGAACTTCAGCGCTTGAAGTCCGTCGACCGGCCCGCGATCATCACCGCCATCGCCGAGGCGCGTGCGCAGGGTGACCTGAGCGAGAACGCCGATTACGACGCCGCCAAGGAGCGCCAGGGCTGGATCGAGGGCCGCATCAAGCAGATCGAAGGCATGCTGTCGAACGCGCAGATCATCGATCCGTCGGAGCTCGATGCCGGCGGCCGCGTCGTGTTCGGTTCGACCGTGGAACTCGAAGACGAGAAGACCGGCGAGGCGCTCAAGTACCAGATCGTCGGTGAGGACGAGGCCGACCTCAAGCTGGGCCTCATCAACGTCTCCAGCCCGATCGCACGCGCATTGATCGGCAAGGAAGAGGGCGACACTGCCGAGGTGCAGGCCCCGGGCGGCGTCAAGCGCTACGAGATCGTGGGCGTCAGCTACCAGTGATGGCAGGCGCGGTGAAGGATTGCATCGCGCTGCTCGTGGCGGCCCTCTGGTGGGGCAGCCTGACGACGATCGGATTTCTCGTCGTCCCGATGCTCTTCGCCCAGCTCGGCAATCCCTCCGTGGCAGGCAACTTCGCCGGGCGGCTTTTCTCGGCCCAGACCTGGGTGGCGCTGGCCTGCGGCCTGGCGCTGTTGACCTACTTCAGATCGAAGATCCACGATCGCGTGGACGCGCCTTTGCGCATCGCGATCGGCTGGGTCGTCGCCGCGCTGCTGCTGGCCTTGCTGCAGGAGTACGCGGTAGCGCCACGCATCCTGGCGCGCGACAACCTCCCGCTCTGGCATTCGCTCGGCAGCGCCATGTACCTCGGGCAATGGCTGTGCGCCGGGGTGCTGCTTTGGCGCATGGGGCGCCGCGAGGCCTGATCAGGCGTTCCAGTAGCGGGTGATCCAGCTCGCCGGCCGAATGAATCGAAAGCGCCGGTTGCGCCGGCCCGCCAGCGCATCGGGCGGATTGCATTCACCATGAAAGACCATGATGCGCGCACCCTCCGGCACGAAAGGCTCGCGCCAGTAGTTGGTGGGCCAGGTCGGGATGCCGTGGTACTTGAAGCTCGGACACCACTCGGCTGGCCAATACGCCAACGTTCCCTTGCGGTACATGAAGGCGGACAGATAGGTCTGCTCGTTGCGGTAGCGAGCCTGCACCTCGTCCATGTTCTGCCGGAAATGAGCCAGCACGTCCGGGTGCGCACCCAGCTCGAAGCGATACACCGATGAGTTGCCGGTGATGCGCCGGCGGCGCCACGGACGGGCGTAGTCGTGAATGATCACGAATTCACCTGGATACTCGAAGAAATCGTCCAGGCTGCCGACGATCACCACGTCGAGGTCGATGAAGAGGGCGCGGCCGCGCAGGCCATGCAGGTCGGCCTCGAAGGTGGTCAGCTTCTTCCACGCCCTGTCGACCTGGCCCGGCGCGAGTTCGAGCGCCAACGGCGGGATCGGGAAGCATTGCACCTCGCTGCGGATGCCCTTGGCGTCGTCCGTCAGGCACACGAAGCTGAAGTCGCCCACGAGATGGCGGCGCACCATGGCGTACAGGCGGTTGACGTACTCGGGCCCGTACTTGGTGCCCCATTTCATGCAGAGGATGTGGCGCTGCGGGCTGGCCGCCGGGTCCTGGCTCGCCATCCGTCAGTCTGCCTGGTTGCGCTTCTTGACGGACAAGGGCTTCTTGGCCTTCGCGCGTTTGATGGTGCCGCCGGGCGTGAGCCGTTGATTGCCGAGCACGCGCAGCGTCTTGATCTCGGGCCGCTGGCCGCCGCGCTTGCTGTACTTGATGACCTTGACGTCGCGCGGGCCGGGCATGCGGTCTTCGTCGACGGTGCGCTCCTTCTCGGGGATGGGCCGCCAGAGCACCAGCAGCTTGCCGATGTGCTGGATGGGCGCGGCATCGAGCTCGTCCGCCAGGGTGCTCAGCATGGCCTCCCGTGCGGCGCGGTCATCGGAGAAGACGCGGACCTTGATCAGACCGTGGGCCTTGAGCGCGGCGTCGGCCTCCTTCTTGACGGCAGGTGTGAGCCCGTCGCCGCCGATCATCACGATCGGGTCGAGGTGGTGCGCATCGGCGCGGTGCGCCTTGCGTTGTGCGGGGGTCAATTGAATGGCGGGCATCCCCGTATTATCGAGCGGCGATGAAGTCCAAACCCAAGAGCAGCAAGGTCAACCGCGCGTGGCTGTACGACCACCTCAACGACCCCTACGTCAAGCTGGCGAACAAGGAAGGCTACCGCGCCCGCGCTGCCTACAAGCTGAAGGAGATCGACGAGGCGCTCGGCCTGGTAAGGCCGGGGCAACTGGTGGTGGACCTGGGCTCGACCCCGGGCGCGTGGAGCCAGTACGTGCGCCGCCGCCTTTCGCCGAGCGGCGCCGCGACGGGCGAAGTCGACGGAACGATCATCGCGCTCGACATCCTGCCGATGGAGCCGATCGATGGCGTGACCTTTCTGCAGGGTGACTTTCGTGAAGCCGAGGTCCTGGCGCAGTTGGAGCAGGCCATGGCAGGCCGGCTCGCCGACGTCGTCGTATCCGACATGGCGCCCAATCTTTCCGGCATCGCCTCCGCCGATGCGGCCCGCATATCGCACCTGATCGAGCTTGCGATCGACTTCGCGCGGCACCACATGAAGCCGGAAGGCGCTTTGGTCGCCAAGCTGTTTCATGGCAGTGGCTATGCCGAGCTCACGCAATTGTTCAAGCAGAATTTCCGGGTCGTGAAATCGATCAAGCCCAAGGCTTCACGCGATCGTTCTTCGGAGACCTTCATGGTGGGGATCGGCCTCAAATCAAGCTGATGAGCGCGATCGATACGAATTGATACCCGCGCGCCATCGCCACTTGCGCCTCAAAACCGTGCCCGTCCTATGGCTGCTGTAGGGAAAATCCGGCATTTCGCAGGTTGAAAAGCCTAAAATGGGTGCCAATTGCGTGCCCTGGCGCGTTTTGTTTTGTCCCCATGTCACGCGCTTTCGACTGGAGCTTCGTTTGAACAATCAGTGGTTTTCCAAGGTTGCTGTCTGGCTGGTCATCGCGATGGTGTTGTTCACTGTGTTCAAGCAGTTCGACACCCGCGGCGTCGCCGGTGCCGGCAACGTCGGTTACTCCGACTTCCTCGAGGAGGTCCGCAACAACCGCATCAAGAGCGCCACCATCCAGGAAGGCCAAGGCGGCAGCGAGATCGTCGCGATCACCAACGACGACCGCAAGATCCGCACCACGGCCACCTACCTCGACAGAGGCCTGGTCGGCGACCTCATTGCCAACAACGTGAAGTTCGACGTCAAGCCGCGCGAAGAAGGTTCGCTGCTGATGACGCTGCTGGTGAGCTGGGGCCCGATGCTGCTGCTCATCGGCGTCTGGGTCTATTTCATGCGCCAGATGCAAGGCGGCGGCAAGGGCGGCGCCTTCAGCTTCGGCAAGAGCAAGGCGCGCATGCTCGACGAGAACAACAACCAGGTTACCTTCGCCGACGTCGCGGGTTGCGACGAGGCCAAGGAAGAAGTCAAGGAAGTGGTCGACTTCCTGAAAGACCCGGCCAAGTTCCAGAAACTCGGCGGCCGTATTCCGCGCGGCCTGCTGCTGGTCGGCCCCCCCGGCACCGGCAAGACGCTGCTGGCCAAGGGCATCGCTGGCGAAGCCAAGGTGCCGTTCTTCTCGATCTCGGGCTCCGACTTCGTCGAAATGTTCGTCGGCGTGGGTGCGGCCCGCGTGCGCGACATGTTCGAGAACGCCAAGAAGAACGCCCCATGCATCATCTTCATTGATGAAATCGACGCGGTGGGCCGCCAGCGCGGTGCCGGCCTCGGCGGCGGCAACGACGAGCGCGAGCAGACTCTCAACCAGATGCTGGTCGAGATGGACGGCTTCGAAACCAACCTCGGCGTGATCGTCGTGGCCGCGACCAACCGCCCCGACATCCTCGACGCAGCACTGTTGCGCCCGGGCCGTTTCGACCGCCAGGTCTACGTCACGCTGCCGGACATTCGCGGCCGTGAGCAGATCCTCAACGTCCACATGCGCAAGGTGCCGCTGGGCCAGGACGTGAACCCGAGCATCATCGCGCGCGGCACGCCGGGCATGTCGGGCGCCGACCTGGCCAACTTGTGCAACGAAGCCGCGCTGATGGCCGCCCGCCGCAATGCGCGCGTGGTCGAGATGCAGGACTTCGAGAAGGCAAAGGACAAGATCTTCATGGGCCCCGAGCGCAAGAGCATGGTCATGCCCGAGGAAGAGCGCCGCAACACGGCCTACCACGAGTCCGGCCACGCGCTCATCGGCAAGCTGCTGCCCAAGTGCGATCCGGTGCACAAGGTCACCATCATCCCGCGTGGCCGCGCCCTGGGTGTGACCATGAGCCTGCCGGCGCAAGACCGCTACAGCTACGACCGCGAATACATGCTGAACCAGATCAGCATGCTTTTCGGGGGCCGCATCGCCGAAGAGGTCTTCATGCATCAGATGACCACCGGCGCGAGCAACGACTTCGAGCGCGCGACGCAGATCGCACGCGACATGGTGATGCGTTATGGCATGACCGAGTCGCTGGGCCCGATGGTGTACGCCGAGAACGAAGGCGAAGTGTTCCTCGGTCGCTCGGTCACCAAGACGACCAACATGAGCGAATCGACCATGCAAAAGGTCGACGCCGAAGTCCGCCGCATCATCGACGAACAGTACGCCCTGGCGCGCCGCCTCATCGAGGAAAACAGCGACAAGATGCACGCGATGGCCAAGGCCTTGCTCGAATGGGAAACCATTGACACCGAGCAGATCGACGACATCATGGCCGGCCGCGAGCCGCGTCCGCCCAAGGACTGGACGCCGCGCACGCCTCCGTCGGGCAGCGGCGGCAGTGGCGGCACGCCGGCGGTCAATCCGGATCCGACGCCGACCGCCGCCTGAGCCGCATGACGCTTTGGCGATCCACGGGGCCTCTGGCCCCGTTTTTCATTGATGCGAGGCGCGCTGCATGAAGGCCGTCTGGCGCACCACGCGCTTCGAGATCGACCTGTCGCGTCCGCGCGTGATGGGTATCGTCAACGTCACCCCCGATTCGTTTTCCGATGGCGGCACGCATGCTTCGGCGGACGCGGCCTTGCGGCATTGCGCCCAACTGCTGGAGGAGGGCGCAGACATCCTGGACATCGGCGGCGAATCGACGCGCCCGGGCAGCCCCGCGGTGCCGCTGGACGTGGAATTGGCCCGTGTGCTGCCGGTGCTGCGCGAGGCCGTGAAGCTCGGTGTGCCGGTCTCTGTCGACACCTACAAGCCCGAAGTGATGCAGGCGGTGCTCGACCTGGGCGCCGACATCGTCAACGACATCTGGGCCCTGCGGCAGCCTGGAGCCCGCGAGGTGGTGGCTGCACACCCTTCGTGCGGCGTCTGCCTCATGCACATGCATCGCGACCCGCAGACCATGCAGACGGCACCGATGGAAGGCGACGTGGTGCCCGCTGTGCGGGCCTTTCTGTCGCAGCAGGTGCAGGCGCTGGAGGCGACAGGCGTTGCGCGCGAACGCATCACGCTCGACCCCGGCATTGGCTTCGGCAAAACCGTGGCGCAGAATTTCGCCCTGCTGGCGCGCCAGGCAGAACTGGTGGCGGCGGGCTGGCCACTGCTCGTGGGTTGGTCGCGCAAGTCGTCCATCGGCGCCGTCACCGGCATCGAGAAGGCAGACGGGCGGGCCGTGCCCAGCGTCGCGGCTGCACTGCTGGCCGTGGATCGCGGTGCCACGATCGTGCGCGTGCATGATGTGCGCGACACCGTGGCGGCGCTGGCCGTCCGGCAAGCCATGATCGAAGAACAACAGGGACAGGAGCTTCATCGATGAAAAGACAGTACTTCGGCACCGACGGCATTCGCGGCACGGTCGGGCAGGCGCCCATCACGCCCGACTTCGTGCTGCGCCTCGCGCATGCGGTGGGACGCGTGCTCAAGAAGTCGGAATCGCGTCCGTCCGTGCTCATCGGCAAGGACACGCGCATCTCGGGCTACATGCTCGAATCGGCGCTCGAATCGGGCTTCAACTCCGCTGGCGTCGACGTCGTGCTGCTGGGGCCGCTGCCCACACCCGGTGTGGCCTACCTCACGCGGGCCCAGCGCGCCAGCCTGGGCGTGGTGATCAGCGCCAGCCACAACGCCTACCCCGACAACGGCATCAAGTTCTTCAGCGCCCAAGGCACCAAGCTCAGCGATGAGTGGGAACTGGCTGTCGAGGCCGCGCTGGAAGAGGCGCCGTCGTGGGCCGACTCGGCGCAGCTCGGCCGGGCGCGCCGCCTCAACGACGCCGCGGGCCGCTACATCGAATTCTGCAAGAGCACCTTCGCCAACGACCTGACGCTGCGAGGGCTCAAGCTGGTGGTCGATGGCGCCCATGGCGCGGCCTATCAGGTGGCGCCGCAGGTCTTCCACGAACTCGGCGCGGACGTGGTCAGCATCGGCTGCGCGCCCGATGGGCTCAACATCAACAAGGACGTCGGCGCCACGCATCCGCGTGCGCTGATCGAGGCGGTGAAGGCCCACGGGGCGCACTACGGCATCGCGCTCGACGGTGATGCCGATCGCCTGCAGTTGGTCGACGCGACCGGGCGCCTCTTCAACGGCGACGAACTGCTCTACCTGATGGCGATGGAGCGCATCGCGCGTGGCGAGAAGCTCGCCGGCGTGGTCGGCACCCTCATGACCAACAAGGCTGTCGAGATGGCCTTCCGTTCGCATGGCATCGAATTCGTGCGCGCCAAGGTCGGCGACCGCTACGTGCTCGAAGAGCTGGAAAAGCGCCGTTGGCTCCTGGGAGGCGAGGGCTCGGGCCACCTGCTCGCACTCGATCGCCACACCACCGGCGACGGCATCGTGAGCGCGCTGCAGGTGCTGCAGGCCTGCCAGCGCAGCGGCAGGAAAGTGGGCGAGCTGCTGGCAGACCTGCGCTTGTTCCCGCAGACGCTGATCAACGTGCGCCTTGCCGCCGGGCAGGATTGGAAATCGAGCAAGGCGCTCGCGGCCGAGATCGAGCGCAGCGAGGCAGCGCTGGGCGACGACGGCCGCGTGCTGATCCGGGCGAGCGGCACGGAGCCGCTGCTGCGCGTGATGGTCGAGGCGCGCGATGCGAAGCAGGCGGAGGCTTGCGCGCGCCGACTGGTCGCGGTGGTCGAAGCGGGCTGAACACATGATCGACGTCCTGCTCGCCGATTACCGCAACCCGGTCCATGCAGAGGCCGTGGTCGGGTTGCTGGACACCTATGCCCGCGATCCCGCCGGCGGCGGCACGGCCCTGGCGCCCGAGGTGCTGGCCCGCCTGCCCGACGCGCTGGCCTCGCGGCCCCAGGCCTTCAGCGTGCTGGCCTACGACGGCGAGCAGGCCGTGGGCCTGGTCAACTGCATCGAGGGCTTTTCCACCTTCGCCTGTCGCCCGCTGGTGAACGTGCACGACGTGGTCGTGCTGTCCAGCCATCGCGGGCAGCGTGTCGCGCAGCGGATGTTCGCCCTCGTCGAATCGGAGGCGCGCGCCCGTGGCGCCTGCAAGCTCACGCTCGAGGTGCTGTCGGGCAACCGCAGCGCACTGAATGCGTATGAGCGCGAGGGCTTCGCCGGCTTCCAACTCGACCCGGCCTACGGCCAGGCCTTGTTTCTTCAGAAGAAGCTGTAGCCGATAAAAAGCCGCCGGTGCCCGAAGGCATGCGGCGGCGTTGCGCAGAAATGCGATTCAAGTCAGAAGCGCGTCACGGGCATGTCGCTGCCGACCTTGTCGGTGCCGTACTTGCCCAGTTCCCATTTGGCGATCGCGTTGCGGTGCACCTCGTCCGGGCCGTCGGCGAAGCGCAGCGTACGGGCCCCCGCGTAGGCGTACGCCAGCGGGAAGTCGTCGCACATGCCGCCGCCGCCGTGCACCTGCATGGCCCAGTCGATCACCTGGCAGGCCATGTTAGGCGCGACCACCTTGATCATCGCGATCTCGGCCTTGGCCACCTTGTTGCCGGCCACGTCCATCAGCCAGGCGGCCTTGAGGGTCAGCAGGCGGGCCATGTCGATCTTGCAACGGGCCTCGGCGATGCGCTCCTGCGTCACCGTCTGCGAGGCCACGGTCTTGCCGAAGGCCACGCGCGAGGACGCGCGACGGCACATCAGCTCCAGCGCGCGCTCGGCCAGGCCGATCAGGCGCATGCAGTGGTGAATGCGTCCCGGGCCGAGGCGGCCCTGGGCGATCTCGAAGCCCCGGCCTTCGCCGAGCAAGATGTTGCCGGCCGGCACGCGCACGTTTTCGAAGAACATTTCCACGTGGCCATGCGGCGCGTCGTCATAGCCCATCACGTTGAGCGGGCGCACGATGCGGATGCCCTTGGCATCGGCCGGCACCACCACCATGCTCTGCTGCGAATGCTTCGGCGCCTCGGGATCGGTCTTGCCCATGGTGATGAACACCTTGCAGCGCGGATCGGCCGCACCCGAGATCCACCACTTGCGGCCGTTGACCACGTACTCGTCGCCCTGGCGCTCGATGCGTGTGGAGATATTGGTCGCGTCGCTCGATGCGACGTCGGGCTCGGTCATCGCGAAGGCGGAGCGGATCTCGCCTTCGAGCAGCGGCTTGAGCCAGCGTGCCTTGATCTCGTCGGAGCCATACCGTGCGATGGTCTCCATGTTGCCGGTGTCGGGCGCCGAGCAATTGAAAACCTCGGGTGCCCATGGCACGCGACCCATGATCTCGGCCAGCGGCGCGTATTCCTGGTTGGTGAGGCCGCCGCCCTTGTAGCCCGAGACCTCGGCGCTGTCCACCGGCAGGAACAGGTTCCACAGGCCCTGGCTCTTGGCCTTCTGCTTGAGCTTCTCGACCGTCTGCAGCGCGGTCCAGCGCTTGCCGGCCGCCGTGTTGGCGGCCAGTTCGGCCGAGTACTCGGCCTCGGCAGGGTAGATGTGGGCTTCCATGAACGCGGTGACGCGCGCCTGCAAGTCCTTGGTCTTGGCCGAATAGTCGAAATCCATGCTGTCTCCTGTGGGTGAAAGTGCGCTCAGGCGCGCTGGGCGAATTGCCAGGCCATCTCGGCCATCGGCCGGGCGCCGCGGCCCGAGGCCACCGCCTGCTCGCTCGAGGCCGTGCCGGCCTCGACGCGCTTGGCGATGCCCTGCAGGATCGCGGCCATGCGGAACAGGTTGTAGGCCTGGTAAAAATTCCAGTCTGGCGCCAGTGCCTCGGGGGTGGTGAGGCCGGTTCGTTCGCAGTAGCGGCGGATGTAGTCGCTCTCGAACGGGATGCCCAGGCTATCCAGGTCGAGGCCGCCGATGCCGCGGAACTTGCCGGGCGAGATGTGCCACGACATGCAGTGGTAGCTGAAGTCGGCCAGTGGATGGCCCAGCGTCGACAGTTCCCAGTCGAGCACGGCGATCGCGCGCGGCTCGGTGGCGTGGAACATCAGGTTGTCCAGCCGGTAGTCGCCATGCACGATGGAAATCATCTTCTCGTCGCGCGCGCTGGCCGGCATGTGGGCCGGCAGCCATTCCATGAGGCGGTCCATCTCGGGGATGGGCTGCGTGATGGACGCCATGTACTGCTTGCTCCAGCGGCCGATCTGCCGCTCGAAGTAGTTGCCCGGCTTGCCGTAGTCGGCCAAGCCGCGCTCGGCGAACTTCACGGTGTGCAGCGCGGCGATCACGCGGTTCATCTCGTCGTAGATGGCGCTGCGCTCGGCCTTGCTCATGCCGGGCAGCGACTGGTCCCACAGCACGCGGCCTTCCATGAACTCCATGATGTAGAAAGCGCGGCCGATCACCGCCTCGTCGACGCACAGGCAGTGCATCTGCGGCACCGGTACGTCGGTGCCGGCGAGACCGCTCATGACCTTGAACTCGCGTTCGATCGCATGCGCGGACGGCAGCAGCTTCGCCACCGGGCCGGGCTTGGCGCGCATGACGTAGCTTCGAGCGGGCGTCACCAGCTTGTAGGTCGGATTGGATTGGCCGCCCTTGAACATCTCGACCGACAGCGGCCCCGCGAAGCCGTCCAGGTTCTGCTCGAGCCAGGCGGTGAGCGCGCCGACATCGAAAAGGTGCTGCTGCGAAACGGCGCGGGTGCCGACGAAGTTGTCGAAGTCCTGGGTCATGTCTCTGCGTTCTGTTATTGGTCGTCGGCTTCCGAAATGCGCATCAGCGAGGCGCGGTCCAGCACCACCAGGCCGCCCGGCTCGATGCGGATCACATCCTCGCGCTCCATGGCCTTCAGCTCCTGGTTCACGCGCTGGCGCGATGCGCCCAGCAACTGGGCCAGCTCTTCCTGCGCCAGGTGCAGGCCGATGCGCATCTGGCTTCCGTCCGCCAGGTTGGGCACTCCGTAGCTGCGCACGAGGTGGATGAGCTGCTTGGCCAGTCGCGCCCGCAGCGGCAGCGTGTTCAAGTCTTCCACCAGCCCGAAGAGCTGCCGCAGTCTGCGCGCCTGCAGGCGCATCAACGCCTCGTACAGCTCGACGTGCGTGGCCAAAATCTTCTGGAAGTCGGCCCGCGCCACGCAGACGATCGTGGTGTCGCCATGCGCGTAGGCGTCGTGCGTGCGGCGGTCCCCGTCGAACATCGCGATGTCGCCGAACCAGATGCCGGGCTCCACGTAGGTCAAGGTCACTTGCTTGCCCGACACTGCCGTCGAGCTCACGCGCACCGCGCCTTTGGCGCAGGCGATCCATTGGTCGGGCGGGTCGCCGCGCGCGGCGATCAGCTCGCCGTCCTTGTAGCGCTTGACGAAGGTGCATCGAAGAATGTCGTGACGCAGGGAAGGGGATAAAGAAGAGAACCAGCGACCACCATTGATCGCCTCTCGTTCTTCGATGGTAAGAATGGGCTCGTCCATGAACTGTCCTGTGCGTGACTGAGGGGCCCGGGCGCTGTCGCCCGAGCGACGCGGCGCTATTCGTAGCGCGGCTTTTCCTTCGCCAGGAAGGCGTTGATGCCGATGCCTGCGTTGGGGTGGTGAAGGTTGCGCACGAAGTGGTCGCGCTCCTGCGAAAGCTGGGCGCTCAAAGTGCCGCCGCGCCCTTCGCTGAGCAGCTCCTTGATGCTGGCCAACGAATTGGGCGCCCGTTCGCCCAGGCGCTTCGCGATCGCGAGTGCAGCCGACAGCGCCTGGCCTGGCTCGGTGAGTTCGTTGACCACGCCGACGGTATGCAGGCGCGCCGGCTCGATGCGGCCGCCCAGCATCAGCCATTCGCTCGCGAGCTGGCGCGGCAACATTTGCGCCAGGTGCCAGCTCAGGCCGCCGTCCGGCGACAGCGCGACGTTGCTGTACGACGCGGCGAACACCGCATCGCGTGCCGAGACGATCAGGTCGCAGGCCATGGCCAGCGAAAAGCCGGCACCGGCCGCCGCGCCCTCGACCGCTGCGATCACCGGCTTGGGAAAGGTGCGGATCGAATCGATCCAGTTGTGCAGTGCTTCGATGCTTTCGGCCTGCACTGCGGGCTCGCGCTCGCGGTTGCCCAGCAGGCGCTGCAGCGAGCCGCCGGCGCAGAACCAGGCGCCTTCGCCCACCAGCACGACACTGCGGACCTCGTCGCTGCTCTCTGCGCCGTTGAGGGCTTCGATGCCCGCGGCGTACATCTCGGGCCCGAGTGCGTTGCGCTGGGACGGATTGGAGAGGGTCAGCACCATCGTGCTGCCCTCGGTGGTGCTCTTGAGTTCGGCGGTCATCGGTCGGTCGCTCGTCCTTGCTTCTATTGATTGTTGCCGGGTCTATTCTTCCGTGTGGGTCAGGCTCAAGCCCAGCGCGCCGCGGCGGCGCAGCCACGGGCTCGGGCGGTAGCGCGGGTCGCCGTAGACCGTCTGCATGTTGAACAGCACTTCGAGCATGTTGGTCGGCCCGTACAGGTCGCCCATGGCGAGAGGGCCCTGCGGGTAGCCCAGCCCCAGCTTAACGGCGGTGTCGAGGTCGGCCGGCGAGCAGACCTGTTGCTGGCACATGTCGGCCGCGATATTCACGATGGTCGCGACCACGCGCTGCGTGACGAAGCCGCCGCTGTCGCGGATCACGCTGACCGCCTTGCCGTCGCGCGCGAACAGCGCGTGGGCAGCATCACGCATGTCGGGCCGCGTCGCCGGGTTGGTGGCCAGCACGCGCCGCTTGGTGGCTGCGTCGTCGACCATCAGGTCGATGCCGACCGTGCGCGTGGCATCGAGCCGGTCGACTGCCGCGACGGTCGTGACGTCGAAGCCCAGCGGTGCAACCAGGATCAACGCAGCGGAGGAGGGCGTCGCGCCGGTCTCGAGCTGTGCGCCCAGTGTGTGCACCAGGCGTATCAACTCCGGCCGCCGTGCGGCGCGGGGCGAGATCCAGACCGACGGGCTGCCTTCGAGCGCAGGCACGGCAGGCTCGGGCGCCTGCTGCGCGACGCCGTCGACATACCGATAGAAGCCTTCGCCCGTCTTGCGACCGAGCGCGCCGGCCGCGAGGCGCTGCGCCGTGATCACGCTGGGCCGGTAGCGTGGCTCCTCGTAGTACTGGCGGTAGATCGACTCCATCACCGGATGGGAGACGTCGAGCGCCGTCAGGTCCAGCAGCTCGAAGGGCCCCAAGCGAAAGCCGGCCTGGTCCTTGAGGATGCGGTCGATCGTGGCGAAGTCGGCCACGCCTTCGCCCGCGATGCGCAACGCCTCGGTGCCGTAGCCACGCCCCGCGTGGTTGACGATGAAGCCCGGCGTGTCTTGCGCCTGCACGGCAGCGTGGCCCATCTGCTTGGCATAGGCTGCGAGCCGCTGACAGACCTCGGCATCGGTCTTGAAGCCCGCCACGACTTCGACCACCTTCATCAGCGGTACAGGGTTGAAGAAGTGGAAGCCCACCATGCGCTGCGGCTGCGCCATCGCCGCGCCGATGGCCGTGACCGAGAGCGAGGATGTGTTGGTCGCGAGCACGGCCTGGGGCGCGACCACCGCTTCGAGGTCGCGGAACAGTTTGCGCTTGACCTCCAGATCCTCGACCACGGCCTCGATCACCAGGTCGCAGCTTGCGAGCGCCTGCATCGAATCGACGGCTCTGATTCGCCCTGACAGAATGTCGCGCGCGGCATCATCGAGCTTGCCCTTCTCCAGCAATCTGTTCCATTGAGCGATGATGGCGTCCCGGCCCCGGACGGCCGCGCCTTCGAAGCTGTCGAGCAGGAGAACCTGGCTCCCCGCCTGGGCGGCAATCTGGGCGATTCCGCGTCCCATGGCGCCTGCTCCGATAATTCCTACGTTGGAAAACTGCACAGTCATTTGATAATTGTCTCTCCGTGAAAAAGGTGCGCCTTTGAGGCGTGCCAGAATGCGGCCACTTTCGAATACTTTTGTAGCCAGTCATTTTGCAACCACCACGTTTGGCTGCGGCCCTCTTTCTAATCGGGTGCGCATTTGAATCGTTTGCCTTGACGATAGGCCGGCCACAGGGCGCCGTCTGGATCGGCAAGCCATTGGACGTGGTGATCCCGCTCGCGCTGGATGACGCCGAGGCCGGTGGTGCGCTCTGCCTCGAAGCAGAGGTGATGCAGGGCGACAACCCGATGTCGAACGACAGCTTGCGCGTGTCGCTCGAGCCGGGCACCACGCCATCCAACTCGCGCATCCGCATCCGCTCGAACCAGAGCGTCGACGAGCCGGTGATCAACGTGAGCGTGCGCGCAGGCTGCGAAATGCGCTCCTCGCGCAGCTACGTCCTGCTGGCCGATGTGCCCACGCAGGCATCGCTGCCTCTCGTGGCGCGCACCGAAACACCGCCGCCTTCCGTTCGCATACCCGAAGGCGCCTCGAACTCGCGCGGCTCCGAAGCGGGGTCATCGTCTGGTTTCGGGAGCAGCGCGCCTGCCCGGCGCCAGTCGGCCGCGCCTGCCGCACGCAGCGAAGATGCGGATGCGCCGCCGCCGCGTCGTGCGGCAGCGCCCGCAGCGGCACCGCGCAGGCCTGCTGCCGCCCCTCCGCCTGTGGCGGCCGCCCCGCGCTCGGTCACGCCCCGCGCCCCGGCGCCGGCACCTGCTGCCGAAGCACCCCGACGCGAAGCGCGTGTGGGTGGTGCCCGTCTCCAGCTCGAATCGCTGGAGCCCGTGCCGGTCGCGCAACCCGGCCTGAAGACCACCAACCAGCTGACCATGCCGGCGGTCGAAGACCCGGCGCGGCGCGCCGCCGCCGCGGCCGACTGGCGTGCCCTGAGCGGCGACCCCGAGGCTGCACAGCGTGACGCCCAGCGCGAGAGCGAACGCATCAAATCGCTGGAGGCCACGCTGGCCACGCTGCGCGAGCAGACGGCGCAGAACCAGCGCGCCTTGCTCGAACTTCGCAGCGAACTCGCCGACGCACGCGAGAGCCGCTACAGCAACCCGCTCGTCTATGCCTTGATCGGCTTGCTGCTGTTGGCGCTGGTCGCGATCCTGCTGCTGTGGCGCCTTGCCGCCCGGCGCGCCGAGCCCGCCTGGTGGCGTGAGCCCTCGGCCAAGGCTGATGAAGGCCCGACCCGTCCCGACACCTTCGACAAGATGGTCGACGAGGATCTCGCCGAGCAGTCGAGCCGCCGCGACAGCGCCAATGCCACCAATTTCGGCACGACCACCTTCGCCGGCCTGGTGCCCGACGCGGAAGAGGCCGAACCCGAGCCGCCGCCCGCGCGCACGCCGGACGGTGTCCCCGTGCGGCCGGTGAACACAGAAGAGCTGTTCGACGTCCAGCAGCAATCGGATTTCTTCCTCTCGCTGGGCCAGCACGACCAGGCCATCGCGGTGCTGCGCGAGCACATCGCCACCAACCCCGGCACCAGTGCGTTGGCCTACCTCGACCTGCTGCGCATCTACCATGCGCTGGACCGCCAGGACGACTATGCGCGTCTGTCCGAAGAGTTCGAGCATGCCTTCAACGCCGACGTGCCCGACTTCGATCAGTTCAACCAGACCGGCAAGGGCCTGGAGCACTACCGAGGCGCGCTGGCCCGCATCGAATCGCAGTGGCCTGCGCCGGGCACGCTGGCGCTGATCGAGGAACTGATCTTCCGCAAGCCCGGCACGCACGAGGACGAGGTCTTCGACCTGGCGGCCTACCAGGAGCTGCTGCTGCTCTACTCGGTCGCCAAGGAAGTCATCGACCCGGACAGCGCACCGCCGGCACCGGTCACGGCGCAGTCCTTCGCCGACACCTATAGCCATGACGCGATGCTCACGGCACCGGCGCCGTTCGAGCCCGAAAGTCCGCCCGACGCCATCGATGCCGGCCCGACGTTGCCGCCTTCGATGTACGGCGCCATCGACGACCACCTGGGTCACGAGACCGTGCTGGTGCCCGAAGCCCCAGCGCCGGCGCCCGATGTTCCGGATCGCGATTCGGTGCGCGTGCAGCCCGACGTCAGCCTGGACCTGGAAGACTTCGACCGCACCGCCTTCGAAACCATGCGGGCGCCGATCGACTCACCCAAGCCGCCGCCGGCTCCGTCGACCGATCCGCACGTGATCGACTTCGAACTCTTCGACCCCGACACCGAGGCCGAGATCGCGCCGAAGCCGATCAAGAAGCGCTGAACGCCGGTGAATGCCGCTGGGCCCGGTCGACCGCCAGGCTCAGGAACAGGGCGCAGACCAGCATGGCAAGGCCGGCCCAGCTCATCCAGGCGATCGCATCATGGGCCAGCAGCCAACCGCCGGCTGCGGCGCCCACCGCCTGACCCACATAGATTCCCGAGCTGTTGAGCGCGACCGAACCCGGCGCGAGCGCGGGCGCCATCGAGACGAGCCTCGCCTGCTGCGCCGAATTGGTGGCGAAGCAGCCCAGGCCCCAGGGCACGAGGATGAGCGCCAATCCCATCAGGCTGACACCGAGCGGCCATAGCAGCAGGCTCAGGGCGATCGACGCCGTGGTGAGAAGCACCATGCGCGACGCGCCGAGGTGGTCGATGGTGCGGCTCACCAGCATGTTGCCCACGAGGCCGCAGACGCCGAACCAGGCCCAGACGAATCCGAGCGAGGTCGCGTCCGCCCCGACCGTTTGCTTCAACACCGGCGCGAAGTAGCTGAAGAGAACGAACTGGCCACTGCCCTGAAGGGCCGTGACGGCGACCACGCCCATCAGCAAGGGACTGCGGAGCACCTGCGCCCACGCGGCGCGCGTGAGGGCAGGAGGCCGGATGCCGGGTGGAAGCTGGCGCCAGATCCAGGCGGCGCTGATCAGCGACAGCAGGGCGATCAGGATGAACGCCGGGCGCCAACCGAAATGACCACCGATCAGGGCGCCCAACGGCAGGCCCAGCACCGAGGCCATCGACCAGCCGAGGAAGACGAAGGTCACCGCGCGGCCGCGCTGTTCCGGCGGCACCAGGAGGCCCACGCAGGCTGCTGCCTGGGGCGTGAAGATCGCGGGAGAGATGACCGTCAGCATGCGCACCGCGAGCAGCGCGCCGAAGCTCGGCATCAAGGTCGCGAGCACATGGCCGGCGGCATACCACAGCATCGTCGCGGCCAGCAGCACCCGGCGGTCCCAGCCCGCGACCAGGGCTGCCAGCAGCGGTGCGCCGAAGCACACCACCATCGCACCGGCGGTGATCAGCTGCCCTGCGGTGGCCGCGCTGACCTGCAGCGAGGTGCTCAGTTCGTTGAGCGTGCCCGGCACGACCATCACGCCGGTGCCGATCACGAAATTGCCCGCCAGCAGTGCCCAGAGGGCCGCGGGCAGGGCGGGGCGCTTCAACGACGCACCTGGAGCGCGCCCGGATTGACGATGTTGGTCGGGCTGCCCTTGATGAAGCTCACCACGTTGTCGAAGGCCTGGCCGAAATACAACTCGTAGCTGTCCTGCTCCACGTAGCCGATGTGCGGCGTGCAGATGCAGTTCTCGAGCCGCAGCAGCGCATGCCCTTGCAGAGGGGGTTCGCTTTCGAAGACATCGATCGCAGCGAGCCCCGGCCTGCCGCGGTTGAGTGACGCCAGGAGGGCGTCTTGCTCAACCAGCTCGGCGCGCGAGGTGTTGACGAAGAGCGCGGTAGGCTTCATGCGCAGCAGGTCTTCCAGCGTGACTAGCCCACGGGTCTCGTCGGTCAGCCGCAGATGGACCGAGAGCACGTCGGCGGCCATGAAGAAGGCCTCGCGGCTGGGCGCGACCTGGAAGCCGTCGGAGCGCGCGCGGGCGCAGCTTTCTTCGCGGCCCCAAATCACGACCTGCATGCCGAAGGCCTGCCCGTATCGCGCCACCAATTGGCCGATGCGGCCGTAGCCCCAGATGCAGAGCGTCTTGCCCTTGAGCACCGACCCCATGCCGAAGTTGGGCGGCATCGACGCGGACTTGAGCCCCGACTGTTGCCACGCGCCGTGCTTGAGGTTGCTGATGTACTGCGGCAACCTGCGCATGGCGGCCATGATCAACGCCCAGGTGAGCTCTGCCGGCGCGAGTGGCGACCCCGTTCCTTCGGCAACCGCCACGCCGTGTTCGGTGCAAGCAGCAACGTCGACATGATGTCCGACGCGGCCCGTCTGCGAGATGAGCTTGAGCCTGGGCAGCTTCTCGATGAGCTGGCGCGAGATCTGGGTGCGCTCGCGGATCAGCACGATGACGTCGGCGTCCTTGAGGCGAACCGACAGCTGCCCGATCCCCTTCACGGTGTTGGTATAGACCTTGGCGGCATAGGCATCGAGCTTGGAAGCGCAGCGCAGCTTGCGCACTGCATCCTGGTAGTCGTCGAGGATCACGATGTTCATGGCACGTCATTGTGCCTCGCACTACCCACGGCGCCGCGCATGCATGCCAGAAGCGCAGGATGCCCGTGGGTTAAGGCTGCGCGCCAGTGAGGCCGGCGCGCAGCGTCGAGACTAGTGCAGACGGCCGGATGACGCGGCAGTGCCGGCCGCTTCGAGTGCGGCCAGGCGTTCGAGTTCGGCGCACACGTCTGCCATGCGGCCCGAGATGACGACGCGGCCATTGCTGCGGCCGCTCGTCTGCGCATCGACCGTACGAACCACGCGCAACGGGCGGGCCTGCGCCGCCAGGCGCGTCGCTACGGCTGCGGCCGGACGTGTCGCGCAA
Source organism: Variovorax sp. KK3 (assembly GCF_001984055.1). Lineage (GTDB taxonomy): Bacteria > Pseudomonadota > Gammaproteobacteria > Burkholderiales > Burkholderiaceae_C > Variovorax. The sequence goes on from NZ_LYVO01000001.1 coordinate 57,285, forward strand.
CTCGGACGGATTCCCACGTATCGAAGACCGGATGCGTTCGCGCGGCGCGAAGGCATCCATCGGCTGGCCAACGATTGCAGAGGCATGAACAGGTCGGCGAAGCTGAGCAGAGCAATTCCCATGTGAAACTCCATGAAGGTCAGAGGTTGAACACAGGCAGGATTGCTGTCGTCGTCGGCCGCGACAGGGTGATGGCCCCTTGGCCATACGCCCGCCACCTGTCGCAGCCGTTGGGGGGCGGAACGCGCGACGCGCGCGCATCCGCCCGATGGGGGCTACATCAGCATCGTGTTGCGAATCAGGCCGACGGCCAGGCCTTCGATTTCGAAAGGCTCGCCAGGCTGGACGATGATGGTGGGGTAGTCGGGGTTCTCGGCATGGAGCTCGATGACCTGCTTGGTGCGCTTGAGGCGCTTGACGGTGACTTCGTCACCGAGCCGCGCCACGATGATCTGGCCGTTGCGCGCCTCCTTGGTCGATTGCACGGCGAGCAGGTCGCCGTCCATGATGCCGGCGTCTCGCATGGACATGCCGCGCACCTTGAGGAGGTAATCCGGCTGCCGCTGGAACAAGGTGTTCTCGACGTAATAGGTCTGGTCGACGTGCTCCTGCGCCAGGATGGGCGAACCGGCTGCGACACGCCCGATGAGCGGCAGAGCGAGCTGGGCCATGCCGGGCAGGGAGAGCGAATACTGGTTATTGCGCGATTCGTTGAGCGAGCGCAATGCGTCGCCCTTGAGCCGGATGCCGCGCGAGGTACCGCTCACCAGCTCGATGACGCCCTTGCGCGCCAGCGCCTGAAGATGCTCTTCGGCCGCGTTGGCAGACTTGAAGCCCAGCTCGGCCGCAATTTCGGCGCGCGTGGGCGGCGCCCCGGTTCGGGCGATGGCGCTTTGGATCAAGTCGAGAATCTGCTGTTGACGGGCGGTAAGCTTGGGGGCGAACTGCATTGGCGGCTCCTTGCTGTACTGGCTGAACATCCAGTAGCTGTATTTTTAACCAGTTTTGGAAACTTTGGCAAGCCATGGCCGATTCGAAGCAACAAACCCGGCGTCGCGTCATCGTTCTGGGAACGGGCGGCACCATCGCCGGCCGAGCGGCGGCGTCAGGCGACAACATCGGTTACACCGCCGGGCAGGTGGGCGTGACGGAGTTGCTCGAAGGCGTCGAGGCGCCTTCCGGCGTCGCGGTACAGACCGAGCAGGTTGCGCAGGTCGACAGCAAGGACATGAGTTTCGCGATCTGGCGCACCCTGGCAGAGCGCTGCGCGCATTGGCTGGCGGACCCCGACGTGGCGGGCCTCGTGATCACCCACGGCACCGACACGATCGAGGAGACCGCGTTCTTTCTTCAGTCCGTGCTGGCGCCGTCCAAGCCGGTGGCCTTGACCTGTGCCATGCGGCCTGCCACCGCCCTGACGCCCGATGGCCCCCAGAACGTGCGCGATGCGATCGCGGTCGCGTCCAGCGCCGGCGCACGGGGAGTGACGGTGGTGTGCGCAGGCACCGTGCACAGCGCGTTCGATGTGCAAAAGGTGCATACCTACCGCATCGATGCCTTCTCTTCCGGCGATGCAGGGCCGGTGGCTTACGTGGAAGAAGGCGCCATGCGCGAACTCAGGCCGTGGCCAACCTCGGCGCCGGAGCCCGCACGCCAGGCTTTTGCGCGCGTGGTGCGGGCCGTGCGCTGGCCTCGGGTCGAGATCCTGTTCAGTCACGCCGAGGCGGGCGGCAGCATCGTCGACCTATTGGTGGCGGAGCGGCAGTCGGGTGCGGCGGAGCCGGTGCAGGGCCTGGTGCTTGCGGCAACCGGCAACGGTACGCTGCACGAAGCCCTCCAAGCTGCGGCCCTGAGGGCGCAGGCAGCCGGCATCGGCGTGGTGCGAGCCACACGCTGCGTGCAGGGGCGCATTCTTCCCACGCCGGGCGCGGTGCTGCGCGATGCGGGCGCGCTGACGCCGGTCAAGGCACGCATCGCGCTCATGCTGGAACTGATGGCGTCTCAGGCCCAGGCCACCGGCGGCTGAGCGCATGTTCGCTGCGCTTCAGTCCAACGCCTGGATGTATCCCGCGCTCGAGGTCGTGCACATCGTCGGGATCGCGCTGCTGGTCGGCAACCTGATCGCACTCGAAATGCGCGTGTTCGGCCGCGCCGACGCGTTGCCGGTCGAGGCGATGGCCAGGCTGTCGCTGTCGATCGCGCTGGCCGGCTTCGCGCTTGCGGCAGCCAGCGGATCGCTGATGTTCGCCACGCAGCCGGCCGAACTGCTGTCCAACCGCGCCTTCATCGCGAAGATGGGCCTGCTCGTGTTCGCCGGCTGCAACGCCGCCTGGTTCCATGCCCGCGGATCGCTGCGCAAACTCGACGCGCTGGCGCGGATTCAGATGCTGATGTCTACTGCGATCTGGCTGGCGGTCGTGTTCTGCGGCCGCTGGATCGCCTATTGATTGAAAGAAGGAGCTATTCGATGAACCGTCGCCGCATCCTCATCGCTGCCGCATCCTTTCCCCTCGCAGGCAAGGTGGCCTGGGCCCACCACGGCTGGAGCAGCTTCGACCAGGACCGCCCGATCTACCTGGAGGGCAAGGTCACGCGCGCGCGTTGGCAGAACCCGCATGTGGAGCTGATGATCGACGTACCAGCCGGTCTCAAGGTGCCTGCGGACCTGGCGAAGCGGAGCCTGCCCTCGCAAAGCGCGCCGGTGGACGGGGCGGGCCTGCTCGCGAAGGCCGCAGTGCCGCGACGCACGGAGCGTCAGTGGGAACTCGAACTCGCACCGCTCACGCGGATGGAAGCCTGGAAGGTGGCAGAGATCAAGGCCGGCACCGCCGTCTCGGCAGTGGGCTTCACCTTCAAGGAAGAGAAGGGCGAGCCCATCATGCGGGTCGAATACCTGTTCGTGGACGGCAAGGTCTACGGGCTGCGGTCCAGCCCGGCCTGATCAACTCGCCAGAGAGGCGAAGGCGCGCTGGGTGATTTCCTCGACGGTGCCCACGCCGCTGATGGCACGGTACTTCGGCGCCGCGTCCGGCTCGGTCTTGGCCCAGGCGGCGTAGTAGTCGACCAGGGGACGCGTCTGCTTGCTGTAGACGTCGAGCCGATGGCGCACGGTGTCTTCCTTGTCGTCGTCGCGCTGGATCAGGTCTTCACCCGTCAGGTCGTCCTTGCCTTCGGCCTTCGGCGGATTGAACTTGACGTGGTAGATGCGGCCCGACGCCGGGTGCGAGCGGCGCCCGCTCATGCGCTCGATGATGTCCGCGAAGGGCACGTCGATCTCGAGCACGTAGTCGAGCTTGACGTTGGCGGCGCGCATCGCGTCGGCCTGCGGAATGGTCCGGGGGAAGCCGTCGAAGAGGAAACCGTTGGCGCAATCGGGCTGCGTGAGCCGTTCCTTGACGAGGTTGATGATGAGGTCGTCGCTGACCAGGGCGCCGGAATCCATGACGGCCTTGGCCTGCAAGCCGAGCGGTGTGCCAGCCTTGACCGCGGCACGCAGCATGTCGCCGGTGGAGATCTGGGGGATGCCGTACTTCTGGCAGATGAAGGCAGCCTGTGTGCCCTTGCCCGCCCCGGGGGCGCCCAACAAAATCAGTCTCATGGTGTCCTCGGACGGTTCTTCGATTTCTGTAGCGCCTGCCTGCCTGTCTCAGGCGACGGAGCAAGGGCGCAGTTGCGTCGAGGATAGCATGCAGCCCCGGGGGCGCAGAGGCGCCGAGGCCCCCGTGTTTCAGCCTCGATTCGGTGCTCGATCCGAGCCGCTCAGTGGGCGGCGAACCAGGCGCGTACGCGCTCCAGGTCTTCCGGGGTGTCGATGCCCGGCCCCGGCGCATGGGTGCTCACGTGCACCGCGATGCGGTGACCATGCCATAGTGCGCGAAGCTGCTCGAGCGCTTCGGTCGCCTCGACCGGTGCTGGCGGCAGGCCGGGAAAGCGCCGCACGAAGCCGGCGCGATAGCCGTAGATGCCGACGTGGCGCAGCGGTCCGGGCGCGGTCGGGAGCGCCGTGGGGCCGCCCTTCGCGAAGCCGTCGCGCCACCACGGGATGGGCGCGCGGCTGAAATACATCGCATTGCCCTGCGCGTCGAGCACGGTCTTGACGACGTTGGGATTCACGAAGTCTTCGAGCGTGTCGATGGCATGGGCGGCCGTGCTCATCGCGGCATCGGGCTGGTCCGCCAGGGTCTGGGCCACGGCATTGATGAGGGCCGGATCGATCAGCGGTTCGTCGCCTTGCACGTTGACCACGATCTCGTCGTCAGGCAGGCCGAGCAGGTGGCAGGCTTCGGCAAGCCGGTCGCTGCCGCTCGGATGGTCGGTGCGCGTGAGCAGAGCCTGGACGCCGTGCGCCGCGCACGCGTCGACGATTCGGGCATCGTCGGCCGCCACCACCACGCGGGCCGCTTGCGACTGCATGGCTCGCTGGGCAACGCGCACCACCATCGGCAGTCCGGCGATATCGGCAAGCGGCTTGTCCGGCAGCCGTGTAGAGGCGAGTCGGGCCGGGATCAGAACGTCGAAGCGCAGCGTCACAGGCCGAGTTCTTCGTCGGAAAGGGTGCGCGCCTCGGTTTCGAGCAGCACCGGGATGCCGTCGCGCACGGGGTAGGCCAGGCGTGCGCTGCGCGACACCAGCTCTTGCTTGTCGCGGTTCCAGGTGAGCGGTCCCTTGGTCACGGGGCAGACGAGCAGTTCAAGCAGCTTGGTGTCCATCGGTCGATGATAGCTTCGCGTCCAGGGCGCGGAAGAAGGCGGGCTCGGGCTCGAACAGCAGCGGCACGGCCAGTGCGTCCGGAGCATGGCGCCATAGTTTGGCCGCGTCCTTCTCGGTACAAAGAACGGTGTGGCCTTGGCGGGCCGGCGGCTGCCACCGGTCGAAGTCGTCATGGTCGGGCAGGGCAATGCACTGCTGCACGTGCAGCCCGAGTTCGCGCAACATCTGGAAGAAGGCCTCGGGCTTGGCGATGGCCGCAACGGCAACCAAAGGCCTGCCGGTCAGTTCGGTCAGGGGCACCGCGGTGCCGTCGCTGCGCACTGCATGGTCGGCCAACGCGCGGCGGGCCGTGAAACCTTCGAACGCGGGCCGCGCGCCGGTGTGCAGCACCAGGTCGCAAGCTCGAGGCCAGGGCTCGCGCAACGGGCCGGCGGGGAGCAGCCATCCATTGCCCGTCCCGCGGTCGTCGAAGACGCAGATCTCGACGTCGCGGGCCATCGCCATGTGCTGCAGGCCGTCGTCGCTCACGATGCAGCGAATATCCGGATGCCGTGCGAGCAGCGCGCGCGCGGCCTCGACGCGCCGCCTCGCGACGAAGACGGGTGCTTCTGTCGCACGGTGGATGAGCGCCGGCTCGTCGCCGACGTCGCGTGGATCGCTGTCGTCGAGGACTTCGCGGCAGTCGTCGGTGGCTCGGCCATAGCCCCGCGAGATCACGCCCACCCGAAGCCCGCGGGCCTGGAGATGACGCACGACGGCCATCACGACTGGCGTTTTGCCCGAGCCGCCGGCAATCACGTTCCCAACGACGATCACGGGCACGCCGACGTGCTCCGTGCGCAGGATGCCGGACCGATAGAGCGCGCGTCGGGTTGCGGCCAAGGCGCCGAAAAGCAGCGACAGCGGCCACAGCGAGCGTGCGGTGGCCCCGCGCCCGAGCCAGGCCTGCTGCAGCCCCAAACTAGCGGCCGGCCCGTCCGGCCGATTGGGTGGCGAAGGTGATCTGCGAGAGCCCGGCGCGGCGCGCGGCCTCCATCACGGTGATCACGGACTGATGGGCAACGGTGGCGTCGGCGCTGATGATCACCACGTTGTCCTTGTTGCCGTTGGAGGCCGCGCCCAGGGCATCGGCCACGGCCTCGACGCTGCGCTCGGCCAACACGGTCCTGTTGATCGAATAACGGCCATCGGCCGACACCGCGACGATGACTTCCTTCGGATAGTCGCGCTGCGCATCCACGTCGGCGACCGGCAGTCGCAACTGCATCTCGGTGAACTTGCTGTAGGTGGTGGACAGCATCAGGAAGATGAGCACCACCAGCAGCACGTCGATGAAGGGAATCAGGTTGATCTCGGGCTCTTCCTTCGAGCCGTGGCTGAAGTGCATCCGCCTCATGACCGCAGCGTGTTCAGGTGGCGCGCGAAGCGCTCGCCGGCCAGTTCGAGGTTGAGAAGGTATTCGTCGACCCGGCTGCGGAAGTAGCGCCAGAAAATCAACGCCGGGATCGCGACCATCAGCCCGAAGGCCGTGTTGTACAGCGCGATCGAAATGCCATGCGCCAACTGCGCGGGGTTGCCGGAGCCGACTGCCCCGGTGCTCGGCGCTTGCGAGCCGAAGATTTCGATCATGCCGATCACCGTGCCGAGCAGTCCCAGCAGCGGTGCTGCAGATGCGATGGTCGCCAGCGCGGGCAGGTAACGTTCGAGTCGATGGGCGACGACGCGCCCGGCGGCTTCCATGGACGCACGCAGGTCGTCTTCGGTGGATTGCGGGTTCGAGTTCAGCGTGCGGAAGCCGGCGGCGAGCACTTCGCCGAGGCCCGAGTTTTTCTCGAGCTTGGTCACCACCTCCGGCCCCGGAATGGCGTTGCGCGAGACGCCGATGGCTTCGTCGAGCAACTTGGGAGGAAGAACCTTGGCCGTCTTGAGGCTGCTGAATCTTTCGATGACCAGTGCAAGCCCCACCACTGAACAAGCGAGCAGCGGCCAGATCGGCCAGCCCGCAGCAACTATGATCGAAAACAAAGAAATCCTCCGGCCCGTGGATTACGAATGCGCGGCGATTATCCACCCGTCGGAAGCAGATGTTCCCATTTGTATTCGCCTGTCGGATACGACGCACAGATTCTGTGGATAACTTTGTGGCTAACCATCGGGGCAACTCCGCTGAAGCCCCATTCCACGGGCCTCGCCTTGGAACGATCGAATTTTGAGCAGCACTTTCTTCAATCAAATCAACGGCTTGCACGTGGACTCGGGCCTGCTGTGTTGGGGCAGGTGCCATCCGTGGCAAGGCACCCTCCGTTGTGGACGACTCGTACCTCGCACACCGCCTTCCGATGAGCGGATTTGACACTGCGCGGGTTGCGGGCCCTCGCGTCTGGGCCGTCGGTGCGCTGTGCCGCGCGGTCGCAGATGCGCTCGAATCGCGCTTCAATCCTGTGGCCGTGCGCGGCGAAATCAGCGGCTTCTCGCGCGCCGCCAGCGGGCATTGCTACTTCGCTTTGAAGGACGAGTCGGGCCAGTTGCGCTGTGCGATGTTCAGGCGCGCTGCCGGCCTGCTCGACTTCGCACCGCGCGACGGAGATCAGGTCGAGGTTCGCGGACGCTTGGCGGTGTACGAACCACGCGGCGACCTGCAATTGGTGGTCGAAAGCCTGAGCCGGGCCGGGCAGGGTGCGCTGTTCGAGCAGTTCATGCAGCGCAAGGCGCGCCTGGAGGCCGAAGGGCTTTTCGATCCCGCCCGCAAGCGCGCGCTGCCAGCCGCGCCGCGCTCCATCGGGCTCGTCACGTCGCTGGGAGCGGCGGCGCTGCATGACGTGGTCACCGCGTTGCGCAGGCGCGTGCCGCATGTTTCCGTCGTGCTGGCGCCGGCGGCGGTGCAGGGCGCCGGTGCGCCGGCCGAACTGGTGCGCTCGCTGCAGGCGCTTTATGCCCTGCAACCGCCCGTCGAGGCGATCCTGCTGGTGCGTGGCGGCGGCTCGATCGAAGACCTCTGGGCCTTCAATGACGAAAGCCTGGCACGAGCCATCGTCCAGAGCCCGGTGCCCGTGATCAGCGGCGTCGGTCACGAGACCGACTTCACCATTGCAGACTTCTGCGCCGACCTGCGGGCACCGACGCCCACTGCGGCCGCCGAACTGGTGGCGGCGCCGCGTGAGCTCTGGCTCGGCGCGCTGGACCTGTTGGCGGATCGCTTGCGCGGAGGCGTGGCGGGACGCCTCGATGCCTTGCATCAACGCGTCGACGATGCGGCCACTCGCCTGGCGCGCCCCTCGACGCTGGTGCTGCGGCAGCAACTTCGGCTGGCACAGTACGCGCAGCGCTTGCGCCACGGCGCTGCGTCGCGCATCCAGAGCCTGACTCAACGGCAGCAACGCCTCGAACCCGAGTTGCCGGTCCGCTTCATCCGAGGCTTGCAGCAACGTAAAGAGCGATTGGAACGCGCGGCGCTGCGCTTGCAATTGCTGGACCCGGCGCTCGTGCTCGAGCGCGGCTATGCCTGGTTGACGGGCCCGGACGGCAAGGCCATCACGAGCACCACCCAGATGAGCGTCGGCGACGTCGTGCAGGCAAGGCTGGCCGACGGCACGGTGGACATGACCGTCGACCGGACGGCCGCGACGCGACTGCGTCCGACGCGAGGGCAATGAATCCTTTCTAGAATGCTTCGTCCCCACAACCAACCTGCGAGAAAAGACATGGAACACGTCCTCCCACCCCTTCCGTACGCGCTGGATGCACTGGCACCCGAGTACTCCAAGGAAACGCTGGAGTACCACTACGGCAAGCATCACAACGCCTACGTGGTGAACCTGAACAACCTGCAGAAGGGCACCGAGTTCGAGAACATGGAACTCGAGGACATCGTCAAGAAGTCCAGCGGCGGCATCTACAACAACGCCGCGCAGATCTGGAACCACACCTTCTTCTGGAATTGCATGAAGCCCGCCGGCGGCGGCGAACCCAGCGGCGCGCTGGCCAAGGCGATCGAGGCCAAGTGGGGCAGCTACGCAGCCTTCAAGGAAGCCTTCGTGAAGTCCGCAGTGGGCAACTTCGGTTCGGGCTGGACCTGGCTGGTCAAGAAGGCCGACGGCTCGGTCGACATCGTGAACATGGGCGCGGCCGGTACGCCGCTGACCACGGCCGACAAGCCCGTCCTGACGGTGGATGTTTGGGAACACGCCTACTACATCGACTACCGCAACCTGCGCCCCAAGTTCGTCGAGACCTTCCTCGGGAAACTGGTCAACTGGGACTTCGCCCAGAAGAACTTCGGCTGAACGCGTCGCACGCATGAAAAAAGCCGACCCATACGGGTCGGCTTTTTTACATGCGCAATGTCGGGGGCATCAGCGCTTGGCGACGAAAGGCGTGCCGCCGAGCTTGGTGCCCTTCTTGATGTTCTTCTGCGCGAACCAGCCTTGGTTCATCTCCAGCACGTAGCGCACCGGTTCTTCCGAGCAATGAGAGTCGTCGGTCATCGGCTTCATGTCGGCCAGATTGACGATGCGCCCGTCATCGGCCACGAAGGCTGCAGTCAATGGCAACAAAGTGTTGCGCATCCAAAAGCACTGGGTGGCCGGCTGCTCGAAGACGAAGATCATGCCCTCGGTCTGCGGCATCTCTTTACGGAACATGAGGCCGATCTGGCGCTGCTCGGGCGTCTGCGCCACCTGCGCATCGATCTGGTACATGCCCGCCGTCAATTTGACCCGCTGCAATTGGGTTTGGGGTTGCTGGGCATGGGCACCAGCGCATATGGCAAGGAATGCGAACAGGACGACAAAACGCTGAAACATGAAGACGGCTTTCCGGATGCGGACGACAGATAGGAGATTGCCGAAAAAAAAGCGTTCCGAGGAACGCTTTCTTTTTTGTGGGACGACCCGGCTTACTGGGGCGTGCCGCCTTGCATCGGCACCGGCTTCTTGCCACCGCCCTTGGCAGGACGACGCGTGTCGCGCGAATCGCGGCGAGCCTGGGCTGCCTTGTCGGCGCCAGTCTTGGTCACGCCACCGCTGCCCTCGGCCACATTGGACTGGTCACCACCCGGAGCCTTCACCTGGCCGGCCGGACGAGCCGACTTGCGTGCTTCGGCGCGGTCGGCTGCCTTGCCCTGGGCCTGCGGATTGACTTCGGCAGGTTGGGTTTGAGCGAACGCGCCAGCGGCGAACAGGCCGGCAATCATCACTGCGAGAACTTTCTTCATTACGGATTCCTCTTGTGGAGATGGTTTGAAAATGCCTCCCGGCCAGCAGAAGGTCAGCCAACAACGAGGGCTTCGAGGCCACGGTTGACAGGACCCTCGGGCTCCTCCGGTTGCATCTAAAATTCTACGGCTATTCAGCCGGCTGGAAACATAGTGTCTTCCTGCCTACAAACCACCCCGGAGTTCCGCTTCTCATGTCCAGCTATAAGCACATCAAAGTTCCGACCGAAGGCCAGAAGATCACGGTCAACGCCGACAACTCATTGAATGTGCCGGACCAGCCCATCATTCCTTTCATCGAGGGTGACGGCACGGGCCTCGACATCACCCCGGTGATGATCAAGGTGGTGGATGCGGCCGTGGCCAAGAGCTACGGCGGCAAGAAGAAGATCCAGTGGATGGAGGTCTTCGCAGGCGAGAAGTCGACGAAGGTCTACGGCCCCGACGTCTGGCTGCCCGACGAAACCCTGCATGCCGTGCGCGAGTATGTGGTGTCGATCAAGGGCCCGTTGACCACCCCCGTGGGCGGCGGCATCCGATCGCTGAACGTGGCGCTGCGCCAGGAGCTCGACCTGTACGTTTGCCTGCGCCCCATTCAGTATTTCGAAGGCGTGCCCAGCCCGGTGAGGGAGCCGCAGAAGACCAACATGGTGATCTTCCGTGAGAACTCGGAGGACATCTACGCCGGCATTGAATTCGAGGCCGAAAGCGACAAGGCCAAGAAACTCATCAAATTCCTTCAAGACGAATTCGGCGTCAAGAAAATCCGCTTTCCCGACACCTCCGGCATCGGCATCAAGCCGGTTTCGCGCGAGGGCACCGAGCGCCTGGTGCGCAAGGCGATCCAGTACGCGATCGACAACGACAAGCCCAGCGTCACCCTGGTGCACAAGGGCAACATCATGAAGTTCACCGAGGGCGGATTCCGCGACTGGGGCTATGGCCTGGCCGCCCGCGAATTCGGCGCCGAACTCATCGACGGCGGGCCTTGGATGAGGCTCAAGAGCCCGAAATCCGGCAAAGAAATCACCATCAAAGATGCGATCGCCGATGCTTTCCTGCAACAGATCTTGCTGCGTCCGGCCGAGTACAGCGTCATCGCCACCCTCAATTTGAATGGAGACTATGTGTCCGATGCGTTGGCAGCCCAGGTCGGCGGCATCGGCATCGCCCCCGGCGCCAACCTGAGCGACACGGTCGCGATGTTCGAGGCGACCCACGGCACGGCGCCCAAGTACGCCGGCAAGGACTACGTCAACCCCGGCTCCGAAATCCTCTCGGCCGAGATGATGCTGCGTCACATGGGATGGACGGAGGCCGCCGATCTCATCATCGAATCGATGGAGAAGTCCATTGCCAGCAAGAAGGTGACCTACGACTTCGCACGCCTGATGGACGGCGCCACCCAGGTCAGCTGTTCCGGCTTCGGCCAGGTCATGATCGACAACATGTAAAGCGCATCCCGAAGCGACTTTCCATGTTCCTGTCGTCGACCCCGGTGCCGCGAGGCTCCGGGGTTTTTTTGGGACCGGAATGCTCTCGGCCGGAAACAGGGCATGCTGTTTGCATGAGCGCCGAACAGGGCCCGCGGCCGGCCGCCGTCTTGAATGTCACAAAGCTGCCACCAGTTCCTGCTTCTTGGCCGCTGCAAGCGGCAGTCGGCTCGATAAAATGAACTTCATGGCTACCAAAATCCCTTCGACCCCGCCTGCGCCTCCGGCTGTGAAGCCTGAGCGGGGCGATGGCGATGCGGTCGTGATCGAGCGGCGCCCGCAGAAGACGGCGCCGCCCCAGATGTATCAGGTGGTGATGCTCAATGACGATTACACGCCGATGGAATTCGTCATCGTGGTAATCCAGGAGTTCTTCAACAAGGACCGGGAAACCGCCACCCAGATCATGCTCAAGATCCATCTCGACGGTCGAGGCGTCTGCGGCGTTTATTCTCGCGACATGGCAGCCACCAAAGTCAATCAGGTGATGGAAGCCGCCCACCAGGCCGGCCATCCATTGCAGTGCGTCAGTGAACCGGTTGAATAAACCGCGCTCCAACCCATCTGAGAATTCATTTACAGCAAAGCCAAAAGGAAATCACATGATTGCCCAGGAACTGGAAGTCAGCTTGCACATGGCTTTTGTGGAAGCCAGGCAGCAACGCCATGAGTTCATCACGGTGGAGCATCTCTTGCTCGCTTTGCTCGACAACCCGAGCGCCGCCGAAGTTCTGCGCGCCTGCTCGGCCAACGTCGACGACCTGCGCGCGTCGCTCACCAACTTCATCAAGGACAACACGCCCCAGGTGGCAGGAACCGACGACGTGGACACCCAGCCCACGCTCGGCTTCCAACGCGTGATCCAGCGCGCCATCATGCACGTGCAGTCCACCGGCAACGGCAAGAAGGAAGTGACGGGCGCCAACGTGCTGGTCGCGATCTTCGGCGAGAAGGACTCGCATGCCGTCTACTACCTGCATCAGCAAGGCGTGACGCGCCTCGACGTGGTCAACTTCATCGCTCACGGCATCAAGAAGAGCGATCCGCCCGAAGCCGCCAAGAGCAGCGGTGAATCTGCCTCCGAAGGCGAAGAGGGCGGCGGCGAGAAGAACGAGAAGTCCTCCCCGCTCGAGCAGTTCACCCAGAATCTCAACCAGATGGCCAAGGACGGCAAGATCGATCCGCTGATCGGCCGCGAGTACGAGGTCGAGCGCGTGATCCAGATCCTGTGCCGCCGGCGCAAGAACAACCCGCTGCTGGTGGGCGAAGCCGGCGTCGGCAAGACGGCCATCGCTGAGGGCCTGGCCTGGCGCATCACCCAGGGCGACGTGCCTGAAATCCTGTCCGAGTCGCATGTCTACTCGCTCGACATGGGCGCGTTGCTGGCCGGCACCAAGTACCGCGGCGATTTCGAGCAGCGCCTGAAGGGCGTGCTCAAGTCCCTCAAGGACAAGCCGAACGCGATCCTCTTCATCGACGAGATCCACACGCTGATTGGTGCCGGCGCAGCTTCGGGCGGCACGCTCGATGCGTCCAACCTGCTCAAGCCGGCGCTGTCGAGCGGCCAGCTCAAGTGCATCGGCGCGACCACCTTCACCGAGTACCGCGGCATCTTCGAGAAGGACGCAGCGCTGTCGCGTCGCTTCCAGAAGGTCGACGTTGTCGAGCCGACCGTGCAGGAAACCGTCGACATCCTCAAGGGCCTGAAGTCGCGCTTCGAGGAGCACCATGGCGTCAAGTACGGCGTGGCGGCCTTGCAGGCCGCGGCCGAGCTGAGCGCCAAGTACATCAACGACCGGCACCTGCCCGACAAGGCCATCGACGTGATCGACGAGGCGGGCGCGGCCCAACGCATCCTGCCCGCGAGCAAGCGCAAGAAGACCATCAGCAAGACCGAGGTCGAGGAAATCGTCGCGAAGATCGCGCGCATTCCCCCGGCCAACGTGTCGAACGACGACCGCGGCAAGCTGCAGAACATCGAGCGCGACCTCAAGAGCGTGGTGTTCGGCCAGGACAAGGCGCTCGAGGTGCTGGCGTCGTCGGTCAAGATGGCGCGTTCGGGCCTCGGCCGCGACGACAAGCCGATCGGCTCGTTCCTGTTCAGCGGCCCCACCGGCGTCGGCAAGACCGAGGCGGCGAAGCAGCTGGCCTACATCATGGGCATCGAGCTGATCCGCTTCGACATGTCCGAGTACATGGAGCGCCATGCGGTCAGCCGCCTGATCGGCGCGCCTCCCGGCTACGTCGGTTTCGACCAGGGCGGCCTGTTGACCGAAGCGATCACGAAGAAGCCGCACGCGGTGCTCTTGCTCGACGAAATCGAAAAGGCGCACCCGGACATCTTCAACGTGCTGCTGCAGGTCATGGACCACGGCACGCTGACGGACAACAATGGGCGCAAGGCCGATTTCCGCAACGTGATCATCGTCATGACGACCAATGCGGGCGCCGAGACGATGAACAAGTCCACCATCGGCTTCACGAATCCGCGTCAGGCGGGTGATGAAATGGGCGACATCAAGCGCCTGTTCACGCCCGAGTTCCGCAACCGCCTCGATGCGATCGTGAGCTTCAAGTCGCTCGACGAGCAGATCATCCTGCGTGTTGTCGACAAGTTCCTGCTGCAGCTCGAAACGCAGCTGGCCGAGAAGAAGGTCGACGTCACCTTCACCGACACGCTGCGCAAGCATCTGGCGAAGAAGGGCTTCGATCCTCTGATGGGTGCACGTCCGATGCAGCGGCTGATCCAGGACACGATCCGCCGCGCCCTGGCCGACGAGCTGCTGTTCGGGCGCCTGCAGGAAGGCGGCCGCCTGACGGTGGACCTCGACGACAAGGAAGAAGTGCAGCTCGACATCCAGCCGCTGCCGAAGAAGGAAGGTCGCGCCAAGCCCGAGGCCGAAGAAGCCGCCACCGGCTGACCCACCGTCTTCGTTCGCGTCACGCAAGGCCGGTAGCATTCGTGCTGCCGGCCTTTTTCTTTGTCCACGACCTTCCCCCTTGACCCTCCCCGAACTCAGCCAGGAATGGAAGACCGGCCTCTCCCTCGCATGGAGCGGCTACATCGCGGTGCTGTCCGTCTGGATCGTCATGCAGAAGCGGGCGCCCGTGTCGACGATGAGCTGGATCCTGTCGCTGGCGCTGCTGCCGTTCGCGGGCTTCCTCATCTACTACTTTCTCGGTCCGCAACGGCTCAGGAAGCAGCGCCTCAAGCGGCTGCGCAGCCGCGCGATCGCACAGGCGCCGGCCGACGTCGCGAGCCTGCGCGAGGCCGCCGAGCGCGCACCGCCGGCGCTGCGGCAGATGGCGGCGCTCGGCACCGCCGCCTGCGGTTTGCCGGTGTCGAGCGCCACCGCTGCCGAACTGCTGTCCGGTGGCGCCCGCACCTTCGATGCCATCTTCGAGGCGATTCGCCAGGCGCGTGACCACGTTCACCTCGAGTACTACATCTTCGAGCCCGACCGAACGGGCACCGCGCTGCGCGACCTGCTGATCGAGCGTGCACGCGCCGGCGTTTCGGTGCGCCTGTTGCTCGACGCGCTCGGATCGAAGCGCATCGGGCGCCGATTCATGGCGCCGATGCTCGAAGCCGGCATCCAGGTCGCGCTCTTCCACGACACCCGCATCGGCCGCCGCCTGAGGCCGGTGACGAATTACCGCACCCACCGCAAGATCGTGGTCTGCGATGGCCGCGTCGGCTTCACCGGCGGCGTCAACATCACCGACGAGGAAGACCGCCGCATCCGCCCCGACGCCTACCACGATGCCCATCTGCGCATCGAGGGCAGCGCGGTCCGCTGGCTGCAGACCACCTTTCTCGAGGACTGGACCTACGCCACGGGCGAAGACCCGCGCCGCCTCAACGAGACGCTCGATGCCCTGCTGCCGCGGCTTCCGGCGCACGAGAGCGCTGGCGACATCCCCGTGCAGATCGTCACCAGCGGCCCCGACAGCGTGCTGGAGGCCATCCACCGCATGCACGTCGCCGCCATTCATTCGGCTTCACACCGCGCCTGGCTCACCACGCCGTACTTCGTGCCTGGCGAGCCCGCGCTGATGGCCTTGACCAGTGCAGCGCTGCGAGGCGTCGACGTGCGCCTTCTCGTGCCCCACCGCAGCGACTCGCTGGTCGTGAGCGCCGCGGCGCGCTCCTATTACGACGAGCTGATCGCCGCCGGCGTCAAGATCTGGGAATACAAGGCGCGCATGCTGCATTCCAAGACCCTGGTGGTCGACGACCTGTGCGCGATGATCGGCACCGCCAACTTCGACAACCGCAGCTTCCGGCTCAACTTCGAGGTGTGCGCCGTCATCTATGGCCCCGCGCTCGCCCGGCCGCTCGCGGCGCAGTTCGAAACCGACTTGCACAGCGCGTCGCCGGTACGGCACCAGCGGCGCCAACCATTCGTGCGCCGGCTCGGCGACTCGATCGCGCGCCTGTTCTCGCCTTTGCTCTAGCATCGGCGCGTGCGTTCGAATCAACGAACGAACGGACGCATGCACGCACGCACGAACGCACGCATGCATGCAGGCCCACAACACAAGAAGGATTCGGAGGAAAGCATCCTGATGACCCAGCAAACTTTTCTTTGGCACGACTACGAGACCTTCGGTGCCGTGCCGCGCCGCGACCGGCCCTCGCAGTTCGCCGCCATCCGCACCGACGCAGAGCTCAACGAAGTCGGCGAGCCGCTGATGATCTACTGCAAGCCCGCGCCGGACTACCTTCCGAGCCCGGAGGCCTGCCTCATCACCGGCATCACGCCGCAGCTGTGCCTCGAACGCGGCCTGCCCGAGCACGAGTTCGCCGCCAGGATCGAGACCGCCTTCTCTCAGCCCGGCACCATCGGCGTGGGCTACAACACCATCCGTTTCGACGACGAAGTGACGCGCTTCTTGTTCTGGCGCAACCTCATCGACCCCTACGCGCGCGAGTGGCAGAACGACTGCGGTCGCTGGGACCTGCTCGACGTGGTGCGCCTCTGCTATGCACTGCGCCCCGACGGCATCGAATGGCCGAAGAAGGAAGACGGCAGCCAGAGCTTCAAGCTCGAAGACCTCGCGCGTGCGAACGGTCTGCTGCACGAGGCTGCGCACGACGCGCTCTCGGACGTGCGCGCCACCATCGCGCTGGCTCGCCTGATCCGCACGCGCCAGCCCAAGCTCTTCGATTTCGCCTTCGCGCTGCACCGAAAGGACCGCGTAGCCAGCGAGCTCGGCCTGCCGGCCTCGCGCGAGACTTCCCGGCCCTTCCTGCACGTGTCCGGCATGTTCCCGGCCGAACGCGGCTGCCTGGCCGTCATGTGGCCGCTGGCGAGCCATCCGAGCAACAAGAACGAGCTGCTGGCGTGGGACCTCGCGCACGACCCCAGCGAGCTGCGCGACCTGGACGTCGCCACGATCCGGCAACGCCTCTTCACGCGCAGCGCCGACTTGCCGGAGGGCGTGCAGCGCCTGCCGCTCAAGGGTGTGCATCTGAACAAGTCGCCGATGGTGGTGGGCAACCTCAAGACGCTCGCGCCGGCCATGGCCGCGCGCTGGGGCATCGACCTCGACGCAGCCATGCGCCACGCGTCGCTGGCCGCTGCCTTGCCCGACATGAGTGCCATTTGGCCCCAGGTGTACGAGCGGCCGCGAGAGGAGACGCCGGACGTCGACGAGGATCTCTACGGCGGCTTCGTCGGCAATGGCGACCGCCGCCGGCTCATGCAACTTCGCGGGCTGTCGTCGACGGAGCTGGCCCACGCGCGCACCGGCTTCGACGACCCGCGTCTGGCCGAGCTGCTGTTTCGCTACCGTGCGCGCAACTTTCCCGAGACCCTCGATGCCGATGAGACGGAGCGCTGGGCTGCGCATCGCGTGGCCCGCCTGCTCGACGGCGAGAAGGGCGCGCGCAGCGTAGACCAGCTCTCCGCCGAGATCGATGCGCTGGCCGAAACCGCGGACGAGCGCAGCGAAGAAATCCTCGGCGCACTCTACGAATACGCAGAAGCCATCGTGCCGTCCGTTTGAAGCTGCCCGATAACCGCCTGCGAACCTTGCAAGGAGCCACCATGATCGTCGTGACCGGCGACATCGTCGCCAAACCCGACACCCTGGACCAGGTGCTCGCACTGAGCCTGGAGCACGTTCGCCGCTCACGCGCCGAGCCCGGCTGCATCTCGCATGCCGTGCATCGCGACGAGGAGAACGCGCTGCGCCTGGTCTTCGTCGAACAGTGGTCCGATCGCGCGGCCTTGCTTGCGCACTTCGCCGTGCCAGCCTCTCGCGCGTTCGCCAAAGCCCTCGGGGGACTCGCGGCCCAGGCGCCGACGCTGCAGATCTACGACGCGGAACCGGTCCAGCTCTGAGGGCAGCCGCTTCGAGGCGGGGTTGCGGCGTTCGCTGGCCGACTGCGAAATCGATCGCTCGTTCGATGGGCTGGTCGGCCCGGCTTGTCAGCGCCGCGAATGCGGCGCCAGCGCGTCAGCGTGACGCCTTGACCAGCACCGGATCTCCTCGGTAGCGGTCGGGGAAGATCCGTTTCAGGTTAGCCACCTTGGGCAGGTCGTTGATGACGATGTAGGGGTGGCGCGGGTTCTCGGTCAGAAAGTCCTGGTGGTAGGTCTCTGCCGGGAAGAAACTGGGCGAGGCCTCCAGGCGGGTGACGATCGGCTTGCCGAACAGGCGCGTGGCTTCGAGCTGCGCGACGTAGGCCTGTGCCACCTTCAGCTGCGCCTCGTTCGTCGCGAAGATGGCCGAGCGGTACTGCGTGCCCGTGTCCGGCCCCTGGCGATTCAACTGCGTCGGATCGTGCACGACGGAGAAAAATATCTGCAGCAGCGTGCCGTAGCTGACTTGCGCCGGGTCGTAGGTGATCTCGACGGATTCCGCGTGTCCCGTGCGGCCGCCGCTGACCAGGTCGTACGACGCGGTGGGTGCCGTGCCGCCGCTGTAGCCCGATACGGCACGCTGGACGCCTTTGACGTGCTGGAACACGCCTTGCACGCCCCAGAAGCAGCCACCCGCGAAGATGGCCTTCTGCGTGCCCTGGCCGCTCGGGGGCGGCATGTCCTGAGCCGGCGACGGGATGCGGACCGCCTCTTCCGCAGCCGAGCGCGCGGCGTTCTGCCACAGCAAGCCGCCTCCGACGAGGATCGATCCGCCCGCCAGTAGCTGGAGGACGCCGCGCCGGTGGAGCGGGCTCGAAGCGGTGGTGCGTGCATTCATGGCGTGCTGTCCTTGAAAGTGAAAGAGGGGCTGTCGTTCGTCGTTGCCGGATCATCATCCGAACGTGAAGGCGTATGCCGACACGTCCGGGTCCAGAAATTCGATGGTGAAGGTGCGTTCGCCGACGTCGCCCGGCTGTCGGAGCAACTGATACAGGCGTTGCTCGGTCACGGTGCCGCTGCCGTCCGCGGCGACGTCCATGCCGTGGGCGTCGCCTGGCGCGCCGCCGTCGACGCTGACCTTGAAGCGGACCGGCTTGCCGTCCGGCCCGGGGCCCAGTACCAGATGGAGGTCGCGCGCGTGGAATCGATAGGCGATGCGGCCGGACGGACCGGCCAGCGTGGCGCGCTCCGCATCCACGTTCCAGCGGCCGGCCAGCCCCCACGCGTTGAGCGACAGGCTCGCGGGCAGCGAGTAGGCCGCAGCCTTGTCATGCACGGCAGCGGGCTTCGACGCGAAGTTCTCGCCGCGCTCGTAGCCAAGGTAGGTCTCGGGCGAACGCACGGCGTCCATGTCGGCGGCGCGCTGCACGCCCTGGGCATCGACTTCGGTCAGCCCCTGTGCGACCCGCGTGGCCCCGGCCTCCTGCAGCAGTTGCTGGATCACGCGCTCCGACTCCGCGTAGTTGCCCTCGCCGAAGTGGTGATGGCGAACGTGCCCTTTCGCATCGATGAAGTAGTGCGCCGGCCAGTACTGGTTGTTGAAGGCGCGCCAGATCGCGTACTTGTTGTCCACCGCCACAGGGTAGGTGATTCCCAGATCCTTCATGGCCTTGGTGACATTGGACACGTCGCGCTCGAAGGCGAATTCCGGCGCATGCACGCCCACCACCACCAGCCCTTGGCCGCCGTACTTTTCGGCCCAGGCCTTCACGTAAGGCAGGGTGCGCAGGCAATTGATGCACGAATAGGTCCAGAAGTCGACCAGCACCACCTTGCCGCGCAGCTGCTGCATCGTCAGCGGGGCCGAGTTGAGCCATTGCGTCGCGCCATCCAACGAGGGTGCGGCGCCTTGATCGGGCAGGGGCGAGGCAGCTGCGCCGCCTGCCGGCGCCATGCGCATGGCGCTGCCGCCGGCCATCATCGACGGACCGGCGCCCTCCGATGGCGCCATGCCCGGCCCCTGCATCATCATCGTCTGGCTGCCGCGCATGGCCATCGCACCCTCTGCGGGCTTGTTGCCCAGGCGTTCGACGAGCTTCTGCTCGATGCCGCCGGTGGACGCCGTCGACAACTGCGCCAGGATGCCGGTGTCCAGGCCCAGCGCAATCGCGACCACGCCGGCCAGCATGGCCCCGCCGAGGCCGCGCCGCACCCATTCGCCTGCGCCCAGCGAACGCTTCAACGCGGTGAACACCTTGCCGCCGAGCAGCAGCGCGGCCGCCATCGACGTCGCGGCTCCGGCCGCATAGGCAACCAGCAGCAGCGTGGAGGTCGTGTTGGCGCCTTGCAGCGCCGCGCCGGTCAGGATCAGGCCCAGGATCGGGCCGGCGCAGGGCGCCCACAGCAGGCCCGCGGCCACGCCCAGCAGCAAAGAGGCGCCGATGCGCGGCTGTCCGTCTGCCTGCGCACTTTCAGACAGCCGCGCGCCGGCCGCCACCAGCGGGCGCGTCAGGCGCTCGGACAGGCCCGGCCAAAGCAGTGCCAATGCGAACAGCGCCACCAACACGAGGGCAACCCAACGTCCGTACTGGTTGGCCGCGACCACCCATCCTCCTCCGACGGCGGCGAGCGAGGCGACCACGGCGAAGGTCAGCGCCATGCCTAGCAGCAGCGGCAGGCCGCTTCGGGCGAAGGGCTGGCCGGCACGCGAGAACACGAAGGGCAGCACCGGCAGGATGCAGGGGCTGACGATGGTCAGCACGCCACCGAGATAGGCGAGGGCGATGAGCAGCATGGCGGGGCTCGGGTCAATGACTCAGGCTGTGCCGTTCAGGCAGCCTGCGCCGTGAACGTCAGCGAAAGACCGTTCATGCAATAGCGCAGCCCGGTGGGCGGTGGGCCGTCGTTGAAGACATGCCCCAGGTGTCCGCCGCAGCGCCGGCAATGCGCTTCGGTACGGACCATGCCGAAGGTCTTGTCGGTGCGCGTGGCGACGGCGTTGTCCAGCGGTTTCCAGAAGCTGGGCCAGCCGGTTCCGCTTTCGAACTTGGTCTTCGACGAGAACAGGGGCAGGGCGCAGCCTGCGCAGCCGAAGGTGCCGGCCCGGTGTTCGGTGTTGAGTGGGCTGCTGCCAGGCCGCTCGGTGCCTTCCTGGCGAAGCACGGCGAACTGCTGCGGCGTCAGCTTTGCACGCCATTGCGCTTCGGTGTAGCTGACTTCGAAGACTTCGTTCGCGGCGGCAGCCAGCGCCTGAAGGGGGAAGAGGCTGGCCGCCAGCGCGGCTCCGGCGGAGCCTGCACCGGCGAAAAGAAGGTGGCGTCTGGACGTCATGGCGTATCCCTTGGTCGAGCAGATTGGTTGACGGGGTATGGCGGGGGTATGGCTTGGCGGCTTGATGGGAGCTTAGGCACTGGCGCTCTCGAAGTCCTCACGCAAAGTTAAAAGATTCGTGATAACTCGCCCCGATGGATTGCGCACAATCTGAAACGGGACGCAAGGGCGTCACGCTGCAGCACCTGTTTCAATCCGATCCAAACCCGATGACCACCGCCCGTCGCGTACTCCTCGTCGAAGACGACGCCCACATCGCCGACCTGCTTTCGTTGCACCTGCGCGATGAGGGCCTGGAGGTCGTGCATTGCGCGCGTGGCGACGAAGGGCTGCTGCAACTGGAACGCGGCGGCTGGGATGCACTGGTGCTCGACCTGATGCTGCCCGGCGTCGACGGGCTCGAGATCTGCCGCCGCGCGCGCGCCATGGCGCGCTACACGCCCATCATCATCATCAGCGCGCGGGCGAGCGAGGTGCACCGCATCCTGGGCCTGGAGATCGGCGCCGACGACTACCTGGCCAAGCCGTTCTCGGTGCTCGAACTCGTCGCGCGCGTGAAGGCGCTGCTGCGCCGCGTCGATGCGCTGGCGCAGAACGCGCGCCTCGACACGGGCAGCCTGTCGATCGGCGGGCTGACGATCGATCCGGTCGCGCGCGACACGCGGCTGGACGGCACACGGCTCGACCTCACCCCCCGCGAATTCGACCTGCTGTATTTCTTCGCTCGCCAGCCGGGCAAGGTCTTCTCGCGCATGGACCTGCTCAACGCGGTGTGGGGCTACCAGCACGAAGGCTACGAACACACCGTCAACACGCACATCAACCGGCTGCGCGCCAAGGTCGAGGTCGACCCGGCGCAACCCGCGCGCATCCTCACCGTCTGGGGGCGCGGCTACAAGTTCGCGGAACCGGAGGCAACGGCATGAGGCTGACGCTGACACAGCGACTGTCGCTGGTGTTCGCGCTGCTGCTGCTGGTGTGCAGCGGCACGTCGGCGTGGATGCAGCTGCGCTCGAACCGCATGCACGAGCTGGAGGTGGTGCAGGGCTTGTCGCGCGACGTGGCCGAGAGCATCGCGCGCGACGCCCAGCTCACGGACGCCAACGGGCTGATGCCGAACGCCGTGCGCAACCTGTTCAACCAGCTCATGATGGTCAACCCGAGCGTGGAGGTCTACCTGCTCGAGCCCGATGGCCGCATCGCCGGCCATGCGGCGCCCGAGGGCCGCCTGCGCCGCGACCGCGTGGACCTGGCGCCCTTGCGTCAACTGCTCGACGGTGCCGCCCTTCCCATCCTGGGGGACGACCCGCGCAGCGCCGACGGCCGCAAGGTGTTCAGCGCCGCACCGCTGCGCGTGGCCGGGCGGGACGTGGGCTTCATCTACGTCGTGCTCCTGGGCGAAGCGCACGACTCCTTCGCGGCCCGCGGGTCCACCAACGCCGTGCTGAAGACCGCGCTGTGGTCCATCGGGATGGTGGCGCTGCTGTGCCTGGCGGCGGGGCTGTTCGCGTTCACGCTCATCACGCGGCCGCTGCGGCGGCTGACCGAGTCGGTGAGGCAGTTCGACATGAATGGCCCGCCGCCCGAGCTGGTGGCCCCCGCGCCAGGCTCGGCAGTGAACAGCCGCGACGAGATCGCGGTGCTGGATACTGCCTACCGCCAGATGGTGGGGCGCATCGGCGAGCAGTGGAAGGCGCTGACGCGCCAGGACCAGGAACGCCGCGAGCTGATCGCCAATGTCTCGCACGACCTGCGCACGCCGCTGTCGTCCCTGCATGGCTATCTGGAAACCCTGCTCCTCAAGGACGCCGTGCTCGACGCGCCGGCGCGTCGGCGCTATCTGGAGATCGCCATCGACCAGAGCCGCCGCGTGGGCGACCTGGCGCAGAGCCTGTTCGAGCTTGCACGTCTGGAATACGGTTTCGTGCAACCCGCGCCCGAACAGTTTTCGATGATCGATCTCGTCCAGGACGTGTTCGAGAAGTTCGAGCTGCGAGCGGAGTCCAGGCGCATCAAGCTCGAAGCCGTCTTCCCGCCCCATCTGCCGCCGGTCAGCGCCGACCTGGGCTTGATCGAGCGGGTGCTGAGCAACCTGCTCGACAACGCCTTGCGCCACACGCCCGAAGCCGGGCGCATCGAGGTGAGGCTCGCCGCGCCATCGGGCGATGCGCTGGACGTGACGGTCAGCGACACCGGACCAGGCATTGCGCAGGAGCTCCGGGAAGGCCTGTTCCAGCGACCTTTTACCGTTGGTGGCGCAAGGCGCGATGGCGGGCTGGGCCTGCGCATCGTCCACCGGATTCTCGAACTGCACGGCCGGGCGATCGCGTTGGTGGATTCGGCAGGCCAGGGAACCTGCTTCAAGTTTTCGCTGCCCGTCGCGGCGGAGCGCAGCCCGGTGGCGTAGCGATCGGAACTGCTGGCTTTCATCGCGGCGCGACCGGGCACGCGCGCCGTCTCAGCGTTTCGCCGTCATCCAGCTCGTCGCCCCAGGCCGTCCCGGCAACTGCAGCGTGGCCATGGCCGCCGGCGTCTCGGCCAGAAGGCGCCCCTGCCGCCACACCTTGAGCCGCGTCGCGCGCAGCCGGATCGCCTCGACCGGGTCGCGCGCCTGCAGCAGCACGAAGCTGGCGTCGCGGCCCGCGTCGAGCCCGTAGCCTCCGAGCCCGAAGACGCGGGCGGCATTCGCAGTCACCGCATCGAAGCACTGGCGGATGCCTTGCTGGCTGGTCATCTGCGCCACGTGCAGGCCCATGTGCGCCACCTCCAGCATGTCGCCCGAGCCCATGCCGTACCACGGGTCCATCACGCAGTCGTGGCCGAAGGCGACGTTCACGCCTTGCGACATCAGTTCGGGCACGCGCGTCATGCCGCGCCGCTTGGGGTAGGTGTCGTGGCGGCCCTGCAGCGTGATGTTGATCAGCGGGTTGGCCACCACGCTCACGCCGGCCTCGGCGATCAGCGGCAGCAGCTTGCTGACGTAGTAGTTGTCCATCGAATGCATGGACGTGCAGTGCGAGCCGGTCACGCGCCCCTGCAGCCCCAGGCGCTGCGCCTCGAAGGCCAAGGTCTCGATGTGGCGCGACAGCGGGTCGTCGGATTCGTCGCAGTGCATGTCCACCGGCAACCCGCGCTCGGCCGCCAGTTCGCACAACAGCTTCACGCTGGCGGCGCCGTCGGCCATGGTGCGCTCGAAATGCGGAATGCCGCCGACCACGTCCACGCCCTTGTCGAGCGCGCGCTTCAGGTTGTCGACACCGCCGGGCGAGCGCAGAACGCCGTCCTGCGGAAATGCCACCAGCTGCAGCGTGAGGTAGGGCGCCACGCGCTTCTTCACCTCGAGCAGCGCGTCGACCGCCAGCAGGCTAGGGTCACTCGTGTCCACGTGGGTGCGGATGGCCAGCAGCCCTTTCGCCACCGCCCAATCGCAATAGGCCAGGGCACGCTCGATCAGCGCCTCGGCCTTGAGCAGCGGCTTGAGCTCACCCCACAACGCGATACCTTCGAGCAGCGTGCCGCTCTGGTTGACGCGCGGCAGGCCGTAGCTCAGCGTGGCGTCCATGTGGAAATGCGGGTCGATGAAATGCGGCGCGACCAGCAGGCCGGCGGCATCCACCTTGTCTTTGGCGGGTGCGTCGAGTCCGGCCGTCACCTCGGCGATGCGGCCGTCCTGCACCGCGATCGACATGCCGGTGCGGCCGTCGGGCAGCGTGGCGTCGTGTACCAACAGGTCGAGCATGGTCTAGCGTTCTCCCTTGCGATAAGGCTTCATCAGGGCCTGCGGATAGCCGGCCTTGCGCGCCACCAGCACCAGCGCCACGATCGACAGCACATAGGGCAGCATCAGGTACAGCTGGTAGGGCAGCAGCGCGTCGCCCGATTGTTGCAGCCGCAGCTGCAGGGCGTCGAAGAAGGCGAAGAGCAGGGCGCCCAGCAGGGCCTTGCCGGGCCGCCACGAGGCGAACACCACCAGCGCCACGCAGATCCAGCCGCGCCCGTTCACCATGTTGAAGAAGAAGGCGTTGAAGGCCGACAGCGTGAGGAAGGAGCCCGCCACGCCCATCAGCGCCGATCCGGCGACGATGGCACCCGTGCGCACGGCCGCCACCGACACGCCCTGGCCCTCGGCCGCCTGAGGGTTCTCGCCCACCATGCGCAGCCCCAGGCCCAGCGGCGTGCGGTAGAGCACATAAGCCAGCAGTGGCACCAGCAGCAGCGCCAAAAGCGTGAGCGGCGTCTGGGCGTCGAGCACCGGAATGTGCAGCCACTCCATCGGCGCGAAGGGCGTCACCGTCGGCGGCGTGTTCACCTTCGGAAAACTCACGCGGTAACCGTAGTAGCTCAGCGCCGTGGCCAGCAGCGTGATGCCCAGCCCCGACACGTGCTGCGAAAGCGCGAGGCCCACCGTGAGAAACGCGTGCAGCAACCCGAGCACCGCGCCCGTGAGCGCCGCCACCGCGACCCCGCCCCACAGCGGCGCGCCCGCGTACACGGCGAGCCAGCCCGCGAAGGCGCCCGCGACCATGATCCCTTCGATGCCGAGGTTGAGCACGCCCGCGCGCTCGCACAGCAACACGCCCAGTGTGCCGAAGACCAGCGGCGTGGCAATGCGCAGCACGGCCACCCAGAAGGCCTGGTTGGAGAGGATGTCGGCTATTTCCATCGAACCCTGTACTGGGTGAGCAGCGTGGCCACCAGCACCGCGATCAGCGATGCCGCCACGATCACGTCGGCGATGTACGTCGGCACGCCGATGGCGCGGCTCATCGTGTCCGCGCCCACCTGCACGCCGGCCACGAACACGCCGGCGGCCAGCACGCCCAGCGGATGAAGCCCGGCCAACATGGCGATCACGATGCCGCTGTAGCCGTAGCCCGGGGACATGTCGAGCGTGACGTAGCTGGTGCGGCCCGCGACCTCGATGGCGCCGGCCAGCCCCGCGAGCGCACCCGACAGCAGTGCCACCAGCACGACAGTGCGCGTGACCGGCACGCCGGCGAAGGCTGCCGCACGCGGATTGGCCCCGAGCGCTCGGATGTCGAAGCCGATCACCGTGTACTTGAAAAGCACCCAGGTCAGCACCGCGAGCACGCCAGCCCACAGCAGCCCCGTGTGAACCCGGGTCTGCGCGATCAGGCGGCCCAGCTCCAGTTCGGACTGCAAGGACACGCTCTGCGGCCAGCCCATCGCGCTCGGGTCTTTCATGGGCCCGTCGAGCAATGCCGAGACGCCGAGCAGCACGATGAAGTTGATCAGCAGCGTTGTGACGACCTCGTCCACGCCCAGCCGGTTCTTCATGAGCGCCGGGCCCAGCAGCAGCAGGGCGCCCACGCAGGCGGCAGCGGCCATCATCAGCGGGAACAGCACCAAGGCCGGCAGTTCGAAGCCGGCCCCGCCGTGCATGCCGCCCACCGCCACCGCGGCCAGCGCGCCGCCGTAGAACTGCCCTTCGGCGCCGATGTTGAAAAGCCGGGCCTTGAAGGCCACGGTGGCGGCGAGGCCGGTCAGGATGAGCGGCGTGGCGCGCGTCAGGGTCTCGCTCAACGCGAAGACCGAGCCGAAGCCGCCCTGCAGCAGCAAGCCGTAGGTGCGGCCCACGGGCGCGCCTGCCCACAGCACCAGCAAGGCGCTGATCATCAGCGTGAAGCCGACGGCACCGACCGGCGCCAGCAGCAGCGCGGTGCGCGAGCTCTCGTGGCGTCGCTCCAGCCGCATCATGTGGCGGTTCCCGCCATCGCCAGGCCGATGGCCTCGCGTGTCCAGTTCGAAGCCGGCCGGGGCTCGCCCAGATGGCCACCGTGCATCACCGCGACCCGGTCGCCCAGTGCGAGCACTTCGTCAAGGTCGTCGGAGATCAACAGCACCGCGGCGCCCGCATCGCGCGCCGCGATGAGCTGTTGCTGAACGTAGGCGACCGCGCCGATGTCGAGGCCCCAGGTGGGCTGGTGCGCGACGATGAGGCGTGCTGCCTTGTGCTTCGCGCCTTCCGGTGCCAGCAGCGCACGGCCCAGGATCAGCTTCTGCATGTTGCCGCCCGACAGCGAGCGCGCCGGTGCGTCCAGCCCCGCGCCGCGCACGTCGAAGGCCTTCTCGATGTGCTTCGCATGCGCGCGTGCGGCTGCGCGCCGCACCCAGAGCAGGCGCGAGAAGGCAGGGTGCCGAAGCCGCTCGGACACCGCGTTCTCCCACACCGCCAGGTCGCCGACCACGCCGACCGCATGCCGGTCTTCGGGAATGCGCGCCACGCCGCGATGCACCAGGCGCGCCGGCGCGGCAGCGAGCGGGCGGCCCATCAGCTGTGCCGTGCCGGAAGTCGCGCGGCGCGTGCCGCACAAGAGTTCGGCGAGCGCGACCTGGCCGTTGCCCGAGACACCGGCCACCGCGGTGATCTCGCCGGCGCGCAGCGTGAGCGTCACGTCATGAAGCCGGTCGTGCCCGTCGCCAGCGGTGCGTACGTGGTCGAGCACGCACACCGCATCGCCCACCTGCCGTGCCGGCGTGCGGGCCACCCCTTCGACCGCATGGCCTACCATCCACAGCGCCAGCTGTGCCGCAGTGGTGTCACGCGTCGGCGCCTCGGCCACCAGCCGCCCGCCGCGCAGCACCGCCACGCGATGCGACACGTGCAGCACCTCGTCCAGCTTGTGGCTGATGAAGATGATCGACAGGCCCTGCGCCACCATCTGCGACAACGTGCCGAACAGCGCCTCGCTTTCCTGCGGCGTCAGCACGGCGGTGGGCTCGTCGAGGATGAGGATGCGTGCGCCGCGGTAGAGCGCCTTGATGATCTCCACCCGCTGCCGCTCGCCGACCGACAGGCTGCCCACACGCGCGTCGGGCTGCACCGGCAGGCCGAAGCGCTGCGACACGTCGAGCAGCTTCGCCCGCGCGGCCGAGCGCCGGGAGAAGGGCTGCCACAGCGGCTCGCTGCCCATCATCACGTTGTCGAGCACGCTCAGGTTGTCGGCCAGCGTGAAATGCTGATGCACCATGCCGATGCCCGCTTGCAGGGCGGCACGCGGTTGACCGGGTATCAGCGGCCGGCCGAAGACCTCGATGTCGCCTTCGTCCGCGACGTAGTGGCCGAACAGGATCGACATGAGCGTGGACTTGCCCGCCCCGTTCTCGCCCAGCAGGGCCAGCACTTCTCCGCCGGCGAGTTCGAGCGAGATGGCGTCGTTGGCGACGAGCGTGCCGAAGCGCTTGGTGATGCTTCGCAGTCTCAGGACCGTGTCTGGCTCTTTCTCCCGCTGCCGCATCGTGCCTACTTGGCCGTCGATTTCGGCTGGCTGTCGTCCACCTTCACCGTGAACTTGCCGGCCAGGATGTCGGCCTGCTTCGCCTTGACCTTGCTCATGATGTCGGCCGGTATCTTCTTCTCGAAGGTGCCGAGCGGCGCGAGCTCCGATCCCTTGTGCTTCATGTGCGAGTACACGCCGTAGTCTTCGGCCGTGAACTTACCTTCCTTCACCAGCTTGATCGCGCGGTCGGCCGAAGGCTCGAAGTTCCACAGCGCGGAGGCGACCACGGTGTCGGGGTATTTGTCCTGCGTGTCGATCACGTTGCCGATGGCGAGCTTGCCCTTTTCCTTGGCCGCATCGCTCACGCCGAAGCGCTCGGCGTACATCACGTCCGCGCCCTTGTCGATCATCGCGAAGGCGGCTTCCTTGGCCTTCGGCGGGTCGAACCAGCTGTTGATGAAGCTCACGCTGAACTCCACCTTCGGATTCGTTTCCTTCGCGCCCGCCATGAAGGCGTTCATCAGCCGGTTGACCTCGGGAATGGGAAAGCCGCCGACCATGCCGATGCGGTTGCTCTTGGTCATGCCGCCGGCCACCATGCCCGACAGGTAGGCCGGCTCCTGGATGTAGTTGTCGAAGACCGAGAAGTTGGGTGCCTGCGGCTTGAGCGACGAGCCCATCAGGAAGGCCGTCTTCGGGAAGTCCTTGGCCACCTTGCGCGCGGCCGCCTCGACGCCGAACACCTCGCCCAGGATCAGCTGGTTGCCGGCCTGCGCGTACTCGCGCATCACGCGTTCGTAGTCGGCGTTGGCGACGTTCTCGGTGGCCTTGTATTCGATCTCGCCGCGGGCCTCGGCTGCCTTCAGTGCCTTGTGGATGCGGCCCACCCATTGCTGCTCGAAGGGCACGGTGTAGACCGCCGCCACTTTCAGCTTGGCTTGCGCGAAGGCAAGCCCGGGGGCGCCAGACGCAAGGGCCGCAGCGACGGCGATGGAACGGACGATCAATTGGCGGCGTAGGGGCACAGAATTCTCCTCGAGGGCGTTGTTACTTGGTTCCGAAAATGCGGTCGCCGGCATCGCCCAGGCCCGGCAGGATGTAGCCGTGGCTGTTGAGCTCGCGGTCGATGGCCGCGGTGTAGATCGGCACGTCGGGGTGCGCCGCCTGCATCGTGCGCACGCCCTCCGGGCAGGTCAGCAGGCAGACGAACTTGATCGACTTCGGGTTCAGCTCCTTGAGCCGTTCCACCGCCGCCACCGCGGAGTTGCCGGTGGCCAGCATCGGGTCGACCACGATGCAATCGCGCTCTTCCATCTCGCCGGGCATCTTGAAGTAGTACTCCACCGCGGTCAGCGTCTTCGGGTCGCGGTACAGGCCGATGTGCCCCACGCGTGCGCCGGGCACCACGCTGAGCATGCCGTCCAGAATGCCGGTGCCCGCGCGCAGGATCGACACCAGCACGACCTTCTTTCCGTCGATCACCTTGGCGTGCATGGTCTCGAGCGGGGTCTCGATCTCGATGTCCTGCATGGCCATGTCGCGCGTGACCTCGTAAGCCATGAGCATGCTGATTTCGTTGAGCAGGCGCCTGAAGCTGTTGGTGCTGGCTTCCTTGCGGCGCATCAGCGTGAGTTTGTGCTGGACGAGGGGATGGTCGACGAGATGGACGTTGCTCATGAATGTTTTGTCTTGGCGTTGCGAAAGGGGTTGGAGTCTGGAAGACGTGCTGCCTAGAAGACCGTGCCGTCGCTCTCGATGCGCAAGGGTGGCGTTCCACCACGCAAGCGCTGTGCCAGCGCGCGGCCGGCAGCCCAGGTGCCGCCTTCGAGCACGCGCGCGAGCGGCAGCTCTTCTTCGCTGCGGCCCAGCACCTTGCGAACGCGCGGCGCGAGCTCGTCGAGCAGCGCGATCGTCAGGGCGCGCCACTCGACGATGAATTCGTCGCCCACCGTCCAGTCGCGCTCGAGCAGCGCCGGGTCGCGCGGCACCAGCACGTGGCTGTCGAGCAGCAGGCCGCCGTTGCGGTACTCGGGCAAGGCAGTCAGGGCATCGAGATGGCGCACCTTCACGCCGGCCCATTCGAAGGGCTCGATCAGCGAATACGTCAGCCATTGCGACAGCTTGTGAAAGGGCATCCAGCCGTTGGTGAGCCCCGGCCCGCGCACCGCGCCGTGGCGCCAGCAGTCGCCCAGCGCCAGCGCAGGATCGTCGGGCGCAACGCCGCCGGCCGCATCTGCAGCGCGGGTGCCGCCGCTGTCGATCACGTTGGCGGCCGGCCAGATGCGCGAGAGCGATTGCAGCAGCAGCGACAGGATGTCGTGCGCCGTCGTCTCTGCCGTCGGCGGCGTGGCCGGGCCGAAGGGACTGACCAGCGCATCGAACATCCCGCCGGGACGCCCGTCCTGCCCGAAGACCTCCGGCTGTTCGCTCATCACCTCACCCAAGCGGCGCAGCAGCGTCGCGCGGCCGGAGAGCCCGACCAGCTGGTTCATGTCGTTGACCTGGAAGGCGTCGCCCAGCCGGTCGGTGACCAGCCCGCGCAGGCCGACCGCATCGACCTGCAGCGGCCGGTCGGGATTGGACGAGAACAGGCCGCTGGTGAAAGCATGGAAGCTGGCCACGCCCAGGCCCTCGGAGCGGCCGAAGCGCTTGCCGGTGGCCGGCTCGGTGTAGTGCCACAAGGGGCCGGCGCCGGCGTCGAGCAGCACGCTGACCACGGCCAGGTCGATGTGGGCACGGGCGCGCTGTGTCGGGGCCAGGTCGCCCAGCAGTCGATTGAGCTCGCCGAGCCTGTCGACACCGCCGGCTTCGAAGTGGCGCCAGCGGCTGTGGTACGGAATGGTGTGCTTGGGGTAGCGTTCGCGCGTCACGTCGGCGACCGATTTCGCCATGCCTTCGAGCGCCGATTCGTCGCCGATGGTGAACCACTGCGACTCGCCGCGCCGTGCGCGCGCCAGCAGGGCGTCGGCACGGATGCGGATGGCGCGCGTGGTGCGCAGGAAGGCCGCGGCGCCGGCCGGCCGGCTGGTGTCCTCGACGAACTCCAGCGCCGGGTCGACGTGCCCGTCCGCATCGGCATGGCGAACGGCGGCGTTGGCGGTGGGGCGGTCGGGGTCGAGGCCGTAGTTGTCCTTGGTCATGAATCGAGGGTCCTTCCCTTGGCTTTCTTGAGTTCTTCGGCATCGGGCACGATGCCGGGCGTGAAGTAGCCGGCAGCCATCTTGGCGTCCATCTCCACGCGCGCGTCGGCCGGGATCAGCTCGTCGGGGATGTTGATGCGTTCGCCGATCTCGATGCCCGAGCCGACGATGGCGTCGAACTTCATGTTGCTCATCGACACCAGCCGGTGGATCTTGCGGATGCCCAGCCAGTGGAAGACGTCGGGCATCAGCTCCTGGAAGCGCATGTCCTGCACGCCAGCCACGCACTCGGTGCGCGCGAAGTACTGGTCGGCCGTGTCGCCACCCACCTGGCGCTTGCGTGCGTTGTAGACCAGGAACTTGGTCACCTCGCCGAGCGCGCGGCCTTCCTTGCGCGAATAGGCGATCAGGCCCACACCGCCGCGCTGCGCGCCGCGAATGCATTCCTCGATGGCGTGCGTCAGGTAGGGCCGGCAGGTGCAGATGTCGGAGCCGAACACGTCGGAGCCGTTGCACTCGTCGTGGATGCGCGCGGTGAGCTCGACATCGGGGTTGGCCAGGTCGCGCGGGTTGCCGAAGATGTAGAGCGTCTGCCCGCCGATGGGTGGCAGGAAGACCTCGAGGTCGGAGCGCGTCACCAGCTCGGGATACATGCCGCCGGTCTCTTCGAAGAGCACGCGGCGCAGGTCGGTTTCGGAGCAGCCGAAGCGCTTGGCCACCTCGGGCAAGTACCACACGGGCTCGACCGCGGCCTTGGTGACCAGCGCGGCGCCGCCCGGCGTGAGGAACTTGCCGTCGGCTTGCAGCCGGCCCTTCTGCAGCCCCTCGATGACCTCGGGCAGGATCACGTGCGCCTTCGTCACGGCGATGGTGGGGCGGATGTCGTAGCCCGCGGCCAGCTCGGTGGCGAAGGCGTCGGCCACCACCGCGCCCCAGGGGTCGAGCGAGACGATGCGCCCCGGCTCGCCCCACTGCGGGTAGGGCCCGATCACGTCGGTCGGCGCGGTGTTGGTCAGGTCGGCCTTGTGCTCGCGCTTGAGGGCACCGGCCGCCACGGCCAGTGCGCGGTACACGCTGTAGGAGCCGCTGTGCGTGCCGATCACGTTGCGGTGGGCGCGCTTGGTGGTGGTGCCGACCACCGGGCCGCGTTCGGCCGCGGTCGGCGCGCCCCACTGGATCGGCAGGGCTCCGAATCCGCCCGCATGGGATGTCAGGCGGATGTGGGAGCGCTGCGGTGTGCTCGGCGCGGAAGGCACTGAAGAGGAGGGCTCGGGGGAAGTCGGGGAAAAGGTCGGTGAAGAAGGAGTCGGAACGGCGTCGACGGACATTGCAGGCCCTCAAAAAACACAATGTAGCGAGGGTGTCCGTGGCTGGCAAGCCGCGGTTTGCGGGCCGCGGCGCGTCGCTTGCTCTTCACCGCAGGCGCAACAGCCGGTCGAGCGAGAAGCCGCCCGCGCCGCGGCCGACCAGGTAGAGCAGCAGGGCGGCCCACGAAAGATGCGTCGGCCAGGCGTCCGGGTAGACGAAGACCTGGATCACCAGCGTCATGCCCAGCAGCGCCAGCGCCGAGAGCCGCGTGGCCAGGCCCAGCACCAGCAGCACCGGGAACAGGTGTTCGGCGTAGGCCGCGAGATGGGCCGCGATTTCCGGCGGCACCAGGGGCAGCTTGTACTCGGTGCGGAACAGCTCGTAGGCGCCCGGGGTCAGCATGAGGAAGCCTTCGACCTTGGTACGGCCCGACAGGAAGAAGATGGCCGCGATGCTCAGGCGCGATGCCAGTGCCAGCAGGTCATGGGTCACGAGCCGCGAGAGCAGGTCGGCCGCATCGTTCCAGCGCGCACGGAGGCCGTGTGCAGGCGCGTCGGCAAGAGGGGTGGCGGTGGCGGTCGGGGAGGCAGGTTGGGCGTTCATGATGGTCCTCGTTCAGCGGTGGTCTCGGGAATGGTCGGTGGTGGTGAAAGCGCCAGCGCGCAGCAATGACGCAAGCAGGGCGGCGATGTCGGCATCGGCATCGACCGCGAGCGCGCGCTCGGCCGCTGCGGCCAACGGCTCGCCGCCTGCACAGGCGTCGAGAAAAGCACAGGCAGGCTGGTCGATGCCGCACCAGTTCACGCTGTCGAAGGGGCGCGTCATGAGCGCGCCTTCTCCGCGCCAGGCGAGTTCCGATTCGTCCGGCGCCGCGCTTCGGTTGCGTGCCCAGATGCTGTAGACGGGTTGGTCGTCGAACCAGGCCCAGCGCGTTGCCGGATGCGGGCGCAGCACCAGGGCCGCGAGTGCATCCGGTTCATGTCGCGCGAGCCACGCGGTGTCGAGCGAGGCGGCGTCGCCGGCCGCATGGGCTTCGCGCCACAGCGCATCGAGCCGGGCCACGCCGGACAGATAGCTCAATCCGGCCGCGGGCTCGAAGGCTTGAAGGAATGCGGCGAAGTCGTCGCCGTAGACGAGAAGGCGCCCGTCACGCGGTGGATGGCCTGCGACGTGCAGCGCCGCGGCCGCTCGGAACCATTCGCTGCCCACCAGCCGCGCGACGGCGGGGAAGTTGGCTTCGAGCGCGTCGATGCAGCCTTTCATGACGGTGTTGCGGTAGACGGCGAAGGCCGGTTGGGCCACGAGCGCCTGCACCGCCGGGTCGTCGACCGTGTCAGGCGCAAAGAGGGCGTGCGCGAATGCGTCGTGAAAGCTCATGCCGCGGCCTCTTCGGCGTGGACGGGCGTGGCCATTGCAGCGTGGGCCGTGGCACGTTCGCGCATCAGTTCGTCGAAGGCCGGCACCTGGCCGTCGCGTTCGATCAGCGTCGGCCGCGGGCCGGCGCGCTCCACGAATCGCCGATAGAGCCGCCAGACTTCCGTCGCCACGGGTGCATCGTGCGAGTCGATGAGCAATGCGGCGCCGAGCGTCGGATCCTGCGAATGGCCGGCCAGGTGGATCTCGCTGACCGGCGCGGCCGGAAAGCGGTCGAGCCAGTCTTCGGCCGAGTAGCCCAGGTTGCAGGCGGACACGTGGACGTTGTTGATGTCCAGCAGCAGCGTACAGCCGGTGCGGCGGACCAACTCCGTGAGGAAGTCGATCTCGTCCCATGCATGGCCGTCGAAGCGCAGGTAGTGGGAGGGGTTCTCGATCGCGATAGGCCTTGCCAGCGCGTCCTGCGTGCGGCCGACGTGGGCCGCGATGCGGTGCAGCGCCTCGGTCGTGCGTGCGAAGGGCAGCAGGTCCGGCAGGTAGCCGCCGCGCCATGTCGACCAGGCCAAGTGCTCCGAGACAAGCGTGGGCTCGATGCGTCGCGCCAGCGCCGCCAGCCGCCGCAGCTGCGCCGCATCCGGCTTCGTCTCGCCAGCGAGAGAGAGCGAAACGCCATGCAGCGAAACCGGGTGGTGCCGACGCACGGCTTCGAGCCAGGCCAGCCGCGGACCGCCCGCCACCATGTAGTTCTCGGGATGCACTTCGAACCACAGGCCATCGGCACGCGCCGACAGCGCCGCATCGAAGTGCTCCGGTTTGAGGCCGAGGCCGGCCCCGAGCGCCTGCGAGGTCATGGTGACGGGCGGCGCGCTGGCATCAGGACTTGATCGGCATCAGCGAGCCCATGCCCTTCGGCGTCTTGATCGCGGCGCAGGTGCCGGCCGGCACGTTCTTCCAGGCATTGCCCTGGTAGTCCATCTTCGCGGTACCGGCGCAGGTGGTGCCGGGGCCGGCTGCGCAGTCGTTCTTGCCGGCCATCGAGACGCCGTAGCATTTCTCCATCGCGGGCATCTTGTCGGCCATCGGCTTGGTGTCTTGCGCCAGGGCGTTGCCGGCGGCGAGGGCGCCCAGGGCGAGGGCGGTGATGGCGAGAGGGCGAGTGATCATGGAAGTGCTCCAGTGGTGAAGTTGAGGTTGTCAACCGTGCCGTCATTGCGCGGTCGTCACTACTTCGCGGGTTCGAAGAAGGCAGTTACAGCGCGCGGCACAATGCGCCGGATTTCTTTTTTTCTTCGTGCCTGTAACCCGATCGGGCCCGGGCGCGAATGACCGGTGGGAGCCCGATGGCAAAGAGCGAAGCGGAAGTGGTGCTGCACGAGCTGTTCGTGCGTGGCCTGGACGGCGACGCCGCGGCCTATCGCGCCTTTCTTCAGAAGCTCAGCGCCCATTTGCGCGCCTATCTGGCCCGGCGCCTGTTCGGCTGGCCGGACGAAGTGGAAGACCTTGTCCAGGAGTGCCTGCTCGCGATGCACAACCAGCGCCACACTTACCAGAGCGACCAGCCGCTCACGGCCTGGGTGCATGCGATCGCGCGCTACAAGATGATCGACCTGCTGCGCGCCAAGTCCAGCCGCGAGGCGTTGCACGTTCCGCTCGACGACGACCTGGCCGTGTTCGCCGACTCGGCCACCGAGGCCAGCGACGCGCGGCGCGACCTGTCGGGGCTGCTCGAGACCTTGCCCGACCGGCACCGCCTGCCGATCGTGCATGTGAAGCTGCAGGGCCTGTCGGTGGCCGAGACGGCGCGGCTCACCGGCATGTCGGAATCGGCCGTGAAGGTGGGCATCCACCGCGGGCTCAAGGCCCTGGCCCTCAAGATCGGAAAGACCTCGACATGAAGACAGACGAACTCGTGGCGCTGCTCGCCGCCGATGCCGAGCCCGTGCCGCGCCAGGCCGCCTCGCGCCGCTTCGCCTTGGCGCTGGCCTTGGGCCTGCCGCTGTCGATCGGCATCATGGCTGTCGAATACGGCGTGCGGCGCGATCTGGTGCAGACATTGTTTTGGCCGATGTTCTGGATCAAGCTGCTGTTCCCGATCTGCATGGCCGTCGCAGGTTTCGTGGTCGTCCAACGCCTCGCGCGCCCCGGCGTGCGCGTGCGCGCCGCGTGGCTGGGCCTGCTGATGCCCGTGCTGCTGATATGGGCGATCGGCCTCGCAAGCTGGCTGGACGCGCCTACCGACGACCGCGCCGCCATGGTGTGGGGCCAGACCTGGCGCAGCTGCGTCTTCAACATCTCGCTGATCACGCTGCCCGTGTTCGTGGCCTCCTTGTTCGCGCTGAAGAGCCTGGCGCCGACGCAACCGGCGCTCGCCGGCGCAGCCGCGGGCATCATGTCCGCTGGTGCGGGTGCCGCGGTCTATGCGCTGCACTGCCCGGAACTGGCGGCGCCTTTTCTCGGGATCTGGTACGTGATCGGGATGGCGCTGCCGGCGGCGGCGGGGGCGGTGATCGGGTATCGGGTGTTGCGGTGGTGAGCAAGTCGAGCGCCACGCGGCCGGCTAGGAGGCGATCCCGAGCCGCGTGAACTGCGTTCGAGGCAGCAGGCGCCTGAAATCCGAGTCGAAACTGACCACATGCTCGCCTTGGTGAATTGCCGCTGCGGCCAGCCAGGCGTCCGGCAGGTCATTGCCTGCAAGCTTCATGTCGGCGCACAACTGGCGCAGGTGAGGCCATTCGGGCCCCAACGATGGCACTTCGACGCCGGGAGCGGCCAATATCGCCTCGATGAACCGCAGGGCATTGGCCGTTGGCGTGGGGTTCAGGAAGATCTTGGGATTCGTCACCAATCGCAGGAAGCTCGCGAGCACCATCGGCTGCAATTTGAGGCGTGTGCCGCGGTTTGCATCGCCAAGCGCCTGTTCCAACCACTCGTTCGCAGCTTTGTGATGCGGGTGATCGCTGCGGGAGGCAGCCACCAGGATGTTGACGTCAGGCGTCACGGTCGGCGGCGTCCAGCATTGCCTTGTTGCTGAGCCCATCCAAGCCCGGTGCCAGTCCACCCTTGCCGCGGAACACCGGGAGACGGACGCGCTTTGCAGGCGCCTTTTGAGCGCGCAGGCGCATCTGGAGTCCTTCTTCGATCAAACGCGTCAGGCTTGTGCGCTGTTGAACGGCCAAGGTCTTGGCTTCCGTCAACAAAGCATCATTCAGGTCGAGAGTGGTTTTCATGCTGCGTCGCGAGCGTACAGATTTCTGTAGTGTATCGCCCACGGGCATCGCCGAGTCCGCTTCACATACAGGTCGGTGCTGCAGCCCGAGTGACGCCGAAGAAGCGGGGCCCCCCGCACCTCATTGAAACTGGCCTTCCGCACCGATGCCCTTGTGCGTCACGAAGCGCGCGAGCTTCGGCGTCAGCCATAGCTCCGCGTCTTCCACGAATTCGTAGACCACGGGTACCAGCACCAGCGACAGCAGGGTCGAGCTGATCAGTCCGCCAATGACCGCCAGTGCCATCGGCACGCGGAACTCCGAACCCTCGCCGATGCCCAGCGCGGTCGGCAGCATGCCTGCCGCCATCGCGAAGGTCGTCATCACGATCGGGCGCGCGCGTTCGCGGCAGGCCTGCACCAGGGCCTCGTGCTGGCTCGCGCCGTCGCGTTCCGCCTCGATCGCGAACTCGACCAGCAGGATGGAGTTCTTGGCCGCCAGACCCATGAGCATCAACAGGCCGATGAGTGCGGGCAGGCCGAGTTCGGCGCCGCCGATCAAGAGGCCGAGAAACGCGCCGGCCAGCGACAGCGGCAGCGCCGCGAGAATGGTGATCGGCTTGAAGAAGCTGCGGAACAGCAGCACCAGCACCGCGTAGATCATGCCGATGCCGGCCGCGAGCGCGAGCCCGAAGCTCTTGAACAGCTTGAGCTGGTTTTCGCTGTCGCCATAGGCCGGGTTGCGCACGCCCTCGGGCAGGTTCTTGAGGATCGGCAGCGCATGGATGCGGGCCAGGCCCTGGCCGAGCGAGACGCCGGACAGTTCGGCTTCGACCATGGCGCGGCGCTCGCGGTCGTAGCGCTCGATGCGCGCCGCGCCCGCCTGGAAGCTGATTTCGGCGACCGTCGACAGCGGCACGGTCGACCCCGAGCTGGTGGGCACGCGCAGGGACTGGATGACGTCGAGGTCGCCGCGCGATGCATCGTCGAGCCGCACCCGCACGGTCAGGCGCTCGGTACCGGCATTGAACTTGGCCGAGCTGGCGTCGATGTCGCCGATGGTGGCGACACGGGCGATCGCCGCGACCGCTTCGGGCGTGACGCCCAACCGAGCTGCCTCCGACGGCTTCAGGCGAATGACCAGTTCGGTGCCAGGGCGCAGGGTCGCCTCGCGCACGTTTGCCAGCTCGGGCAGCTCGCGCATCTGCCGCGCCAGCTCGGTCGACGACTTTTCGAGCGCCGGGCCGTTCTCGCTCGACAACAGGATCTGCACCGTCGTGCTGCCGCCTTGTCCGCTCAACGCAAAGCCGAGCCGCACGTCGGGAATGGCCGAGAGCAGCGGACGGATGTCGGCCTGGAACTCCTGCGTCGTCATGCGGCGGTCGTCGCGCAGCAGCACCGTCACGCCGCTGGTTCCGCTCTTGGCGGCATCGTTGGCGATGGTGACGAAGACCGTCTTCACCTCGTCGCGCTGCTTCAGTTCGCGCGTGAGCCGGCTCGACGCGACCTGCAGGTCGTCGATGGTCGAGCCGGGCCCGCCTTCCACCGTGATCTGCACGATGCCGTTGTCCGACGGCGGCGTGAAGCCAGTGGGCAGCAGGCTCGCGAGAAAGAGCGAGCCGATGAAGATCGCCGAGCCGAGGCCGAGCGAGATCCAGCGGTGGTCGAGCGCCCAGTCGAGCGAGCGCCGGTACCAGCCCACGAACGGCTTCTGCGGATGCGCATGTGCCTCGGGCGCCAGGAAGTAGGCGCACATCAGCGGCGTGAGCATGCGCGCCACGACCAGCGACGACAGCACCGAAACGGCCACCGTGATGCCGAACTCGAAGAAGAACTGGCCGATGAAGCCGCCGAGGAAGGACACCGGCATGAACACGACCACGATGGCGAGCGTGGTCGCCGTCACCGCCAGCCCGATGGCGTCGGAGCCCTCGAACGCGGCGTGGAAAGGCGATTCGCCGGCCTGGATGCGCTTCTGGATGTTCTCGATCTCGACGATCGCGTCGTCGACCAGGATGCCGATCACCAGGGTCAGCGCAAGCAGCGTGATCATGTTCAGGCTGAAGCCCATCAGGTGCATGACCGCGAAGGTGGGGACCAGCGAGATCGGCATGGCCAGCGCCGCGATGGCGGTCGCGCGCCAGTCGCGCAGAAAGGCCAGCACCACCAGCGCGGCGAGCAGCATGCCTTCGAGCAGCGTGTGGACCGTGGCGTCGAAGCTGTGCCGCGTGTTCTCGGCCGACGAGACGATCGGCGTGAAGGTGACGCCCGGATGCTTCTTCGCCAGCTTGTCGACGGCCGCGAGGGTGGCCGTCTCCACGTCCACGTCGGATGCCGCATTCGTCTTCATCACCTGGAAGCCGACCACCGGCGACCCGTCGAGCAAGGCCAGGCCCGTGCGTTCGGCCGCACCGCTGCCGACGTTGGCCACGTCGCCGAGCTGCACCGTGCGGCCGCCGCCGGTCGGAATCACGAGCTGGCGAAGGCTGTCGACGCTCTGCGCCGCGTTCAGCACGCGCACGGTCTGCTGGTGGCCGCCGATCTGCGTGATGCCGCCGCCGATGTCGGTGCTGAAGCCTCGCAGCGCGTCGTTGACCTGCGGCGCGGTCAGCCCCAGTGCCTCGAGCCGGGCGGGGTCGAGCGTGATGTTGATCTCGCGTTCGACACCGCCGACACGCGCGACCTGGGCCACGCCGTCGGCGCTGATCAATGCGCGCGCCACCGTGTCGTCGATGAACCAGCTCAGCTCGACGTCGGACATGCCGGAGGCGGACACTGCGTAGGTCAGGATGGGCAGCGAGTCGATGTCGAAGCGGCGCACGATGGGCTCTTCGATGCCGCGCGGCAAGGCGGCCCGCACCGCATCGATGGCGGCGCGGACTTCGTCGGTCGCCTTCTGCGGATCGGCGCCCACGGCGAACTCGACCGTCGTCGCCGATGCGCCCGGCGACACCGTCGAACTCACGTGGGCGACGTTGGCGATGTTCGACACCGCGCCTTCGACTTCGCGCGTGACCTGGGTCTCGACCTCGGTCGTCGCCGCGCCCGGCAGCGACACGCTCACCTGCACGATGGGGAACGAAACGTCGGGGAACAGCTTGATGGGCAAGGCCAGGTAGCCCGCGAGGCCCGCGATCAGCAGCGCGATGAAGAGCACGCTGACCGGAATCGGGTTCTTGATCGACCATGCGGAGATGCCGAGCTTCATGTCACTTCGCTCCGCTCGCGGCCGGCTGGCCGAGTCCCGGCTTCACCAGGTCGCCGTCGATCAGGAAGGCACCGCCCGCCAGCGCGACCTGCGTGCCGATGGGCGGGCCCTGCACCAGCTCGACGCGCCCGCGCGAACGCTGGCCGGTCTTGACCGGCATGCGGTGCGCGCGGTTGTCGGCGCCGATGACGATCACCGACGGGCCGCTGGCTTCGAAGTGAACGGCCTTTTCGGGCACGACGGCGACCGGCGCGGCGCCGCTCGCGAAGGTCGCGCGCGCGAAGCCGCCCACGCGCAGCATGCTCGCGGTCGGCATGGCCACCCGCACGCGGCCGAGCTTGGTCTGGGGATCGATGCGCGGGCTGATCAGGCGCACCGTGCCGTCGACGTCGGTGCCGTCGGCGAGCGTCACCTTCACCGCCTGGCCGGGCCGCACACCGAGGATGGCGATCTCCGGCACCTCGGCGTCGAGTTCGACCTCGTTGTCCCGGACGACACGGAACATCGGCTCGCCGCTCGACAGCGAGCCCGGCCGCACGGTGCGCTCGACGACCATGCCCGACACGGGCGCGCGAACGGTCATCTGCCCGATCTGGGTTTCGAGTTCGCGCAATTGCGCTGTTGCGATGCGGGCCTGGCTTCGACGACTTCCGATGTCTTCGTCGGAGATGACGCCGGTGCTGTCCAGACCTTCGACGCGGTCCGCTTCGGCCTTCGCTTTCTCGGCCTGCGCCCGCGCCTGCGCGACGCGCTGGCGCAGCAGCGCATCGTCGAGCACGGCCAGGGCCTGGCCGGCCTTCACCTGGGCGCCTTCTTCGACGAAGACACGCAGCACGCGCACGCCGGCCTGCTCGACGCCGACCGCCGCCTCTTCGCGCGCAACGAGCAGCCCCGATGCCGTGGTCGTGGCGGCGAGTGCTTCGCTTGCGACCTGCGCGACCGAGACGGTGCGAGGCACCTCGGCCGCGCGCTTGGGTTGGGCTTCGCCCGAACAGCCGGCGAGCAGAAGGGCAGGGCCGGCAGCCAGCAGGAGCGCGACGACGCTGGGCGCAAAAGATCGGTTCATGGTTCGGGGACGTTCTGTACGAAATTTCAGGATCGGCGAAATCGCCGGGATCGCCGGCATCGGCGGGCTCACTCGGATGAATCGGCGCCTGGCGCAGTCCATCCGCCGCCCAGCGACTTGAAGGCCTGGACCGAGCCCAGAAGCCTGTCGACCTTCGCGGTGGTGAATGCGGCGCGCGAGCCGCGCCACGCGGCCTCGGCATCGAGCAGGCTCTGCAGGTCGCCCAGGCCGCGCCGGTACCGCGTCTCCGCCGCGTCGAAGGCGCGTCGGGCACGTGCTTCGCCGTCCTGCAGGATGGCCACGCGTTCGTGCGCGGCTTCCAGGCGCACGAAGGCCTGGTCGGCTTCGGCGAAGGCTGTCTGCACGGCCTTCTCATAGGCGACGACGGCCTGCATGCCGCGCGCGCTCTGGATGTCGAGCGCGGCCATCAGCCGGGGCCGGTCGAGCACCGGGATGTTCAGGCCTGCGCCGAGCGTCCAGAAGGCGAGCCGCGTGTCGAAGGTGCCGCGCTGCTGCGATACGCCGATGGACGGTTGCAGCGTGAGCGTCGGGAAGAAGTCGAGTTCGGCCAGGCGCACGGACGCGCGAGCGCTTTCGACGCGGGCGTGTGCCTGCCGTACGTCGGGTCGGCGTTCGAGCAGGTTGCCTGGCACGGTGGCGGGCACGCCCGGCGGCGCGCCCAGGCCATCGCTCGCGCCTTGATCGGCCGCGATGCGGTCGATCGGGCCGAGGCCGTCGCCGGCCAGCACCAGGACGGCACGGCGCGTTGCGTGTAGCTCCGCCTCCAGCCCCATTCGCTGTGCAAGGCTGCGTGCGACCTCGGCACCGACGCGGTCGGCTTCGGACGCGGCAGACAGGCCCCGTTCGACCCGGCGGTCGAGCAACTCGAGCAGCGCGCCCTGGATGCGTTCGTTCGCACGCGCGTCGTCCAGCCGAGCCGCCAGGCCGCGGGCTTCGAACAAGGTCTGCGCCACCTGGGCCGCGAGCGCCGCCCGCGATGCCTCGTAGTCGAATCGCGCGGCTGCCAGGTCTGCGTCCGCCGCATCGCGCCGCGTCGTGTTGCGACCGAACAGGTCGAGCTCCCAGCTGATGGGCAGCGAGAGGCCCTGGCTCCGTGTGGTCGGTGCGATGGCGGCGGCGGACGATGCCGACCCGTCGTCGAGGCGGATGTTTCTGGTGCGCTCCACGTTGCCTTGCACTGCACCGCGCGCATCGGCGATGGACAGCGTCTGGCCGCGGATGGCGCGTGCTTCATCGAGTCGCGCCAGTGCGAGCTTGGCATCGACGCCGTTGGCGAGCGAGCGCTCCACCAGCGATTGCAACTGCTCGTCGCCGTAGCTGCGCCACCAGGCGTCGAGCGCGGCCGGTGGCAGTTCGTTCCTGGCTTGCGTGCCGTAGCTGGGAGGCAGCGTGATCTCGGGCACGCGCGGATGCTCGCCCGTGGCGCATCCCATGAGGATGGCGGCAAGCAAGCCGGCCGGCACCAGCCATGAGGCTCGGCGCGTTCGGGCCCAGGTTCGTTCGTCGTGAGGTCGCATCTAGTCCTTGATCGCGTCGCAGATCGGCAGCGTGCTGGCGGTGCGTATCGCGCGGGCGAGAAAGTCGTTGATGCTTTCCATCGTCATGACCTTCTTCTGGTTGATGACGGCATCGGTGATGTGCTCGTCCACCGTGCGCATCGCGGCGATGATGGTTGCGGCACACAGCTGCACGTCGAACTCCTCCGAATGGCGGCGTGCGCGCCGTGCGACGACCTTCGCCATTTCCGCTTGCACCTTGTGGTTGGCCATGAGCCATGCCTCGCGCAGGCCCGGCTCCATCGGCAGGCGTGCGATCAGCAGCGCGCAGAGCACGTCGTCGCTGACGTCGCGTTCCGGGCGCGTGGCCAGCGCGAAGTAGCCGTGGATGAATGCCTCGATGGTCGTGTCGAGCTTCCACTCGGACATCTGCGAGACGAAGCGGAACGACGAATGGTTGAACAGCGGTTCGACCGAGCTTTCCTTCGTCCGGAAGTAGCGCCAGAAGGTCCGCCGAGAGATGCCCGCGGCCGCGGCAATGTCGTCGGCGCTCGTCGCAGTGACGCCTTTTTCGAGAAAGAGGCGGGTGGCGTGCCGGGACACGTCCAGGCGGCTGGCTTCCTTGGTGTTGATCATTCGGGACGAGATCGAGATTGCTCGAGAATTGGCACTGAGTGCCGTAGTTTATGGCACTCAGTGTCATTTGCGGCCAGTGATGCCCAGCAACCATTCGCGGATGAGGGATAGACACCAGCCCGCGGCATTGCGAATGCGTGCGACGTCGCTCAGGGGTTATGTGCAGTGTTCGAACTTGCCCGTGGTTTACGAGAAGTCGGCGTCAGCCTGCTCCGCCACTGCTTGCTGTCGAGGTCGTGACCCTTGCCCGTCAGTCGGAGTGCCGATGACCGTGCCAAGTCCTCGAATGCGCGTCAGGGTCGCAGGTCGATCTGGATGGAGACCACAGGCACCGGCCATCCGGGTGCGTGGGCGCTGCTGCAGACGATCGCGCGCTCCACGCGAAGCAATCCGGCGTCGAGCTGGGAGCCCCAGCCCGAGGCGTGCGCTGCATCGACATAGCCGATGGGACGCCAGGTCGTCGCCAACCCGAACCAGCCATCGCAGCGCAACCATGCGCACATGGCTTCCGTCGCCGACGCACGGTCGCTTGGCCGCCGAAGCTCGACAGGGGCGCCAGGCCGGCAATGATTGCGGATCACGCGCGCGTGTCGCTCTTCGCTGGTGCCTGCAAGGGGGACGCACACCGTGCGGGGTGTCCATGAAAAAGAGGCAGTCGCGCCCGCGT
Organism: Variovorax sp. KK3; assembly: GCF_001984055.1. Taxonomy (GTDB): domain Bacteria; phylum Pseudomonadota; class Gammaproteobacteria; order Burkholderiales; family Burkholderiaceae_C; genus Variovorax. Next base: position 101,703 of record NZ_LYVO01000001.1, read on the forward strand.
GGCGTTGGCCCGCATCACGATTGCTCTCCACGTTCTCCTCCGCATGTTGCGTTGCAGCGGAGTTTAGTCGAAAGTACTACAGAAAAGGTGGCTTGCCGCGTGTGGTGCGCAGGCCTTGGCTTCCTTCGCCATGCGCCGCCGGGTCGAGTGTCGCGCTCACGACGCGTCGCGTCATGTCGCCTCACATCACGTCACGTCGAGACGCTCGAATCGATGGCTCGCATCGACTCTGGTTCAGCGCCGGGTCCGCGACTTGGCCCCGAAGATCCCGCCGAGCACCCCGCGCAAGATCTCCTTGCCCACTTGCGTCCCCATGGTCCGCATGGCCGACTTGGCCATGGTCTGGGCCAGGCCGTCGCGCTTGCCGCCGCGCGGGCCGGTGGAGCCGAAAAGGATGTCGTTGAGGCTGCCCATCACGCCGCCCGATTCTTCGGTAGCTGCGGCGCCGGGCTTGCCCGCCGGCGCAGGCGATGCACCAGGCGAAGCGGGCGCATCGGGTGCGCTGGCGGCTCGGCCCTTCAGCGTCTCGTAGGCCGACTCGCGGTCTACAGCCTTCTCGTACACGCCGGCCACGAGCGAATTGGCCATCAGGGCCTGTCGCTGCGCCGCGGTGATCGGGCCGATCTGGCTGCCCGGCGGCAGCACATAGACGCGCTCTGTAATCGAGGGCCGCCCCTTCGCATCGAGGAAACTCACCAATGCCTCGCCGACCGCCAGCTCGGTGATCGCAGCCTCGATGTCCAGCCCGGGCTTCTGCCGCATGGTGGTGGCGGTGGCCTTGACGGCCTTCTGGTCGCGCGGCGTGAAGGCGCGCAGTGCGTGCTGCACGCGGTTGCCGAGCTGGGCGAGCACGCTGTCGGGAATGTCGAGCGGGTTCTGCGTCACGAAGAACACGCCCACGCCCTTGGAGCGCACCAGCCGCACCACCAGCTCGATGCGTTCGACCAGCGCCTTGGGCGCCTCGTTGAAGAGCAGGTGCGCCTCGTCGAAGAAGAAGACCAGCTTGGGCTGGTCGGGGTCGCCGATTTCGGGCAATTGCTCGAAGAGCTCCGACAGCATCCACAGCAGGAAGGTGGCGTAGAGGCGCGGCGAGTTCATGAGCTTGTCGGCCGCCAGGATGTTGATCACGCCCTTGCCGCCCTCGATCTGCATGAAGTCCGAGATGTTGAGCATCGGCTCGCCGAAGAACTTGTCGCCGCCCTGGCTTTCGATGGTCAACAGCCCGCGCTGGATGGCGCCCACGCTGGCGGCGCTGATGTTGCCGTACTCGGTGGTGAACTGGCTGGCGTTTTCGCCCACGTGCTGCAGCATGGCGCGCAGGTCCTTCAAGTCCAGCAGCAGCAGGCCGTTGTCGTCGGCGATCTTGAACACGAGGTTCAGCACGCCGGCCTGGGTTTCGTTGAGGTTGAGCATGCGCCCCAGCAGCAGCGGGCCCATGTCGGAGATGGTGGCGCGCACGGGGTGGCCCTGCTCGCCGAACACGTCCCACAGCGTGACGGGGCAGGCGAGGGGCTCCGGCAGGTCGAGCCCGCGCTCCTTCAGCGTGGCGGCCATCTTGTCGCCGATGCGGCCCTGCTGGCTGGTGCCGGTCAGGTCGCCCTTGACGTCGGCCATGAAGACCGGCACGCCGATGGACGACAGCCGTTCGGCGATGGTTTGCAGCGTGACGGTCTTGCCGGTGCCGGTGGCGCCGGTGATGAGCCCGTGGCGGTTGGCCAGGCCCGGCAGCAGGGCGCATTCGGTGGTGTCGTGGCGGGCGATCAGAAGGGGGTCGGCCATGAGGGGCTCCGGTCGTTGCACTCGGGTGCAGTCTATCCAAGCCTTTCGGGGGTGCCTCCTATAATTCCGAGCCCGTACGTTGGTTCAATCAAAAGTTCCCGGAGTTGCTCTTGTCATCAGCCCAGTCATCCCCTTCCGCCCTCGGCGATGCGCCCGAGCAGTCCGCTCTCGAGAACGAGCTGGCCGTGCTCCTGGTCGAGTCGCTGAACCTGGAGGTCGCGCCTGCCGACATCGTGCCCACGGCGCCTTTGTACGGCGAAGGGCTGGGGCTCGATTCGATCGACATCCTCGAAGTGGCGCTCGAAGTCTCGCGCAAGTACGGCTTTCAGCTGCGCTCGGACGACGAGCGCAACCAGCAGATCTTTCAATCGCTGCGCAGCCTCGCAGCACATGTCGCCCAGAACCGCGGCGACTCCTGATCCATGTCCCGATGGCGCATGGCGCTCCTGCTGATCGCGGGGGTGGCCTATGCCGGAGCTTCCCATTGGATGATGCTCTTCCATGCCGCCGAGCCCTGGGCGGTCGGGGTGCTCCTCGGGCCGCTATGGCTGACGGCGCTGGGCCTGGCCGGTAGCCGCTTCGGCGGCTGGGGCCTGGCGGTGGCCGCGTTGGTGGGCGTGCTCGGCTTCGCGCTGGTGCTGCTCGGCGAGGCGGGCGACCCGAACCGGCTCTACATGCTTCAGCATGCCGGCATCAACGCGCTGCTGTGCGGCTGGTTCGGCGGCACGCTGCGGCGCGACCGGCTCTCGCTGATCGGCCAGTTCGCACAGCGCATCCATCCGCTGTCGCCCGCGATGCGGGACTACACGCGCCGCGTCACGCTCGTCTGGACCGTGTATTTCGCGCTCATGACCGTGGCGTCGGTCGGGGTCTATGCCACCCTGTCGTTCGCGGCCTGGTCGGTGCTGGCCAACTTGCTGTCGCCCCTGATGGTGGGTGCGCTTTTCTTCGGCGAGTATCTGTTGCGCTACCGCCTGCATCCCGAATTCGAGCGCACCCGCCTGATCGACACGGTGCGCGCCTTCTACAGTGCGCCGGCCGACCCTGCGGCGCGGCAATGAATGTGACCCGACTTGAGCCCTGATCTCCTTCCGCTGCTGGTCGACCGCGATCCGGAGGCACCCCTGGCGTGGCGCGCCGGCGTGCCGGTCAGCGCCCGCGAATTCCTGTCCGACGTGGCGCGGCTCGCCTCGCAATTGCCCGACGGCGGTCCGGCGGTGAATCTCTGCAATGACCGTTATGCCTTCGCGCTGGGCCTTGCCGCGGCGTTGGTGCGGGGCCAGACCAGCCTGCTGCCGCCCGATGCCCGTCCCGACACGCTCGCGCGGCTGATCGAGCCGGGCCGCCAGACCTATGCGTTGGCCGACGACGCGGCGCTCGACACACCCGGCATGCCGCGCGTGCTGATCGACCACCGTGCGGCATCCGACCCGGACAGCGACCCGGCGCTGCCGACCATCGCGGCAAGCCTGCATGCGGTGAGCCTGCTCACGTCCGGCTCCACCGGCGCGCCGCAGCCGCACGCCAAGTCGTGGAAAACGCTGGTGGGCGACGTGGCCGCCGCTGTCGGTCGCCTGGCCGAACTGCTCGAGCGGCCCTCGCTGACCGGCCTGACGCTGGTGGCGACCGTGCCCGTGCAGCACAGCTACGGCCTCGAATCCTCGGCGCTGCTGGCGATGCTGGGCGGCGCCGCCTTCGACAGCGGCCGGCCTTTCTTCCCCGCCGACGTGGCGCAGGCGCTGGCCTCGGTGCCGGAGCCGCGTGCGCTGGTGACCACGCCTTTCCACCTGAAGACGCTGCTGCTGTCGGGCGTGGCGCTGCCGAAGGTGGAGCTGATCCTCTCGGCCACCGCGCCGCTGTCGCCACAGCTCGCGGCCCAGGCCGAGCAAGCCATGGGCGGCAAGCTCATCGAGATCTACGGCAGCACCGAATCGGGCCAGGTTGCCACGCGGCGGCCGACGCAGAGCGAGGTGTGGCAGACCTTCGGCGAGATCCGCGTCCACGCCGAACACGACGCGGAGGGCACCGAGCGCTTCATCGTCTCGGGCGACTTCGTGCCCGAGCCGACGCCGATGGCCGACATCCTCGAACTCGTCGACAACCGGCGCTTCCGGCTGCTCGGGCGCGCCAACGACCTGTTCCACGTGGCCGGCCGGCGCAGCTCGCTGGGCTACCTCAATCACCACCTCAACAGCATCCCGGGCGTCGACGACGGCGCCTTCTGGCTGCCGGACGACTTGGCCGATGGCGTGGTTCGGCCGGTGGTCTTCGTTGTGGCGCCCACCCTCGATGCGCACGCCATCATCGCGGCGCTGCGCGAGCGGCTCGAAGCGGTATTCGTGCCGCGCCGCGTGGTGCATGTCGACGCCTTCCCGCGCGAGGGCACCGGCAAGCTGACCGCCCGTTCCTTGCGCGAGTTCGCGCTGGCGCAGCTCGCCGCCGACGGCACGCCGGTGCACCTGACGCATGACGTGCCGGAAGACCACCCGGCCTTCGCGGGCCACTTCCCCGGCCAACCGTTGCTGCCCGGCGCGCTGCTGCTGGCCGAGGTGCTGGAGGCCGCGCAGGGCGTGCCGGCCCTGGCCGCGCGGCTCGGCCCGCGGCCCACGCTCGCGGCGGCCAAGTTCCTGTCGCCGGTGCGTCCGGGCAGCCGGCTGTCCATCGACCTCGTGCCCGAAACCGCCCCCTCGCGCGGCTTGCGTTTCGAGGTGCGCGTGGGCGAGGTGGTGGCTGCCAGCGGCCGCTGGACACCCGGCCCCGAATCATGAGCATCGCGCAGCCGCCCGGGGCCGGTGACGCGAAGCCGCGTCAGGCCGACTGGGCGCGTGCGCCCGAGCGCAGCAACATGCTCGCGCTGCGGGTGATCTGCTGGATCGCGCTGCGCTGCGGACGACCGATCGCGCGGCTGGTGCTGCACCCGATCTGCGTGTACTTCCTGCTGTTCTCTCCCGGGCCACGGCGCAACATCAAGCGCTACCTGTTTCGCGCCATCGGCCCGCAGGCGGGCTGGTCGGACGGCTACCGCCTGCTGCACGCCTTCGCGTCCACGGTGCTCGATCGAATCTATTTCCTGCGCGGGCGCATGGACCTGTTCGACGTACGCGTGCAGGGCAACGTACCGGTCGAGGCCGAGGCGATCGCGGGACGAGGCGCCTTCCTGCTCGGCGCGCACGTCGGCAGCTTCGAGGCGATGGGCGCCTGCAAGCACCAGAGCGGCCGGCCGAAGGAACTTCGGCTCGCCATGCTGATGTACCAAGACAACGCGCAGCAGATTACCGCGGTGCTCGACGCGATCGCGAAGCCCGGCCTGCGGCCGCACATCATCGCGCTGGGCCGGCCGCACTCGATGCTCGACCTGCGCGACTGGCTGGACGGCGGGGGCCTCGCCGGCCTGCTGGCGGACCGCACGCTGCCCGGGTCGGAGGAGGCGGGCCAACAGCGCGGCAACAGCGTCACGCTGCCGTTCCTGGGCCATCCGGCCGTCATCAACGACGGGCCCTTCCGGCTGGCCGCGCTCTTGCGGCGCAAGGTGTTCTTCATGGCGGGGCTCTACGCGGGGGGCGCACGCTACGATGTCCACTTCGAGCCGCTGGCCGACTTCAGCGAACGCGTGCGAGACCCGGCCGAACGGGAACGCCTGATCCGCGCCGCGCTCGAAAGCTACGTCGCGCGGCTCGAGGCCCTGTGCCGCGCCTATCCCTACAACTGGTTCAACTTCCATGATTTCTGGCTCGAAGATTCGCCTTGAGCGCTGGTGCCGCTGGCTGGTCGCGGCGCTGTGCCTCACCGCATCGTCCGCCTGGGCCCTCGACCTGCCCGAGCTCATGGGCATGCTCGCCAAGCAGAAAAGCGGCGAGGCCCGCTTCACCGAGCAGCGCTTCGTGCGCGGCCTCGAAGGCCCGCTGGACGCGAGCGGCACGCTGAGCTTCCAGGCGCCCGACAAGATGACGCGCCGCACGCTCACGCCGCGGCCCGAGTCGATGGTGGTCGACGGCAATTCGCTCACGCTGTCGCGCGGCGGCCGCACGCGCACGCTGACGCTCGACAGCATGCCCGAGCTGCTGGGCCTGGTCGAAGCGATGCGCGGCACGCTGAGCGGCAACACGCAGAGCCTGCAGCGCTACTTTCGCAGCACGGTCTCGGGCAGCGCCGACAAGTGGGCGCTCGACCTCGCGCCCGTCGACGAGCGGCTGGCCGCTCAGGTTCGTTCGCTGCGCCTCACCGGCCGTGCCGGCGAGGTGCTGGGCGTCGAGATGGAGTTCATCGGCGGCGACCGCTCGGTGATGACCATCACCCCCACGCGCACCGCGCCGTGACGCCCGCCGCAGCTGCGCCTGGCCGCCGGCGCATCGCGCTCGTGCTGGGCATCTGGCTGCTGCTGCTCGCGGCCGGCGTCATGCTGATCGCGCGCACGCATTTCAGCGCCGACCTCACCGCCTTCCTGCCGGCGAGCCCCGACGAGCGCCAGCGCGTGCTCATCGAACAGCTGCAAAGCGGCATCGCCTCGCGCACCGTCTTCATCGGCATCGAAGGCGGCAAGGACGCAGCGCAGCGCGCCGAGGTGTCGCGTGCGGTCGGTGCGTCGATGCGCGAGAGCAAGCTCTTCGACCAAGTCCAGAACGGCGACACCAGCGAGTGGAAGGACTCGGGCACCTGGGTCTTCGACCAACGCTACCGGCTCGCGCCCGACATCACGCCCGAGCGCTTCACGGCCGACGGCCTGCGCGATTCGATCGTCGACACGCTGTCGATGCTCGGCACGCCCGCCGGCAACCTCATCAAGCCGCTGCTGGAGCGCGACCCCACGGGCGAGACCCAGCGCATCGCCGAAGGACTGATACCCGCGAGTTCGCCGCGCAGCGAGCAGGGCGTATGGGCCTCGCGCACCGCGCCGCGCGCGCTGATCCTGGCCACCACGCATGCGGCCGGCAGCGACCTCGATGCGCATGCGCTCGCGCTCGAACGCGTACAGAGCGCCTTCGCCGCGGCCACGCGCGACATGGGCGGCGCCGGCCCGCACCTTCAGATGAGCGGCGCGCCGGTCTTCTCGGTGCAGAGCCGCGACAAGATCAAGGCCGAGGCGATTCACTTGGCCATGGTGGGCGGCATCGTGATGGGCGTGCTGCTGCTGCTGGCCTTCGCGTCGCCGCGGGCGCTGGTCATCGCCATGCTGCCGGTCGCGACCGGCGTCGTCGGCGGCACGGCGGCCGTCAGCCTGGTCTTCGGCGAGGTGCACGGGCTCACGATGGGCTTCGGCAGCACGCTGATCGGCGAGACCGTCGACTACGCGATCTACTACCTGATCCAGGCGCGCGGCGCCGCGGTGCCCGGCACCGGCTGGCAGCGCTGGCGCGACATCCACTGGCCGACCGTGCGGCTCGGCCTGCTGACCTCGGTCTGCGGGTTCGCGGCGCTGGTGTTCTCGGGCTTCCCGGGGCTGGCGCAACTCGGCGTGTTCTCGCTGGCCGGGCTGATCGCCGCGGCGCTCGTCGCGCGTTACGTGCTGCCCGTGCTGGCACCCGACGGTGCGACCGGCATGGGCATGCGGCGCCAGATGGCCCGCGTGGCCGGCGTCATCGTGCGCGCACTGCCGCGCCTGCGCTACGTCTTCGTCGCGCTCGGCGCTGCGGCGCTGGCGCTGGTGCTGTGGCAGGGCGGCCATCTTTGGCGCGCCGAACTCAGCGCCATGAGCCCGGTGCCCAAGGCCGCGCAGGATCTCGACGAGGCTTTGCGCAACGACATCGGCACGAGCGACGGCGGCACGCTGGTCGTCATCCGCGGCGCCGACGAGCAGGCGGCTTTGCGCAACACCGAGCAGGCTTCGGCCAAGCTCGAAGCGCTGGTGGACCGGGGCGAACTCGCGGGCTTCGAGAGCGTCACGCGCGTGCTGCCGAGCGAAGCCACACAGGCGGCGCGCGTGGCCAGCCTGCCCGATGCGGCCACCCTGAAAGCGCGCTTGGCCGAAGCGACCGCGGGCCTGCCCCTGCCGGCGTCCCGTCTCGAGCCCTTCCTCGCGGATGTCGAGAAGGCGCGCGCGCAGCCGATGATTCACCGCGCCGACCTCGAAAGCGGGCCGCTGGGCGCTGTCGTCAACGCCCTGATGTTCCAGCGCCCGGGTGGCGGCTGGTCGACGCTGATCTCGCTGCATCCGGGCGAGCGCTTCGATTCCGCCCGGCTGGCGGCCGCATTGGCCGACGTGCCCGAGGTGCAGGTCGTGAACGTCGGTGACGAACTGAGCGGGCTCTACAAGCGCTACCTGCACGAAGCCTTCGTGCAGGTGATGCTGGGTGCGCTGGCGGTGGTCGTGTTGCTGGGTATCTACCTGCGCTCGGCACGCCGGCTGATCGCGGTGTGCGAGCCGCTGCTGGTCGCGGTGCTGCTGACGCTCGGCGGCCTGGCGCTGCTGAACGTGCCGCTGGGCATCCTGCACCTGGTGGGTCTGCTGCTGGTGGTGGCGGTGGGGTCGAACTACGCGCTCTTCTTCGACCAGTTGCGCGAAACCGGCCGGGCCGACGAAGACACGCTGGCTTCGCTGATGCTGGCCAACCTGACGACGGTGGTGTCGTTCACGCTGATCGCCATCTCGGACATCCCGGCGCTCTCGGCCATCGGCCGGGTGGTGGCGCCCGGCGCATTGCTGGCGCTGCTGCTGTCGGCCGCGTTCGCGCGCGGTCCGGTCAAGGCGCGCGCGGCGTCACGCTGATGGGAGAATCGGCGCCCATGTCTTCGAGCCCGCCAGCTTCCGTTTCTTGGCCGTGGCCGCGCCTGGTGCGTGCCAGTGCGGTGTGGCACCTGCTGGCCTTGGCGGTGGCGTTGCTGGTGCCCGGCGCGTGGCCCTGGGCGCTGGCCGCGGTGGTGCTCAACCACGCGTTGATCACCGGGGCCGGCCTCACGCCGCGCAGCAGCCTGCTCGGGCCGAACATCACACGCTTGCCTGCCGCGGCGGTGGCACGCCGCGAGGTGGCGATCACCATCGACGACGGTCCCGACCCGGAAGTCACGCCGCAGGTGCTCGACCTGCTCGATGCGCATGGCCAGCGCGCCACCTTCTTCTGCATCGCCGAGCGGGTGCAGGCGCATCCGGCGCTGGCGCGCGAGATCGTGGCGCGCGGTCACAGCATCCAGAATCACACGGCGCGGCATCGGCACAACTTCTCCTTCCTCGGGCCGCGCGGTTTCCACGCCGAGATCGAACGCGCGCAGCAGATGCTGCAGGCCGTCACCGGCGAGCGGCCGGTTTGCTTCCGTGCGCCGGCGGGGCTGCGCAATCCTTTTCTGGCGCCCGTGCTGCACCGCATGGGCCTGGTGCTCGTGAGCTGGACGCGCCGCGGCTTCGACACCCGCGAACGAGACGCCGCGACCGTGCTCGCACGGCTCACGCGCGAGCTGAAGGCCGGTGACATCCTGCTGCTGCACGACGGCCACGCCGCGCGCACCGCGGACGGTCAGCCGGTGATCCTCGACGTTCTTCCCCCTCTGTTCGACCGCCTGCGCGCCGACGGCCTGCGTGCCGTGACGCTGCCGCAGGCCCTGACCGCTGCATGACCGACAGTTCCTCCACCGACGCCGCCTGGCGCCAATTGCATGAAGCGGCCAGCGCGCCGTACAAGAAGGCCGGCAGCTTCGCCTGGCATTTCGCTCGCGGCAAGCTCGGCCGCGACCCCGTGTTTCGTGGCGTGATCGAACGCGGCCTGATCGGGCTGCGCCGCCGCCGCGTGGTCGACATCGGCTGCGGCCAAGGCCTGTTCGCGAGCCTGCTGTCGTCGATGGCCGAGATGCAGATGGAGCACGGCCGCTGGCCCGCGACCTGGGCCGGCACGCCCGAGCGGGCCGAGTACACCGGCATCGAACTGATGCCCAAGGACGTGGCGCGCGCCGAGGCCTCGATCGGCCACCTGAAGCCCAGGCCCCGCTTCGTCTGCGAAGACATGTGCACGGCGGCGATGCCGTCCTGCGACCTGGTGGTGATACTCGACGTGCTGCATTACGTCGACCATGCGGCGCAGGAAGGCGTGCTGCGCCGCGTGCGTGCCGCGCTGCAGCCCGGCGGCCGCATGCTGCTGCGCGTGGGCGACATGGCCAGCCGGCGCGGCTTCGCCGTCAGCCAATGGGTCGACCGGACCGTGACGCGCATCCGCGGGCACAAGGTGTCGCCGACCTGGGGCCGGACGGTGGACGAGTGGACGGCGCTACTGCAGCGCCTGGGCTTCTCGCCCGTGCTGGCCATTCCGATGAGCGAGGGCACTCCCTTCGCCAACGTGCTGCTGGTGGCCGATGCCGGCAAGGAAACGTCGTCGCCATGAGCGCGCCGCAGCAGCTCGACCGCGCCGGCATCGCGCGCCTGATCCCCCACAGCGGCAGCATGTGCCTGCTCGATCGCCTGGAGTCGTGGGACACGCACCACGTCCACTGCAGCACCTGCAGCCACCGGCATGCGGACAACCCGCTGCGCACGGCCCGCGGCCTGCTGTCGCCGAACTTGATCGAGTACGCCGCGCAGGCCATGGCGCTGCACGGCGGCCTGATCGCACAGGAGGGCAGTCCGCCGTCGGCCGGCTTCCTGGCCAGTGCGCGCAACGTGCGGCTGGCCGTCGCCCGGCTCGACGACGTCGAAGGCGCACTGCAGGTGCATGCGCAGCGCGTTTCGGGCGATGCGAGCCAGGTGCTCTACGAATTCACGGTAAAGAACGACGCGGGCCGCGCGCTGGCGGAAGGCCGTGCCGTGGTGGTGCTGAATACGCCGCTCCCCATGCCGCTCCCCACGGAAAGCAAGACCTCTTCATGAGCCTCGACGGAAAACGCGCGTTGATCACCGGCGCCAGCGGCGCCCTGGGCGCCGCCATCGCGCAGCGCCTGGCCCGCGATGGCGCCACCGTGCTGCTGCACGCCAACTCCCGCCCGGAGGCCGTCGAGAAGTTGGCCGCCGACATCACGGCCGCCGGCGGGCGCGCCGAATGCCACGTGTTCGACCTCGGCAGCGACGAGTCCACGCGCCAGGCCTGCGAGGCCATGCTCGCGGCCGGGCCGGTGCAGGTGCTGGTCAACAACGCAGGCGTGCACGACGACGCCGTGCTGCCCGGCATGCGCGCAGAGCAGTGGCACAAGGTGATCGACGTATCGCTCAACGGCTTCTTCCGCGTCACCCAGCCGCTCCTGCTGCCGATGCTGCGGACGCGCTGGGGGCGGATCATCAACATGTCGTCCGTGGCTTCGCTCACCGGCAACCGCGGGCAGGTGAACTATGCGGCGGCCAAGGGTGCGCTCAACAGCGCCACCAAGGCGCTGTCGCTCGAGGTGGCGGCGCGCGGGGTCACGGTCAACGCCATCGCGCCCGGCATCATCGCGTCGCCGATGGCGGATGGCGCCTTCGACAAGACCTTGATCGATCAACTGGTGCCGGCCAAGCGGGCGGGCAAGCCGGACGAGGTGGCCGCACTCACGGCCTTCCTGGCGAGTGCCGACGCGGGGTACATCACGGGGCAGGTGATTTCGATCAACGGCGGAATGGTCTGAGCCCGTTGGGCGCCGTCGACGCGCGTTGCGTCGTGGCGCGGAGGGGCAGTATCCAGGAGGGCATAAACGCCATTAGAATGGCTTTTAATGTCGATTTTCGTCATTAAAGACCGCAAAAATGGCATTTAATCTGGCGACCACCAGCGAAATCCTGGCTTCCCTTAGCCAACGCATCCGTGCGCATCGGCTGGCTCAAGGCTTGCCCCAGCACGAGCTGGCGCAAATGGCCGGTCTGTCGCTGGGTGCGCTGCGCACGCTGGAGAGCAGCGGCCGGTCCTCGCTGGAAACCCTTGTCCGCGCGGCGCAGGCGCTCGGGCTGGTGAATGAACTCGAAGACCTTTTTGTGCTGAAGCGCCAATCCATTGCGCAGATGGAGCACGCCACGGCGGTTCGTCTGCGGCAGCGTGCACCCCGCCGGAGAAGCGATTGAAGCGGCTGGCAGTCCATTACTGCGGCTGGGGTGAGGATTGGCCTTTGGGACTGCTCGCCGACGATGGCAGCACCTTGCTGTTCGAGTACTCGTCCGAAGCGTTGAACCGAGGCCTGGAACTTTCGCCGCTGCACCTCAAGCTGCGCGGCAGCGCCTATGGCAACTTTCCGCTGCATCTGAACCGCCTTCCGGGCCTGATTGCCGACAGCCTGCCCGACGGCTGGGGCCTGCTGCTGATGGATCGGCTGTTCCGCCAGCAGGGCCTGCGCCATCCCGGGCCGTTGGATCGCCTGGCTTTCATTGGGAGCCGCGCCATGGGCGCCCTGCGCTTCGTGCCGGCATTGGCCCCGGATGCCGAGGAACCGGATTGGAACCTGTTGGCCCTGGCCCAAGAAAGCGAGCGTGCTTTGGCCGGAGACGCTGGTGCCGCCTTGCGCGAGCTGGCGTTGACGGGCGGTTCCCCCCAGGGCGCCAGGCCCAAGGCCCTTGTGCAGTACGACGCCGAGACCGGTCATGTCAGCACGCGCGGCGACGCTCCGGGCGCCCCTTGGCTGGTGAAGTTTCCGGGCCAGGGCGAGCATAAGGAAGCTTGTGCCATCGAGCAGATGTATGCCGAGCTGGCCCGCGATTGCGCGCTGGAGGTTCCGGCCACCGCGTGGTTCGATCTATCGCCCAAGCTGGCGGCCTTCGGTGTGGCGCGCTTCGACCGGGAACAGGGCTTGCGCGTGCCGGTGCACAGCCTGGCCGGCCTGCTGCAGGTGGACTTCCGATTGCCGGGCAGTGCAGACTACACCGCCCTCCTGCGGGCGACGCGCCTGTTGACCCGGGACGAACGCGAGGTGGAGAAAGCCTATGAGCGCGCGGTCTTCAACGTGTTGTTCCACAACCGCGACGACCACCCGAAGAACTTTGCCTGGCGCCTCGGGCAGGATCGGCGATGGCGGCTGGCCCCGGCCTTCGACCTGAGCTTCAGCGACGGCCCGAGTGGCCAGCACCACATGGACGTCTGCGGCGAAGGTGATGCCGTGCAACGATCCCATCTGCTGCGACTGGCAGTGGAGGGTGGCGTGCCGCCGAAGGCGGCCGAGGGCACGATCGACAGGATGCTCGTGCAGGCATTGACCTTTGCCGAGCGCGCTGGCGCCTATCCGATCCGCCGCGCGACGGTGCAGCGGATGAAAGCGTCGATCGACAGGTGCGGTGGCCGGCTCTTGCAAGGCTGACACGGAGGCCGCGGCATTTCGGTGCCGCGACTTCTGCACGCAGCCTGCTCAGCGCTGAAACGGCGGGGCCCGGCGGAGCCTGCGCAGCAGCAGGCCCGGCAGCCTCAGCACGAACTCGATCATCAACCGGGTGTGCATCCAGGTCAGCAGGAGGTTGTCGCGCACGTAGTTGAAGTGCGAGACGCCGCCTTCCTCGGCCGTCAGGTATTTGACCGGGGCGTCGATGTTCACCGGCTTGACGCCTCGCCAGGCCAGGCGCACCACGGCCTCGGTGTCGAAGTCGAAGCGGCGCATCCACGGTTGGCGCGCCATGACCGCGATGAGGTCGGGCACGGGGTACACGCGGAATCCGTAGAGCGAATCGCCGACGCCGGCGAACAGCGTCTCGAGCTGGGTCCAGCCGTTCGACAACTTGCGGCCGCGCACGCGCAGCAGCGGCGCCGAAGCGTCGAAGACGGGGCGGCCCAGCACCATCGTTTCGGGCCGCGCCTGCGAGGCTTGCATGAAGGCGGGAATCAGGTCGGCCGGATGCTGGCCGTCCGAATCCATGGTCAGCGCGTGCGTGTAGCCCGCCTCCTGCGCGGCGCGCAGGCCGTGCAGCACTGCGGCGCCCTTGCCCTGGTTCTGCGGCAGCAACCAGACGCGCAGGCCGGGGTCGCCTTCGGCGATCTTCTGCAGCCGCTCGCCGGTGCCATCGGTGCTGCCGTCGACCACGACCCAGACCGGGTTCCATTGGGCACGGGCAGCGGCGACCGTGGAGAAGAGGCGTTCGCCCGTGTTGTAGCTCGGGATCAGGACAAGGTGGGTGCGCGAGACTGCTGGCATTCGGGCTGCGCGTCGGTGGCGCGCTGTTCCATCGGGTGTCGGAAATACTGTTCGATTTCGGCGAGCAGGGCATTGCTGTCCTGCTGCGGTGCAAAGCGCCGGCCCAGCCGCAGCGTGAAGACGATGGGCAGCGGCGGCACGCGCCACAAGGGCCAGCCTTTGGACAGGTAGGGCGAGTCGGTGTCGATGAAGACGGTCTGGATCGGCGCCTGCGCCAGCTTGGCGATGAGCGTCACGCCGGGCCGGAAGGCGTTGAGCGGCGGCGTGACGGTGCGCGTGCCTTCGGGAAAGATCACGAGCTGCCCGCCGTCCTTGAGGTCTTCCACCGCCAGGCGCACCATGGTGCGTGCCGAATCGTTGCGGATGTAGCGCGCCAGGCGCGCGCCGGCGCCCAGGAAGATGTTGCGCATGAGGTCGGCCTTCATGATGCAGGCGCTGCGCGGCAGGCGCGCCACCAGCAGCAGCGCGTCGAGCATCGTGGGGTGGTTGGCCACGATGATCAGGCCGCGCTCGTGCCGCAGCGCGTCGAGGCACGACGCATCGATGCGCATCATGCCGACCGCGGACGCGGCGGCCCAGAAGGTGCGGTAGGACCAGGCGATCGCGGCACGGCCGATGGCACGGCCCGTCGGCGCCGGCAGCAGGGGGTAGAGCAGCATCGACGCCAGGTTCCACACCAGCGAGACCATGCCCAGCGCCGCCAGGAGCGCGTAGAGCAGCAGGGCGAGCGGGATGGTGACGATCCAGCGCAGCAGGCGCTTCATGGCCGACCCGTGCCCTCAGCCGCCCAGCGCACCGCCGGCGACGGCATGCGCCTCGATTTCCACCAGCAGGTCCTGGCGGCAGATGTCCGCTTCGAGGTAGACCGCGTGTCGCATCGTGCGGGAGCCGGCACCGAGGCGCCGAGCCAGAATGTCGCGCACGACCGGGGCATCGGCGACGTGGCGCACGTAGACCACCGCGTCGATCGCGTCCAGCGAGAAGCGCGCGGAGCAGCGCTCGTTGGCGGCACCGATCACGGCCTCGAGATTGCGCAGCGTTTCCTCGGTCTGCGCGCGCACGTCGCCATGGTGCACGCTCTCGTGGCCGACGATGCTGGCCGTGCCCGAGATGAACAGCGCGACGTCGCCGCCGCCGATCTCGGCGAGCGCCGCGCGCGAGAAGGTGGGCGAGCGCGGGCCGTAGGTGGGCGGGTAGTGGTAGGCCGAGACCTGCCGCGGGTTTTCCAGCGGCATCGGCGCGCTGCGACCGGCCAGGAAGCGGATGCACAGTGCACCCTGGTGAATGCCCAGCGCGCAGGCTGCCGGTGCGCCTTCGAAGGCCGCTTGCCCGGCTTCGACGAAGGCCTGCTGGCGGCCCAGGTTGAACTGGCGGTAGCGTTCCAGCCCGCCGCCGTCGGCGTTGATGCGTGGCAGGTAGTTCCAGATGCGCAGCAGGTGGGTGCAGCCGGTTTGCTGCAACGAACGAAAGAGGTCGTGGTAGGCGCGGTGGGCGAGTTCGGTCAGGCCGGCGCCTTCCGCGGCTTCGTCCAGGTCGATGGCGCCGAGCAGCCAGTGCCCGTCGCAGCGCCATCGCACCACGCCGCTGGTGCCCGACTCGACGTGCTCGCTGGCGTGCCACACGTCGGCCATGGCGCCGGCATCGGAGATGACGCGCGCATTGACCGTGGGCATCCAGGCCAGATTGCCGGGCGCGCCGTAGCCCAGCGCACCGAAGGGTGCATGCCCATCGGCGGAGAGGGCCAGGCTGTCAGTCAGCGACAGCCGCTCGACGCGCAGGGGTGGCACCCCGTGGAAATCTCTGGCGCTCACCGGAGAACCTCCCCCAGGCTCGTCGCTTCGTGTACTGCGCGCACCCCCTGCTGAAGGAGAGGGCGAGCGCCTTCAGGCGGCCGTGCGGCGCTCACCGTGCGTCAACCACGTTTTCGCCGGCGAGCGGCCCGAGGTCGCGGACGTTCCTGCGCCTTCGCCGCCAGGCCAGCCAGGTCCGCTTCGGGTGGCCTGCGGACACCAGGTAGTACAGCGTCTTGAGCACACGCAGCGAGCGCCAGATGGGCGTCTTGCCATAGATGTCGCCGGCCAGGAGGGAGAGCAGTGCCTCCTTCACCCGCATCGGGTTCTCCGGGTACATGAAGAACTCGCGCATGGTCGGGTTGGTCACGCGGAAGATGAACCACGAGAACTCGCGCGGTCCCTTGCGCATGTCGCGCTCGAAGCGCTGGCGCGCGGCGGCGGCCTGGGCCGGCCGGTCGAGTGCCGTGGCAACCACCTCGGCACTCTCGAAGGCGCTGTACATGGCGAGGTAGACGCCCGACGAGAACACCGGGTCGATGAAGGTGTAGGCATCGCCCAGCAGCAGGTAGCGCTCGCCGCTGCAATGGGTGCTGGTGTACGAATAGTTGCCGGTGGCGTAGACCGCGTCGTCCACCAGCGTCGCCCGCGACAGCCGCTGCGCGAGTTGCGGACACAGCGCGATGGTGTCGGCGAAGAATTCGTTCAGCGGCTTGCTGCGCGACTTGAGGTAGTAGGGCCAGCAGACCGCGCCCACGCTCGTGGTGCCGTCGGCCAGCGGGATGTACCAGAACCAGCCGTGCGCAAACCAGAAGATGGTGATGTTGCCTTCGAGCTTGCCCGGCAGGCGATCGGCGTTGCGGAAGTGGCCGAAGAGCGCGGAGCTGTTGTGGCGCGGGTTCTTCTGCTTGGCCTTGAGCTTGTTGGCGAGGAAGGTGTCGCGGCCCGAGGCGTCGAGAACGAAGCGCGCGCGCCACGTGCGCACGGCGCCGTCGTCGAGGTGGGCGGTGACGGTGGCGCCTTCGGCGTCGAACTTGACCTCGCGCACGCGGCAGCCTTCGATGGTCTGCGCGCCCTTCGCGGTGGCGTTGCGGAACAGGATCTCGTCCATCTCGGAGCGGCGCACCTGCCATGCATAGGGCATGGTTTTGTCCCAGGCGTCGCCGAACTCGACCATGGTGGCGTGGTCATGGTCGGGCGAGACGAACTCGACGCCCCATTTGGGCATGCCGATGCGTTCGATGTCCTCGCGCAGGCCCAGCCGGTCGAACAGCTGCACGTTGGCCGGCAGCAGCGATTCGCCGATGTGGAAGCGGGGGTGGTGCTCTTTCTCGAGCAGGACGACATTGCGGCCCTGCTGCGCCAGCAGCGCCGCGGCGGTCGACCCGGCCGGGCCTCCACCGATGACCAGCACGTCGCAGGAGTCGACCGCGGCGGCCGGGGCACTGTCTGTTGTTGGAGGATTGTTCATGCGCTCTGAGGGATTGGATACCGCACGATGCCCTGGGGGTCACGGCGCATCTGGCGCGGATTATCCCAAAAAGCTGCAGAGACTCATCTCTTGGCGGCCGGCTCGCCGCGCGCGCGGAAGTAAACTCGCGGCCTGCTTAGGAAACACGAGAGAGCGAGAGAGCAAGCCATGGCCGGACACAGCAAGTGGGCGAACATACAGCACAGGAAGGGCCGGCAGGACGAGAAGCGCGGCAAGCTCTGGACCCGTGCCATCCGTGAAATCATGGTCGCGGCCAAGGCCGGCGGCGGCGACCTGAGCGCCAACCCCCGCCTGCGGCTCGCGGTGGACAAGGCCAAGGCGGTCAACCTGCCGGCCGACACCATCAAGCGCAACATCGACAAGGCCACCGGCAACCTCGAAGGCGTGAGCTACGAGGAAATCCGCTACGAGGGCTACGGCATCGGCGGTGCCGCGATCATCGTCGACACCATGACCGACAACCGCGTGCGCACCGTGGCCGAAGTGCGGCATGCCTTCGGCAAGCACGGCGGCAACATGGGCACCGAGGGTTCGGTGGCCTTCCAGTTCAAGCATTGCGGCCAGATCGTCTTCGCGCCCGGCACCAGCGAAGACAAGGTGATGGAAATCGCGCTCGAAGCCGGCGCCGAGGACGTGATCACCGACGACGACGGTGCCATCGAGGTGTTGACAGCGCCTGCCGACTTCGAGGCGGTGCGCGATGCGCTCGAGGCCGCAGGCCTGAAGCCCGAGGTGGCCGAGGTCACCATGCGGGCCGAGAACACCATCGAACTCGCCGGCGAAGACGCCGCGAAGATGCAGAAGCTGCTCGACGTGCTCGAAGACCTGGACGACGTGCAGGATGTCCATCACAACGCCGCGATTTCCGAGTGAAGGCGGCGACCATGAAAGCCTGCGAATGAAGGTACTGGTGATCGGCGGAGGGGGGCGCGAGCACGCCCTGGCGTGGCGCCTGTGCCAGGCCGCGCGCGTGAGCCGCGTCTACGTGGCGCCCGGCAACGGCGGCACGCGCACCGACAAACGCTACGACTGCATCGACATCACCGAGCCCGCCGCGTTGCGGGCCTGGGCGCAAAAGGAAAAGATCGCGCTGACCGTTGTCGGCCCCGAGGCGCCGCTGGCGGCCGGCGTGGTCGACGAATTCCGCGCGCACGGCCTGCGCATCTTCGGGCCGACCAAGGCGGCGGCCCAACTGGAGAGCTCCAAGGCTTTCTCCAAGGCGTTCATGAGGCGCCACAAGATCCCGACGGCCGAGTACGAAACCTTCACCGATGCCGCGGCGGCGCATGCCTACGTCGATGCCAAGGGCGCGCCGATCGTGGTCAAGGCCGACGGACTGGCCGCGGGCAAGGGCGTGGTGGTGGCCATGAGCGCGCAAGAGGCGCACGAGGCCATCGACTTCATGCTGGTCGACAACAAGCTCGGCATCTCGCACAACGAGGGCGGCGCGCGCGTGGTGATCGAGGAGTTCCTGCAAGGCGAGGAAGCCAGCTTCATCGTGCTGTGCGACGGCGTGAACGTGACCGCGCTGGCCACCAGCCAGGACCACAAGCGCCTGCAGGACGGCGATCAAGGCCCGAACACCGGTGGCATGGGTGCGTATTCGCCGGCGCCGGTGGTCACCGCCGAAGTGCATGCGCGGGCCATGCGAGAGATCATCCTGCCCACCATCCGCGGCATGGAGAAGGATGGCATCCCATACACCGGCTTCCTGTACGCCGGCCTCATGATCGACGCGAGCGGACACCCCAAGACACTCGAATTCAACTGCCGTATGGGCGACCCCGAGACCCAGCCGATCATGATGCGCCTGAAGTCCGACCTGTTCGAGGTGTTCTGGCATGCCACCGACGGCACGCTGGACCAGATCGAGCTCGACTGGGACCGCCGGGTGGCGCTCGGTGTCGTGATGGCCGCGCACGGCTATCCGCTGTCGCCGCGCAAGGGCGATCGCATTCACGGCATTCCGGCCGATGCACCCGATGCCGTGGTCTTCCATGCCGGCACCACGCTGGAAGACGGCGAACTCAAGACCAGCGGTGGCCGCGTGCTGTGCGTCACGGTGCTGGCCGACAGCGTCAAGCAGGCGCAGCAGCGCGCCTACGCGGTGGCGGCGCGCGTGCATTTCGATGGCGCGCAGTACCGCAAGGACATCGGCTTCCGCGCCGCGCAGGCGCGCACGCCCGCCGGCTGATGGGCGACGATCCGAAAGCGGTCGGTGACTACTTGCGCGCGTTGCAGCAGCGCATCATGGACGCGGTCGAAGTCGCCGACGGCAAGGCCTGCGTGCGCGATGCCTGGGAAAAAGCCCCTGGCGAAACGCTTCAGGGCAATGGCCTGACCTGCATCCTGGAAGGTGGCGAGCTGTTCGAGCGTGCCGGTTGCGGCTTCTCGCAGGTGCGCGGGCCGAAGCTGCCGCCATCGGCCACGCAGCACCGCCCCGAACTGGCAGGCGCGCCCTTCGAGGCGATGGGCGTCTCGCTGGTGTTCCATCCGCGCAACCCCTACGTGCCGACGGTGCACATGAACGTGCGCATGCTGGCGGCACTGCCTGCGGGCGGAGAGCCCGTGTGCTGGTTCGGCGGCGGCATGGACCTCACGCCGTACTACGGCTTCGAGGACGATGCCGTGCATTTCCACCGCAGCTGCCACGATGCGCTGGCGCCCTTCGGCGACGACAAGTACCCCCGCTTCAAGACCTGGTGCGACGAGTATTTTTATCTCAAGCATCGCGACGAGCAGCGCGGCGTGGGCGGTGTGTTCTTCGACGACTTCTCCGAGCTCGGCTTCGAGCGCAGCTTCGCCATGCTGCGCGCGGTGGGAGACGCCTTTCTTCCGGCGTACCAGCCGATCGTGGAGCGCCGCCGGGCCATGGCCTACGGCGAACGCGAGCGCGACTTTCAGCTCTACCGGCGCGGGCGCTACGTCGAATTCAACCTGGTCTGGGACCGCGGCACGCATTTCGGGTTGCAGTCGGGCGGGCGCTCCGAGTCGATCCTGCTGTCGATGCCGCCCCTGGCCAGCTGGGCCTATCGTCGCCATCCCGAGCCCGGCACGCCTGAAGCGGCGCTCTACAGCGATTTCCTCGTGCGCCGCGAATGGCTCTGAAGCCGCCTCGGGTGGGTGTGTTCGGCGGAGCCTTCGATCCTCCCCACGATGCGCATGTTTCCCTGGTGAAGGCGGCGCTGGCACAGCTGGGGCTGGCCCGACTGCACATCCTGCCGACCGGCGACGCCTGGCACAAGGCGCGCGGGCTGAGCGCCGGCCACCACCGCCTCGAGATGGCACGCCTGGCTTTCGAGGGCCTGCCGGGTGCGGTAGTGGATGACCGCGAACTGCGCCGCGCCGGTCCCACCTACACTCTGGACACCCTGCGCGAGCTGCGCGGGGAGCAACCCGCGGCGGAGCTCGTGCTCATCCTCGGCGCCGACCAGGCATCATCGCTGCCCCGGTGGCACGGCTGGCAGGACATCCTGGCCATGGCCGTCGTCGCGGTGGCGCAGCGGCCCGGTGCCGGCGCCTTCGATCCGCTGGCCTTGCCGGGCGCACCGCCCGGCGCCCGTTTCGAGACGCTGGCCATCACGCCGATGGACGTGAGCGCCACCGAGATTCGAGCGAAAGCCGCGCTGGGGCAGGACCTCTCCCGACTGGTTCCTCCGGCAGTTGCACGCTATATTGACCAACACCATCTTTATCGAACCACCTGATGAGTACTGAAGCCGCCGCCAAAAAAGACACCCAGAAACTCCAGAGAGCCATCGTCGATGGCCTCGAGGACGTCAAGGCGCAGGACATCCAGGTCTTCGACACCGAGCATCTATCGCCCTTGTTCGAGCGCGTGATCGTCGCCTCGGGCACCTCCAATCGCCAGACCAAGGCCCTCGCCGCCAGCGTGCGCGATGCCGTGCGCGACGCCGGCTTCACCAAGCCGCGGGTGGAAGGCGAGGAAAACGGCGAATGGATCATCGTCGACTGCGGCGCCGCGGTCGCGCACATCATGCAGCCGGCCATCCGGCAGTATTACCACCTCGAAGAGATCTGGGGCGACAAGCCGGTGCGCCTGAAATTCGGCGCTGCCAAGCCTGCCGTGGCCCGGCCGTCCGAGGAAAAAGCGCCTGCGCCCGCTGCCAAGACGCCCTCGCTCAGGCGCTCCAGCGCGGCCAAGACGGCGCAGCGCGCGGCCGACGCGGCCGCCAAGCCCAAGCCGGCTGCCGGCAAGAAGCCCGCGGCGAAGAAGGCGGCGGTCAAGACGGTGGTCGTGAACAAGGCGCCCGCGAAGAAGGCCGCGGCCAAGAACCCCACTGCCAAGAAGCCCGCCGCCAAGAAGCCGGCCGCGAAGTCGGCACCGCGCAAGACCGCCTCGGCACGCGCATGAAGCTCCTGGTGGTCGCGGTCGGGCAGCGCATGCCCGACTGGGCACAGACCGCCTGGGACGACTACGCCAAGCGATTCCCGCCGGAACTCAAGCTGGAGCTGCGCGCGGTCAAGACCGAGCCGCGGGGCTCCAAGACGCTGGAAACGCTGTATGCCGCCGAGCGCGAGCGCATCGAGGCCGCCATCGCCAAAGGCATGCGCATCGTCGCGCTGGACGAGCGCGGCACGGCGTTGACGACCAAGGCACTCGCGGCGCGCTTGCAAGCCTGGCAGGGGGAGGGCGACGACGTCGCGCTGGTCATCGGCGGCCCGGACGGGCTCGACCCGGCCTTCAAGGCCGCGGCGCACGAACGCATCCGGCTGTCCGACCTGACCCTGCCGCATGCCATGGCCCGTGTGCTGCTGGTCGAGCAGCTCTACCGCGCCTGGTCGGTCAATGCCGGCCACCCGTACCACCGCGAATGACGGAACCGTTCATCTACCTGGCTTCGCAGAGTCCGCGCCGGGCCCAACTGCTGGGCCAGTTGGGCGTGCGCCACGAGTTGCTGCTGGCGGGTGCCGACGAAGACGCCGAGGCGCTCGAGCAGGTGCTGCCCGGCGAATCGCCCACCGCCTATGTGCAGCGGGTCACCGGGCTCAAGCTCGACGCCGCGGTCGCGCGCCATCGTCGGCTCGGCCTGCCGGCGGCGCCGGTGCTGTGTGCGGACACCACGGTGGCCTTCGGACGCAACATCCTGGGCAAGCCCGAGGATCGTGACGATGCGCGGCGCATGCTGGCGCTGCTGTCGGGCCGCACGCACCGGGTGCTGACGGCGGTCGCCCTGCAGCACGGCCGGCGTCGCCACGCGGCGCTCAGCGTGTCGCGTGTGCGCTTCGCCGACGTCGACGCCCGGCGCATCGCGGCCTACGTCGACAGCGGCGAGCCGGAAGGCAAGGCCGGTGCGTACGCGATACAGGGGCGCGCCGCCGCCTTCGTGGCGCACATCAGCGGCTCGCATTCGGGCATCATGGGGCTCCCGATGTTCGAGACGGCCCAGTTGCTGCGCAAGGCCGGTTTCGCGCTGTAGAGCGGCCAATACAACATGCAAGACATCCTGATCAACTGGTCTCCGCAAGAGACCCGCGTCGCGCTGGTGGAGCACGGCGCCGTGCAGGAGCTCCACGTGGAGCGCACGCTCGAGCGCGGGCTGGTCGGCAACATCTACCTGGGCAAGGTCTCGCGCGTGCTGCCGGGCATGCAGTCGGCCTTCATCGACATCGGGCTGGACCGCACCGCGTTCCTCCACGTCGCGGACATCGTGGCCCCGTTCACGCCGGGCTCCAGGCCGAGCACCGTGGTCGAACGCGATGGCCGTGGCGGGTCGGTCGTGCCGATCGAGAAGCAGGTCTTCGAGGGGCAGTCGCTTCTGGTGCAGGTCATCAAGGACCCGATCGGCACCAAGGGCGCGCGGCTGTCGACCCAGATCAGCATCGCAGGCCGGCTGCTGGTGTTCCTGCCGCAGGACAACCATGTGGGCGTGTCGCAGAAGATCCCGTCCGACCTGCGCGATGCGCTGCGTGCGCGCATGCAGGCGCTGATCGAGGCCGCCGCCGCGGCCGGCAGCGGCGGCGTGGTGCCCGAGGCCACGGGCGGCTTCATCCTGCGCACCAACGGCGAGGATTCGAGCGACGCCGAGCTGGCCGAGGACATCGCCTATCTGCGCAAGACCTGGTCACGCATCCGCGAGTTGTCGACCCGCATGGCGCCGCTCTCGCTGCTCCACCAGGACCTGAACCTGCTGCAGCGCGTGCTGCGCGACCTGACGACCGAAGACACCCAGACCATCCGCCTCGACTCGCGCGAGCAGTTCGATGCGCTGCTCAAGTTCGGCCTGGAGTTCATGCCGAAGGCGGCCGGCAAACTGCAGCTCTACAAGGGCGAGCGGCCCATCTTCGACCTGTATTCGATCGACGAGGAGATCGCCAAGGCCCTGGGGCGGCGCGTCGACCTCAAGTCGGGCGGCTACCTCGTGGTGGACCAGACCGAGGCGCTCACCACCATCGACGTGAACACCGGAGGCTACGTCGGTGCTCGCAACTTCGACGACACCATCTTCAAGACCAACCTGGAGGCGGCGCAGGCCATTGCACGGCAGCTGCGGCTGCGCAACCTGGGCGGGATCATCATCGTGGACTTCATCGACATGGTGCGCGACGACCACCGCGAGCAGGTGCTGGCCGAGTTTCGCAAGCAGCTCGCGCGCGACAGGGTCAAGACCACGGCCGGCGGCTTCTCGCAACTGGGACTGGTGGAGATGACGCGCAAGCGCACGCGCGAATCGCTGGCCCACATGCTGTGCGAGCCCTGCCTGGCCTGCAGCGGGCAGGGCATCGTCAAGACCGCGCGCAGCGTGGCCTACGACGTTCTGCGCGAGATCCTCCGCGAGGCCCGCCAGTTCACGCCGCGCGAGTTCCGCATCGTGTCGTCACCCCAGGTGATCGAGCTGTTCCTCGACGAGGAGAGCCAGCACCTGGCCGGGCTCAGCGACTTCATCGGCAAGCCGATCTCGCTGCAGGCCGAGCCGGCGATGGGGCAGGGGCAGTACGACATCGTGTTGCTCTGAGGTTCCGGCGGATGGCTGGGCGCCATCGACACGACTCCATCGTATATATTGGATATATATAGAAGGAGCCTGCATGTCTGCCCCACCATCTGGCCTGCTGTTGAAGTTTCGTAGTCGAAACACGCAGTTCGGGGTCACCCGTGAAACCGTGAAGGCCATGGCCGAGCGCTTCGACCTCTCCGAGACCGAAGTCGTGCACATGGCGCTTTCACGGTTGGCCAAAGAAGAGCTGCCGGCCTATGAACCCGATGAGGGGCCGCTTTCGGCGCAACAGCTCAAAGCCCTGCGCAAGATCGCCGACGCTGCCTTGCCCAAGGGCAAGATCACGTCGAAGCAGTCTTTGTTCTGACGTGGCAGCGTGGCTACCCCCGACGCCAGGGGATATCGTCTGGTGTCGGTTCCCTGAGATTCCGCTGCGAAGCCCCGGGCCCAAGCCCCGACCTGCGCTCGTGTGCGAGGTCATCGAACGAGAGGACGGCTTGGCCGTGACCGTGGCCTACGGTACGTCACAGACAGTGCAGCGACTTCAGACGGGCGAGTTCGCGATCACGAAGCAGGCGAATCCTGCCGCATACAGCGCTGCGGGCCTGTCCTTCGACACGAAGTTCAACCTGGAACAGCAGATCGAACTGCCTTGGACCGAGGATTTCTTCGCCGTGCCTGCTCAAGCGCCGTACGGGCAGCAACCGAAGTTGGGCGGCTTGCATGCATCGATGATGCGCGCGTTGCAAGCTGCTTACCGAGCGGTGCGCAACGTCGGTTGACGTCGGCGGCCGATTCTTGGCAGCCCACGGGGCCACGGACTCAGAGACTGGGTTCGCCGCCTTCCGGCGCCACGCGCACTGCATGTGCCTGCAGCCGCGCGTAAAGGCCATCGAGTGCCATCAGTTGCGCGTGGCTGCCTTGCTCCGCGACGCGGCCATGGTCCATCACGACGATGCGGTCGGCGTGCTGGATGGTCGACAGCCGGTGCGCGACGATCAGGGTGGTGCGGCCCTGCATGAGCCGCTGCAGGGCTTCCTGCACCAGGCGCTCCGATTCGGTATCGAGCGCGGAGGTGGCCTCGTCGAGCAGCAGCACCGGCGCGTTCTTGTAGAGCGCACGCGCGATGGCCAGGCGTTGGCGCTGGCCGCCGGACAGCTGGGTCGCGTTGTGGCCGAGCACCGTGTCGATGCCCTGCGGCAGGCCTTCGACGTGCATCGCGAGGTTGGCGGCCTGCACGCAGGCGGCGACACGCTCGCGATCGATTTCGGCGCCCAGCGCCACGTTGGCCGCGAGCGTGTCGTTGAGCATCACCACGTCCTGGCTCACCATCGCGAACTGCGAGCGCAGGTTGCCGAGCTGCCAGCGGCCGACGTCGTGGCCGTCGAGCAGAATCTCGCCCGCGCTGGGCAGCACGAAGCGGGGCAGCAGGTTGACGAGCGTCGTCTTGCCCGAGCCCGAGGGGCCGACGAAAGCGACGTTCTCTCCAGGCTCGATGGCAAGGCTCACACCGTCGAGCGCGCGTGCCTCGTCGGCGCCGCGGTAGTTCACGCTGACCGAGCGCAGTTCGATGCGGCCCGCCACGCGCGTGGATCGATGAGTGCCTTGCGTTTCCGGCGCGACCTCGTCGATCAGCGCCAGTCCACGTTCGAGTGCGGCGAGGCCCCGCGTGATGGGGCTCGTCATGTCGGCCAAGCGCCGGATGGGCGCGATCAGCATCAGCATGGCGGTGATGTAGGCGACGAAGCCACCGACCGTGAAGCCCTGCTTGCCGCTTTGCCACAGCGCGATCATCACGACGGCCGAGAGGCCGACCGCAGCGACGATCTGCGTCAGCGGCGTGGTCGCAGCCGATGCGATGGTCGACTTCACCGCCAATCGGTTGAGATCGTGGCTCAGGCGCTCGAAGCGTTGCACCTGCGCGGCTTCGGCGTTGTGCAGCCGCACCATGCGATGCGCCAGCACGTTCTCTTCGACCACGTAGGCCAGCTCATCTGTGGCCTTCTGGCCGAGCTGCGTGAGTCGATACAGCCGCTTCGAAAAAGCCTTGATGATCCACGCCACACCGGGCACCAGCACGCCGACGATGAGCGTCAGTTTCCAGTTGAGGTAAACCAGGTACAGCAGCAGCGCGATCAGCGTGAAGCCGTCGCGAGAGAGGCCGAGCAGCGCCTGCACCAGCAGCATGGCGCCGGTCTGCACTTCGTACACCACCGTGTTCGATAGCGAACTGGCCGACTGTCGCGAGAACAGTGCAAGCTCGGCCGCGAGCAGGCGTTCGAAGAGCACGCGCCGAAGCCGCTGCATGCCTTCGTTGGCGATGCGAGCGAGCGCGTATTGCGAGACGAACTGCGCCACGCCGCGAACCGCGAACAGCAGGATCACCGCGGCGGGAATGGCCCACAGTGGCAGTTCTCCGCGGTTGAAGCCGCGATCGAGCAAGGGCTTGAGCATCGCGGCCATCAAGGGCTCGGTCACCGCCGCGATCAGGGCACCGCTGAGGCCCAATGCCCACCAGCGCCGTGCGCCTCCGAACCAGGTCATGAGCCGAGCGAGTCGGCGCGTCAAAGGGGGGCGCGCCGGCTCGGCGGCAGGGGAAGGCTGCATGGCGGCGCATTCTAAGGTTCGCGCCTCTTGTAGGACCGCGCCGGTACATACACGTTTTGTGACGGGTGCCTCATCGCAGTGTGTACCATGTGGCCTCTTTCGTCCGGGCATGAAACTAAATTCTCGGATTGCTCTCCGAACCGCATGAAAAAGCCGTTGCAAGAACTTTCCCCGACCCCTTCTTCATCGTTCTTCACCCGCCGCTCCGTTATCGCGGCCCTGGCTGCCTCCCCCCTCGCTCCTGCCTTCGCCCAATTCCGGGTGGAAGTTTCGGGCGTCGGCTTGACGCAGTTGCCGATCGCGCTCGTCCCCTTCAAGGGCGAAGATGCGTCGCCGCAGAAGATCTCGGCCATCGTGCAGTCCGACCTCGAACGCAGCGGGCAGTTTCGCGGCGTCGATGCAAGCGGGCAGGCGCTCGATGAAGCATCGCGGCCCGATCTGAGCCTATGGCGCCAGCGCACGGCCGATTCGCTCGTGGCCGGCAGTGTCACGCGTTTGGCGGATGGCCGCTTCGACGTCAAGTTTCGTCTGTGGGACGTGGTGCGAGGGCAAGACCTCGGCGGCCAGAGCTACACCGTGCCGCAAGGCGACCTGCGCCTCGCGGCGCATCGCATCGCCGACTACGTGTACGAGAAACTGACCGGCGAGAAGGGCATCTTCTCGACCCGCATCGCCTATGTGACGAAGGGCGGCAGCCGCTACAACCTGTGGGTGGCCGATGCCGATGGCGAGAACGCGCAGGCCGCGCTCGCAAGCCCCGAGCCGATCATTTCTCCGGTGTGGTCCGCGAATGGCTCACAGCTGGCTTACGTGTCCTTCGAGTCGCGCAAGCCCGTGGTGTACGTGCATTCGGTGTCGAGTGGCCAACGCCGGTTGGTGGCCAACTTCAAGGGGTCCAACAGCGCGCCTGCCTGGTCGCCCGATGGCAACACGCTGGCTGTCACGCTGAGCCGCGATGGCGGATCTCAGCTCTACACCATTCCCGCCGGCGGTGGTGAGCCGCGGCGCTTGACGCAGAGCAACGGCATCGACACCGAGCCCGTGTATTCCGCGGACGGCGGCACCATCTTTTTCGTGAGCGACCGCGGTGGTGCGCCGCAGATCTACAAGATGGGCGCCAGTGGCGGCAACCCGACGCGCGTGACCTTCAGCGGCACCTACAACATTTCTCCTTCCATCAGCGCCGATGGCCGGTGGTTGGCCTACATCTCGAGGGTGGGCGGAGCCTTCAAACTCCACGTGATGGAATTGGCAAGCGGCAACGTGACGGCACTGACGGACACGACGGCCGACGAGAACCCCAGTTTCGCGCCCAACAGCAAGCTGATCCTCTATGCCACTCGCCTGGGAGGGCGCGAGGCGCTGATGACCACCACGCTGGACGGAAAAATAAAAGCACGACTTGCCGGGCAGGCAGGAGACATCCGTGAACCGGACTGGGGTCCGTTTCAAAAGCAATGAATGATCAACCTGAGGAGTTCGAAATGTTAAGACGTACGATTTATTCGCTGGCCATCGTGGCGCTCATCGCCGGGTGCTCGTCGGGCACCAAGCTCAACGATGCGCCGGTGGTGGATCGCTCTGGTGGAGCGGGCTCGGGCAGTGGTGCCGCGAGCGGCGTGGCACCGGTCACCATCGACCCGAATGCGCAGACGGCGCAGGGCCCGGTAGGTGTGGCGCGCATCGTCTATTTCGACTTCGACAGCTACACCATCAAGCCCGAGTTCCAGTCGTTGATCGACGGCCACTCGCGCTTCCTGAAGGCCAACACGCAGCGCCGCATCTCGATCGAAGGCCACACCGACGAGCGCGGCGGCCGTGAGTACAACCTGGCGCTCGGCCAGAAGCGTTCCGAAGCCGTGCGCCGTGCGCTCGTGTTGCTCGGCGTGTCGGACAACCAGATCGAGGCCGTGAGCTTCGGCAAGGAAAAGCCGGCCGCCCAAGGCACCGGTGAAGACGCATGGGCGCAAAATCGCCGCGCCGAGATCACCTACCGTCGATGATGCGATTCGTTTCCCCGTTGCGCGGTGCGGCGCTTGCCGCTGCGTTGCTGTGCGCCTCTCTGGGCGCACAGGCTGCGTTGTTCGAGGACGACGAAGCGCGGCGCGCCATCCTCGACCTGCGCCAGCGGGTCGAGACGATGCGCCAGCAGGCCGAGCAGAGGCAGAACGACGAGAACGCACAGCTGCGGCGCAGCCTGCTCGAGCTGCAGACACAGATCGAGCAGATGCGCGGCGAACTGCAACGCATGACGGGCCAGAACGAGCAGCTCACGCGCTCGGTCACCGAGATGCAGCAGCGTCAGGGCGACATCGACAACCGGCTGAAGCAGAGCGAGCCTTCGAAGGTCTCGGTCGACGGCCGCGAATTCAATGCCGACCCGCGTGAGAAGGCCGACTTCGAAGCGGCCCTGGGCGTGTTCCGTGGTGGGCAGTTCGCGCAGGCGCAAACCGCGTTCGCCGAATTCGTCAAGCGTTACCCGCAGAGCGGCTACAACGCCTCGGCATTGTTCTGGCTGGGCAATGCGCAGTACGCCACGCGCAACTACAACGAGGCCATCGCAAACTTCCGGTCGATGCTGTCGCTGGCGCCCGACCATGCGAAGGCACCCGAGGCCGTGCTGTCGATCGCCAATTGCCAGATCGAACTCAAGGACAACCGTGCGGCGCGCCGCACGCTGGAAGACCTGGTAAAGGCCTATCCGCAGTCCGAGGCCGCTCAGGCAGGCCGCGAGCGCCTGTCGCGACTGCGCTGACGCGGAGTCCGCGTACTTGAGCGCCCCCATCGAATCCGCTTCCGCCGGGTTCGGCGACGCCGACCTTGCCCGCCGTTTCAGCGGGCTGGAGCGGCTCTTTGGCGTGCCGGGCGCCGCACGCATCCGTGCCGCGCACGTGGTCGTCGCAGGTATCGGCGGCGTCGGCTCCTGGACTGTCGAAGCCCTCGCGCGCAGTGGCGTGGGCCGGCTCACGCTGATCGACCTGGACCACATCGCCGAGTCCAACATCAACCGCCAGATCCATGCGCTCGACACCACGGTCGGCCAGGCCAAGGTCGAGGCCATGCGCGAACGCATCGCGCACATCAACCCGGGCTGCGAAGTCCTGGCGATCGATGACTTCGTCGAGCCGGACAACTGGCAGTCGCTCGTGGCCGATGCCATTGCGGCGAATGGGCCCGTGTCCGGCATCGTCGACGCATGCGACCAGGTGCGGGCCAAGGTCGCGATGGCGGCGTGGGCGCGCGCGAGCGGCGTCGAGTTCGTCAGCGTCGGCGCGGCCGGCGGCAAGCGAATGGCGCACAAGGTGGACATCGACGATCTGGCCGCCGTCACGCACGACCCATTGCTTGCGCAATTGAGACAGCGCCTGCGCAAGGAGCACGGCGCGCCGCGCGAAGGCCGCAAGATGGGCGTGCACTGCGTCTTCAGTCGCGAGAGCGTGGCACCGCCCGATGCCTCTTGCGCCATCGAAGACGCCGACGGCTCGTTGAACTGCCACGGCTACGGCTCGGTGGTCAGCGTGACCGCGACCTTCGGTCAATGCGCAGCGGGATGGATCTTGGACCAGATCGCCCGCAGCGGGACGCTATAATTTCGGGCTTTGCCGGCTCAGGCTGGCGAAGCAAAAAAATCGGGGGACGTTAGCTCAGTTGGTAGAGCAGCGGACTTTTAATCCGTTGGTCACAAGTTCGAATCTTGTACGTCCTACCACCCCGACCCCAAGCGCTGAGCAACCCGTCATCGGTCATCGATGACGGGTTTACTTTTGAGCACATGGCAATCGACGCGCGCTCTTGCTTTGTCTACTTCCCGCCGCGCTCATAGGCCAGCGCCTTGAACTGCGAGAAGCTGGGCACGTCCCAGTCGACGTCGCTTGAAAACCGGTAGCTCTCGAGCCAGGCCGACCAGCAGCGAAACTGAGGCGGAGAGGGCGCGACGATGGGCCGTTGCTTCTTCATCAGCGCGAGCGCTTCCAGTGGCGACTGGCCGCGATGCACGAGCAGGCACAAAGCCAGCGTGGCCGAGCGGCCGATGCCGAACTCGCAGTGGATCAGCACGCGTTGGCCTTGGTCGAGGAACTCGTTCGCGAAGCGGATGCCGTGCTCCAGATCGGGTACCTCCACCGGGTGCATGTCCGAGGTGGGCAGGTGCAGCAGGGTGATGCCGTGGCGGTGATACAGCTGGGTGTCGGGCATGGCTTCGCCACGCAGGTCGACGATGGCCTGGACACGGTGTTCGCGTGCGAGCAGTTCGGCGCACTCCGACGGGAAGCTGCCGCCGACGGCGATCAGCTCGGTGATCCAGTTGAGATTGGGTTGCCAGGGGTCCACGGGAAAACTCTAACGGCTTCGGTCAGATGATGGTGTAAAGGCTTGTCCTTCGGCTTGGAAGTCGGCCTGCGCCTCCTCCATTTGGAGGAGGAAAGTACTAAAAAAATCGTGGATTACTACCTTGGTTTAAGTTTCGACATTAAGCACAATAGGTTACATGACGACGAACCAAGCCCAATCCGTGTCCCACGAATGGTGGAAAGATCAATGCGACCCGGCATCGCAACGCGCATTTCTGGCGTCCTTTCGCGACGCACAGCGCGCTGAGCGCGCCATGGCCTGGAGGCGCAATGTCATGCTCGGCGTGCTGGTCGTGGCCGTGCCCGTCCTCGTTCGGCTGATCAGCACCTTGTAATGGCCTTCCAGGAGGACGACCTTCGCTTCGCTCGCCTGAGCAGCGACGACCTGGAGCAGGTTGCGCAGGCGTTGCGGGACCACGCGCTTCGGGGCGATCCCGCTGCTGCGCTGGTGGCGATGGCCATCGAGTCCGTCGCCCGGCAGCGTCGGGCCGCCGCGATCGTCCGCGAACGCGTCGTGGCCGCTCGCAGTGCCTGGTCGCCCTTGCGCCGCGCTGCAGAGTGGGCCGTGTCGCGGCGCTAGCTCTGCAATGGGCCCGGAGCTGCTTAGAATCTTCGCGCATGTCCCTTCACGATTCCGACTACGCCCCTGACGCTTTCGACGTCAAGATTTCCGAGCTGCTGGTCGCTACCAGCGATGGCTCGGACGAACTGATCGACAACTCCGTGGGGGAGGTTCTGCGCCTCCTGCGCGAGCACCTCAAGATGGACGTGGCCTTCGTCTCGGAGTTCTCCGATGGACGACGCGTGTTCAAGCGCGTGGACACCCGGCCCGAAGCCAGGGTGATCGAAGCGGGCCAGTCGTCGTCGCTGGAGGAGTCCTACTGTCAGCGCGTGGTCGATGGGCGGCTGCCGCAACTGATCCACGATGTCGGTATGTTGCCGGAGGCGCGAAGCCTGCCGCGTGCGCCGTTTCCGATCGGGGCCCACATGAGCACGCCCGTGGTGTTGGCCGATGGCCGTGTGTACGGCACGATCTGCTGTTTCAGCTTTGCGCCCAACAACGACCTGACGCAGAAAGACCTGAAGAAGCTGGAGATGTCGGCGCAGCTGACCGCCAAGAAGATCAACGAGCGCCAAGCGCAGGCGGCCGCTGAAGCGACTGCCAATTGGTCGCTCGCGCCGCAGGAGCCCCTGCGCCGTCGTTGACTTCGACTTCGGGAAGCGCTTCAGCTTTCGGGCTGGACGCCCGCAATGGCCGAGACGAGGCCGACAGCGCTGGCTCGCAGCAGTTCTTGCCGCAGCGCCGCTTCGAGATGGCGCCGCGCGATGTCGGGCCGCTCGTGGTCGTATTCCTCGTCCAGCTCGCAGTGCAGGTAGTAGTCGACTCGTGTCATGAGCCTTTCCACTGACGCTGCGAGATCTGTCTCATTCATCGTTGAACTCCTCGCCTCGATCCTGATGTGATCCTGACTCCTGGGCCGCCCTTGGCAGGGCTGTCATGGTTATGCCGCCATTATGTCCATCTCGACAATGGCAAATTTTCCTGCGAGGTGGTAGGCCAATCGCCTGTGGGGACAAACGCACGAAAAGAAACATCAAGTTTCAACGCCAACGCAGGCCCGGCCAGCCTAAACGCCTTCGAGGCGTTTCGCGGGGAGCCTCGATCGCTGCCGCGGCGATGCCAGGTGAGGGGAGCAGGTGACGCACCGATTGAGCGACCTGGACGCAGTCGCGAATATGCAGTTCGCCCAAGGCCCGCATTGCGGCGTATCCGATCGCGGCTGAGACCACTTGCCCTGCGACCGGCACGTACTTGGTGGCCTGCTTCACCGTCAGCCGGATGCCGGCATGGCGCGCCAGCTTCAGCAGCAGCTCGCGCGTGACGAGCCGGCCCACCAGCAAGGCACCGGCCGCGGTGGCGGCCTTCTGGATGCGATCACGTTGGTGAGGTGCCAGCCCTTCGAGCTGGGTCACCGACAAGCCGAATTCGGCGCTGATCTTGGGAATGAGTCGGGAAAGCAGGGCGGCATCGGCGGCCCAGTCCACACCTGGGATGGGCACTGCGCTGGCCGCGGCGGCAATCAGCGCCTTGCGCCCGAGCAGACGGCGGCTGCGCTGAATGGCAGCGATCAGCTCGGGATCACCACGGGCGAGTTCGATGGCCGAGGGCATGGTCTGCCGGAGGCTATCACGTCCGTTCAGCCGACGGCCAGCGCCTCGATCTGGTCGGACAGCGCCAGCCAGCGTTCCTCCAGCTGGCCGATCTCGTCGTTCAGCGCCTTGAGGCGCCGGCCGGCCTCGGCGATCTCTGCGGCCGGCAGCGGTGCGTTGAGCCGGGCCTCGAGCGAAGACTTCTCCGCGCCGGCAGCGGCGAGCCGCTCGTCCACCTGCTGCAACTCGCGCTTGAGCGGCTTGGCCTGGCTGCTGCGTTGCTGACGATCGGGCGCGGCCGCTGGCGTTGGCGCCGCCGGCGGTGTGGCGATCTCGGGCTCGCGGGAGGCGAGCCGTGCCTCTTCGCGGACGCGCTTGGCTTCTTCCAGAAGATAACGCTGGTAGTCGTCGAGGTCTCCGTCGAAGTCGCCGACGCGGCCACGGCCGACCAGCCAGAACTCGTCGCAGACCGAGCGCAGCAGTGCACGGTCGTGGCTCACCAGCATCAGCGTGCCCTCGAACTCGTTGAGGGCCACGGCCAGCGCCTCGCGCGTGGCCAGGTCCAGATGGTTGGTCGGCTCGTCGAGCAGCAGCAGGTTGGGCCGCTGCCAGACCATCATCGCAAGCACCAGTCGCGCCTTCTCTCCGCCACTCATGGTGCCGACCGGCTGCTTCACCATGTCGCCGCTGAAATTGAAGCTGCCGAGGAAGCCGCGCAGGTCTTGCTCGCCCGTGCGTTCGCGCGTGCTGGAGCCGAGTTCGCGCGCCATGCGCACCATGTGCTCGAGGGGGGTGTCCTGCGGCCGCAGCACGTCGAGTTCCTGCTGCGCGAAGTACCCGATGTTCAGGCCCTTGCCCTCGGTCACCGCGCCTGCCAGCGCGCCCATCTCGCGGGCGACGGTCTTGACCAGGGTCGACTTGCCCTGGCCGTTCGCGCCGAGGATGCCGATGCGCTGCCCGGCCAGCACCGAGCGATTGACGCCGGTGAGGATGGTCTTGGGCGGCGCGTCGTCCAAGCGATAGCCGAAGCTGGCATCGCCGATGGTGAGCATCGGATTCGGGATGTTGCCCGGCTCCTTGAACTCGAAGCTGAAATCGGCCTCGGCCAGCAGCGGCGCGACCCGTTCCATGCGCTCCAGGGCCTTGACCCGGCTCTGGGCCTGCTTCGCCTTGCTGGCCTTGGCCTTGAAGCGATCGATGAACTTCTGCAGGTGGGCGATCTTGTCCTGCTGCTTCGCGAAGGCGGCCTGCTGAAGCTCGAGTTGCTGCGCGCGCAGGGTCTCGAAGGCGCTGTAGTTGCCGCCATAGCGGGTGAGCTGTTCGTGCACGATGTGCAGCGTGACGTCGGTCACGGCGTCGAGAAACTCGCGGTCGTGGCTGATGACGATCATGGTGCCGGCGTAGCGCTGCAGCCACGATTCGAGCCACACCAGCGCGTCCAGGTCCAAGTGATTGGTCGGTTCGTCGAGCAGGAGCAGGTCGCTCGGGCACATCAGCGCCCGCGCCAGCTGCAGCCGCATGCGCCAGCCGCCGGAGAAGCTGTTGACCGGCTGATCGAGCTCGTGCACCTTGAAGCCCAGCCCCAGGATGAGCGCCTGCGCGCGCGGCAATGCATCGTGCTCGCCGGCGTCGTGCAGATCGGTGTAGGCATGCGCGAGCGCCATGCCGATCTCGGCGTCGTCGGGTTCCGCCTCGTGCTGTGCTTCCGCACGTGCCAGCGCATCGCGCAGTTCCACGAGGCGCGTGTCGCCACCCACCACGAAGTCGGAGGCCGACTCGTCGGTCTCGGGCATGTTCTGCGCGACCTGCGCCAGCCGCCAGGCCTGGGGCACCGAGAAATCGCCGCCGTCTTCATGCAGCGTGCCGTTGAAGAGCGCGAAGAGGGTCGACTTGCCCGCACCGTTGCGGCCCACCAGACCCACCTTTTCGCCGGGATTGATGGTGACGCTCGCGCCGTTCAGCAACACTTTGGCGCTGCGGCGGAGGATGACGTTTCTGAGAGTGATCATGAGAGAAGAGAGTCGCGGGTGACCAGCAAGACCTGGTCGTCGCCCGCGCTGGTGGTGAGCCACACCACCTCGAGTTTCGGGAAGGCTGTTTCGAAGTGCACGCGCTCGTTGCCGATCTCGAGCACCAGCACGGCCTGTTCGCTCATCCGGGTTGGCGCATCGGCAAGCAGGCGGCGAATGAAGTCCATGCCGTCGCTGCCGCCTGCCAGCGCCAGTTCAGGCTCGGCACGGTATTCGGCGGGCAGGGCGGACATGCTCTGCGCATTGACGTAGGGCGGGTTGCACAGAATCAGGTCGTACGGACCGGGCAACGCGGCCAGCCCGTCCGACGTAGCCAATCGAACGCGGTCGTCCAGGCCGTGACGCGTGATGTTGATGGCGGCCACTTCCAACGCATCGGTCGACAGGTCGGCCGCATCGATGCTGATGTCCGGGTACGCCATGGCGGCCAGCACGGCCAGGCTGCCGTTGCCGGTGCACAGGTCCAGCACCTGCCGGGTCGACTCGCTGAGCCACGGGTCGATACCGCCGTCGGCCAGCAACTCGGCAATGAAGCTGCGCGGCACGATGGCGCGCTCGTCC
Source organism: Variovorax sp. KK3 (assembly GCF_001984055.1). Classification (GTDB taxonomy): domain Bacteria; phylum Pseudomonadota; class Gammaproteobacteria; order Burkholderiales; family Burkholderiaceae_C; genus Variovorax. The sequence goes on from NZ_LYVO01000001.1 coordinate 137,412, forward strand.
ACGTAGAAGGGCACGCCTTGCAGCCAGGCTTCCTTGGTCAGATAGGCCGCAGGCTTGCGGGTCGCGATGCGCGCGGCCATCAAATCGGCGACCCGCGCCGCGTCGGCTGGGGAAACGGGGCGTTCGGCGGCCTCGTCGAGGGCGTCCAGCGGCAGGCCCAGGCGCCACAGCACCAGCCAGGCGGCCTCGTCGAAGGCGTTGGTCGTGCCGTGGCCGAAGGCCACGCCGGCATCGGCCAGCTGCTTTTCGCCGGCCTCGATGAGATCGATCACCGTGGTCATGGCGTTTGCAGTGCTTCGAGCCGAACCAGCGTGCGTTGGTAGATGTTCTTGAGCTGCTCGATCTCGTCGACGGCGATGTGCTCGTCGATCTTGTGGATGCTGGCGTTCACAGGGCCCAGTTCGACGACTTGCTTGCAGATGCGCGCGATGAAGCGGGCGTCGCTGGTGCCACCGCTGGTGGAGAGCTCGGTCTCGATGCCGGCCTCTTCGCGGATGGCCTGCTGCACCGCGGCGACCAGTTCACCCGGCGTGGTCAGGAAGGGCAGGCCGCCGACGGTCCAGGTCAGGGTGTAGTCGACGTCATGCGCATCGAGCACGGCCGTCACCCGAGCCTGCAGCGACTCCGGGGTGGCTTCGGTCGAGAAGCGAAAATTGAAGTCGACGACCGCGCTGCCCGGAATGACGTTGCTGGCGCCGGTGCCCGCGTGAATGTTGCTGATCTGCCAGCTGGTGGGCTGAAAGTACGGATTGGCCGCGGCATCCCACCCGCCGGCCGCATTGATCGCCACCAGTTCGGCCAGCGCAGGCGCGAAGGCATGCACCGGGTTCTTTGCGAGATGCGGGTAGGCAATGTGGCCCTGCACGCCCTTGACCGTCAGCCGGCCGCTCATGGTGCCGCGGCGGCCGTTCTTGATCATGTCGCCGCAGCGTTGCACCGAGGTGGGCTCGCCGACGATGCAATAGTCGAGGCGCTGGCCGCGCGCCGTCAGTGCCTCGCAGACCTTCACGGTGCCGTCGACGGCCGGGCCTTCTTCATCGCTCGTGAGCAGCAGGGCCAGCGCGAGCCGCGGATCGGGCGTGGCGGCCAGAAAGTCTTCGATGGCGACGACGAAAGCGGCCAGCGAGGTCTTCATGTCGCAGGCACCGCGACCGTAGAGCCGGCCCTCGCGGTGGGTGGGCGTGAAGGGCGGGCTCGTCCATTGTTCGAGCGGCCCGGTCGGCACGACGTCGGTATGTCCAGCAAATACCAGTGTGCGGGCTGCATCGCCGCCGGCCGCGCCTGGCCGCAACGCCCACAGGTTGGTCACGCGAAAGTCCGCGGGGCCGCTTTCGATGGTCTCGAGGCGAAAGCCCAGCCGCGCCAACCGCTCGCCGAGGATCTGCTGGCAGCCCGCATCGTCCGGCGTGACGGAAGGGCGGGAGATCAGTTGTTCGGCGAGCAGGAGCGTGCGAGACATGAAGGAAAGGCTAATGTCGGACGTCGAGCGTGATGTCCGTGAAGGAGGGTTCGTCGGGCTGATCGAGCAGGGCGCGCTCGTCCTTGCGCGGCGGTGGTGCGGCGTTGCGATTCTGCAGGCGCCACATGAGATTGGTCGGCGAGTCGGCCTGCGACAAGCCTTCGTCGCGGGTGACGCGGTCTTCGATGACGAGGCGGGCGATGTCTTCTTCGAAGGTCTGCGAGCCTTCGGCCATCGACTGTTCCATCGCTTCCTTGACGCCCGAGAAGTCGCCCTTGCCGATCAGTTCGGCCACCAGCGCGGTGTTGAGCATCACCTCGAGCGCCGGCACGCGGGTGCCGATGGGCGTGCGCAGCAGGCGCTGGGCGATGATGGCGCGCAGCGCACCGCTCAGGTCGTTGAGGAGGGTGGGGCGCACCTCGACCGGATAGAAGCTCAGGATGCGATTGAGTGCGCGATAGCTGTTGTTGGCATGCAGCGTGGCCACGCACAGGTGGCCCGATTGGGCGTAGGCGATGGCGGCCGTCATGGTTTCGCGGTCGCGGATCTCGCCGATCTGGATCACGTCGGGCGCCTGGCGCAGCGCGTTCTTCAGCGCGATCTGCAGCGACTGCGTGTCGCTGCCCACGTCGCGCTGGTTCACCATCGACTTCTTGTTGGTGAACACGAATTCGATGGGCTCTTCGACCGTGAGGATGTGGCCGGTGGCGTTCTCGTTGCGGTAGTCCAGCATCGAGGCCAGCGTGGTGCTCTTGCCGGCGCCGGTGGAGCCCACCATGAGGATCAGCCCGCGCTTTTCCATCACCAGGGTCTTCAGGATGTCGGGCAGGCTGAGTTCGTCGAAAGACGGAATGACCGAGGCGATGTGCCGCACCACCACCGCATAGCTGCCGCGTTGCCGCATGGCGCTGACGCGGAAATTGCCCGCGCTTTCGAGCGCGACGGCCATGTTGAGCTCGCCGGTGCGCTGCAATTCGGCGATGCGTTCTTCCGACACCACTTCGGCCAGCAGGGCCAGCGGAGCCTCGGCCGGCAGCACTTGCGCGTTGATCGGCACGCAGTTGCCGTTGATGCGGATCAGCGCCGGGGAGTTGGCCGACAGGTAGATGTCGGATGCCTTGCGCTCTGCCATCAGGCGAAGAATTCTCTCCATCGTCTTCATCGGCTCACTCCTCCAGCGTTGTTGTAAAAGCGGTCGTCGGCCGGCGCAGTGGATCAGTCGCGCAGCAGGTCGTTCAGCGAGGTCTTGGCACGCGTCTGCGCGTCCACGCGCTTGACGATGATCGCGGCGTACAGGCTGTACTTGCCGTTGTCCTTGGGCAGGGTGCCGCTGATGACCACCGAGCCGGCCGGCACGCGGCCGTAGCTCACCTCGCCGGTGGCGCGGTCGTAGATGGGCGTGCTCTGGCCGATGTACACGCCCATCGACAGCACGGAGTTCTCTTCGACCACCACGCCCTCGACCACTTCGGAGCGGGCGCCGATGAAGCAGTTGTCTTCGATGATGGTGGGTCCGGCTTGCAGGGGCTCGAGCACCCCGCCGATGCCGACGCCGCCGGACAGGTGGACGTTGGCGCCGATCTGGGCGCAGGAGCCGACGGTGGCCCAGGTGTCGACCATGGTGCCTTCGCCCACGTACGCACCGATGTTGACGTAGGAAGGCATCAGGATCGCGCCCTTGGCGATGTAGCTGCCGCGGCGTGCGACGGCCGGCGGCACGATGCGCACGCCGGCGTCCTTGAGTTCGTTGGCCGACAGGTGCGAGAACTTGGTCGGCACCTTGTCGTAGAAGCCCAGTGCGCCGGCCTGCATCTGCTCGTTGTCGCGCAGGCGGAAGGACAGCAGCACCGCCTTCTTGATCCACTGGTGCACGGTCCATTGGCCCACGGCCTCGCGGGTGGCGACGCGCAGATGGCCGTTGTTGAGCTCGGCTATCACATGCTCGACGGCGTCGCGCACCTCTTTCGGGGCGCTGGTGGCGGAGATGTTGGCGCGGTCTTCCCACGCGGCGTCGATGGTCTGCTGGAGTTGCTGGGTCATGAATGAGCTCGGTTCTGGATGAAGTTCACGATGCGCTGTGCGGCCTCGGTGCACTCGGCGGTGTCGGCGACCAGCGCCATGCGGATGCGCCCGCGGCCCGGGTTGGTGCCGCCGGCGTCGCGCGCGAGGTAGCTGCCGGGCAGCACGGTGACATTGTATTGAGCGTAGAGCTCGCGGGCGAAGGCCTGGTCGTCGCCCTGCCAGGCGGCCGGCACGCCTGCCCACAGGTAGAAACTGGCATCGGGCAGGCGCACGTCGAGCACCTGCTCGAGCACCGGCGTGACGGCGGCGAACTTGGCGCGGTACTGTGCGCGGTTGTCGACCACGTGCGCTTCGTCGCCCCAGGCCGCGATGCTGGCGGCGGCCACGGCGCCGCTCATCGCGCTGCCGTGGTAGGTGCGATAGAGCAGAAACGACTTGATGATCGACGCATCGCCCGCCACGAAGCCGCTGCGCAAGCCGGGCACGTTGCTGCGCTTCGACAGCGAGGTGAGTGCGATCAGCTTGCGGAAGTCGCCGCGGCCCAGTGCGGCTGCGGCTTGCAGGCCTCCGAGCGGCGGCTCGTCGCGGAAGTAGATTTCGCTGTAGCACTCGTCGGCCGCGATCACGAAGCCGTGGCGGTCCGACAGCGCGAAGAGCTTCTTCCACTCGTCGAGTGGCATGACGGCACCCGTGGGATTGCCGGGCGAGCAGACGAAGACCAGCTGTGTCCGCTCCCACACGTCGCCGGGCACGCTGTCCCAGTCCACCGCGAAGTTGCGCGCCGGCACGCTCGGCACGTAGTAAGGCTCCGCGCCCGAGAGCAGAGCGGCGCCCTCGTAGATTTGATAGAAGGGATTGGGGGACAGCACCACCGGGGCGGGCGACTTCGACGGATCGATGACCGTTTGTGCCAGGGCGAACAATGCCTCGCGCGAACCATTGACCGGCAGCACCTGGGTGGCAGGGTCGAGTTCGAGCGCGTAGCGGCGCTGCAGCCAGCCGGTGAAGGACTGCCGCAGTTTCAGGTCACCGGCGGTGGCCGGATACGCGGAGAGTTGCCCGAGGCCAGCCGTCAGCGCTTCCTTGATGAAAGCAGGGGTCGGATGCTTGGGCTCGCCGATGCCCAGGCTGATCGGCGCGAAGGCCGGGTTCGGCGTGACCTCGGCGAACAGGCGGCGCAGGCGCTCGAAAGGATACGGTTGCAGCTTGGAGAGCAGGGGATTCATGTCGTCGATGTCGCGTCGTCGATGTTCAAAGCTTCTTCACCAGCACCTGGCTCTTGCGGTCCCAGTTGTACTTGCGCTTGCGCGCTTCGGGCAGCCACTCGGGGTTGACCTGCTGGAAGCCGCGCTTGAGGAACCAGTGCATGGTGCGGGTGGTGAGCACGAAGATGCTGTCCAGGCCGCTGGCCTTGGCACGATGTTCGATGCGCTTGAGGATGCGCTCGCCGTCGCCTTGCGACTGCGATTGCGGCGACACGGTCAAGGCCGCCATCTCCGCGGTCTTCGCTTCCGGGTAGGGGTACAAGGCGGCGCAGCCGAAGATCACGCCGTCGTGTTCGATCACGCTGTACTGGCCGATGTCGCGCTCGATCTCGGTGCGGCTGCGCTTGACCAGCGTTCCGTCGCGCTCGAAGGGCTCGATCAGCTGCAGGATGCCGCCGATGTCGTCGGCCGTCGCCTCGCGCAGCGATTCGAGCTTTTCGTCGATCACCATGGTGCCGATGCCGTCATGCACGTACACCTCCAGCAGCAGCGAGCCGTCGACCGCGAAGGGAATGATGTGGTTGCGCTCCACGCCGGCCTCACAGGCCTTCACGCAGTGCTGAAGGTAGAAAGCGGTGTCGCTCGGGCGCTGCGCGGGCGAAAGCGAGGCCAGCAGCTTGCGCGCGCTGTCGAGCGGAAGCTCGGTGTCGATCGGGTTGTCTTCGCCGACCGGGATCGTCGGATCTTGCGCGATGCCCGGCACCTCGGTCAGAAAGATCAGCTTGTCGGCCTGGATCGAGATCGCCACGCTGGTCGCTACCTCTTCCATCGTCAGGTTGAACGCCTCGCCGGTCGGTGAGAAGCCGAAGGGCGACATCAGCACCATCGCGCCGAATTCGAGGCCGCGGCGGATGCCCGCGGCATCGACCTTGCGCACCAGGCCGGAATGCTGGAAATCGACGCCGTCCACCACGCCCACGGGACGCGCGGTGATGAAGTTGCCGGAGATCATGCGCACGGTCGATCCGGCCATCGGCGTGTTCGGCAGGCCCTGGCTGAAGGCCGCCTCGATCTCGTAGCGGAGCTGGCCGGCGGCCTCTTGCGCGCAGTCGAGCGCCACTTCGTCGGTGATGCGGATGCCGTGCGAGTACTTCGCTTCGTGGCCCTTGGCGCGCAGTTGCTCGTTGACCTGTGGGCGGAAGCCGTGCACCAGCACCACCTTGACGCCCATGCTCTGGATGAGCGCCAGGTCTTGCGCGATGCTCGGCAGCTTGCCGGCGGCGATGGCTTCGCCGGCCATGGCGACCACGAAGGTCTTGCCACGGTGCATGTGGATGTAGGGCGCCACCGAGCGGAACCACGGGACGAAAGTGAAATTGAAGACGGTGGACATAACCGGCGTGTCAGGAAAAGGGGTTCACGAGCTTCAGCGGCCCGAATTCGCGGCCGTGCTGCAGATCTTCGCTGTACAGAATGTCGGCGCCACTGCGGATGGCGGCCTGCACGATCATCGCATCGAAGATCGACAGGCCATGTTCCACGGCCGTGGCGGTGGCGGACTGGCACAGCTTCAGGTCGCTGTCGACCACGGGCCAGAGCGTGTAGGCCTGCACCAGTTCCGCCGCGATGGCCTCGGGGATTTTCTGCTTGCGGGTGAGCACGCTGAAAAGCTCGATCAGCACTTGCGTGCTCACCATGCCGGCATTGCCGGCGCTGGCAGAGGCGACCAGCTCGCGTGCACGTGCCTGCTTGGCCGCATCGCGGGGGTCGACGCAGTAGACGAGGACGTTGGTGTCGAAGAACGCCGGCATCGATCAGCGGGGCGCTCGTGAAGTCGCGGTGTGATCGCGGTCGTGGTCGCGGTCACGGCTGCGGAAGTTGCCGTCGTACAGCTCGTCGCGCAGGGGGCGGCGCTGTGCATCCGCGTCTGCCGTCTGGGGCGCCGCGTGCGTCGCGGCGTTGTCGATGGCGGCCATCAATCTGGCAGTGGCTTCGTCGCGCTGCTTTTGCCGCGTGTCGTCGCTTTCATTGACGTACTGCAGCAAGAACTCTCGCACCTTGGCGCTCAACGAGGTGCCCTGCTGGATGGCGCGAACGCGAGCCTGCTTGATGAGTTCGTCGTCGACGGAAATGGTGAGATTGGACATGGCGCACTCCTGGCGGCCATCTTACACAGAAACACGTGAACCTGTGAACCAGTGAGCGCTGCTGCATAATGCCAGCCGTGATCGAGTCCCCAGCACAACCGCGCCTTTCCATCGAGTTCCCCGAGTCCTTGCCGGTGTCGGCGCGGCGCGACGAGATCATGGAGGCCATCGCCGCCCACCAGGTCGTCATCGTCTGCGGCGAGACCGGCTCGGGCAAGACGACCCAGTTGCCCAAGATCGCACTGGCCCTGGGCCGCGGCAAGCTCAATGCACCGCCGGGGCGCGGCCGGCTCATTGGCCATACGCAGCCGCGCCGCATCGCCGCCAGTTCGGTCGCCAAGCGCATCGCGGAGGAACTAAAGACACCTCTGGGCGATGTGGTCGGCTACAAGGTGCGCTTTCAAGACCGCCTGTCGCGCGACGCTTCGGTCAAGCTGATGACCGACGGCATCCTGTTGGCCGAGACGCAGACCGATCCGCTGCTGAAGGCCTACGACACGCTGATCATCGACGAGGCGCACGAGCGCTCGCTCAACATCGACTTCCTGCTGGGCTACCTGCGCGAGATCTTGCCGCGGCGACCCGATCTGAAGGTGATCGTGACCTCGGCCACGATCGACGCGGAGCGTTTCGCGCAGCATTTCGCCTCTGCGAAGGGCCCTGCGCCGACGATCTATGTCTCGGGCCGGATGTACCCGGTCGAGCAGCGCTACCGCCCCTTCGAGGAGTCGCGCGACCACGACCTGAACGATGCCATCGCCGATGCGGTCGACGAACTCTGGCGCGATCCGCGCGATGCCGGCGACATCCTGGTCTTCCTGCCCGGCGAGCGCGAGATCCGCGAGGCGGCCGACCATCTGCGCAAGCACCTGAGCCACCAGCCACTGCTGCGCAACGCCGAGGTGCTGCCGCTCTTCGCGCGCCTGTCGCAGGCCGAGCAAGACCGCATCTTCGACAGCCACAGCGGCCGCCGCATCGTGCTGGCGACCAATGTCGCCGAGACCTCGCTGACCGTGCCCGGCATCCGCAACGTGATCGACGTGGGCACGGCGCGCGTCAAGCGCTACAGCTTCCGCAGCAAGGTCGAGCAGCTTCTGGTCGAGCCGATCAGCCAGGCTGCGGCCAATCAACGGGCGGGCCGTTGCGGGCGCGTCGCCAACGGCATCTGCATCCGGCTGTACGACGAGAAGGACTTCCTGAGCCGCCCGCGCTTCACCGACCCGGAAATCCTGCGCTCTTCGCTGGCCGGGGTCATCCTGCGCATGAAGTCGCTGCACCTGGGCGACGTGGAGCGCTTTCCGTTTCTGGAGGCGCCACAGCGGCGTGCGATCGCCGACGGCTACCAGCTGCTCAACGAACTGGGCGCTGTCGACGATGCGAACGAGCTCACCCCCATGGGGCAGGAGCTGGCCAAGCTGCCGCTCGACCCGCGGGTCGGCCGCATGATCCTGGAGGCGCGCACGCGCGGTGCGCTCGAGGAAGTTCTGGTGATCGCCAGTGCCCTGTCGGTGCAGGACGTGCGCGACCGGCCGCTCGAGGCGCAGCAGCAGGCCGACCAGGCGCATGCCAAGTTCGACGACGAGAAGAGCGAGTTCAGCGGCTATCTGCGCTTGTGGCAGTGGATTCGCGATGCACGCGGCGGCCACGGCGATACCCACAAACTCAGCAACCGCCAATACGAGCAGCTGTTGCGCCAGAACTTCATCAACATCCGCCGCGTGCGCGAGTGGCGCGACATCCATTCGCAGCTGTTGACGGTGGTGACCGAACACAAGTGGCGCATCAACAGCGCGCCCGCGGGCTACGAGAGCCTGCACCTGTCGATGCTTTCCGGCCTGCTCGGCAACGTGGGCTGGAAGATGGAAGAGGAAGAGGCGTACCTGGGTGCGCGCGGCATCAAGTTCCATCGCCATCCGGGCGCGCATCTCAAGAAGAAGCCCGGGCGCTGGATCGTCTGTGCCGAGCTGGTGGAAACCACACGTCTCTTCGGCCGCGGCATCGCCAACATCGAGCCGCAGTGGCTCGAACAGGTGGCGGCCCACCTGCTCAAGAAGCAGCTGCTCGACCCGCATTGGGAGAAGAAGGGCGCGCAGGTGATGGCGATGGAGCGTGCCACGCTGTACGGGCTCGTGGTGTACAGCGGGCGCCGTGTGGATTTCGGCCGGATCGATCCGGTCGCTGCGCGCGAGATCTTCATTCGCGAGGCGCTGGTCGGCGGGCAATGGGAAACCCGGCTGCCGTTCCTGGCGGCCAACCGAAAGCTGGTGCGCGAAGTCGAAGGCCTGGAGCACAAGTCGCGCCGGCAGGACGTGCTGGTCGACGAGGAGCTGATCTACGCCTTCTACGACGCGCAGCTGCCGCCTGACGTGGCGAGCGGCCATGCCTTCGAAAGCTGGTACCGCCAGGCCTCGAAGGACGCACCGAGGCTGCTGTACCTGGCGCGCGAGGAGCTGATGCGGCACCAGGCGGCCGGCATCACGACGCAGTCGTTTCCGCCCACCTTGCGCCTCGGCGGCGTGGACTGCGCGGCCACCTACCTGCACGAGCCCGGCGATCCCAAGGACGGCCTGACCGTGTCCGTACCGCTCTTCGTGTTGAACCAGGTGAGCGAAGAGCGCTGTGAATGGCTGGTCGCCGGCATGCTCAAGGACAAGGTGCAGGCGCTGCTCAAGAGCCTGCCGCAGCGGCCGCGCTCCCGCTTCGTGCCCTTGCCCGAGTCGGCCGCGCGCCTGGCCGCCGAGCTGTCGCTGCCCGAGCGATTCGGTCAAGGGTCATTGACCGAGGTGCTGCTCAAGCGCGTGCGCGACGAAACCAGCCTGGACGTGAAGCGCACCGACTTCAAGCTCGACATGCTGCCTCCGCACCTGTTCATGAACCTGCGCGTGGTGGACGAACACGGCCGCCAATTGGGCATGGGCCGCAACCTCGGCGCGCTGAAATCCGAACTGGGGTCTCAGGCACGTGGCGCCTTCCAGGCGCTGGCGGGTTTGCAGGTGCGCGCCGGCGTCGAGACGGCGCCGGCCGGAGCGACGCGTGACGCGCCGCGGCCGGCCATCAAGGCAGCAGACACGCCCGCCGCACTTCCCGCCGGACAGCGCTACACCGATTGGAGCTTCGGTGAACTGCCGGAGCTGATGGAGGTCCGTCGCGGTGCGCAGTCGCTGATCGGATTCCCGGCGCTGGTCGATGCCGGCGACGCGGTCACCATCGAAGTTTTCGACGAGCCTGCCGTGGCCGCCGCCAAGCACCGTGCCGGCTTGCGCCGGCTGCTTGCGCTGCAGCTCAAGGATGCGCTCAAGTACCTCGAAAAGAACATCCCCGATCTGCAGAAGATGGCGGTTGCCTACATGCCGCTGGGCACTGCCGAGGAACTGCGCGCGCAGGTTGTGGAGGTTGCTCTTGACCGCGCCTTTCTGCAGGAGCCCCTGCCCACCGATCGGGCGGCTTTCGAGCGCCGGGTGGACGAAGGCCGCGGCCGCCTGACCCTGATCGCCAACGAGGTCGCGCGGCTCGCCGGCAGCGTTCTTGCCGAATACGTGCTGGCCGCACGCAAGATCAAGGACACCAAGATCCAGCCCGACGCGACGGCCGACGCGGCACAGCAACTGCAGCGGCTGGTAGGCAAGCGCTTCGTCGCCGACACGCCATGGCCGCGGCTGGCGCACTTCGCGCGCTACCTCAAGGCCATCGTGCTGCGCCTCGACAAGCTGCGTGCCGACCCTGCCCGCGACAGTCAGCGCCTCGCGGAACTACGGCCGCAGGAGCAGCGCTACTGGCGCCTGGTGGCCGAACGGAAGGGTGCGGTCGACGAACGAATGGAAGAGCTGCGCTGGCTGCTCGAAGAATTGCGCGTGAGCTTCTTCGCGCAGGAGCTGCGCACGCCGCAACCGGTGAGCACCAAGCGGCTCGACAAGCTGTGGGCTCAACTGCACGGGTGAGGCATCGCCAGCCGAACGAAGCGGCCGGACGAAGAAAAGTCCACCTCGGTGGACTTTTCTTCAATGGTCGATCGCTTGCGCTATATGCGTCCCATGAGCAGCAGGACGACCACGACCAACACGACCAGTCCCAGGCCGCCGCTCGGGCCATAGCCCCAGCTGCGGCTGTAGCCCCAGCTCGGCAGGGCGCCGACCAGCAGCAGAATCAAGACGACCAGCAGGATTGTCGAGAGCATGGAGTTTCTCCTTGGCTATTTGTGTACCGAAGCCTTGATGGTCCGCGGCGCTGCGGCGCCGGAGCGCCGGAACGCGCGCCCTCCGGCGGTCAGGACTCTCCTACCGTTTGTGTCAGAAGGTACGCGGAGGGCGCGGGCCCGGCTTCGCCGCGTCGAGGCGTCAGAGCTTGGCCAGCCGGTCGAGCGCGCTGCGCAGGGTGTCGTCCTTCTTGGCGAAGCAGAAGCGCACCACCCGCTGGTCGAAGCCTTCGGCGTAGAAGGCCGACAGCGGTATTGCCGCCACGCCGATTTCGCTGGTGAGCCACTGGCAGAACTCGGCTTCGCCCAGGTCGCTGACCTCGCGGATGTCCACGCACTGAAAGTAGGTGCCGGCGCTCGGCAACAGCTTGAAGCGCGTCTTGGCCAGGCCCTCGGCGAACAGGTCGCGCTTGCGCTGGTAGAAGGCCGGTAGCTCCAGATACGGCGCCGGATCGGCCATGTAGCGTGCCAGCGCGTGCTGCATGGGCGTGTTCACGGTGAACACATTGAACTGGTGCACCTTGCGGAATTCGGCGCTCAGCGCGGCCGGCGCAGCCACGTAGCCCACCTTCCACCCGGTCACGTGGTACGTCTTGCCGAAGCTGCTGACGATGAAGCTGCGCGCCGCCAGGCCCGGAAAACGCGCGGCGCTCTGGTGAATCGCGCCGTCGAAGACCATGTGCTCGTAGACCTCGTCGCTGATCACCAGCACGTCGGTCGGCGCGAGCAACTCGTCGAGGCGGCGCATCTCGGCCTCGGTCCACACCGTGGCGCTCGGGTTGTGGGGCGTGTTGACGATGATGGCGCGCGTGCGCGGCGTGATCGCGGCGGCGATCTTGTCGAAGTCGGGCCTGAAGCTGCCCGGCGTGAGCGGCACGCGCACCACGGTGCCGCCGGCCAGTTCGACGTTGGGCGCGTAGCTGTCGTAGCAGGGCTCGAGCACGATCACCTCGTCGCCCGCGCGTACCACGGCGAGGATTGCGGTGATGATGCCCTGCGTCGCGCCGGCGGTGACGGTGATCTCGTTGGCCGGGTCGTAGCGGCGGCCGTACAGCGCCTGCATCTTCCCGGCGATCGCTTCGCGCAGCGGCAGGATGCCCGGCATGGGCGGGTACTGGTTGTGGCCGGCGGCCATGGCCGCCGTCACCGCCTCCAGCAGCTTCGGGTCGCAGTCGAAATCCGGAAAACCCTGGCCCAGGTTCACCGCGTTCTTCTCGACGGCCAGCGCCGACATCACGGTGAAGATGGTGGTGCCGACGGTCGGCAGCTTGGTTTGCAACGCCGGGGTACGTGCGACGGGCGAGTTCACAGTTCGTAGTCCTCGTTGTGACCGGCCAACGCCTTGGCGATCAGGTTGCGATCGAGCCGGTCGGACAGCAGCTCGGCGAATTTGAAGACGAAGTTGCGCAGGTAGGCGCTGCGCTTGAAGGCGACCCGCGCGATGTTCGAACCGAACACGTGGCCCATGGGGCGTACCACCAGGTCGGCATTGGAGTCGTCGCGCACGGCCATTTCGGCCACGATGCCCACACCCAGGCCGAGACGCACGTAGGTCTTGATCACATCGGAGTCGATCGCCTCGAGCGCGATGCGCGGCGACAGCTTCTTCTGCGCGAACGCGTGGTCGATGCGCGTACGGCCGGTGAACGACGGGTGGTAGGTGATGATCGGCTCGGCCGCGAGGTCTTCGAGATGGATGCGTTCCTTGTCCGCCAGGGGATGCGACTTCGGCAGCACCAGAACGTGCTGCCATTCGTAGCAGGGCAGGGTGACGAGCTCCGAGTAGTCGGCCAACGACTCGGTGGCGATGCCGATTTCGGCGATTTCGTCGATCACCATGCGCGCCACCTGGTCGGGCGAGCCTTGGTGCAGGCTGACGTTGACCTTGGGATACGCCTCGCGCAACTTGGCCACGGGCACCGGCAGCACGTAGCGCGCCTGCGTGTGCGTGGTGGCGATCGACAGCGTGCCGCTGTCTTGCGCGCTGAACTGCTCGCCGATGCGCTTGAGGTTGCCCACCTCGCGCATGATCAGTTCGATGCTGGCCAGCACGTGATGGCCCGGCTCCGTCACCCGCTTCAGCCGCTTGCCGTGCCGCGCGAAAATCTCGACGCCCAGTTCTTCTTCGAGCTCGATGATCGCCTTCGAGACGCCCGGCTGGGACGTGTGGAGCGCCTTGGCCGCCTCGGTCAGGTTGAGGTTGCGCCGCACCGCTTCCTGAACGAACTTGAACTGGTGAAGATTCATAACAAATTCCGTCTTATTTCGGAATTCATTATGCCTTCGATGTCTATCGAAAACACCGGAAGTTCAGTATTTCAGCGCCAGGCGGGCCAGCAGGTCGACGACTTGTGGCTCCTCGCCCACGGCCCGAGCGAGGGTGATGGCGACGTGCGGATGCGCCAGGCGCGATGCGTCGAGTAGCCGTGGCAGGTCTTCGCGCAGATGTTTGCCCACACCCAGAAACAGCGGCAGCACGTGGATGGCTGCGGCCCCGGCGGACACCAGTTCGGCCGCCGCGCCTTCGAGGTCCGGTTGCGACAGCTCGATGTAGGCGCAACGCACCAGAACCGCCGGCGCGAGCTCGGCGACGCGTTGCGCCACCGCCTCGACCGGTGCCCGCCAGCGCGGGTCGCGCGAGCCGTGTGCGAGCAGGACGATGCCCGTGGTGCTGGGTGCCGCGCCTGTCGCCATCGCGCCGCTACCGCCGCAGCACCAGCCAGGTGAAGGCCGCGAGCGACATCACCGAATAGATCAACCCTGGCGCCGCGGCCGTGATCCAGGGCCACCAGTTGCTCAGATTGCCCAGGTAGCCGAACACGTTGTTCAGCAGGAAGAAGCTGATGCCGATCATCACGCCGCCGAAGACGTAGGCCGTGATGCCTGCCTGCCGGAAGTGCAGGTAGGCGAAGGGCAGGGCCAGCACCACCATCACCAGGCAGGAGAGCGGGTAGAACACCTTGCGCCAGAACTCGATCTCGTAGCGCTGCGCGGTCTGGCCGTTGGCATCGAGATGCTGGATGTACTCGAAGAGATCGATGGTGCGCATGCGGTCCGGCCGCAGCAGCGCCACCGACACCATCTCGTTGGTGAGCGAACTGGGCCACTTCAGCACCGGCACCTTGGTGGTGGTGATGCGCACCTTGTCGGCGGTGCCGGTGTCGTAGTGCTGCTGCTCGACGCCGACGAGCAGCCAGGCGCCGTTCGTCACGTGCCCCTGGCCGGCGAATATCTGAGAGACCAGTAGGCCCCGCGCGTCGAATTCGAAGATGCGCGGATCGCGCAGCGTGCCGTTGCGCGCGATCGACGCCACGTTCACGGCGTACGACTTGTCGCCTTGCTTCTCGCGCAGCCACGCGCCGGTGTACCCGACCATCGAGTAGGTGCCCTGATAACGCGACTTCAACAACTGCGCGGCCCGGTCGGAAGCGGGCGAAAGGTAGTCGCCCACGGCAAAGGTCAGGACCACGAAGCCCAGCCCCAGCACCAGCAGCGTGCGCAGCGCGCGCCAGGGCCCGAGCCCGCTGGTGCGCAGGATCGTGTATTCCGAACTCTGGGCCAGCCGCGCCATCACGAAGATGGTGCCGATCAGCACGGTGATCGGCAGCAACTCGTAGAGATGGCTCGGTATCAGCAGCGCGACGAACATCAGCGCCTGGACTGCGCCGTAGTTCAACGTGCCGGGCTGGCCGATGGACTGCAGTTCGTCGACGAAGTCGAAGAAGAAGAACAGGCTGAGAAAGCCGAGCGTGACGAAGGCGACGGCCTTCAACACCTCGACATAGATCAATCGGCGAATGGTTTTCACGTCGGGGTGCGCGCCGGGGAACGCGGTCGCGCCACGATCGATCGCCAGTGCCAGTTGAAATGCCGCTTGGCGAGCCAGAGCAAGGCGAGCACGAAGGCGCCGCCGTGCAGCGCCAGCATGAAGCCGCCTGCGCTGTAGCGGCCCATGCCGACCCAGTTCTGCCCGAGGTTGAGCAGGTTGTAGTAAAGGACGAAGGCGCACAGCGCGAGCAGCAGGTTGCCGCTGCGGCCCACGCGCGGGTTGGCGCTCGACACACCGAGCGCCAGCAGCACGAAGTTGATGGCCGCCAGCACCATGCCGAGGCGCCACGCCAGTTCTCCGCGGTTGCTCGCGCTGGGCTCGCGCAGCAGTGCCAGCGTGGTACGGGCGCGCACGGGTGCCGCGTTGCCGGTGGCGTCGATGTCGCTGCCGGCCTTGGCGCCGTAGGTCTTGAATTCGCTGATCTTGACCTCGCCGGGGACCAGCGGGCGCTCGAGCCGCTGGCCGTTGCTCAGCATCAGGTAGCGCGTGTCGCCGATGCTTTCGATGCGGCCGCTCTGCGCCGACGTGACGATCTGCCGGTTGCGCTCGATGGACGAGATGAACACGTTGTTGGCCGTGGCGCTGTCGGGCGAGTCCTTGTCGATGAAGAACACGCGCAGGCGGCCTGCCGATTCGCGGAACTCGCCGGGGGCGACGCGCTCGATGTCGCTGCGGCGCTGGTACTGCTCACGCATGCCCTGGGTCTGCGAGTTCGCCCAAGGCCAGCCGACCAGAGCGAACACGGCGACCAGCAGCAGAATGGGCCACGCGAAGCGGAATAGTGGCGGCGCGAAGTCGGCCAGGCCGCGGCCGCTGGCGAACCAGATCACCATCTCGCTGTCGCGGTACATGCGCGACAGCGTGCCGACGATGGCCACGAACAGGCTCAGGCTCAGGATGGTGGGCATGTAGCCCAGCACCGTATAGGTCATCACCAGGAAGACCTCGGATGGATTGACGCTGCCCTTGGCAGCAAGGCCGAGCGTGCGGATCAGCATCATGGTCATCACGATGGTGATCAGCACCACCAGCGTGGCCCCGAAGCTGCGCGACAGCTCCTTGCGTATGGAGGAATGGAATAACATCGTCTGGGGAAAAAAAGGATTATGGACTTTCAACTCAAGACCCTCTCCACCGCCCAGGCTGCCACCGAAAAATGCGACGTGCTGATCGTGCTCGTCGCCGCAGGCAACCTCTCTTCCAAAGACCCTCTCGCAAGCCTCGTCGCCGATGCCCGCAAGGCCGGCGACCTGAGCGACAAGGCCGGCAAGTCGCTGGCCCTGTACCGGCCCGCCGGCATCGTCGCCCCGCGGCTGCTGCTGGTGTCGGTCGGCGACGGCAAGCCCGGTTCGGTGCGCAGCGGCGTGCTGGCGGCGGTGTCGGCGTCGCGCTCGTCGGAGCCCAAGCGCATCGCGATCGTCTTCGCGCAAGCCACCGATGCGCACGGTGTACGCAGCGCGCTGGGTGCTGCGGCCGATGCGAGCTACGTGTACACCACCACCAAATCGAAGGCCGAGCCGCGTTCGATCCGGCAGGTGGTGCTGGGCGTGGCCGATTCGGGCGCGCTGCGCGACGCGTTCGACGAGGCCGTCGCCACGGTCGCGGGTGTCGAACTGGCGAAGGAATGGGCCAATCGCCCCGGCAACCATTGCACCCCGACCATGCTGGCCGAAGCGGCGCGCGAACTCGGCGCATTGCCGGGCATCAAGTGCGAAGTGCTGGGCCCCAAGGAGATCGAGAAGCTGGGCATGGGCGCCTTCCGTGCCGTTGCGCAAGGCTCGGCCGAGCCGCTGCGCTTCGTCGTGCTGCGCTACCAGGGCGCTGCCAAGGAGCAGGCGCCCGTCGTGCTGGTGGGCAAGGGCATCACCTTCGACACCGGGGGCGTGTCGCTCAAGCCCGCGGCCGAAATGGACGAAATGAAGTTCGACATGTGCGGCGCCGCCAGCGTGCTGGGCGTGTTCCGCGCCCTCGGCGACATCCGGCCCGCGCTCAACGTCGTGGGGCTCATCCCGACCTGCGAAAACATGAACGACGGGCGTGCCATCAAGCCCGGCGACGTCATCACGAGCATGAGCGGCCAGACCATCGAGATCCTCAACACCGATGCCGAGGGGCGGCTCATCCTGTGCGACGCGCTGAGCTACGCGAAGCGTTTCAATCCTGCCGCGGTGGTCGACATCGCCACGCTGACCGGCGCCTGCGTGGTCGCCTTGGGCGGCGTGCGCAGCGGCCTGTTCTCGAGCGACGACGCACTGGCCGATGCGCTGCTCGCAGCCGGTGAGGCGTCGCAAGATCGCTGCTGGCGCATGCCGCTCGACGACGACTACGCCGAGGGCCTCAAGACGAACTTCGCCGACGTGGCCAACGTGGCGGGTCGCGCCGGCGGCGCGGTGACCGCGGCCAAGTTCCTGCAGCGCTTCGCGGGCGACTTCCCCTGGGCCCACCTCGACATCGCGGGCACCGCCTGGAAGGGCGGCTCGGCCAAGGGCGCGACCGGCCGCCCGGTCGGCTTGCTGCTGTCCTTTCTGCTGGCGCGGGTGGGCGAGGGCGCGGCCGATGCGACGCCGCGCAAGGGCCGCAAGCCATCCAAAGCCCGGCAGGCGGCATGACGAGATGACTGGCATCGACTTCCACTTCAACACGCCCGACAAGATCGGCTACGCCTGCCGACTGTTGCGGAAGGCGGTCGGCGCCCGCGGTGCGCGCGTGGTGGTGGTGGCCGATGCGGAGACGCTCGAAGCGGTCGACCAGGCCCTCTGGACCTTCGCGCCTACCGAGTTCATCGCCCACTGCCGCGGCGACGGCGAGCCGGGCCAGCTCTCGCGCTCGCCGGTGGTGCTGAGCGAGCGCGGCGACGCGGTACTGCCCCATCGCCAGGTCCTCGTGAACCTGGGCATCGAGGTGCCCGCAGGCTTCGAGCGCTTCGAGCGCCTGATCGATGTGGTGAGCTCCGACGATGCCGACCGCCAGTTTGGGCGCCGGCGCTGGCGCCACTATGCCGACCGGGGCTATGCGATCCAGCGCCACGACTTCGCGGGGAGCGGCGCCTGATGTCCGAACGCAAGCCGCCGCGTTTCGTACCCACGCTCACTGCGGTGCTGGAGGAGCAGCCCGGTCAAGTGCCGGAAGCCGCGCCGGAAGCGCCTGCGGCAGACCTGTCGCACGCCGTCGCGCTCAGCCCCCAGGCTTTGCTGGACGACGAGTCCTTCGGCCTCGAGGAGCAGCTTCTGCACCGGGTGCTGCAGCGCATCGACCTGTCGCTCGAAGAGCGACTGACCGACGCGGTGTCAGCCGCTGTTCAGCAACAGCTCGACAACATGATCCCCAAACTGCGCGTCGAAATCGAGCAGGCGTTGCGCGCGTTGATCAGCGAGGCATTGGCGCGGGAGCTTTCGGACAACACAGGGTCAACGCCAGCTTTTCGCCCGTAAACCTTGGGCTACACTGCGCGCCAGGTCGCAAGCGCGGGAGCGCTCGGGGCCTGCGGCGCGGAACTTGCTGAGGGTTTGCACGCAGGGCCAATGGCCGTATTTCTTTACCCTTATCCACCAATACCTGGAGGTACCTCATGCAATTGAAATGGACTGCAGTCGCGCTGGCAGCGCTCACGCTCGCGGCTTGTGGCAAGAAGGAAGAGGCAGCGCCTGCTGCACCCGCGCCGGCTGCCCCGACCGCAGCGGCGCCCGCACCTGCCGCACCTCCGGCCGATGCATTGGTGGTCAAGATCGGTCACGTCGGCCCCACCAGCGGCGCCATCGCCCACCTGGGCAAGGACAACGAACTCGGTGCCCGCATGGCCATCGAGGACCTCAACGCCAAGGGCGTGAAGATCGGTGACAAGGTCGCCAAGTTCGAACTGCTCGCAGAAGACGATGCGGCCGATCCGAAGCAGGGCACCGCGGTGGCCCAGAAGCTGGTCGACAGCAAGGTCAACGGCGTGGTCGGTCACCTGAACTCGGGCACCACCATCCCCGCCTCCAAGCTCTACAGCGACGCCGGCATTCCGCAGGTTTCGCCTTCGGCAACCAACCCCAAGTACACCCGGCAAGGTTTCAAGACCACCTTCCGCGTGGTGGCTGACGACACGCAGCTCGGCGGCACGCTGGGCAAGTACGCGGTCGACACGCTCAAGGGCAAGAACATCGCCGTGATCGACGACCGCACGGCCTACGGCCAGGGCGTCGCCGAAGAGTTCGAGAAGGCTGTGAAGGCCGCCGGCGGCACCATCGTCGGCCACGAGTTCACCACCGACAAGTCGACCGACTTCAACGCCATCCTGACCAAGCTCAAGGGCGCCAAGCCCGACGTGCTGTTCTTCGGTGGCATGGACGCCGTGGGCGGCCCGATGCTCAAGCAGGTCAAGCAACTCGGCCTGAACGTCAAGTTCATGGGTGGCGACGGCTTGTGCACCGGCGAACTGGCCAAGCTGGCCGGCGATGCCATCGGCGAAGAGATGGTCGTGTGCGCGGAAGCGGGTGGCGTCGAAGGCGACTTCAAGCAGCCGCTGGAAGACTTCAAGACCAAGTTCAAGGCCAAGAACAACGTCGAGGTGCAGATCTATGCGCCTTACGTCTACGACGCGGTCAACGTGCTGGCCGAAGCCATGGTCAAGGCGGGCTCGATCGAGCCCGAGAAGTACCTGCCCGAACTCGGCAAGATCCAGTACAAGGGCGTGACCGGACCGATCGCCTTCGACGAGAAGGGCGACATCAAGAACGGTGCGCTGACGATCTACACGTACAAGGGTGGTGCCCGTACGCAGATCGCCGTGGTGCGCGGAAGCTGATCCCGCGCAGGTCGAACGACCCGCAACGACAAAGGGCCCCTTCAGAGGGGCCCTTTTTTATTGGTCAGAGCGCTTCGTGCGCTCCGGTCATTGCGTGGTGCGGCTCGCGTCGTTGCAGTAGTCGAAGAAGGCTTCGAGTTCCCTGGACTTGTCGAACACCGCGTCCGCGCCCAGTGCGGTGCAACGCGCCCGGATGTCGGCGTTGACGTAGTTGCTCAGCACCACAGCACGCTGGTTCGGCCTGCGTTGCTTGCAGGTTCGCAGCACGCCGAGGCCTGAACCCTGCTTGAGGAACACGTCGACCACCACGAGCTGCCATTCGCCGGCATGGGCCGCGAGCCAGGTGGATGCTTCCGACTCGCTCTCCGCGCAACCGATCACGCGTGCGCCCACCAGGTCTTCGAGAGCGGGGATCAGGTTGTCGCGGATCGTCTTGTTGTCCTCGACCAGAAACGTGGATAGCGCCATGGGTTGGAGCAGCGTAACTCTGGCACGTCGGCCGGCAATGGCGTCAGCGGCGCGCGGCAGCGTAGGAAAAAGCCGGTCGATCGACGCGGCATGCCGGTAGCGTGCTGCCGCGTCATGACCGTCGATGACGCGTGCGGGCATGAAAAAACCCGTCAAGCAGCGATGCATCGACGGGTTGTTTTGCCAGTTGATCTGGCGGAGCAGGCGGGATTCGAACCCGCGGAGGGCTATTAACCCTCACACGCTTTCCAGGCGTGCGACTTAAACCACTCATCCACCGCTCCGAAGCTCGCGATTGTAGCAGTCGCATTTGCGCGTTCTCGAGCGGGGATGTGGGCGAACTCAAGCCTGGCCCGACGCCTTTCCGGCCTGCACCATGCGCATGGCCGAGGCGATCAGGGCTGCGGTCTCGTTCATGTTGCTCGGCACGATCAAGGTGGTGGTGGCATCGGCCGCAACCTTGCCGTAGGCATCGACCGCGCGCTCGGCGACCTTGAGCTGCACCGCCTGTTCGCCACCGGGTTGCCGGATGGCGGCTGCCACCCGCTCGATGGCGCCGGCCGTCGCTTCGGCCACCGCGGTGATGGCGGCAGCCTCGCCCTGGGCGTTGTTGATCTGGGCCTGCTTCTCGCCTTCGGAGCGGGCGATGAAGGCTTCGCGCTCGCCGGTCGCGATGTTGATCTGCTCCTGGCGCCGCCCTTCCGACGCCGCGATCAGCGCGCGCTTCTCGCGCTCGGCCGTGATCTGGCGCTGCATGGCATGCAGGATCTCCTTGGGCGGCGTCAGGTCCTTGATCTCGTAGCGCAGCACCTTCACGCCCCAGTTGAGCGCTGCTTCGTCGATGGCGGCCACCACCTGTGCGTTGATGATGTCGCGCTCCTCGAAGGTCTTGTCCAGCTCGAGCTTGCCGATCACGCTGCGCAGCGAGGTCTGGGCGAGCTGGGTGACGGCCACGATGTAGTTGGACGAGCCGTAACTCGCACGCATCGGATCGGTCACCTGGAAGTACAGGATGCCATCGACCTGCAGCTGGGTGTTGTCGCGCGTGATGCAGATCTGGCTCGGCACGTCGAGCGGAATTTCCTTCAGGCTGTGCTTGTAGGCCACCTTGTCGATGAAAGGGATCAGGAAGTTGGGCCCCGGCGTCATGGTGCTGTGGTAGCGGCCCAGGCGCTCGCGGACCCAGGCGTTCTGTTGAGGCACGAACTTGACCGACTGGCTGATGACGATGATCGCGATGACCAGGATGACGAGAGGGATGGTGAATTCCATGAAGTTGATTCCTCGTTGTGCTTGTTGCTTCGACGACGGTCAGATCTTGTCGACGACCAGGCGGCTGCCGATGACCTCGGCCACCCGGTGCTCACCCACCGCGGGCGTGGTGCCGGCGCGCGGCACCACGGTCCACTGCGCACCGCGATAGCGGACCGAGGCCGTGCCGTCCGGGTTCCAGGCCTCGACGAACACGCTCTCGCCGATGTCCAGATTGATATCGCGATTGGCCGTGACGGGCGGATCGGCCGGGCGCCGGCGCCGCACGGTGTGCCAGACCAGCACGGCGCCCACCCCGACGACCGCCGCCACGACGAGCTGCGTGCCGAGGCCGGCGCCGGCATGGGCCGCGATGGCTGCCGCCGCGAAGCCAGCGCCCATGAGCAGCAGATACACGGTACCGGAAAGCAGCTCGAGCACGATTGCCGCCCCTGCCGCCAGCCACCAGATGGTGGAACTCGCCATGACTCGACTCCTCTTTGTCTGATTGAACTCATGCCATTCTGTCAAAGCGACAGAAGGTTCATCTGAATTCCGTACACTTCGCGCCTATTTGCCCGTCGCCTCTCCCCGGAGCCGCCTCATGAAATTTCGCTTTCCCATCGTCATCATCGACGAGGACTTCCGCTCCGAGAACACCTCGGGGCTCAGCATCCGTGCCCTGGCCCAGGCCTTCGAGAGCGAGGGGTTCGAAGTGCTCGGCGTCACCAGCTACGGCGACCTGAGCCAGTTCGCCCAGCAGCAAAGCCGGGCCAGCGCGTTCATCCTGTCGATCGACGACGAGGAGTTCACCCCCGGCCCCGACCTCGACCCGGCGGTGCTCAACCTGCGTAACTTCATCGGCGAAGTGCGGCGCAAGAACGCCGACGTGCCGATCTACATCTACGGCGAGACGAAGACCTCGCGTCACCTGCCCAACGACATCCTGCGCGAGCTGCACGGCTTCATCCACATGTTCGAGGACACGCCGGAGTTCGTGGCGCGCCACATCATCCGCGAAGCCAAGTCGTACCTCGAAGGCGTGCAGCCGCCGTTCTTCAAGGCGCTGATCGACTACGCGGAAGACGGTTCGTATTCGTGGCACTGCCCGGGCCATTCCGGCGGCGTCGCCTTCCTGAAGAGCCCGGTGGGCCAGATGTTCCATCAGTTCTTCGGCGAGAACATGCTGCGTGCCGACGTTTGCAATGCGGTGGAGGAACTGGGCCAGCTGCTCGACCATACCGGCCCGGTGGCGGCCAGCGAGCGCAATGCGGCGCGCATCTTCAACGCTGACCATTGCTTCTTCGTGACCAACGGCACCAGCACCAGCAACAAGATGGTGTGGCACCACACGGTGGCGCCCGACGACGTGGTGGTGGTCGACCGCAACTGCCACAAGTCGATCCTGCACGCGATCATCATGACCGGCGCGATTCCGGTGTTCATGAAGCCGACGCGCAACCACTTCGGCATCATCGGCCCGATTCCGCAGAGCGAGTTCGAGCCCGAGGCCATCCAGGCCAAGATCCGCGCCAATCCGCTGCTGTCGCATGTCGATGCCGACAACGTCAAGCCGCGCGTGATGACGCTCACGCAGTCGACCTACGATGGCGTGATCTACAACACCGAGACCATCAAGGGCATGCTCGACGGCTACGTCGACACGTTGCACTTCGACGAGGCCTGGCTGCCCCATGCGGCCTTTCATCCTTTCTATGGCGCATACCATGCGATGGGCAAGCGCCGCGTGCGGCCGAAGGAGTCGCTGGTGTTCGCCACGCAGTCCACGCACAAGCTGCTGGCCGGCATCAGCCAGGCCAGCCACGTGCTGGTGCAGGACTCGCAGAACCGCGCGCTCGACCGCGACCTGTTCAACGAGGCTTACCTGATGCATTCGTCGACCAGCCCGCAGTACGCCATCATCGCCAGCTGCGACGTCGCGGCCGCGATGATGGAGCCGCCTGGCGGCACTGCGCTGGTGGAAGAAAGCATCCTCGAAGCGCTGGACTTCCGCCGCGCCATGCGCAAGGTCGAAGAGGAGTTCGGCGCCGACGAATGGTGGTTCAAGGTCTGGGGTCCCGAGAAACTCGTCGAGGAGGGCATCGGCCGCAGCAGCGACTGGATCATGCAGGGCGAAACCCGCAGCGGCGCGAAGGCGAAGAACGGCGCGCGCAACTGGCACGGCTTCGGCAAGCTGGCCGACGGCTTCAACATGCTCGACCCGATCAAGTCGACCATCGTGACGCCGGGCCTGGATCTCAACGGCAAGTTCGCGCCCACCGGCATTCCGGCAAGCATCGTCACCAAGTTCCTCGCGGAGCACGGCGTGATCGTCGAGAAGACCGGGCTCTACAGCTTCTTCATCATGTTCACCATCGGCATTACCAAGGGCCGCTGGAACACGCTGTTGACGGCGCTGCAGCAGTTCAAGGACGACTACGCCCGCAACCAGCCGATGTGGCGCATCATGCCGGAGTTCTGCCAGGCCCAGCCGGGCTACGAGCGCCTCGGCCTGCGCGACTTGTGCCAGCACGTGCATGCGCTCTATGCGCGCCACGACGTCGCGCGCCTCACCACCGAGATGTACCTGAGCGACCTGACGCCGGCCATGAAGCCCAGCGACGCGTTCGCGCACATCGCGCACCGCAAGACCGAGCGCGTGGAGATCGACAAGCTCGAAGGCCGCATCACGACCAGCCTGATCACGCCGTACCCGCCCGGCATTCCGCTGCTGATCCCGGGCGAGGTGTTCAACAAGCGGATCGTCGACTACCTCAAGTTCGCGCGCGAGTTCAACAAGGAATGTCCGGGCTTCGAGACCGACATCCACGGCCTGGTGGCGCGCGTCGACGAGAAGGGCCGCAAGCGCTACTACGCCGACTGCGTGAAGGCCGGCTGAGTCAGCCGAGCCGGAGAAGCGCGACGCCGCCGACGATGACCAGCGTGCCGGCGGCGCGCTGCCAGCCGAAGGCTTCGCGCAGAAACAGCACGCCGATCACGGCCGCGAACAGCACCGAGGTCTCGCGCAGCGCGGCTACCACGGCCACCGGCGCGCGCGTCATGGCCCACAGCGCGATGCCGTAACTGGCGAGCGACGCGGCGCTGCCGACCAGGGCGATCTTCCATCGCCCCGCCATGTACGTCAGCGCGTCGCGGCGGCGGCCAGGGCGGCGCCACAGCACGAGCAGCAGAAACGGAATGCCATCGAAGAGGAAGAGCGTGGCGACGTAGGCCACGGCATCGCCGGCGATGCGAACGCCGATGCCGTCGACCACGGTGTAGAGCGCGATGATGCCGGCGTTCGCGAGTGCGAAGGCCAGTGCCTTGCCGCGCTGCGCATCGTGGCCATCGCTCAGCGCGGAGCGCGACAACCCGAGCGTCACCACGCCGACGCACAACAGAACGATGCCGGCCCAGGCCGTCGTCGAGATGGCCTCGCCGATGACCACGAGGCTGCCGAGCGCGACCAGCAACGGCGCGCATCCGCGCATCACGGGATAGGTGAGGCTCAGGTCGCCGTGCTTGTAGGCACCGGTGAGGGCGATGTAGTAGCCGATGTGGATCAGCAGCGAGGTCGCCATGTAGGGCCATGCGGCCACCGGCGGCAGCCCCGTGTGCATCAGCAGCGGAATGGCGAGCAGGATGCCGACGCTGTGGACCAGACCGGTGTCGAGTGCCTTGTCTTCCCCCGACTTGATGAGCGCATTCCAGCCGGCGTGCAGCAGCGCGGCGAAGAGCACCGCCAGCACGACGGGACCGCTCAACGCCACGTGCGGCCCGCTGTGCAGCAGGAGTGGTCGACAGGGCGGGGCGGGTGGTTCGGCGGAAGCGGACGCGGAAGCATGCCCGCGATGGTAACGAGGCGCCAAAGCATCGCGATCGCATCGCCATCGCACGCTATGCATCGCATGCGTTCCAAGTGTTGCGACGAATGCGAATCCGATTGCGCGCAGGCGCCGTACTCCTTGCAGCCATCGCCAATCGGGCGACGGTCTCAACCCCCGAAGGAGCATTCCATCATGAGCAGCAAGTTCCACCGTCTCGCATCTTTCACCCTGGCCGTCGCGATGGCTACCGGCGCTGTCGTCGCGACCGCCCAGGTCATGGTCGGCGGCGCGCCGATGTATGCCACCAAGGACATCATCGACAACGCAGTCAACTCGAAGGACCACACGACGCTGGTCGCTGCAGTCAAGGCGGCCGGCCTGGTCGAGACGCTCAAGGGCCCAGGTCCGTTCACCGTCTTCGCGCCGACCAACGCTGCGTTTGCCGCACTGCCCGCGGGCACGGTGGACACGCTGCTGAAGCCCGAGAACAAGGGCAAGCTCACGACGGTGCTGACCTACCACGTCGTGCCGGGCAAACTGGACGCTTCCGCCCTCGGCAGCCAGATCATGGACGGCAAGGGCATGGCCACGCTCAAGACCGCAGCCGGCGGCACCCTCATGGTCAAGCAGAGCGGCGGCAAGATCATGGTCGGCGACGAGAACGGTGGTTGGGCCACTGTGAGCACCGCGGACGTCTACCAGTCCAACGGCGTGATCCACGTCGTCGACAAGGTGCTGCTGCCGAAGTAAGTCGAACCTGGGCGGGGCGCCTCAGGACGAGGCGAGGTCGTCCCGCACGCGCAGAAAGCGTGCGAAGCGCGGCAGGCCGCTGCCCGTGGTGCCGGTGTAGCGATAGCTGACCCAGCTGCCGATGGCCGGAGGATGCGCTCGCTGCGCGTCGCTGAAGCCACCGCCGAGCTTGAAGCGCTTGCCCTCCGGTGTCTCGACGAGCAAGGCGCCCATGCGCTTCGCGTGCCGGCCCTGGCCCGGCAACTGCGCGAGCACGCGCGCATCGGCCTCGTCGAAGGGCTTGACCTTCAACAGGTCGGCGGAGCGCTCTGCACGGTACGTCGACGAGCCCCGGTGCAGCATCAAGCCTTCGCCGCCCATGCGTACCGTCTTGTCGAGCAGGGCCTGCAGGTCTTCGTGCGTGGAGGCGCGCAATTGGGGCACCGCCACCGCCCACGGCGCGGCTGGCGACGGAAGCAGACGGCGCAGGGCCGCAAGGCGCGTCGTGAAGTCGCCTGCCTCTGCCGGCAGGTCGAAGACCATGAAACGGATCTCACGCCAAGCCGTGTCGTCGGGCGTCTGGCTGCGGATGATCGACACCGTCTTGGCGAAGCGGCCGCGCCCGGCCCAGAGCTCACCATCCATCGGCACGTTCGGCAATGTGGCGGTGAACCAGGCCGGTGCCACGACCAGCGCTCCACCTCGTGTCCAGAGCTGCTTGCCGTCCCAATAGCCACGCACGCCGTCGTATTTTTCGCTGACCCAGTAGTCCGCGAGCGGCATGCCACGGCGGTAGACGTCGGCCAGCATCAGCGAAGGTGGTGCCGCCGCGTGGGTGGCCAGCAAAGGTGCCAGCGCGAGAGCTGGCCCCAGGAGCAGGAGCTTTCGACGATCCATGTGTGATTCCCTGTTGACGCTTTTCTTGTTCACTTCCGGCCGGCACGTTGCCGGCCCCGGCGCACCGACTACTCGGCGATGCCGCCGACCACCTGGCTGAATCCGCCGTCCACGTAGGTGATCTCGGCCGTGACGCCGCTGGCCAGGTCGCTCAGCAAAAAGGCGGCGACGTTGCCGACTTCGTCGATGGTCACGTTGCGGCGAATCGGCGAGACCTCGGCCACCACCGAGAGGATCTTGCCGAAGCCCTTGATGCCGCTGGCGGCCAGCGTCTTGATGGGCCCTGCGCTGATGCCGTTGACGCGCATGCCCTTGGGCCCGATCGACTCGGCGAGGTAGCGCACCGAAGCCTCGAGCGAGGCCTTGGCCAGGCCCATCGTGTTGTAGTTGGGCAGGGCGCGGATGGAGCCCAGGTAAGTCAGCGTGAGCAAGGCCGATTTGTCGTTGAGATAGGGCAGGGCAGCCTTCGCCATGGCCGGGAAGCTGTACGCACTGATGTCGTGGGCCACCTTGAAGCCCTCGCGCGACAGGCCGTCGAGGAAGTCTCCGGCGATCGCCTCGCGCGGCGCGAAGCCGATGCTGTGGACGAAGCCGTCGAACTTGGGCCAGGTCTGCGACAGGTCGCCGAAGAGCTTGGCGATCTGCGCGTCGTCGCCGACGTCGCAGTCGAACACCAGCTTGGAGTCGAAGTCGGCGGCGAACTCGGTGATGCGGTCCTTGAAGCGCTCGCCCACGTAGCTGAAGGCGAGTTCGGCGCCCTGCGCGTGGCAGGCCTTGGCGATGCCGTAGGCGATGGAGCGGTTGCTCAGCACGCCGGTGATCAGAAATTTTTTGCCAGAAAGAAAGCCCATGGAGCGACCTCGTGAAAATCTTGGGCAGAATTCTCGCATGCGGGTTCTCTGGCTCCTGTGTCTGTCTTGGTGTGCGATGCCCGCCTGGGCTGCGCATGGATACGCGCTTTGGGACGACTTGAAATACCCCCAGGGCTTCAGGTCCTTCGACTACGTGAACGCCGAGGCGCCCAAAGGTGGCGAACTGCGTCTGGTGAGCAACCTGCGCTACTCCACCTTCGACAAGTACAACCCCTTCACGATCAAGGGTTCGGCGCCCGCCTATCTGGCCGGCATGCTGTTCGACACGTTGCTGGCAGGCTCGATGGACGAGACTGCATCGGGCTACGGCTTGCTGGCCGAAGACGTCAGCGTGGCGGCCGACCGTTTGAGCGCCACTTTCCGGCTGCGGCCCGAGGCGCGCTTCCACGACGGTTCGCCGGTCGAGGCCGCCGACGTCAAGCACAGCTACGACACGCTCATCAGCCCCTTCGCCCAGCCGGGCTACAAGACGCTGCTCGACGAGGTGGAGGGCGTCGACGTGCTCGACGGGCGCACCGTCAAGTTCCGCTTCAAGAAGCCGAACCGCGAACTGCCGCTGGTGGTGGGCGGGTTGCCGGTCTTCAGCCGCAAGTGGGGCATGGAGAACGGCAAGGCCAAGCCCTTCGACCAGGTCGTGATGGACATCCCCATCGGAAGCGGCCCTTACAAAATCGGGCCAGTGCGCTTCGGCAAGGACATCACCTACGTGCGCGACCCGAACTACTGGGCGCGCGACCTCGGCGTCAAGCGCGGCACCGGCAACTTCGACCGCATCACCGTCAAGATCTACAAGGACAGCACGGCACGCCTGGAGGCGCTGAAGGCCGGCGAGTTCGACATGATGACCTTCTATTCGGCCGGCGATTGGGCGCGCCGCGTGAACGGCAGGCGCTTCGACACGGGCGAACTGGTCAAGTACGCGTTTCAGCACAAGCAGCCTTCCGGCTTTCAGAGCTATGTGCTGAATTCGCGCCGCGATCGCCTGAAGGACCCGCGCGTGCGCGAAGCCCTGGGCCTGGCGCTCGACTACGAGTGGATGAACCGCCAGATGTTCTACGGCGGGTATCCGCGCGTGAAGGACCTGTTCGGCAACACCGACTGCGCGGCCGAGGGCTTGCCTTCGGCCGAAGAGCGCGCCCTGCTGGAGCCTTGGCGCGGCAAGATTCCCGATGCCACCTTCGGGCCGATGGCCGTGCCGCCCACCACGGAGGGCGAGGGCCATTCGCTGCGCGACAACCTGCGCCGCGCCCAGCAGTTGCTGAAAGACGCAGGATGGGAATACCGCGACGGCGCCCTGCGCAACGCCAAGGGCGAGCCGATGGTGCTCGAGTACCTCGACAGCAAGGAAGGCGGCGTACGCACCGTCTCGCCCTGGGTGCGCAACCTCGAGAAGCTCGGCATCTCGCTCAAGTTCGCATCGGCCGATTTCGCGCTGTACCAGCAGCGGCTGGACAAGTTCGAGTTCGACATCACCACCATCAATTTTCCGGGCACCCACAACCCGGGCCAGCAACTGGCCGAGATCTTCGGCAGCAAGGCCGCCAAGACAGAGAGCTCGGGCAACTACATGGGCGTGAGCAGCCCGGCCGTCGACGCGCTGGTGGCCGACATCGTTCGCGCCGACACCAAGGCCGAACTGCTGCCGGCCTGTCGCGCGCTGGACCGTGTGATCATGCACAGCCATTACCTCATCCCGCAGTGGACCCTGATGTCGCATCGCATGGCCTACAACGCCTGGCGGCTGGGCTTCAAGCCACCGATGCCACCCTATGCGGGCGGCGAGGACTGGGTCATGTCGACCTGGTGGGCCAAGAAGCCATGAGGCCGCGAAGCCGCTAGGGCGCCAGGACCCCAGGACAAGGACACACGTGCTCGGCTACATCCTCAAGCGGCTTCTGCTTTTCATCCCGACCCTGCTGGGCGTGGTTCTCGTGACCTTCATGGTGGTGCAGTTCGTGCCCGGCGGGCCGGTGGAGCAGTACCTGGCCGAGGCGAAGGCGGGCGTGCCCGGCGGTGTCGAGTCCGGCGGCTCGAACTACCGCGGCGACCAGGGCGTCGACCCGAAGCGGCTGGCGGAGATCAAGGCGCTGTACGGCTTCGACAAGCCGGCGCACGAGCGTCTTTGGCAGATGCTGGGGCAGTTCGCGCGCTTCGACCTGGGTCGCAGCTTCTTCCAGAACAAGGACGTGTGGACCTTGATCCTCGAGAAACTGCCGGTCTCGATCAGCCTCGGCCTGTGGACCTTCTTCATCAGCTATGGGGTGGCTGTGCCGTTGGGCGTGGCCAAGGCGGTGCGCGCCGGCACGCGTTTCGATCTGGTCACCACGCTGCTGATCCTCGTCGGCTATGCGATACCGGGCTTCGTGCTGGGCGTGGCGCTCCTGGTGGTGTTCGGCGGACAGCTGCAGTGGTTTCCCCTGCGCGGGCTGACCTCGGCCAACTGGGACGACATGAGCTGGGGCGCACGCATCGTCGACTACCTGTGGCACATCACGCTGCCCGTCACGGCGATGGTCATCGGCAGCTTCGCGGTGACGGCCATGCTGACCAAGAACGCCTTTCTCGAAGAGATCCGCAAGCAGTACGTGTTGACCGCGCGGGCCAAGGGCCTGGGCGAGCGGCAGGTGCTGTGGAAGCACGTGTTCCGCAACGCGCTGATCCCGATCATCACGGGCCTTCCGGCCGCGTTCGTCGGTGCCTTCTTCACCGGCTCGCTGCTCATCGAGACCTTGTTCTCGCTCGACGGACTCGGTCTGCTGGGCTACGAGAGCGTGATCCGGCGCGACTACCCGGTCGTTCTGGGCACGCTCTACCTCTTCACCCTGATCGGCCTGGCGACCAAGCTGATCAGCGACCTCAGCTACGTGTGGGTGGATCCGCGTGTCAAGTTCGATTGATTCCACGGCCCCTCCCCAGGTGCGGCCCGAGCTGGGCACGGTGCCGCTGCCGCCATCGTCGGAGCCGGCCCGCACAGGCGCGGAGCCGCGGGCCGCGGGCCTCAGCCCCGGCCGGCGCGCGTGGCTGCGCTTCAAGCGCAACCGGTTGGGTTACTGGAGCCTGATCCTGTTCTGCGTGATGGTGGTGATGAGCCTCTTCGCCGAGGTGCTGTCGACCGACCGGCCGCTGGTGCTTCGCTACGAAGGGCAGTACTACTTCCCCGTGGTGCGCGACTATTCCGAGAAGACCTTCGGCGGCGACTTCGAGACGCCGGCCGATTACCTCGATCCGTTCATTCGCGAGCGCATCACGCAGGGCAGCAATTGGGCGCTGTACGCGCCCAACACCTACGGGCCCAAGACGCTCAATTACTTCGCCAAGTCGCCGAGCCCGGCCGCACCCACGCGCGACAACTGGCTGGGCACCGACGACCGGGGCCGCGATCTGCTCGCACAGCTGCTGTACGGCTTTCGCGTGAGCGTGCTGTTCGGGCTTGCATTGACCGCCATCGGCACGGTGCTGGGCGTGGCTGCCGGCGCGGTGCAGGGCTACTTCGCGGGCAAGGTCGACCTGGCCTTCCAGCGCTTCATCGAGATATGGAGCTCCATGCCCGAGCTCTATCTGCTGATCATCTTCAGCGCGATCTTCGCGCCCAGCGTGGCACTGCTGCTGATCCTGCTGAGTCTTTTCGGCTGGATGGGCCTGTCGGACTACGTGCGCGCGGAGTTCCTGCGCAACCGGCAGATGGACTACGTGCGGGCCGCCCGCGCGCTCGGCGTGAGCAACCTGCAGATCATGTGGCGCCACATCCTGCCCAACAGCATGACGCCGGTCGTGACCTTCCTGCCTTTTCGCATGAGCGCGGCGATCCTCGCGCTGACTTCGCTGGACTTCCTGGGGTTGGGCGTACCGCCGGGGACGCCGTCGCTGGGCGAATTGCTGAGCCAGGGGAAAGCCAACATCGACGCCTGGTGGATCTCGATCTCGACTTTCGGCGTGCTGGTGCTGACACTGATGCTGCTGACCTTCATGGGCGACGCGCTGCGCGACGCGCTCGACCCGCGGAAGGCGGATCGATGAGCGCGGCCGGGTCGGCAAGGCCGGAAGACAGTCGGCGCGACGGCGGCATGCTGCTGTCCGTCAGAGACTTGCGCGTCGCCTTCAATGGCAAGACCGTCGTGCACGGTGTCGATTTCGACATCGCGCAGGGCGAAAAGCTGGCGCTGGTCGGCGAATCGGGGTCAGGCAAGACCGTGACGGCGCTGAGCCTGCTGCGGCTGGCGTTGAACGCCGAAGTCTCGGGTAGTGCGCGGCTAGCAGGCAACGGCGAAGGCAGGCAAGGCCAGGACGCGCGCGAGCTGCTGTCGTTGCCCGAGCGCGCGCTGCGCGGCGTTCGCGGCAAGGAGATCGCGATGATCTTCCAGGAGCCCATGACCGCGCTCAACGCGCTCTACACGGTCGGCGACCAAATCTCCGAGGTGCTGGAGCTGCACGAAGCGATGCCGCGCAGGGCGGCGCAAGACGCGGCAGTGCAACTGCTGGCCGACACCGGCATCCCCGAACCGCAGCGTCGCGCCGCGGCCTTTCCGCACCAGCTCTCGGGCGGGCAGCGGCAGCGGGCCATGATCGCCATGGCACTGGCCTGCAAGCCTCGACTGCTGCTGGCCGACGAGCCCACCACCGCGCTCGACGTCACGGTGCGCGCCCAGATCCTCGAACTGCTGGCCGATCTGCAGCGCCGCTACGGCATGGCGGTGCTGCTGATCACGCACGACTTGAACCTTGTGCATCGTTTCGCCGATCGCGTGGCGGTCATGGAAAACGGCCGCATCGTGGAGCAGGGGGCGGTCGCTTCCGTCTTCGGCGACCCGCAGCATGCCTACACCCGCAAGCTGATCGACAGCCGACCGACGCGCGAGTTGTCCGCGGCGCCTGCTGCGCCGGCCGAGGCCGTGCTGGAAGCGCGTGCGTTGCGGGTCAGCTACCCGGTGTCGCGCCCCGGGCCGGCCGGCTGGTTTCGAAAGGGCGAGTTCGTGGCGGTGCAGGGCGCCGACTTCCGCATCGGCCCCGGCGAGACGCTGGGCGTGGTGGGCGAGTCGGGGTCGGGCAAGTCCACGCTGGCCTTGGCCGCGCTGGGCCTGCTGCCGCACGGCGGCACCCTGGGCGTCGCCGGTCAGCGTTGGAGCGAGAGCGGCGCGGTCGACCGGTCCTTGCGCCGTCAGATGCAGGTGGTGTTTCAGGACCCTTTCTCGTCACTGTCGCCGCGAATGACGGTGGAGCAGATCGTGGGTGAGGGCTTGACGGTCCACGCTCCGGAACTCGACCGCGCTGCCCGGCGTACGAAGGCTCTTGCGGCCCTTGCCGACGTCGGCCTGACCGAGGCGCAGTTTCCGGCGCTGCTCGACCGCTATCCCCATGAGTTCTCGGGCGGGCAGCGTCAGCGCCTGGCCATCGCGCGGGCGCTGATCGTCGACCCGCGGCTTCTCGTGCTCGACGAGCCGACGAGCGCGCTCGACGTGACCATCCAGAAGCAGGTGCTCGGCCTGCTTCAGCGGCTGCAGCGCGAGCGTGGCCTCAGCTACCTGCTGATCACCCACGACGTCGAAGTCATCCATGCCATGGCGCACCAGGTCATCGTGATGAAGGACGGTGCAATCCTGGAATCCGGCGAGGCGCTGCGCGTGCTCGATGCGCCGGAGCACCCGTACACCCAGACGCTCGTCGCCGCCGCGGTTGGCTGATTCGAAAAAGACGGCTCCGCGCGAATGTCGATGATCGGAAACAGCAGGCGCGACGCCTGGCGCGCGGCGCTGGCCTGCATGGTGGCGCTGGCAGTGGCGATGGGCCTGGGCCGCTTCGCCTTCACGCCCATGCTCCCGGTGATGCTGCACGAGGGCAAGCTCGACCTGCCGCAAGGCGGGCTGCTGGCTTCGCTGAACTATCTGGGCTACTTTCTGGGGGCCTTGTCTTGCGCGGCGATCCGGGTCGAGGCGAAAACCATGGTGCGCGGCGGCCTGGTCGCCACGGCCGTGCTGCTGCTGGGCATGGGGCTCTTGGAGGGATTCGGCTTGTGGGGCCTGCTGCGTGCGGCAGCCGGCGTCGTGAGCGCCTGGACCTTCGTCTACGCCTCCGGGTGGGGCCTGCGCAGGCTGGCCGAAACCCATGCGCCGGCGCTGCAGGGGGTGATCTACAGCGGTCCGGGCTTGGGCATCGCCGTCACCGGGCTGCTTGGCGGCGCGATCGGGCGATGGGGCTCGGAAGTGGGGTGGGTCGGCTTCGGCGTGTTGTCGGTCGTCCTAGTGGCCGGCGTCTGGCGCATCTTCGGGGACGGCGACCATCCGCACGATGCGGCACCGAATGCCGCGGGCGCTTCGGGCGCACCTGGCCCGGCGGCGGCCCGCAGCGACGCGCGCTGGCTGGTCGCGTTGTACGGCTTGGCCGGCTTCGGCTACATCATCACGGCGACCTTCCTGCCGGTCATCGCGCGGCAGGCGCTTCCAGGGTCGCCCTGGCCCGATTTCTTCTGGCCGCTGTTCGGCCTGGCCGTGGTGCCGGGCGCGCTGATCGGCGCGCGGGCACCGATCCGGTGGGACAACCGGCTGCTGCTCGCGGCGGCCTACGCGCTGCAGGCGCTGGGCGTGCTGTTGTCTGTGGCCTGGCCGACCATCGCAGGGTTCATGCTGGGCAGCCTGCTGTTGGGCGTGCCGTTCACGGCGATCACGATGTTCGCGATGCGGGACGCGCGCCGGTTGCGCGGAAACGCCGCCGCCGGGTTGATCGGCTATGCGACGGCGTCCTATGGCATCGGGCAAATCCTCGGGCCGCTCTTCGCGGCACCGCTGGCCCAGCGCACCGGCTCGTTCACCGTCCCCCTGCTGGTCGCCGCGGCGGTCTTGGCGCTCGGTGCGCTGCTGTTCTGCTGGGTCTGGTGGCGCGCGAGACGCTCGCAGGGCCCGGTTGCCATGTAGAAAACCTCGCCGTGTCCTACGATTGGCATATAATCTGAGACTCACGACCAAACGGGCGGGTACCAACCGCCCGTTTTTTATTGGTCGACGCATTTCCAGAAACGCCGGGCGGGCGGCGTTTCGGACACACACACACAAAAGGCGCTTTCAGACACGTGGCATTGCAGCAGGTAGTGGAACGAACCGTGGCCGGCCTCGGCTACGACCTGGTCGAGATCGAACGCTCGGCGGGGGGATTGCTGCGCGTCACGATTGATTTGCCATGGAGCGGCCCCACCTCCGATGCCGAAGCGCCCGAGGCCTTCGTCACGGTCGAGGATTGTGAGAAGGTCACTCGCCAGTTGCAGTTCGCGCTCGAGGTCGACAGCGTGGAATACAAGCGGCTCGAGGTTTCGTCGCCGGGCATCGACCGGCCCTTGCGCAACGAGCAGGACTTCCAGCGTTTCGCCGGCGAGGTGATCGACATCACGCTGAAGGCCCCGATGGGCGCCGCCGCTGGCGGCCAGGTGGCGGCCAACCGCAAGAAATTTCGCGGCACGCTGGAGCGGGTCGCAGGGGCCGATGGTTCGCAGGGCTGGCAGATCGTCTGGAGCCAGGAGCCCGACGGCAAGGCAGCGCCGAAGCCCGGCCAGAAGATCAGCAGCAAGCGCGCGCCCGCACCGATGCAGGCGCTGGGCTTCGCCCTGGACGAGTTGCGCGAGGCGCGGCTCGCCCCGATCGTGGATTTCAAGGGCCGCAGGCCCAGGCCCGACGCATTGGCGTCGGATTGAACAAGGAGAGTGGTGGCATGAATCGCGAAATGTTGATGTTGGTGGATGCGATCTCGCGCGAGAAGAACGTCGAGCGTGACGTCGTCTTCGGTGCGGTCGAATCCGCCTTGGCGCAGGCCACCAAGAAGCTCTACCAGGGCGACGTGGACATCCGCGTGGCGGTGGACCGCGACAGCGGCGACTACGAGACCTTCCGCCGCTGGCACGTGGTGCCCGACGAGGCCGGCCTGCAGCTGCCCGACCAGGAAATCCTGCTGTTCGAGGCCAAGGAAGAAATGCCCGACATCGAACTCGACGAGTACATCGAGGAAGCGGTGGAGTCGGTGCCGATCGGGCGCATCGGCGCCATGGCCGCCAAACAGGTCATCCTGCAGAAGATCCGCGACGCCGAGCGCGAGATGCTGCTCAACGACTTCATGTCGCGCGGCGAGAAGATCTTCACCGGGACGGTCAAGCGCCTGGACAAGGGCGACATCATCGTCGAGGCCGGCCGCGTCGAAGGGCGCCTGCGCCGCAGCGAGATGATCTCGAAAGAGAACCTGCGCAACGGCGACCGCGTGCGCGCCATGATCATGGAAGTCGATCTGACGCTGCGCGGCGCGCCCATCATCCTGTCGCGTGCGGCGCCGGAATTCATGATCGAGCTGTTCCG
Source organism: Variovorax sp. KK3 (assembly GCF_001984055.1). Lineage (GTDB taxonomy): Bacteria > Pseudomonadota > Gammaproteobacteria > Burkholderiales > Burkholderiaceae_C > Variovorax. The sequence continues at coordinate 173,423 of NZ_LYVO01000001.1, forward strand.
CCAGGAAGTGCCCGAGATCGAACAAGGCCTGCTCGAAATCAAGAGCTGCGCCCGTGACCCGGGCTCGCGCGCCAAGATCGCCGTGCTCTCGCACGACAAGCGCGTCGATCCGATCGGCACCTGCGTCGGCGTGCGCGGCACCCGCGTGAACGCCGTCACCAACGAACTGGCCGGCGAGCGTGTCGACATCGTTCTGTGGAGCGAAGATCCGGCCCAGTTCGTGATTGGTGCCCTGGCGCCTGCGAACGTGTCGTCGATCGTGGTCGACGAGGAAAAGCATGCCATGGACGTGGTGGTCGACGAGGAAAACCTCGCGATCGCGATCGGCCGCGGCGGCCAGAACGTGCGGCTCGCTTCCGACCTGACCGGCTGGAAGATCAACATCATGGACGCCAACGAGTCGGCGCAAAAGCAGGCGAGCGAGACCGACGCCAGCCGCAAGCTCTTCATGGAGAAGCTCGACGTCGACGAGGAAATCGCCGACATCCTGATCTCCGAGGGCTTCACCAGCCTGGAGGAGGTCGCCTATGTGCCGATCTCCGAAATGCTCGAGATCGAGAGCTTCGACGAAGACACGGTCAACGAGCTGCGCGCCCGCGCCAAGGATGCGCTGTTGACCATGGAAATCGCCCGCGAAGAGAACGTCGAAAGCGTTTCCCAGGACTTGCGCGATCTGGAAGGCCTGGACCAGGCCCTGATCCCGAAGCTGGCAGATGCGGGCGTGCACACCCGCGACGACCTGGCCGACCTCGCGGTCGACGAACTCACCGAAATCACCGGCCAGAGCGCCGATGAAGCCAAGAACCTCATCTTGAAGGCCCGCGAACATTGGTTCGCCGGCCAAGAGTGATGGTCATGGAGGCACGAAAGCAATATGTCCAGTACCACTGTCGCCGAGTTCGCGAACGAGCTCAAGAAGACTCCCGAAACCTTGCTTGACCAGCTCAAGAGCGCCGGCGTGCCCAAAGCGGCCGCCTCCGACGCGCTGACCGAAGCGGACAAGCAGCGCCTGCTCGGCTTCCTGAAGGCCAGCCACGGAACGGTCGAGCCCGAGCGCAAGAAGATCACGCTGACCAAGAAATCGACCAGCGAGATCAAGCAGGCCGATGCGACCGGCCGTGCGCGCACGATCCAGGTGGAAGTGCGCAAGAAGCGCACGTTCATCCAGCGCGACGAAGGTCATCCCGCGACGCCCGAGCCGGTGAGGGCGGTCGCGCCCGCGGTGGCCGCGGAGACGCCCGCCGCGCCGCGCATCGACGAGGCCGAGCTGGCTCGCCGCGAGGAAGAAGCGCGCCGTCAGGCCGAACTGATCCGTCGCCAGGAAGAAGAGCTGGCCGAGAAGCGCCGCCAGCGCGAGGAGGCCGAAGCGCGTGAGCGCGAACGCGTCGCGCAGGCCGAGCAGGTCGAACAGCAGGCGCGGGCCGCCCGCGCCAAGGCCGCGGCCGAAAAGGCCGCCGCCGTGACCGAAGGCGCTCCGGAAGCGCCAGAGGAAACCCAGGCCGAAGCCCAGCGCAAGGCTGCCGCCGAAGACGCCGCCAAGGCTGCTTCAGAGGCTGCTGCCGCTGCCCAGGCCAAGGCTGCCGCCGAATCGAAGGCCCGCGCCGACGAGGAAGCCGCCCGTGCCCGCGACCTCGACGAGCGCCGCCGCAAGGCCCTGGCCGAGGCCGAGGCCATCCGCGCGATGATGAACGCGCCGGCTCGCGTGCTCGTGCCCCACAAGGCGCCCGAGAAGCCTGTCGAGGCCAAGGCCGGCGTGAAGGGCACGTTGCACAAGCCCGCCACCACGCCGGGCACTCGCACGGTGGCGCCTGCACCCGGTGCGGCCCCGGCGCCTGCGGCCCCCGGAGCAGGCAAGGAAGTCAAGTCCGCCAAGCTCTCGTCGAGCTGGGCCAACGACACGGCCAAGAAGAAGGAAATCAAGACGCGCGGCGATGCCAGCGGCGGCGTTGGCCGCAGCAACTGGCGCGGTGGTCCGCGCGGCCGTCGCGGCAACGATCGCCAGGAAGAGCGCGCACCCGCGCCGGTGGTCGAGCAGCGCGTGCTCGAAGTGCACGTGCCCGAGACGATCACCGTCTCCGAGCTCGCGCACAAGATGTCCGTCAAGGCCTCGGAAGTCATCAAGCATCTGATGAAGCTGGGCCAAATGGCGACCATCAACCAGTCGCTCGACCAGGACACCGCGATGATCATCGTGGAGGAAATGGGCCACAACGCGGTGGTTGCCGCGCTGGACGATCCCGAAGCCTTCACCGACGAGGACGTGTCGGCGCAGGAGGCCGAGGCCCTGCCGCGCGCGCCGGTCGTCACCGTGATGGGCCACGTCGACCACGGCAAGACCTCGCTGCTGGACTACATCCGCCGTACCAAGGTCGCGGCGGGCGAAGCCGGCGGCATCACGCAGCACATCGGCGCCTACCACGTCGAAACCGAACGCGGCATGGTGTCCTTCCTCGACACCCCGGGCCACGAGGCGTTTACCGCCATGCGTGCCCGCGGTGCTCAGGCGACCGACATCGTGATCCTGGTGGTGGCGGCGGACGACGGCGTCATGCCGCAGACCAAGGAAGCCATCAGCCACGCCAAGGCGGCGAACGTGCCGATCGTGGTGGCGATCAACAAGATCGACAAGCCCGATGCCAACCTCGACCGCGTCAAGCAGGAGCTGGTGGCAGAGCAGGTGGTGCCTGAAGAGTACGGCGGCGACGTGCCTTTCGTGCCGGTGTCCGCGAAGACCGGCCAGGGCGTGGACGACCTGCTCGAGCAGGTGCTGCTGCAGGCCGAAGTGCTGGAGCTGAAGGCACCGGTCGAGGCCGCTGCCAAGGGTCTCGTCATCGAGGCGCAACTCGACAAGGGCCGCGGTCCGGTCGCGACCGTGCTGGTGCAGTCCGGCACGCTCAAGATCGGCGACGTCGTGCTTGCAGGCTCGACCTACGGCCGCGTGCGCGCCATGCTCGACGAGGACGGCAAGGCGACCAAGGCTGCGGGCCCGTCGATCCCGGTGGAAATCCAGGGTCTGACCGAAGTGCCGCAGGCCGGCGACGAGTTCATGGTGATGGGCGACGAACGCCGAGCACGTGAAATCGCGACCTACCGCGCGGGCAAGTTCCGCAACACGAAGCTGGCCCGGCAACAGGCCGCGAAGTTCGAGAACGTGTTCTCCGACATCGGCGCCGGCGAAGTCAAGACGCTGCCGATCATCATCAAGGCCGACGTGCAGGGTTCGCAGGAAGCGCTCGCGCAGTCGCTGCTCAAGCTCTCGACCGCCGAGGTCAAGGTGCAGGTGGTGTATGCGGCGGTGGGCGGCATCAGCGAGTCGGACATCAACCTGGCGATCGCCTCCAAGGCGACGGTCATCGGCTTCAACGTGCGTGCCGATGCCGGTGCGCGTCGGCTGGCCGAGGGCAACAACGTCAGCATCGAGTACTACAGCATCATCTATGACGCGGTAGACGAGCTGAAGACGGCGATGGCCGGCATGCTGGCCCCCGAACGTCGCGAAGAGGTCATCGGCTCGGCCGAGATCCGTACCGTGTTCGTGGCGTCGAAGATCGGCACCGTGGCCGGCAGCTACATCACGTCGGGCTACGTCACCCGCAGCGCGCACTTCCGCCTGCTGCGCGACAACGTGGTGGTCTACACCGGCGAGATCGAGTCGCTCAAGCGCCTGAAGGACGACGTGCGGGAAGTGCGCGAAGGCTTCGAGTGCGGTATCAAGCTCAAGAACTACAACGACATCAAGGAAAACGACCAGCTCGAGTTCTTCGAGATCAAGGAGATCGCACGGACGCTGTAAGCGTCTCCTGTGATGTCGGCCATGCCCAAGAGAAAATCCGCCGTCCCCAATCGCGCCTTCAAGGTCGCCGATCAGATCCAGCGTGATCTGACGGAGTTGATCGCGCGCGAGCTGAAGGACCCGCGGGTGGGCATGGTCACCATCCAGGCGGTCGAGGTCACGCCCGACTACGCGCATGCCAAGGTCTTCTTCAGCTTGCTGAAGGGCGATCCGGCCGAGACGACCGAAGCGCTCAACCAGGCCGCTGGTTTCCTGCGCAACGGCCTCTTCAAGCGTTTGCACATCCACACCGTGCCGACGCTGCATTTCCAGTTCGACCGCACCACCGAACGTGCCGCCGACATGAATGCGCTCATTGCGCAGGCTGTCGCCTCGCGTTCCAAAGAAGAGTAGCCATGAACGCGCCACGCACCAGGGTGCAGCGGCGCCCTGTGCATGGGGTGTTGCTGCTCGACAAGCCGCTGGGCCTCTCCAGCAACCAGGCCTTGCAAAAGGCCAAATGGTTGCTGCGCGCCGAAAAGGCCGGTCACACCGGCACGCTCGACCCGCTCGCGACTGGCGTGCTGCCGCTGTGCTTCGGTGCGGCGACCAAGTTCAGCCAGCTGCACCTGGATGCGGACAAGACCTACGAGGCGATCGCCCGGCTGGGCGTGCGCACCGCCACCGGCGATGCAGAGGGCGAGGTGATCGAGGAACGTCCGGTCATCGTTGCACCTGAAGACCTGGCGCGCGTGCGGGCGCAGTTCACCGGCCCGATCCGGCAGGTGCCGCCAATGCACAGCGCGCTCAAGAAGGACGGCAAGCCGCTCTACGCCTACGCGCGCGAGGGCGTAGAGGTCGAGCGCGCACCGCGCGACGTCGTGATCCATTCGCTCGAACTCGACGCGATGCCCGACGACTGCATCCGCATTCGTGCGACCGTCAGCAAGGGCACCTACATCCGCACGCTGGGCGAAGACATCGGTCAGGCGCTGGGCTGTGGGGCCCACCTGAGGACACTTCGACGCGTCGCGACGGGCGGGTTCGACGCCGCGCAGTGCGTGACGCTGCAGGCGCTCGAGGCGATGGACGAGGCGCAGCGGCTCGAATGTCTGCTGCCCACCGAGACGCTTCTTGCCGGCCATACGAACGTCACGCTGGCCGCCGAAGATGCGGCACGCTTTCTCTCGGGCCTGCGCCGCCGTGGCGGCTGGTCCGATGCCGAGGAAGTCGCCGTCTTCGGACAGGACCCGTATGCTTTTCTCGGCACTGCCCACGTGAAGGGCGGCGAACTCATTCCGGGGCGCTTGCTGAACCCCCTCGAAATACAGCAGACACTTTTGATCGAAGCCACACCATGAGCAACAAACAGATCCGCAACATCGCCATCATCGCCCACGTGGACCATGGCAAGACCACCATGGTCGACCAGTTGCTGCGCCAGTCCGGCACCTTCGCCGAGCACGAGAAGGTGGTCGACACCGTGATGGACAACAACGCCATCGAAAAAGAGCGCGGCATCACGATCCTGGCCAAGAACTGCGCCGTGACGTGGAAGGACACGCACATCAACATCGTCGACACCCCCGGTCACGCGGACTTCGGCGGCGAAGTGGAGCGGGCGCTGAGCATGGTCGACGGCGTGGTGCTGCTGATCGACGCGCAGGAAGGCCCCATGCCCCAGACGCGCTTCGTGACCAAGAAGGCGCTGGCGCTGGGCCTCAAGCCGATCCTGGTCGTGAACAAGGTCGACAAGCCGGGTGCGCGGCCCGACCACGTGGTCAACGCCGCCTTCGACCTGTTCGACAAGCTGGGCGCGACCGACGATCAACTCGATTTCCCGGTGGTCTATGCCTCCGGCATCAACGGCTGGTCGTCGATGGAAGAGGGCGCGCCGGGCGAACAATGGGGCCCGGACATGTCGGCGCTGTTCGACACCGTCCTTCAGCACGTGCCTGCGCACGAAGGCGATCCCGAAGCACCGTTGCAGCTTCAGATCTCCGCGCTCGACTTCTCGACCTTCGTCGGCCGCATCGGCGTGGGCCGCATCAACGCCGGCACCCTCAAGCCCATGATGGACGTGGTGGTCATGGAAGGCCCGGACGGCAAGACGATCAAGGGCCGCGTCAACCAGGTGCTGACCTTCCAGGGCCTGGAGCGCGTGCAGGCGACGGAAGCCGGCCCCGGTGAGATCGTGCTGATCAACGGCATCGCCGACATCGGCATCGGCGTCACGGTGACCGACCCGGCGACCCCGGCGCCGCTACCGATGCTCAAGGTCGACGAGCCCACGCTGACCATGAACTTCTGCGTGAACACCAGCCCGCTGGCCGGCCGCGAAGGCAAGTTCGTCACCAGCCGCCAGATCTGGGACCGGCTGCAGAAGGAACTGCAGCACAACGTGGCGTTGCGCGTCGCTGAAACGGACGAAGAAGGCGTGTTCGAAGTCATGGGTCGTGGCGAACTGCACCTGACCATCCTGCTGGAGAACATGCGCCGCGAGGGCTACGAAATGGCCGTGTCGAAGCCGCGCGTGGTGTTCCGCGAGGTCGACGGCGAAAGACACGAGCCCATCGAAATGGTGACGGCCGACATCGAAGACCAGCACCAGGGCGGCGTGATGCAGGCGCTGGGCGAACGCAAGGGCGAACTCGTCAACATGGAGCCGGACGGCAACGGCCGCGTGAGACTCGAATACCGCATCCCGGCGCGCGGCCTGATCGGCTTCTCCAACGAATTCCTGAACCTGACGCGCGGCACGGGCCTCATCTCGAACATCTTCGACAGCTACGAGGCGCACAAGGGCGACATCGGCGGCCGCAAGAACGGCGTGCTGATCTCGATGGACGACGGCGAAATCTTCACCTACGCCCTGGGGAAGCTGGACGACCGCGGCCGCATGTTCGTGCGGGCCAACGATCCGGTGTACGAAGGCATGATCGTCGGCATCCACAGCCGCGACAACGACCTGGTCGTCAACGCCACCCGCACCAAGCAGCTCACCAACTTCCGCGTGTCGGGCAAGGAAGACGCGATCAAGATCACTCCGCCGATCGACCTCACGCTCGAATACGGCGTCGAGTTCATCGAAGACGACGAGCTGGTCGAAATCACGCCGAAGAGCGTGCGCCTGCGCAAGCGCTTCCTGAAGGAACATGAGCGCAAGCGCGCCAGCCGCGAAGGCGCCGTCTAGGACGGGCCTGACCCACGGCCGGGCTGTCTGGCTGATGGTCGCCGTGACCCTCATGTGGGCCACGGCGGGTGTGGTGACGCGCCATCTAGAGCACGCGCGCAGCTTCGAGATCACGTTCTGGCGCAGCTTCTTCACCTTCGCCGCGCTGATCGTGATCCTGCCGGCCTGGCAGGGCCGGGCGGTTTTCGGCAGCATCCGCTCGGGCGGCCGGGCGCTCTGGATCTCCGGCGTCTGCTGGGGTGTGATGTTCACTGCGTTCATGGTCGCGCTCACCTTGACCAGCGTGGCCAATGTGCTGGTGACGATGGCGCTGGGGCCACTGCTGACCGCGCTGGCCGCGCGCGTCTTCATCGGGCACCGGCTCCCCCTGCGGACCTGGCTTGCGATCGTGGTGGCCGGCATCGGCATCGGCTGGATGTACGGTACCCAACTCGGCCACGGCGACCAGGGCGTGCTGGCGGGGACGCTGGTGGCGCTTTGCGTGCCGCTGGCCGGCGCCTGCAACTGGACCGTGGTGCAGCACGCCCATGGCAAGGGGCATGACGTGGACCTGGTGCCTTCGGTGCTGATCGGCGCCGCCCTGTGTTCGCTTTTTACGCTCCCCCTCGCATGGCCGTTTCAGGCGAATGCGCACGACGTCGGCCTGCTGGCCTTCCTGGGCGTGTTTCAGCTCGCGATTCCCTGCGTGCTATCGGTGCTCTGCGCGCGGGTGCTCAAGGCGCCCGAAGTCGCGCTGCTGGCACTGCTCGAGATCATCTTCGGCATCGCGTTCGCCTGGCTGGGCGCGGGTGAAGAGCCTGCGCCGAGCGTGCTGGCCGGGGGCGCGATGGTGATCGGTGCCCTGGTGTTCAATGAATGGCTGGGCTTGCGCGGCCGGCGCGCCGCAGCAGCGGTTGCGGTGCCCGGCCCGCACTAACGTGGGGTTTCACCGACTTCGCGCCGTTTCTTCGGCGCGTTCTGGGTGGGCCTTGATCCGTACTTTGTTTCGACAGGAATTCCCGATGCGACTTTTCGCTCTCGTGCTGGCTGCAGCGGCGGCCACGACCTCCATGGGCAGTTCGGCCCAGGTGCAGGTGCACATCAACGTCCCGGGCATCGTCACCGTGGCGCCGCCCGCGCCGCGTTACGAGGTCGTGCCGGCGCCTCGCGCGGGCTACGTCTGGGCGCCCGGCCACTGGCAGTGGAATGAAAACGCCTATGCGTGGCGCCGTGGGTATTGGGAGCGGTCGCGGCCAGACTATGCATATGCGCCGGGGCGCTGGGTGCGTGCCGACGGAGGCTGGCGCTGGGTCGAGCCGGGCTGGAAGCATTCGGGCAAGCGCAGGCACGGGGGGCGTGATTTCGAGGATCGCCACCACCGCCACGACGATCATCGCCACGGGCGCGATGACCACCGTCATGGCGGCTACCACTGCCCCCCTGGGCAAGCCAAGAAGGGGCACTGCTGAGCGCAGCGCCCCGGCGGCCATCAGGGCCGCGCGACCTTCCAGACGTTGTTGACGCCGTCACCCGTGCGGTCGCCGACCTTCGCATCCTTGGTCCAGTAGTAGAGCGGCCAGCCCTTGTAAGCCCACTGGCGCTTGCCGTCGTCGCGCGTGACGATGGTGTAGGGGCCCATCGGCTTGGCGCCGTCGGCGGCTGCCAGCGGCGGCCAGTTGGTGGCGCAGGGGCCGTTGCATGCCGATTTGCCGCTATTGGCGGCATCGCGATCGAAGGTGTAGAGCGTCATGCCGTTCGGGCCGATCAGCACGCCGTCGGCTGTGCGGGTCGGCGTGTCCGGCGCCGATGAAGTCTTGGACATGCCGCCGCAGCCGGCCAGCAAGGCGGCCGCGAGGATCGAGGCGCTGAGCAGTTTCATTTGAGTTTTCTCCTTGGGGTTGATAAATCGTCGTCACAGCTGGCGGTAGACCGCATCGGCCAGGCCCAGCAGTGCCTCCCGCGACAGCGGGCCCGTCAGCGCATAGCCGAGGCCCTGGTCGATCCAGTAGAAACTGGGTACCGGACCCTCGGCGGAATAGCGAAACGCCGTTTCGTCGGCCTGTCTGGCCGACGCCGGCTTCTGCGCATTTCGGTCCAGGCTGCCGATGTAAAGGGTCAGCCGCTGACCATCGCTGTTCTCGAACATGAACTGTGCCCTGGCGCCCTCGCTGCCCGGCAGCAGACGACCACCGACCAGCACGTAGCCCTGCGCCGACAGATCGGGCACCTTGAGCGGGCGGTCGAGTCGTCGCGACAGCCACTGCACAAGGTGCTGCTGTTCCGTGGCCGCCACTTCGACAGGGTGGCGCTTTTCGGGCGCGTACACGGCGTGCGCCACGGCTGCCGCATGAACGAACTCGCGTGCCGCCGGCGCCGACGCGAGCATCGCTGCGCTCTGCTGGGCGGACCAGCCCAGATGGCCGAGCCAGCCGATGCCGAAAGCCAGCAGCAAGCTGGCCGCGATGCCGCCCCACCGCAGCCAGGCCACGTGCAGGCTCTGCCGGGCCGCCACCTGTTCGGCGGCCGCCACCAGCGAGGGCGGCACGGGCTCGTCCAGCACGTCGCGATGCAGCCGGCGCAGGGCATCGCGCTGGGCGCGCCAGCCGGCCTGGTCGGTGTCGGGTGGTCTGGCTGAAGGCGGCTTCATCACGATGCGCTCGACTTCACTTGAGGCGACGCAGGCCGGGACGCCCGGCGGCCGGCGGCGGCGCGCCTTCCATCAGGTCCTGCAGCCGCACGCGTGCCCGCGCCAGGCGGGACATGACCGTGCCCAGAGGAATGTTGAGTACGCGAGCCAATTGTGCGTACGACAGGTCTTCGAGCGCCACCAGCAGCAGCACCGCGCGCTGGTCTTCGGGCAGCATCATCAGGCAGCGCTGCAGGTCGATGGCACGGTCGCGGCTGCCATCGGCCCCGGGCAATTGCGGCCCCAGTTCGTCGATGTCCGCCGTGGCGCGTGGCGGTGCGCGCCGGGCCTGGCTGGCGAACACGTTGTGCATGATCGTGAAGAGCCACGCCCGCAAGTCGCTGCCGATGATCCACAGCTGCCATTTGTGGCAGGCGCGTTCCAAGGTGTCCTGCACGAGGTCGTCGGCGGCCCAGGCATCCGCCGTCAGCGCGCGCGCATAACGGCGCAGGCTGGGGATGTGGTCGATGAGGGCTCGTGAATCCATCGCTGCACAAACGCCTGGGCGTTGCAGTTTATTCCCGCGCCGCAAAAAAATATCGGTCTTCTAACGCTCGGGTCGAAGCACCCGCGGCTTCAGGGCCCGTGCCGGGTTGCCGCCGTATACCGTCCAGGCGTCGAGCGAGCGGAATGCCACCGCGCGGGCGCCCAGCACCGCGCCTTCGCCCACCGTCACGCCGGGGCCCACGAAGGCCTCTGCCGCGATCCAGGCGCCAGCGCCGATGGTGATGGGGCTGGCCGTCAGCTGGAAGGTCGGCGAGGCGATGTCGTGCGTGCCGGCGCAGAGGTGCGCGCCCTGCGAGACCAATGCGGCCTGGCCCAACGTGATCGGCGCCATGTTGTAGCAGTTCACTCGCTCGGCCAGCAGGGCGCGGTCCGCAAGGTGCAGGTGGGGCGGATACCAAACCTTGGCGCTGCCGCGCACATCGCACGACTCGCCCAGCTGCGCGCCGAAGAGCTTCAGCAGGAAGCGGCGCCAGAAGCGCATCTGCGGCGGCGTCCAGGAGGCCAGCACGGCCCAGCTGACGTTCCAGGCCGCTCGCAGCAGGCGGTTGCGCAACGAAAAACTGGGTCCGCCCTCGAGCGGGTTGGTGCTCTCGGCGTCGAGCGGTTGTGCGGCCATGGAAGAGGGCTCCTTCTAGCGGTTGCGGCTTTTCATCGCGCGTTCGACCTCGCGCTTGCCTTCGCGGTCCTTGATGGTGTCGCGCTTGTCGTGCTCGGCCTTGCCCTTGGCCAAAGCGATCTCGCACTTCACCTTGCCGGCTTTCCAATGCAGGTTGAGCGGCACCAAGGTGTAGCCCTTCTGCTCCACCTTGCCGATCAGGCGGCGGATCTGTTCCTTGTGCAGCAGCAGCTTCTTGGTGCGCACGGAGTCCGGGTTGACGTGGGTCGAGGCGGACTTCAGCGGATTGATCTGGCAGCCGATGACGAAGAGCTCGCCGTCGCGGATCACCACGTAGCCATCCGTCAGCTGCACCTTGCCCTCGCGCAGCGACTTCACTTCCCAGCCTTCCAGCACCATGCCGGCCTCGAAGCGCTCTTCGAAGAAGTAGTTGTAGGCGGCCTTCTTGTTGTCCGCGATGCGCGAAGGAGTGTCTTGTTTCTTGGTAGCCATGGCTTCGTCAGTTGGGGGCGCATGGCAACCGCTCAACTTCTGGCGCACACACGGTCGGAGATTCTATGAAATGGGCCGGGGCACCCGACTCGATCGCCTTGTGCGCCGCCGCCCCGCGAGCCGGCGCGGTGGCCTCCATACAATCGACCGAAGCCTGATACGACTTCATGAAAACAGTCCACAAGTCCGTCCTGATCTGGTACAGCACCGAGGAGATGTACAACCTGGTCACCGACGTCGCGAAGTACCCCGAGTTCCTGCCCTGGTGCGACCGGTCGCGCGTGATCGAGCAAGACGGCAACGGCATGACCGCCGAGGTCGGCCTGGCCTTCAGCGGCTTTCACCACAGCTTCACCACGCGCAACACCCATGTCCCTGGCCGCGAAGTGCACCTGCGGCTGGTGGACGGGCCCTTTTCCCACCTCGAAGGCGCATGGAAGTTCATGCCCGTGGGCGAGGAAGGCGAACGCGCCTGCCGCGTGGAGCTCGACCTGAGCTACGGCTTCAGCAACTTCGCGCTGCAGGCGCTGGTCGGGCCGGTGTTCGACAAGATCGCCTCCAACCTGGTCGAGGCCTTCGTGAAGCGCGCCGAGCACGTCTACGGCCAAAGCTGATGCCCCGCGTGACGGTCGCCTACGCGCCGGCTGAGCGCGACGTGCTCGAGTCGGTCGTCGACGTGGCCGAGGGCGCCACGGTCCGGGATGCATTGCGCGAAAGCGGCCTTGTGGCACGCCATGCCGAGCTTGGCGACGAGCAAGCGATGGTGCCCGGCATCTGGGGGCGGGCGGTGGCCTGGGACCACGCGGTGCAGAACCTGGATCGCATCGAACTCTGCCGGCCTCTCACGGCCGATCCCAAGATCGCGCGGCGCGAGCGATTTCGTCAGCAGGGCGCGCGGGGCACCGGCCTGTTCGCGAGCCGGCGCAAAGGCGGCAAGCCGGGCTATTGATTACCCAAGAAGCGGCAATAGGCGTCCGCAAAGGAAAGGGCGGCGAGCCGCGACTGAAAACGACTACTTGCAGTCGCTGGCGATCACGGAATCCAGTCGCTGCGTTTCGGCGGCGCGTGCCTTGTCGTCCATGACCTCGCGTTCACCCGCTGCGTTGAGGCGGGCGACGCGGATGCCGCTGTCCATCGTCGCCTTGCCTTGCCTTGCGCGCTGGCAGTTGTCGGCCTTGGCCTGGGCCACCTTCTGCGCTTCGGCTGCCTGCTTGGCCTTTTCGGCTTCTTCGGCCTTGCGCGCTTTTTCAGCGAGTTCCTTGTCCACGCCGGTGGGCTTGGCACTCGCTCCGCCGGCGGCGGCGTTCGGTGCGGACGCCGGGGCCGCCGCGGCTTGGCTGTTGCCTGCGTCGGGCGTGGGCGACGGACTGAAGGTGACGCGCCCCGACGAAGGCGGGCCAGGGCGACGAAGGATGTTCTTCTCTGGAATGTCAGGCGGGGGCGAGGTGTCGCTGAAGACCTTCTTGTTGTTCTGATCGATCCACTGCCATTGGGCCTGGGCAGCCGTTGCCCCGAACAGGCAGGCGGATCCGATGACGAGCAGGTGCGCGAGCTTCATGGGCGCAGTTTAGCGCTGCCTTACGTTTTGCAACGTTTCAGGGTGTGCATTTTCCAGATTCGCGCAGCGTTTGGCTCACATCCCGATGGGCCCGCGCGCCAGCCGGGCATGGGGCCATCGTTACAATCCGTCTTTTGGAGCCTCACCCATGCGCCTTCTCGGCAAAGCGCTCACCTTCGACGACGTGTTGCTGGTGCCAGCCTTCTCCCAGGTCCTGCCCAAGGACACCTCCCTCGCCACCAAGCTCTCCCGGAACATCACGCTGAACCTGCCGCTCGTCTCCGCGGCTATGGACACCGTGACCGAAGCCCGCCTTGCCATCGCCATGGCGCAAGAGGGCGGCATCGGGATCGTTCACAAGAACCTCACGGCGGCCGAGCAAGCCGCCCAGGTCGCCAAGGTGAAGCGCTACGAATCGGGCGTGCTGCGCGATCCGGTCGTCATCACGCCCAGCCACACCGTGTTCCAGGTGCTGCAGCTGTCTGAAGAACTCGGCATCTCGGGCTTCCCGGTGGTCGACGGCGGCAAGGTCGTCGGGATCGTGACCAACCGAGACCTGCGCTTCGAGAGCCGTTACGACGTGCCGGTCACAGAGATCATGACGCCGCGCGAACGCCTGATCACCGTGTCGGAGGGCACCACGCCGGCGGAGGCGAAGGCGCTCCTGAACAAGCACAAGCTCGAGCGCCTGCTGGTCATCAACACCGCCTGGGAGCTCAAGGGCCTCATCACCGTCAAGGACATCGCGAAGCAGACCAGCTTTCCCAACGCGGCGCGCGACGCCAGCGGGCGCCTCCGGGTGGGTGCAGCGGTCGGGGTGGGCGAGGGCACGGAGGAACGCGTCGAGGCACTGGTCAAGGCCGGCGTCGATGCCATCGTGGTCGACACCGCCCACGGTCACAGCGCCGGCGTCATCGAACGCGTGCGCTGGGTCAAGAAGAACTATCCGCAGGTCGACGTGATCGGCGGCAACATCGCCACCGGCGACGCCGCCCGCGCGCTGGCCGACGCAGGCGCCGATGCGGTGAAGGTCGGCATCGGCCCCGGCTCCATCTGCACCACCCGCATCGTGGCCGGCGTGGGCGTGCCGCAGATTATGGCGGTCGACAGCGTGGCCACCGCGCTGCAGGGCAGCGGCATTCCGCTGATCGCCGACGGCGGCATCCGCTACTCGGGCGACATCGCCAAGGCCATCGCGGCCGGTGCCAGCACCGTGATGATGGGCGGCATGTTCGCCGGCACCGAAGAGGCGCCAGGCGAAATCGTGCTGTTCCAGGGCCGCAGCTACAAAAGCTACCGCGGCATGGGCTCCATCGGCGCGATGCAGCAGGGCAGCGCCGACCGCTACTTCCAGGAATCGACCACCGGCAACCCCAATGCCGACAAGCTGGTGCCCGAAGGCATCGAAGGCCGGGTCCCGTACAAGGGCTCGATGGTGTCGATCATCTACCAGATGTCCGGCGGCTTGCGCGCCAGCATGGGCTACTGCGGTTGCGCCTCCATCGAGGACATGAAGAACAAGGCCGAGTTCGTCGAAATCACCACCGCCGGCATCCGCGAAAGCCACGTGCACGACGTTCAGATCACGAAGGAAGCCCCGAACTATCGGGCGGAGTAGCCGGGAGCTGCCTTCCAGGCAAGGAATCGCAGGGCCGCGTGGACAACACGCGGCCCGATTGCATTTCTAGCTACTACCGACGCACTGTCTGCCTCAGTTTTTGAAAAGCCCCCCATGCAACACCAGAAGATCCTCATCCTCGACTTCGGCTCCCAGGTCACGCAGCTGATCGCCCGGCGCGTGCGCGAGGCGCACGTCCTGTCTGAAGTCCATCCCTGCGACGTCAGCGACGAGTGGGTGCGCGAGTACGCCAAGGACGGCACGCTCAAGGGCGTGATCCTCTCCGGCAGCCATGCCAGCGTGTACGAGGAATCCACCGACAAGGCGCCGCAGGCCGTGTTCGAACTGGGCGTGCCGGTGCTCGGCATCTGCTACGGCATGCAGACCATGGCCCATCAACTCGGCGGCAAAGTCGAAGGTGGCCACAAGCGCGAGTTCGGCTTCGCTGCGGTGCGTGCCCGCGGCCACACCGAACTGCTGCGCGACATCGCCGACTTCACCACCGACGAAGGCCACGGCATGCTCAACGTCTGGATGAGCCACGGCGACAAGGTCACCGAACTGCCGCCCGGCTTCAAGTTGATGGCCTCCACCGAGAGCTGCCCCATCGCCGGCATGGCCGACGAGACGCGGCATTTCTATGCGGTCCAGTTCCACCCCGAAGTCACGCACACGCAGCAGGGCAAGGCGATCCTCGATCGCTTCGTGCTCGGCATCTGCGGCGTCGAGCCCGATTGGGTGATGCGCGACCACGTCGCCGAGGCGGTGGAGGCCATCCGGGAGCAGGTGGGCGACGAGGAAGTGATCCTCGGCCTCTCCGGCGGCGTCGATTCCTCGGTGGCCGCCGCGTTGATCCACCGCGCCATCGGCGACCAGCTGACCTGCGTCTTCGTCGACCACGGCCTTCTGCGCCTGAATGAAGGCGACATGGTCATGGACATGTTCGTCGGCAAGCTGCACGCCAAGGTGATCCGGGTGGATGCCAGCGAACTGTTCCTCGGCAAGCTGGCCGGCGTGAGCGACCCGGAGGCCAAGCGGAAGATCATCGGCGGCGAGTTCGTCACGATCTTCAAGCAGGAGGCCGCCAAGCTGACCAGCGCCGGCGCCAAGGGCGCGAAGTGGCTGGCCCAGGGCACCATCTACCCCGACGTGATCGAGTCGGGCGGCGCCAAGAGCAAGAAGGCCGTCACCATCAAGAGCCATCACAACGTCGGCGGCCTGCCTGAACAGTTGGGGCTCAAGCTGCTGGAGCCACTGCGCGACCTGTTCAAGGACGAAGTGCGCGAACTCGGCGTGGCGCTCGGCCTGCCGCCCGAGATGGTCTACCGCCACCCCTTCCCGGGCCCGGGCCTGGGCGTGCGCATCCTGGGCGAGGTCAAGAAGGAATACGCCGACCTGCTGCGCCGCGCCGACGCGATCTTCATCGAGGAGCTGCGCAACTTCACGGACGCAGCGTCCGGCAAGAGCTGGTACGACCTGACCAGCCAGGCCTTCACCGTCTTCCTGCCGGTCAAGAGCGTGGGCGTGATGGGCGATGGCCGCACCTACGACTACGTGGTCGCCCTGCGCGCCGTGCAAACCAGCGATTTCATGACCGCCGACTGGGCCGAACTGCCCTATGCGCTGCTCAAGAAAGTGTCGGGGCGAATCATCAACGAGGTGCGTGGGATCAACCGGGTGACGTACGACGTGTCGAGCAAGCCGCCGGCGACGATCGAGTGGGAGTGATTCGGTCGCAGCGCGGCTCGTAGCGTTCGAGGCGGGTTCGCCAGCGGATCGCTCGCCGCGCACTGCTCTCGGCGCGTGCCGACATGAAAAAATCGGCCGGTACAGGCGGATAGCTGTTCACAAGCTCCCAGCGATACTGTAGCTTCGTGACCTCATTCTGTCGGAGGTCGAGTGGCTCCTGAGAACGCGGAAATCAAGAAGCTGGCAGGCCACGAGCCCAACCGACAGGGCGTCGATCCCCCTGTTCGCTCCCGCGCACAGGCCCTTCCTTTTGCCTCAATCGAGTGGAACGCGTTCGAGAGCTTGGTGTACCAGTTGGTGCGCAAGGACGCCACGATCGAGGACGCGCTCCGGTACGGAACGCCCGGAGAAGCGCAATACGGCATCGACATCATTGCGCGAGACGGCAAAAGCAACGATCTCGCGTGCTACCAATGCAAGCGGGTACAGAGCTTCTCGGCCCCTGACATCAGGAAAGCGGTCGACACCCTGCTGAAGGGCAAGTTTGCGACCGAGATCAAGCATTTCGTCCTGTGCGTCACCGTGTCGCTTCAAAGCAAGACGCTGGTCGATGAAATAGCGAAGCAGAAGCAACTCCTCAGGGACCGGGGCATCGCGTTCTCGACTTGGGATGCGTCCGAATCGGGGGATCTGTGCCTGCGTCTGAAAAGCCATCCAAGACTGGTCGACGATTTCTTCGGCCCCGCGTGGGGCTCGGCCTTCAACACGCCAGCGCCGGTGACGCGCGCCGGTGCGCACGAACTGCTCGGACGGCTCCATGCGGCCTGGGGCAGTTCGCCTTGCTCGGTCCCGCCTGATCGAGAAACAGACGCTGCGACGCTGAAACGCCGGAGTGCGGAGCTTGAACGCGTCATCCCCGCAATGACGGGCATGGACATGCGGCGCCTGGCCTGGGTGCCCACGGGGGTGGTGCGCTTTCCGGATGGGCGTCTGCTGGAGGTCGCGCGGCCCGTGGCCTTGATGTGCAGCGCATTCGACACCACCGAAGCGGGTCAGCGACGCAACGAAGAAGACGATCCGCGCGAAGTCATGGCAACCAAGGTTTCACGGCAGGATGCCGAGCGCGCTGCATGTGACCTCAGCGATCGCACCGGCCTGCGCTGGCGCCTTCCGACGCTTGCCGAATGGTGGATGGGCGTCAGTGCAGGCAGCGGACGAGCGCCGAGCGATGCGTCGGCGTCTGGCGGGCTGTGGTTGCGCGACGTGCGGCCGAATGCTTGGCGGGTGCGGCCGCCACCTGCCGAGGCAATGGAATGGGTGATCGACGACATGTCTTCGGACGGCGTCATCGGCAACCGTGGGCACTGGCGCAATCTGCACCCGCACATTCGGGTCGACTGGGTCGGGTTTCGACTGGTGCTGGACTATTTCGAGGGGGCAGGTTCATGACCGATCCGGCAGGTCCGGACAGTGGTGCGCAGGCAGCACCCCAACCAGCGCCTGCGGTCATCCAGCCGATTGCCGGGACAAGCGCCGGTGACGCCTCGACAGGTCCTGCGGATTCACGCCCGGCGTCGGACGGAGCTTCGGCCGAACCTGATCCAAGCCCTGGTGGCGACCAAGGCCCGTATCGCCGTGACAAGTCCGATGAGCTGGAAGAGTTTCGCAAGCGACCGCGGAATCGAGTGAAGGCTTGGGAGCCGACCTCTGCTACGCGCGATGCCATCAAGGCGATTTGGTCGCGTTCTCACATCATTTGCATCTGTTCTCGTTTCGAAGCCGAACATATTGCGTGTTGCGCGGTAGAAGCTTCAGCCTTCAAGGAATTTGATTGCATCGACATACTTGAATACGGCTCAACGATCAATGGAGACATCGACGGGCTGCTAAATCATGTGCGGCAAGTTCAGGCCGGGACGCTGTATTGGGCGCGCTCCGAAACCCGTGCCTTGTCCGCGGGCCCGAAGGACTTGCTCGGACTGTTGATGACATCCACGCCACGATTTCAGGAACTTGAGGCTTCGCTCCGTGCGCGGTCGGCAAGGCTGGTGCTGGTCGTCGAACACGTTCAAAGCCAGGAGTTCAAGTATTACGACAAAGCAACGACGGCCTGCGACGCTGACCATGGGTGGATTCACGAGGTTCGATGGCAACGGGAGATGCCCACTTCGTGGAAGACCGATCCCAGAGCGCTGCAAGCCGAAAAGTCTGACGCGCTGATATCGGACGCTATCAGGCTGCTGAGTCGCGGAGATCAGCGAACGGACGAGATCAACTTGTTCCGCGCGGCGTATGACTTCCATCGTACTTATATCGAGGGGCAGGGCGGCGTCTCGCCCGGCGAACTCAAGAGAAAGTTTGACGACGCCTTGAATGCGGCGTTCGAGTTGGATCCCTGGATGGTCGGGATCAAGCGCATTCTGTCCCAACCGCCCGGCAAGGCTTCACTCCAGAAGCACTTGCTGGCGATCGCCTGTGTGGCGAAATCGGGGCTCGCGTACAACGATCTGCGCCGATTCGGCGCCTTGGCGATGTACGGCATGACGGTGGAGGAGGAGGCGTTCGAGGTTGTCGAAGAGACAACGTCGTCCGACGCTGAATCTTCGGTGATGCGGCGGCGCACTAAAAAAGATGAATCTGCACCAGCGCTTTGGGTGTCGCGCTTCGATCATTTGCTGGATGAGGTTGATCTGTCGATCCAAATGGACGGGAATGTCCGAATGGTCAGGTTCAAGGACCAAGGGCGCCGCGCCGAAGTGGAGAACTTGCTGCTGCAGAAATACCCTTCGCTGATCAAAGATGTTGCAGATCGTCTGGTTTCGCAAGACTCGCTTTTCCACCCTGACAACGCGCTGCGCAGATGTGTCATCGAGTTTCTCGCAGGGCAAAGGTCGTTCGACGAGTCGTACTTCAGGGACATGATCGAATGGGCGTTGGACGCGGCGGATCGGCTCCTGCTCGAAGGTGCCCGCGAGGGCAGTCCGATCAGCATGGTCTCCAGACAAGAGTTCGAGCGCCGCGGGCATGCGCTTTGTGTCGTCGAGTTCTACGCTCAGATCGCTCGCTCCGACCCCGATCACAGTTTGAAGCGGCGGATGCTCTCGTCGTTGCTCGACGAGGACCGTTGGCCGCACGGCGCCAGCCAGCAAGCTCTGCTTCTGTTGAGATGCGCCATCTTGCTCGACACGCCCGAGCTCAACGGTTCCGCCGAGCTGGCCCGCCAGATCGACGCTGCGGGCCACACCATGTATGAGCCATTGCGGGAGATGATGCTCCAGTGGTTGCAACGCACCCCCGACAAGATGCAGGCGTTGGAAGTCATCGCGCCATGGATGGCACAAGACGGTCGGTCGAGCCGGATGTTGCGCTCGTCCCGTCTTGCAAGAGAAATCTGGATCGCCACCATTTTCTGGGACGTCGGTGGTGGAACAGGCACGTACGATCCGGCGCGTCGCAACAAGATCCTTCGCGGCGAATTCGTCGACTGCACGCAGCGGGCCGGCGAATTGTTGCCGCTGCTGCTGCGCATCGATTGGCGAGAGATTCGAGTCAGTGCTGACGAAGAGGGCAAAGGGCTCTGGCAGTTGCGCGAAGCGATGGGCCGGATGCTGCTGGCTGCCCCCGAGCGCAGCGACGCGGCATTTGCGGTGAACCGTTATCGCCGCCGCCTCATGGAAGCCGCCGAGGCAGCCCTTTTGAAACCGGGATCGGATTCACCCGATGAAATGTCGGACGACGCGCTCGACGAGCAATCTGCTGAAGCGCTGGCGGATTTCGCCAGCTTCTATCGCGATGCGCTCGCTTACGGACGTGGCGACCCGGTCACAATGGACTACCTCTTGCGCGACTACGCTGCGCATCTGCTGAGCACGGGCCACCTCGACAAGTTCGTGGCCCGTGAATTGGCCAGATCCGAGCGCATCTTCTGGCCGCTCGACGCTTTCGGTGGCCTGGTGTTGCTGCACTGGTGTTTTCAGCAAACCGGCATCGATATCGACGCCAATGCTGAAGGCGATGCCGATGCATCAGCCGCGCGCAAGAAGATCGGCAAATATCTTGACGCGATCAATTCGGCACTTCCCCAGAAACGCGCCAAGACGACGGTCCCGCCCCTTCCGTTGCAATGGAAGCGACTCGACCACATGCTTGCGCGTCTGGTGGCAAAAATCAGCGCCATGCCCGGGCGAGAAATCGATTCCGACCACAAGTTGCACGTGCTCCAGATGCTGAAGAAGAAGAGATCCAAGCTGAGCCTGATTCGCGCAGGCTTGGACATGCGTATCGCGAACGCCAAAGGAAATTGACATGAAGCCCAATGACCCCATCCGGGATGTGGTGCGAGTCGCAGAAGCCGGCGACAAGCCCAAGCCGGAAGAGAAGGAGATCTTCGTCGACGCGAAGGGGGCTGTGAAGACTGGCCTGTTAGCGTCTGTGCGGGCGCATCGGCGCTACGTCGCCCGAGCGAATTACGAGGTGGAAGTCCGATCTGAGGCCACGCTCCGCGACTTCGAGAACAACCATACGGTAGTGGTCCCATACCGTTGCCGGGTGAAGATCGCGGGCAGTTGCGATACTGCCGTGGTCGGGCTTTTTCACCACGATCACGAGCCGTGGTACGTTTTCAGGGAAGAAGTGCAGAAGGCCGTGAGCGACTGGTGGAAGCGGTCAGGGCGGCAACTCGGGCTTCCCGCCAAGGTGGCGGTCTACCGGAGTCGAACGAGGATTGCGGATGAAGTGGCCAAATGGCTGGCTGCAAGAGGCTTGGCGGTCGATTGGGTTGCCGAGGTCGATGGTTGGGATGCACCAGCCATCGAACTGAAAGACCTGGCCTTCGACGTGCGCGTTTCCGACTATCCGGACAAAACCTATCTGCTGAAGCTGTCCCTCGAATTGCAGGTGAGTTCGTCGTCGGGCGCGCTCGACCCGAAGCAGCCGCAGACCGAGTCGGCATGGATCGAGCGCGTGACGGACGCGAGCCGCGCGGTGGTACGCAGTCAAGTGTCGCTGCATACCTATTTTCATGATCGCGACGCGCTCGAACAGGCGCTGCGAGCGGGGCTCGATCGCGAACTGGATCGCTTCGGTCGCAAGTGCGGCTGGATGGTTGCCAAGACTGAAGCGCCCGAGCATGCTAAGAAGTCGTGGCGTGATGTCGAATTCGACTGGCAGGCACTTCACGGACGCGTGGTCAAGTTCAACGTGAGACTCGAAACCTTCATCGAGTCCTCCGGCGAGCCGCTGTATGCGCGCCATGGTCGTCCCGATCTGGACAAATGGTTCAAGGCGAACCTTGCGGATGCCAGCAAGGAACTGCTGTTGAAGAGCGATTTCACCGTTCTGACGCCTGCCTACGCAGACGAACTGAGGAACAAGCTGGAAGCCAACATCAAGGAACGTGCCGCTTCGATCGGCATCGGTCTTCGCGCCTTGGTCCTGCAGTCGAAACTGCCGGAGTGGAAATACCTCGAGCGCTTCGAGGTGGTCGTGCCGCAGCGCCGCTACCAGAGCGTCACGGCGGATTTCCCCGTGCAGTTCGATATGGTCATCACCGGCTCATTCGGGAGCCTCGACGACATCCAGGAGTTGGCATGGCCCACTGACAAAGTCGAGGCAGAAGTGATCAAGGTCGCCGAGAACGCGGCCGCGGGGGCGGTGCGCGACGTTCGGGTGGAGGACTATCTGACACGATTCGAGCCCGGCACCGACAACCCGGTCATGCCTGGCACTAACAAGCTGGTCGCGCAAGGCACTGCGGCGCCCGAATATGTGCGCGACAGGATTGCCGCGCAGGTCAGGCGCGGGCTGGAAGATCAGCTCAGCATGAAGGTCGTGTCTGTTTACGTGCGCCAGCGGGATACAGAGCTGATTGAGTTCATGCGAACCTTTGCGCGTGCCGACGACGCCGTCTTCAATGACGTGGTCGCAAAGCCCAGTGACTGGACGTTCGACGCGCAGGAATTCAAACTGGAAGTCGCCGTCCGACTCAACGGGATAGGGCCGCGGCGTGCGTTTGAGCTCAAGCAAAAGAACCTGTCGCCTGACACGATCTTCAATACGATTCGCAGGTGGCTGCAGGTGGAACTGGAGAGCAGTGAAAGCGCGATGTTCGCGCTGTTCACCTCCAGCCGTGACGATCCGCTTCGAGTCAAGGTCGCAAAGGCGCTGCAGGAGCAGGCCTCGGCCAGTTACGACGCGGGCATCGAGCTCGTGAGCTTCAGGGTCCTGCAAAGCGACATCGCCAAGCTCGATCAAGCCAAAAAGATGCTTCAGCATCAAGAGGCCTACCTCAAGTTCGTCGAGGCCAAACAGAGGATCAATCACAGTGCCGAACGGGTTGACGGTGCGCTGGCTCACACCGATGACATGCAAGAATTGGCTCGGAAGAACCGGTTGGCCGAGGCAGAAGCGATCGCACAGAAGCGCATCGGGATCATCAAGGATGCGCCGCTGGAGTCCGACCTGGAAGCTGATCTGAACCTGCTTGACGAGCAGGCGCGGCGCCTGGAAGCCGCAGGCGGTGTTCCTGCGTTGCCGAAAGCGCCAGGGAAGTCGTCGCGCAAAGTGAACGGGCCCGACGACACGAAGCCCGGCCCAAAGCCCTATTGACACATCGATGTACTGAAGGAACCTCCGCTGCATGCGCCGCTTCATCTCTGCGCGCTGGGTGCAATCGCACTTCTGGGCCATCGCACTCATCTGCGCCGTCGCGCTGCCCACAGTACTGATCGTGCTGCTCAACCCTCACGAGGAAGCGAGCCGGACCGAGTTCGTCGCCGCGTTGATCGTCTACGTCCTGCCGACCTCGTGGGCACTTCTGATCGCCAGGCGTGCACGCCTCGACCTTGCGGCGGAAGAGCAGACGCTCATGCAGATCGACGAGAACGGACAGCGGCTGCAGACGCGCCTTGCCAGCGGCGAAACGGTTCTGACGGTGGATGGCGACACCTGGGAGCAGTTCGTCGTGGGTGCGAAGGCGCATCACGGCGTGATGCGCACGAGCGTCCGGATGGTCCAGAGTCTTTGCCACGAAGCCGCCAGCGGCCGCTTTCCACCGATATCGACGCTGGCGCAGATCTACGCGAACGAATTGCGCGACGGAACGCGCCGGCTTCGCGGTCCGCAGACGCTGGCACTGCGGCTCGGTATCCTCGGTACATTCATCGGCCTGCTGCTTGCACTCGGAACGCTTGGTGCCATGTTCGTCAAGATCACCAACCGGTCTCTCGGCGGCGAGGAACTCGGCGCCCTGGTCAACAGCATGACGATCGCCTTCGGGACCAGCGTGGCGGGCCTGCTGAGTGCGATCCTGATCCAGTTCATCGGCGAAAGCCTTTTCTTGCAGCAGCGCGGGATCATGAAGCGCATCGAGGACGCCATCGGCCGAGTGGTGACGGTCCTGTCGATGACGCTGACGGGATCGGAGCTCGCCCGCAATCTCGATGCGTTCGCGGATCAATTGGTCCGTCATCGCAACGGCCTCGCCGACCACGCGACGCAGGTGCGTTCCTCCGTCGGCGACAGCGTGGCGACAGCCGAGCGCAACGCCCAGGCGTTGAATGACGGAGTGCGTGCGATGGCCAGCACGCAGGGGCAGTTTGCGACGCTCGTGGAGGGCCACAACGCCCTCCTTACCCAGTTGCGCGCTGATATCGGCGCGCTGTCGGGCCTTGACCACCGCTTGACGTCGCTCCTGCAATCGCAGGTGGCCGAACAGGTTCGATCGGCGGAGCGTGTCGCAGATGCGAATACGGCTGCCTTCCGGTCGGCCATGTCGCCCCTGAATGCAACCATCGAGCAGCACGCGAACCGGTCGAGCACGGCGGCGGAGAACGTCGCCTCGACGATGACGAGAATCGAAGCCGTGGCGAGCAAGCTTTTGCTGTCGGTCGAGCAATTGAGCCGGCAGCAGCCTGCGGTCGATCAGCTGACGCAGGCGGTCGAAAAGCTGTCGAGGCAACCGGCCAATACCGGGCGGCGAAGCTGGCTCTTCGGCCTGCTCGCACTCGCGCTCGTGGTCCTCGTCACAGCCAATGTCGGCCTTGTGGTCTATGTGCTGCGCGCTGCACCCTGATGGCGGCAAGGCCTTGGCATGAATTACGACGACGATGAGCCAGAGAGCGACGACGGCTTCGGGCCTGGTTCGGATCTGGTGTTGTCGTTTCTGGGAGTGGTGCTGCTCCTCATCGGCATCACCGCGATCAACGGGTTTCCCACGGCGGGCCAATCCCAACCGCGCGAGCCGGAAGCACCTCCGATTCAGCAGGATCTGGCCGGCTTCCAGCGGCGCGCTCAGGTGGCAGAGAGCGCGCAGCAAACCGCGCAAGCACGTGTGAGGCAACTCGAACTCGACCTGCAGGCGCTGCAATCGGCCAAGGCGCTGCCCGCTGCTGCAAGCGGTCGGGTGCTCGCCTTCAGGCTCGACGGCAACAACCAGATCGCATTCTTCACCCGCCGAGGCTCAGACCTGCGAGAACCTGCGCGACAGTTGCTGGCTGGCTCGATGCTCGCGATCGGCCAGAAAGTCCTCGAAACCGGCGCCAACCATCTCGAGCTCGTCGGCTACGCGTCCCCTGAGCCGTCGCAGACGCCGGGCAAGGACGACAACCTCGATCTCTCGGTGGCCCGCGCCGAAGCGGTGGCGCATTTCCTGGCGCAACGCGGTGTGCCGTACGAATGTATGAGCGTCAGCGGCTTCGGGCGCGGTCGTTCAGAAATCCTTTACGACATGTACCTGAAGAAGAATCCCGGCACAACGCGTGCCGATTGGGACGCGATGCTCAGCGGAGCGAAGGGCGGCGCCTTTGCGCAGAACATCGAGACGCTCATGCTCAATGAGCGGCGCGTCGACATTTTCGTTGCCAAGGACTCGGGCTCCAGATGCCAGGCAGCTCAGCTGCAAAAGGCACTTGGTATCTGACCAGGCGCAAGGCCCGGCTATTTTCCGGGTTTGCGGAATTCCGCGATGGCGTTGTCCAGCACGCGCTGGCGTGCAGCGAGATCCTGCGTCTTGGCCTTGTCTTCGGCCATGGAGCGATCGATGCTCGGCGCTCCTACGGGCGCGGGCGCGGGCGCGGGCGTGGACGTCGACGTTTGAATCATGGCTGTATTGCGCTGCTGGATCGCAACGACTTCGCGCGTAATCGACTGCTGCTGTTCCAGCAGTTCAGCGAGACGTTCCTTGCGCACCTGCCGAGCGTTCTGCAGCGCAGCCAGTTCTCGCCTCGACTTCTCCGCCTGGCGCGCCAGCTCGTCCAGTGTCGCGCGCAACGAGCGGGCCTCGCTTTGGGCAGATCGTCGCTCGGCGTCCACATCTTCGAGCCTTCGCTGCATGGTGGTTCGCATGTCGGCCAGCGACCGTAGTTCGCCCTCGCGCGTGTCGATGCGCTGCTGATAGCTGCCGCTGGTGATTCCGGCAACGCCACTGATGAAGCCTCCATCGCGAGGGTCCTGGCTGACTTGGCACGCGCCCAGCACCGCTGGTGGCAGAAGGACGATGCCGACCGCGCGATAGAGCCTAGCGGACAACATTGGAACCCTCGACCGACGCAAGCAACTGCGAATGCTGCGCCCGGACCGTCTTCAACTTGCCTTGCGACTGCTCCTGGGTACTCAACGCCATCGTCAAGTCCCTCGTGTTGGCGTTCGGGTTCTGCTTCCGGTAGTCCGCGAGTACCAGGCGCGACTCGTTCAGTGACTTGTCGCTGACCTCGATCGCCTTGTCGTAGAGGGCCAAGTCTTCGCGCATGCGTGCCGCCTGCCGGTTCATGTCGGCGCGTGCTGCGGAAGCCTGTTGGGCGTTGGCGAGGCGGCGCCGCAAGTCCGTGATCGCCGTTCGGTCTGCCGCCAGGCTGCGTTGCGCGACGCTCAGGATGCCGGTCAGCTCGTCGTTCTGCTTGCGCGAATCGGCGAGCATCTGGTTGAGCTGGTCCTCGCGGCTTGCATAGCGCCGCTGTTCGCGGTCGACCAGCACCCCTGCGCCGGCGCCTACACCTGCGCCGACCGCTGCGCCGATCGCCGTCGACTTGGTGTCCTTGCCTGCCAGGTTGCCGACCACCGCTCCGACCAGCCCGCCCAGCACGGTACCTTCGACCACTGTATTCGAGCGTCCGCTGGATTGACCTTGTGATCCTGGCCCGGTGGAAGAGCAGGCCTGGAGCGCCGCGGCAAGCGAGATGCAGAGGATGCGGGCGTGTCGGGAGACCATGTTCGGCGTCTCAGTGCAGTGGTGGGATGGCGATGCGCTCGGCAAGGGCGTTCATGTTCGAAGCAATGCTGCGCCGGAGTCCGGTGTCGCTGCGCAGCAGTTGCTCATAGGCTGACACGGCGATCTGTACGATCTCGCGTTCGCGCTCGGTGCGCTGCATGCGGATCGTGTTCAGCCGGGCCTGCGTCAGTTCGTTGCCGTTGCCAAGTTCATCTGCCGGCAGATAAGGCGGCCGTCCGGTGTCGATGCGCCGGCTCGCGATTTCGACCACGACCGAGCCCGTGCGCCAGCGGCGCTCGGTGCCGTTGCGCTCGCGCGTCAACGCCCGTCCGTTGAAGAACACGCTCACCGATGGGGCAGCGAGTCCCTTGACGACAAGGCGCATGCTGATCGCATTCGCCAGGGAGCGGCGGTAACGCCACTCCGCCTCGGCCCATTGCTCGTCGACGCTCATCGCGGCGCGGTCGGCATGTCGGTGCCGGGCGCGCTCGGCGAAGATGAGGTTGCAGCGGTTGCGGTAGAAGAGGGCGCGGATTTGCGCCGCATTGTCGGCGCCGATCGACGCGCTGGCGTACACCGGCAACCCGTACGACCGTACGAGGAGGATATTGGAGATGTT
The DNA here is from genome assembly GCF_001984055.1 of Variovorax sp. KK3. GTDB lineage: Bacteria > Pseudomonadota > Gammaproteobacteria > Burkholderiales > Burkholderiaceae_C > Variovorax. The sequence goes on from NZ_LYVO01000001.1 coordinate 200,356, forward strand.
GTCCGACTGGAAGTCAGAGTCTTCACGCGCAGCTCCGCGAAACTGATGGTAGTTGTGCGTCGCGATTCCTTGAATGGCGCGGTGGACGAAGTTATGCCAGAAGTTCTTGACCAGGTAATTGGTCGCGCAATGCCGCACGAAATCGGGCGCGTCGATGTCGCCGCCGAACTCTTGCAGCCGCAGTTCGCCTGGCGACCCCGTCGGCCGCTGCAGCCGGCTGTGCCCCCAGCGAAGAAAGGTGTGCGGCACCACGAACTTCGCCACGCGATCCTGACCACGCTTCAGGAAGTCGAAATCACAATAAAAGAAATACTCCGCGTTGTACTCGTCGCCTTCGGCGTACGTATCGAGCTCTGCAGGGTTGAACTGGATCACGTGCGGGTCGAGACCTCGGGCGACGAACAAGGCGTCCAGGCTGCCGTCGCTTTGCGCGAGGTCGATGCCCTTGCACCGATCGTGCGGCGGCATGCTGTTGAGCAGCACCGACATTCGCCGTAGCGCTGTTCTGAAGCATTCGACGTACCAAGGGGGTACATCGTCAATGGGGCTCTGCATGCTCGTGGTGTCCGCTGGGTGAATGGTCCGAAACATGTCGATGCGATCAGGCCTATAGCAAAGCGAACCTTGCGCTCAGAGGCACGTGATCGCTCGGGCGATCGTCTCGCGCTTTGCCGCTCTTCGCAACATGCGCGTTGAACACTTCTCTCTCGATCATGCCGGAGGCGGGCAGAAAGCAGATCTTGCCGCCTTCATGGCAGTTGGGGCTGTAGAGCATGTGGTCGAGCAGCACCCGGGTCATCTTCCCGTCCTGCGTCGCGTCCTTGAACTCGACGGTCCAGGCATAGCTGGCGGTCTGCAGCTGCCGTGGCGTCAGCACGTGCCGCATCAGCGCGCACTCATGATGGAAGGCGCCGCGCAGTTCATGCACGATGCTGTGCTGAAGGTAGGTGTCGTCGATGCTGTCGCGTGCAATACCGTCGTTCAGGTCGCCCATGACGATCACGGACTCGGCCGCCTCGGAGTAGAGCCGGTGCGCGATGTACTTGCGGATCACGTTCATTTCGATCGACAGCTTCTGGCGTGAGCTGATGGCGCTGATGATCGCCGCCGGCGTCTTGTTCTCCCAGTCGAAGGCCTTCTTCAACTCGGAGATCTTCGACTTGGTGTGTACCGTCATGATCTCGGTAATCTTGCCCTTGCGCTCGATGCGCAGCACGACCGGCAGCCGTGTGAAGCGCGCCTTATGCGACTCGCGCACGTTGCCGAAGCGGTAGTAGGGGCGCACCGTCCGCAGCCGCTCGAAGACCGCGTTGCTCGCGGGCAACTGGTGGAAGCGCAGTCCGGCGCCCAGCCGCCGGTGCACGAGCGTGTGAACGCTCTGCGGGCCATCCTCCATCGAATAGACGACATAGTCTCCGGCCAGCTTCTGCCGTACGAAGGTCTCCATCTGTGCCTTGCGTGGCGGGCCTTCGCAGATGCCGACGATATCTGCATCGACGCCGCGGATGACCGCGGCGATGCGGTCGGCCACGCCCTGCGGGTCTTTGGGCTTGGCGCCGAGGCCGGGCGTCGTCTTGCTGGGGGCGGTCAGCAGCTTTGCCTGACCGTTATGGAACAGGTTGACCATCCATTCCGCGTTGAAGGTTGCGATCTTGATCTCACGCGCCATGTCAGGTGCCTTTGCCTTTGCTCTTGCCATTGCGCGCACGCTCGCCAGCTTCGAGGTCCAGGCCGTTCCAGTAGCTGCGCCAGCCGTCTCGGCAGGTGCGCGCCAGCGCCTGAGTCCGCTCTGCGGCCTGGCTGGGTTCACCAGTGTCGAGCGCTGCCAACAGTTCGCTCGCCTGTTTTTCCAGCCGCGGACCATCGCCATCGGGCGCGCGGCCCGCGAGGAAGCCGGCCTCGAGCAGCACCTTGACGCGCAACACTGCATCCTTGGAAGGCCGCTTGAGGCCCGCGAGCGCCGGGTCCCGCACATAGCTTCCGGCAACCGGAACCGTGATGGCCGCTGCACTCGTGACGTAGATGCCGAACACCCCGCGGCGCCCCATTTCGAAGACGTCGCGAAACTGCAAGCCCCCGGCCCAGAGCACGTTCACTCCCAACGCCGCGGCATGGCGGTCGATGCTCTCGACCTGACGCAGCCCAAGCAAGCCCTTTCGGTCTGAGGAAGAACTTCGCAACAGGTGCCAGCCTGCGGCCTTGTCGAAAGTGTCGATCAGCACGACTCGCACGCCGTGTGCCGCCACGGTGTCGAGCCAAGCCTTCAGACCTCGGGGCAGATCGCCGCCGACGTCGACGCCTTCTTCGTGCAGAAGGCCTTGGTCGACGAAGAACACCGGCGCCGCGGACCATTGCGGCAGCCATTCCTGCACTTGTTCGACCACATGCGCAATCTCGGGGCGGGTGAGCGGAAAGCTCCCGTACTTGCCCAGGTTCGCTCCCATGCGCCTGGCGTTGGCGAGTCCGACCCAGACGCTGCGTGCGATGGTGTCGGTGTCCGGCACGTTGGCCGCACGCAGTAGAACCCGCTTGGACTGTGCCTCGCGCAGCAGCGGGCCTATGATGCCCGGCGCGAAATAGTCGAGCAGTCCGGCGAACGACACGGCTTCGTCCGCGATCGGCCGCCTGATACCCGACAGCACCACGGTCCGCAGCCCTGCGCTCGATGCCAGTCCGATGGCCGACAAGGCCATCTCCTTGCCTTGGAGCCCGCGGCCGACAGACGCCGCCAGGCCCACCGCGTGGCCTTCGGGTGCTTGTGCTCGACCCGCTGCCTGCCCGGACGCGACAAAGGCCGCCAACTCACGCAGCACGCGTTTCTTTTGCGGCTCCGTGAGCGGCGCAGGCGTGGCAAATTCGATCAGTACGGTCAGCGGGCGCGGCACGCCATCCGGCGTATCGACGAAGGGCTTGAAAGCCGCGACGAGCCGGTTCCTGGCCTCTTCCATGTGCGCCTTGCCCGCCCTTTCGATGATGACCCTCGGCTCTCGCCGATAGATGCGGAGATTCACCCGGGTGCCGACGTTGGTGGTGATGAGCACACGGTCGACGCACGCCAGCCATACCTGGGCATATTCGTGCGGCCCCACGGCGACTTCGCCGACGCCAGCAAGGCGCTCTGCATCGACAGCGACTCCGACCTCGAGCGGGGTAGGGCGGGCGCCCGCGGCGAACGCGCGCACTTTGGGCGATTCGAGCGCTGCGTCGCGGATATCGGCCGCTGCGCTCCCATCGTCGCTGACTCCGAGAAACGGGCCATGGCGAACCGCGTCGTAGTGCCGAAGAGACCAGGTGGCCGGATCGGCGACACCCCCAAGGTGATGAAAGGCACGTCGTGCCCGATCGGTCAGTGCGGCGCTCGGGCGGCGGCCGCTTGCCACGGCATCCCGATAGGCCTGGATCGCGTCGCGGCAGTCCTGTGCCAAGGCGCGGTCTGGACCGTTCATGCTTCGTGCGGTCCGGCGATCTCTGCGCCTTGCTCTTCGCGATGCAGCTTCCACAACAGCCAGTCGTCGTTGCGCACGTAGCGGTTCAGCTTGTTGTCCCACTTTTTCGGCAACTCGTGGGCCAGACTTGACAGAAACGGGAGCAGCGGCCGAGCCGGCTTGTGCCGCTGCTCGCGTTCATCCAATGGGCCTTTGGACCATTTGAACTTTCGCCGGCCGTGGTCGAAGCCGAAGCCGTCGAAGAAGCTCTCGCCGCCGACCAGCGGCATGTACCAGAGACTCGGCACGCCTGCCGGGTTGGCCTTGATGGGCACTTGCCGCTCGAGTTCGTCCAATAGCTGTTTGCCTGTGGCATCGTTCGCCAGGTGGACGCGCAGCGCGTCGAGTGCCGGAAACTCGACCGGCGGGCTCACGAACAGCACCGGCTTGCGCTGCTGGCGGCACAGGGCGATTTCGTGCGGCGTACCGACGCTGTAGATGTTGGTCGGGCAGTAGGCAATGGTGAAGTCGGTCGTATCCACCATGCGCAGGTCGATGTGCAGGGTTTCCCAGAACTTGCCAGTGATTCCTGCGCGCCGCTTCGCGCCGGCGGCGTTGTCTTCGAAGGTCCAGCGTTCTCGAATCCGGGCAGTATCCGTGCCTTCGCGCCCATATTCCATCAGGCCACGTACTTCGGGCTTCTGCCAGGGATCGAACACGACACAGCCCATGTCGCGCAGGAACTCGCCGATCCGATTCCGCCAGCCGTTCTTCATCTCGTCTTCGCGCGATGCGACGAAGTCCATCGGGCCGGACAGATACACACGCGCGCCGTCGAGCAGGCCGCGAGGCTTCGCCTTCCTGGTTGCGTTAGCTGGCATGGCGCCGACGCCCTCAAACGGGAAGACCGAGATCGGCTCTTACGTCCGCCGTGGCGCTCCAGCGGTGGATCCGTCTGCCGAACATGAAATACGCTTGCAACCCCGGATTCGGCGCCAGCAGACGCGCGGCGGCCAATGCGTCGGCAGGCCGTGCCTCGTAAAGCAGATCCTGTGCCGAAGCGGGAATTGCCTGTGGCACGACGTCCCAGGCGGCATCGTCCGCCGTCAGTACACCGGCCTCCACCAGGGCGACGAGCTGGCGCGGATGGCCATGCTCGCGACGGCCGCGTGCCACCGCCGCGATGAATCGTCCACCGAGGCAGGCCACGAGTGTGAGCAGGCCTTTCAGCACGCTGGTGCCGATGACGCTTTCCGGCCGCAGGTCGCGCGTGGTCGACCACTGCTCCCAGACCGTGCCGCCGTCGTCGGGGCTCCGGATATCCTGGTCGAAGCGCTGACGAGGCCACTTGTTGAAGGCTTCGGGCGCATCGTCGACCCCGCGCGCAGCGATGTGACCCTGCGAGGAGCCCTCGACGAACGCCGGGAACGATGCGCCCGCGATCAACCTCACACCTTCCGCGGCCGACAGTGAGACGGTTCGGACACCGGTCCCGGCTTCGTAGGTGATCGTGGCTTCGTAGGTGTCGTTCGCTGCAACATGGGTGATTGCGCACCACGCAATACCACTGGCGGTACGCGCGATGCCGGCGCCGCCGGCCAGGTGGCACAGGATGTGCCATCCGCCATGGTCGAAGTCACCAGGATCCCCAGGGCCCCATTCCTCGTCGATGATCTTGCCGTCGAGAAACAGGCGTCTCAGTCGCTCGAGGTTGTCATCCGTGTCGAGCAGCAGGCCCGATTCGGCGACCTCGAATCCGTAGCTTCCTCTTGTTGTTGCCATGGGCCCCTCGTCTTGTGCGGCGATCATGCCGCATGCCGCACAGTGCAGCAACATGATTTATGGGTGCGACGGGCGTAGCATTGCCGACTCGGCTTCGCCTTCTCGAGGAGGCACCATGAGCGACTCCGAATTCACCGCCCTGCACCAGCGCATGCTCGCGGAAATCGCCGCCAAGACGATCTTTTCCACTGGGCAGCTGGGCAAGGCCGCGCTCAATTCGCGTGTGATGGAGGCGCTGGGCAAGGTGCCGCGTCATGCCTTCGTGCCGATCGAGCTGCGGCCTTACGCCTACGTCGACACGCCGTTGCCCATCGGCTACGGCAAGACCATCTCGCAGCCCTTCATCGTCGCGGTGATGACCGACCTGCTCGACGTGCGCGCCACCGACACGGTGCTGGAGATCGGCACCGGGCTCGGCTACCAGTCGGCGGTTCTGGCGTCGCTGGCCAAGCAGGTCTACAGCGTCGAGCTGATCGAGGAGTTGGCCCGACAGGCACGGCAACGTCTGGCGCGGCAGGGGCATGCCAACGTCGAGATTCGCATCGGCAACGGCTGTCATGGGTGGCCCGAGCATGCGCCCTTCGACCGGGTGATCGTCACGGCGGCGCCCGAGCTGATTCCGCCGGCGCTGATCTACCAGCTCAAGCCGGGCGGGCGCATGGTGATTCCGGCGGGGCTTCAGGAATCGCAGCAGCTGCTGCTGGTGCAGAAGGACGAGAACGGCAGGGTGTCGACGCGCGAGATTTTCCAGGTGCTGTTCTCGTTGCTGGAAGAGGGTGAGCCCGACTGAAGGCGGCCGCATCCATCGACTGCTGCTTGGGACGCCACTTCAACGGCCGCAGCGACCGCTGCTTCGACCCCTATTTCACCCGCTGCTTGACCAGCTTGCGCGCCAGCGTTCGCCGGTGCATGCCCAGGCGGCGAGCCGTCTCCGAGATGTTGAAGCCGGTCTCGGCCAGGGTCTCGTGGATGCGCTCCCATTCGAGTGTCTTGATCGAGGTGGCACGCTCGGTCAGCTCGACCTCGGCATCTCCCTCGGCGCGGCCGAAGGCGGCTTCGATGTCGTCGGTGTTGGAGGGCTTGGCCAGGTAGTGGCAAGCACCTAGCTTGATGGCTTCCACGGCGGTCGCGATGCTGGCGTAGCCGGTCAGCACGACGATCAGCATCGACTCGTCGTGGGCATGCAGCATGCGCACGCAGGCCAGGCCCGATGCGCCGCCGGCCAGCTTGAGGTCGACCACCGCGTAGCCGGGTGAATGGGTCTTCAACAGTGCTTCCACCTGCTCGGCGCTCGCCGCCGACAGCACCTCGTAGCCGCGCCGTTCGAAGGACCGCGCAAGCGTGCGTGCGAAGGCGGCGTCGTCCTCGACGATCAACAGCACGCGTTCTTCATCAGTGTCCATGGGCCGTAGCCTCCTCGAGCGTGAGCGCCGCCAGCGGCAGGCGCAGGATGACGGCGGCCCCGCCTTGCTCGCGGTTGCGCGCCGACACGCTGCCGCCGAGCGTGCGCGCGACGTTCATGACCAGGAACAGGCCCAGCCCGCCGCCCGGCCGGCCCTTGCTCGACTGGTAGGGCTTGCCGAGCTGGGTCAGCATCTCCGGCGCGAAACCCGGGCCCGCGTCCGTCACCGTCAGGACGAGCCAGTCGGACTCGCGCGAGGCCGCCAGGCCCACCCAACGCGGTGAGGCTTCGAGCGCGTTGTCGAGTACGTTGTAGATGGTCTGCTTCAAGGCCGAGTCCGACACGATGGATACATCGTCGCCGAACTCATTGGAGTAGGCCAGGGCCTCGATCGGGCGGCTGCCCTCCCACTCGGCGACCAGGCCGTCGAGGAAGTGCCGCACGGTGGTGTGCACCGGCGCCTCGCCGCGGGCCTCGCCGGCAGACAGCAGGATGCCCGTCACGATGTCCTTGCAGCGGGCGACCTGCGCCTGCATCTCTTCGATTTCCTGGCGCAGTTCCAGGTCGGCGGCGAAGGGCTGCATGCGCTCCCAGTCGCCCAGGATCACCGCCAGCGTGGCCAGCGGAGTGCCGAGTTCGTGCGCGGCGCCAGAGGCCAGCAGGCCCATGCGCACGATGTGTTCCTCTTCGGCGGCGCGCTGCCGCAGGTCGGCCAGGCGCGCATCGCGTGCGCGCAGGTTGCGGTCGATGCGGGCGATGAAGATCGCCAGCAGCGCAGCATTGAGCACGAAGCAGATCAGCAGGCCTTGCACGTAGGGGCTGGCGAGACCCTGGCCGTTGTCCAGCGGCTTGTCCAGCGGCCGGTGGACCAGCGCCAGCCCGATGAAGCAGCAAACCGTGATCGCGATCAGGATACGGGTGTGGCGTGGCCCCAGCAGCACCGCGCCCAGGCACACCTGCAAGAGGAACAGGAAGATGAAGGGGTTGGTGACACCGCCGCTCAGGTAGAGCAGGGCCGTCAGCGTGCCGACATCGGCCAGCAACGCGACGAACAGCTCCATGTCGGTCACGTCCTCGTGCCGGTCCCAGCGCCACAGGCTGACCAGATTGAAGATGGCCAGGAACCCCAGCGCCGCGAACATGGGCTCCAGCGGCAGCCGGATGCCGAAGCCGAAGTGCACGATCACGATGGTCGCGACCTGGCCGACCACCGCGATCCAGCGCAGCTGGATCAGCTGCTGCATGTTCTTGAGGCCGGTGGCGTCGGCGTCAGTCGTGGGCTGCATCCCGCGATTGTCTTGCGGTGCGCACCACCCACCAGGCGGCCATGACAACCCCGAGGGCCAGGGTGAACCAGGTGAGGGCGTAAACCATGTGGTTGTTGCGGAAGGCGATCACCGTCAGGCCGGCGGCGGGCCAGCGCGGCTCGGCGCCCGGGCCAGCGCGTTCGGCCGGCGCGTCTTCGTCGACGAAGAAGGGCGCGACGCCGGAGAGTCCGCGCGCCGCCGCGATGGCCTGCACGTCGCGCGAGAACCATCGATTGCCTGCCGGGTCGTTGCTTCGCAGGAAGCCGCCGCCGGGCTCGCTGATGCGCAGCAGGCCGGTGAGCTGCACGTCGCCGGCCGGTTCGTTGTCGGCGCGGCTGGCACGCTCGCGCCGGTCGGCCGGCACGAAGCCGCGGTTGACCAGCACCACGTGGCCCTGCGGCGTGCGCAAGGGCGTCAGCACCCAATGGCCCGGGCCGAGCACGGTCGAGGCCTGCACCAAGGTCTCGCGGTCGTGGAGGAAGGTACCTGCGAGCCGAACATGGCGGTACTCGTCGCTTGCGGCGTCCATGCGCGTCCACAGCGCGGGCGAGGGCAGGTCGACCGGCGCCGCGTGCACGCGCGTTTCCACGCGCTCGATCAGCGCCAGCTTTCCGGCACGTCGTTCGATTTGCCACACGCCGAGCGCCGCGAACAGCGCAAAAAGCAGAACGCCGGCGAAGGCGAGGAGCGCCAGCGCCGGCGTGGAACGCGGTTCGCGGGAGATGTCGGACGGCGTTCCGGTCAAGGCATGTTGCGCATCTCGTGCATCGATGCCGGCATCATGTTGTGGTTGAGGTGGAACATGACCCACAGCGATCCACTCAGCGTGATCACCACCAGCACGATGGTGAAGATCAGCGCCAGCATGTTCCAGCCGCCCTCGGACTGCGCGTTCAAGTGCAGGAAGTAGATCATGTGGACCACGATCTGCACGGCCGCGAAAGCGAGGATCACGAACGAGGTCGTGCTCGGGCTCTCGATGACCTTGCCCATCACCAGCCAGAACGGAATGGCGGTCAGGATCACCGAGAGGATGAACCCGGTGACGTAGCCCTTCATGCTGATGTGCAGGCCGTGGTCGTCGTCGTCGTCGTGGTGGCCATCGCCGTGACCATGGCCGTGGCCATCGCCGTGTTGCCCATGCTGGCCGTGCGCGTGCGGATCGCTCATTTCAGGGTCCCCATCAGGTAGACGAAGGTGAAGACGCCGATCCACACGACGTCCAGAAAGTGCCAGAACATCGACAGGCACAGCAGGCGCCGCCGGTTCTCCGGAATCAGGCCATGCTTGCCGACCTGCACCATCAGCGTGATGAGCCAGATGATGCCGAAGCTGACGTGCAGACCGTGCGTACCCACCAGCGTGAAGAACGACGACAGGAAGGCGCTGCGTTGCGGGCCGGCACCCTCGTGGATCAGGTGGGCGAACTCGTAGATCTCGATGCCGATGAAGCCCGCGCCCAGCAGGCCCGTGATGCCGAGCCAAAGAAGCACGCCGCCGGTGCGCTTCTGCAGCATCTGCAACATCGCGAAGCCATAGGTGATGGACGACAGCAGCAGCAGCGAGGTGTTGAGCGCGATCAGCGGCAGCTCAAACAGGTCGGCGCCCGAGGGGCCGGCCGCATAGCTGCGGCCCAGCACGCCGTACATGGCGAACAGGCAGGCGAACACCAGGCAGTCGCTCATCAGGTAGAGCCAGAAGCCCAGCAGCGTGCCGTTCTGCGGGTGGTGCTCCTCGGTGACCAGGAACTGCGGGCGCTCGTCGGTCCGCGTGGCGTGCGTGCCGCGCTCCACGCCGGCGGGGTAGGGTGCGGTGATATCAGCCATGGGCAGCCAGCAGTCGGGTGCGCTCCGATTCGGTGCGGACGACGTCGTCCGCAGCGATGTAGTAGTCGCGCTTGTAATTGAAGGTGTGGTAGATCGTCGAAGCGATCAGCACCGCGAAGGACACGCCGGCGACCAGCCACATCTGCCAGATCAGCGCGAAGCCGCAGACGGCGCTCAGCATGGCCAGCACGAAGCCGGCGGCCGTGTTCTTCGGCATGTGGATCGCCGCGAAGCCTTCGCGCGGGCGCTCGAAGCCGCGTTGCTTCATGTCCCACCAGGCATCGTTGTCATGAATGCGGGGCGTGAAGGCGAAGTTGTAGTCCGGCGGCGGCGACGACGTCGACCATTCGAGCGTGCGGCCGCCCCACGGATCGCCCGTGTGGTCGCGCAGCGACTCGCGGCGCCTGAAGCTCACGTAGATCTGGATCAGGAAGCTCGCGATGCCCAGGGCGATCAGGAAGGCGCCGAACGCGGCGATCTGGAACCAGATCTGGATCGACGGATCGTCGAAGTGGCTGAGCCGGCGCGTCACGCCCATCAAGCCCAGAACGTACAGCGGCATGAAGGCGAAGTAGAAGCCGGTGAGCCAGAACCAGAAGGAGCACTTGCCCCAGAACGGGTCGAGCTTGTAGCCGAACACCTTCGGGTACCAGAAGTTGATGGCGGCGAACACGCCGAACACCACGCCGCCGATGATCACGTTGTGGAAGTGCGCGATCAGGAACAGGCTGTTGTGCAGCACGAAGTCGGCCGGCGGCACCGCCAGCAGCACGCCCGTCATGCCACCGATGACGAAGGTGACCATGAAGCCGATCGTCCACAGCATCGGCACCTCGAACTTGATGCGCCCGTGGTACATCGTGAAGAGCCAGTTGAAGATCTTCGCGCCCGTCGGGATCGAGATGATCATCGTCGTGATGCCGAAGAACGAATTCACGCTGGCACCCGAGCCCATGGTGAAGAAGTGGTGCAGCCACACCAGGTACGACAGGATGGTGATGACGACCGTCGCATACACCATCGATGCATAGCCGAACAGGCGCTTGCGGCTGAAGGTGGACACGATCTCGGAGAAGGCGCCGAACAGCGGCAGGATCAGGATGTACACCTCCGGATGGCCCCAGATCCAGATGAGGTTGACGTACATCATCGGGTTGCCGCCGAGTTCGGTGGTGAAGAAGTTCGTTCCCACGTGGCGGTCGAGCGACAGCAGCGCCAGCACGGCCGTCAGCACCGGGAAGGCGGCCACGATGAGCACGTTGGTGCACAGCGAGGTCCAGGTGAACACCGGCATCTTCATCAGCGACATGCCCGGCGCGCGCATCTTCACGATGGTCGCGATCAGGTTCACGCCCGACAGCAACGTGCCCACCCCCGCTATCTGCAAGGACCATATGTAGTAGTCCACCCCCACGTCGGGGCTGCCTTGGATGCCCGAAAGCGGCGGGTAGGCCAGCCAGCCGGTCTTGGCATATTCGCCGACGAAGAGCGAGGCCATCGTCAGCATCGCGCCGGCGGCCGTCATCCAGAAGCTGAAGTTGTTCAGGAAGGGGAAGGCCACGTCGCGCGCGCCGATCTGCAGCGGCACCACGTAGTTCATGAGGCCGGTGACCAGCGGCATCGCGACGAAGAAGATCATGATCACGCCGTGCGCCGTGAAGATCTGGTCGTAGTGGTGCGGCGGCAAATAGCCCATGTTGTCGCCGAAGGCCATGGCCTGGTGCAGCCGCATCATGATGGCGTCGGCGAAGCCGCGCAGCAGCATGATGATGCCCAGCACGATGTACATCACGCCGATCTTCTTGTGGTCGATGCTGGTGACCCAGTTGCGCCAGAAGGGGCCCCACGCGCGGTAGTACGTCATGGCGCCGAAGATCGCCAGGCCACCCAGCACCACGGCGGCGAAGGTCGCGATCAGGATCGGCTCGTGGTAAGGGATGGCCTCCCAGGTGAGGCGACCGAAGATCAGCTTGGTCAGGTCGGGGTTGTCGGGCATCGTGCTTCTCGGGTACCTATGGTGCGAGGGTGGGGCGCCGCACGAGGCCGCGTCCGGAATGGGTTGGAATTACTGGATGACGGTCCGGGGTGCGCCGGTCGGGTTGTCGACGGTGCAGATTTCGGAGGCCACGGTGCGCATGGGCAAGCCCATCTCGCCGCGCGGCACTTCGGTCAGCGCCAGCGGCGACAGGCCCGCCTTGCCGGCGCCGCCGGAGGCATCGACCGCCATCATGTGGCGCATGCACATCTTGTTGGCCTCGACGCAGCGGTTCAGGATGGCGTCGTACAGGCCCGGTGCCACGCTGGCGTAGCGGCGCACCGGCTCGCGCTCGCTGGGCTTTTCGAGGTCGAGGTAGTCAGGACGGCCGAGCGTCTTGCCCTCGGCCTTGGCCTTCTGCACCCAGCCGTCGAAGTCGGCGCCTGCGAGCCCGTGGAACTTGAAGCGCATGCCCGAGAAGCCGGCGCCGCTGTAGTTGGCCGAGAAGCCGTCGTACGTGCCTGGCTGGTTGATGACCGCATGCAGCTTGGTTTCCATGCCGGGCATCGCGTAGATCATGCCGGCGAGCGCGGGCACGTAGAAGGAGTTCATCACCGTCGACGCCGTGATCTTGAACTGGATCGGCCGGTCGACCGGCGCCGCCAGTTCGTTGACCGTGGCGATGCCCTGCTCGGGGTAGAAGAACAGCCATTTCCAGTCGAGCGCGACCACCTCGACCACCAGCGGCTTCGTGCCCTCGGGGATCTGGCGGCCTTCTGCGATGCGATCGAGCGGGCGGTACGGGTCGAGCGTGTGGGTGCTGATCCAGGTCAGCGCACCCAGCGCGATGATGATGAGCAGCGGCGCCGCCCAGATGATCAGTTCGAGCTGGGTGGAGTGGTCCCAGTCGGGCTTGTAGGTGGCCTCGGTGTTCGACTGCCGGTAGCGCCAGGCGAACAGGAAGGTCAGCGCGATCACCGGCACGATGATCAGCAGCATGAGCAGCGTGGAGATCACGACCAGGCGAGCCTGCTGCGCGGCGATGTCGCCGGACGGGTTCAGCACCACCATGTTGCAGCCCGCCAACAGCGTGGCAAGAAGGAGCAGGGCCGGCCAACGGAGAATTTTGAGGAGGGGCATGCCTGGATCGGAAAGAAAACGGGCTCCACGGGTTAGCGCGGATTGCGATTGCGCGCAGAATGTATCCCCATCGAAGCGCGTTGGCGATTGGACGTTTTGTCCTATGGCGCAAATCTGCATCTGATGCGACCCTGCGAGATCTTTGCAAGGCTCCCTGAACCCCGAAGCACCGCGATGTCCAGCCTCAGTCACGCCCCGTCCGAACCCTCTTCCGAATCTCTGGAGAGGGATGCCCGCCTCATCACCGCCGACCATTCGGTGGCGCCCGGCGAGATCGCCGTCGGTGTCGTCATTGGGCGCGCTTCCGAGTATTTTGATTTTTTCGTCTACGGCATCGCTTCGGTGCTGGTCTTCCCGGCGCTGTTCTTTCCCTTCGAGCAGCGCCTGGAGGGCACACTGTACGCCTTCGTCATCTTCTCGTTCGCATTTATCGCGCGGCCCATCGGCACCGTGATTTCGATGTCGGTGCAGCGCCGCTGGGGCCGCGGCACCAAGCTCACCATGGCCTTGTTCCTGCTGGGCACGTCGACGGTGGGCATCGCCTTCCTGCCGGGCTACGAAAGCGCGGGCATGCTGTCGATCGTGCTGCTGTCGATCTTCCGCGTCGGCCAGGGCCTGGCGCTCGGCGGTTCGTGGGACGGCCTGCCTTCGCTGCTGGCCATGAACGCGCCGCCGAACCGCCGCGGCTGGTATTCGATGCTGGGCCAGCTCGGTGCGCCGGTGGGCTTCATCATCGCCAGCGGGCTCTTCGCCTTTCTGTACGCCAGCCTCTCGCTGGCCGACTTTTTGTCCTGGGGCTGGCGCTACGCCTTCTTCGTGGCCTTCGCCATCAACGTGGTGGCGCTGTTCGCGCGGCTGCGGCTGGTGGTCACGCAAGAGTACGAGCAGCTCATGGAAGAGGGCGAACTCGAGCCTACCGGCGTCACCGAACTCGTCCGTGCGCAGGGCGGCAACCTGCTGATCGGCGCCTTCGCCGCATTGGCCAGCTATGCGCTGTTCCACCTGGTCACGGTGTTCCCGCTGTCCTGGATCGGCCTGTATTCGGAGCAGTCGGTCACCGAATTCCTGCTGATCCAGATCCTGGGCGGCTTCCTGGCCGCGGGTGCCATCGTGGCCTCGGGCTGGATCGCCGACCGTGTGGGGCGCCGCCGTACGCTGGGCTCGCTGGCCGTGCTGATCGCCGTGTTCAGCGGTTTCGCGCCCACCTTGCTGGGCGGTGGCACCCTGGGGCAGGACGTGTTCATGCTGGTCGGCTTCGTGCTGCTGGGTCTGTCCTACGGCCAGGCCTCCGGCACGGTGACGGCCAACTTCGAGCGCCGCTATCGCTACACCGGCGCCGCGCTTACCACCGACCTAGCCTGGCTCATCGGTGCCGCCTTCGCGCCGCTGGTGGCATTGGGCCTGTCGGCCAACTTTGGCCTGGCCTACGTCAGCGTCTACCTGCTGTCGGGTGCGGCCTGCACGCTGGCGGCACTGAGCATCAACCGGGCGCTCGAGTCGCGCGACTAGGGCCAGGGCCAGGGCCAGGGCCAGGGCCAGGGCCTCGGCCGGCGTCGGGCGCCTGAGCTTGGATCAGCCCACGCCTGCCTCGCTGCTGCTCTTGCCGAGCGCCGCAAGAATGCGGTGGGCCGCCTTCACGCGCACGGTGTTCGGGTAGTTCCTGTTGGCCAGCATCACGATGCCGACCCGCTGGGCCGGCACGAAGGCCGCGTAAGCGCCGAAGCCGTTGGTCGAACCGGTCTTGTTGATCCACGCGCCGGCACGCGGCGGCAGGGGCGGGGCCAGCGTGCGAGCCCGTTTCGGTTCGAGCGCCATCTGCGACGAGTTGCCCGCGAGCAACTGGTCGAGTTCTGCCGGCGCGGCGTAGGTCTCCCAGCCCAGTCCCTGCGTCATCCCATCGACGTCGAAGTAGCCGGTGTGCGTTGCCGCGACCGCGCGCCGCAGCGCCGGGTCCAGCGACGTGGCGTCCATCTGGGCCTCGACGAAGCGGATCATGTCTGCCGAGGTCGTCTTCACCCCGTAGGCCTCCGAATCGAGCATGCCCGGCGATACGCGAACCGGCCGACCGTCCCGCGCGTAGCCTTGCGCGTAGTCGCCCATGCGCCTGGCGGGCACCTGCAAGAAGGTGTCGGAAAGCCCGAGCAGCGGCAGCAGTCTGGCTTGCATGAGTTCGTCGAAGGGCGCGCCCAGGCTGCGGGCGGCCAGGTGGCCGAAGAGTCCGATGCTCGGGTTCGAATACAAGCGATGGGTGCCGGGCGCGTAAACAGGCCGCCAGCTTCTGAAGTAGTCGACCATCTGGCTCGCGCTGGCCACCTCGTCGGGAAACTGCAGCGGCAAACCGCCAGCGGTGTAGGTGCACAGTTCGAGCAGGCTGATGCCGTCGAAGCTGCTGCCGGCCAACGCGGGCAGGTATCGGCTGGCCTTGTCGGTCAGCGCCAGCGCGCCGGTGGCCTGGGCATAGGCACCGAGCGTGGCCGTGAAGGTCTTGCTGAGCGAGCCGACCTCGAAGATCGTGCTCTCCGTCACAGCCTGCCCGCTCTGCTTCGAGGCCAGGCCGAAGTTGAAGAAGTGCCGTTGGCCGCGCGCCGTGACCGCCACCGCCATGCCCGCCACGTCGTTCTCCTGCATGACGGGGCGAATGGTTTCGTCGACGATCCGATCGAGCGGGCTGGGTTTGGCGGACTGCGCGCATCCGGTCATCGAGGCGCCGAGGGCGAGTGTGGTGGCAAGGCGGAAGTTGAAATTGCGTCGGTTCATTTGATGATCGTTCATGCCGCCTTCGGCTCCGGCAGCACCGACGTGAGCGCGAAGTCGACCAGGCGCAGCCAGGTTTCTTCCAGTCCCATGATGTTGTGATGGTCCGAGCCTGCGATGGTCTGCACGCAGACCGGTGTCGGCCAGGCGTCGATGAGCTTCTGCGAGCGTTCGGGCAGCACCACGTCGTCGCGTGCGGCCAGCAGCACCTGCGTCTTCGCCGCGACCTCCTTGCAGTGAAACAGCGAGTCGAAGCGGTGCCGCAGCAGCAGGGCGAGCGGCACGAGCGGAAAACGCCGCTTGGCCACTTCGAGCATCGAGTCGTAGGGCGTGATCAGCTGCAGGCTCGCGAAGTCCTGCCGTGCCACGAGCTGGATGGCCACGCCCGTGCCCAGGCTGCGGCCGACCACGTGCAGGCGCGCATTCGGGAAGGCGCGCCGCAGGTGGTGGGTGAGTTGCGCCGCGTCCTGCACGGAGGCAATTTCCGACGGATGCCCCTCGGAGTCCGCGAAGCCGCGGTAGTTGATCGCGGCGAAGCCGAAGCCTTCTGGCAGCCAGTGCAGGGCCTGCGCCGTGGCGCGGACGTCCTCGCCCCGGCCGGCGAAGTAGATGAACAGATCCTGCAGCGACTCTTCGCCATGCGGGTGATACACGTAGCCGCGCACCATGCCGCCCGGCACGGTGTGCGAGTAGGTCGAGAAGTCTTCGGACAGGTGCACCACCGGCAGCTTGCCTGCCCTGAAGAGGATGTGGCCCTGGCGGGTCGCCAGCAAGGTCCAGTAGGCGGCAATGCTGCCGATGGCGGCGGCCGAGACCGACAGTGCGATGCGGAATGCTTTGGATGACAAGAATGGCTCCGGGAAAAGCCGGCGTGCTGCGCGTCGCGTGTCGTCTCGCCGATCGAGGCGGTCCGATGCGATCAGGCTGGCCGGCGGCGCGGCATGGCGTGCCTGGTGCTCACGCCTCGCGATAGAAGGCCTCGACCTGGCCCTTGAGCTTGATCA
This sequence comes from Variovorax sp. KK3, assembly GCF_001984055.1. Taxonomy (GTDB): domain Bacteria; phylum Pseudomonadota; class Gammaproteobacteria; order Burkholderiales; family Burkholderiaceae_C; genus Variovorax. Next base: position 216,971 of record NZ_LYVO01000001.1, read on the forward strand.
GCAAAGGCTTGCCCTTGCGGTCGAGCGTCTTGCCGGCCGGCACCTTGATCCAGCCTTCGCTGATGCAGTATTCCTCGACGTCGAGCCGGTCCTTGCCGTTGAAGCGGATGCCGATCTCGTGCTCGACGGCTGCGGCCAGGTAATGCGGACTGCGCGGGTCGACGGACAGGTGGTCGGGAAGGGGC
>NZ_LYVO01000002.1 GCF_001984055.1 Variovorax sp. KK3
GGAGGCGGCAACTGAGCCAGCCCCGCGCCTGCGTCCGCCCGCCGCGGCCTGCTACTTCGATTCGTCGTTCTTGAGCTGGGGCAGCGAGGCGCCCTGGCCCGAAGACAACAATCCGACCTGCGTGTAGATGCCCAGCTTTTCGCGTGTGTCCACGATGTCGAGGTTGCGCATGGTGAGCTGGCCGATGCGGTCGGCCGGCGAGAAGCTCGACTCGCCCTTTTCCATGGTCAGCCGCTCGGGCTTGTAGGTCAGGTTGGGTGAATCGGTGTTGAGGATCGAGTAGTCGTTGCCCCGGCGCAGCTCGACCGTGACCTCGCCCGTGACCGCACGCGCCACCCAGCGCTGGGCCGTCTCGCGCAGCATGATGGCCTGCGGGTCGAACCAGCGCCCCTGGTAGAGCAGGCGGCCGAGGCGGCGGCCGTGGTCGCGGTACTGCTCGATCGTGTCTTCGTTGTGGATGCCGGTGACCAGGCGCTCGTAGGCGATGAACAGCAGCGCGAGGCCGGGGGCTTCGTAGATGCCGCGGCTCTTGGCTTCGATGATGCGGTTTTCGATCTGGTCGCTCATGCCGAGGCCATGGCGGCCGCCGACGCGGTTGGCTTCGAGCAGCAGCTCGACCAGGCTCGGGTATTCCACGCCGTTGATCGCCACGGGGCGACCCTCGACGAAGCGCACGGTGACTTCCTCGCGCTTGACTTCGACCTCGTCCTTCCAGAAGGCCACGCCCATGATGGGCTGCACGATCTTCATGCCGCTGTTCAGGTGCTCGAGGTCTTTGGCCTCGTGCGTGGCGCCCAGCATGTTGGAGTCGGTGGAATAGGCCTTCTCGGCCGACATCTTGTAGGCGAAGCCTTCCTTCTGCATGAAGGCCGACATTTCGGCGCGGCCGCCCAGTTCGTCGATGAAGGTCTGGTCGAGCCAGGGCTTGTAGATCTTCAGCGCCGGGTTGGTGAGCAACCCATAGCGGTAGAAGCGCTCGATGTCGTTGCCCTTGTAGGTGCTGCCGTCGCCCCAGATGTTGACGTCGTCTTCCTTCATCGCGGCGACCAGCATGGTGCCGGTGACGGCACGGCCCAGCGGCGTCGTGTTGAAGTAGGTCAGGCCGGCAGTCGTCACGTGGAAGGCGCCCGCCTGCAGGGCGGCGAGGCCTTCGGCGGCCAGCTGCGCGCGGCAGTCGACCAGGTGCGCCTTCTCGGCACCGTAGAGCATGGCTTTGCGCGGGATCTCGTCGTAGTCGGGCTCGTCGGGCTGGCCCAGGTTGGCTGTATAGGCGTAGGGGATGGCGCCCTTGTTGCGCATCCAGCGCAGCGCGGCGCTGGTGTCCAGGCCGCCCGAGAAGGCGATGCCGACCTTCTGGCCGGCGGGAATGCTTTGGAGAATGGTGGACATGCTCGAATCCCGTTTCAACCGAAGTGGCAGATGTAGCTGTAGGGCTCGCCGCTCACACGGATCTGGAAGCTCGAGTTCGCGGGGACGCTGAACTTCTCGCCGGGGCCGGAGGATTTCCACTCGCTGCTGCCCGCGAGCAGGTAGTCGCAGCGGCCGCCGGTGCCTTCCATGATTTCCGGCGCGCCGGTGTTGAAGGTGAGGGTGGCGGGCAGGATCACGCCCACCGATTTTTTGCTGCCGTCAGCCAGCGTGAGGCTGTGGCTCACGCACTTGCCGTCGAAGTACACGTTCGCCTTGGTCGACACCGTGGCGCTGGAGAGGGATTCGATCATGCTGGTCTGGGAGGGACGCCGACGGCACTCGGCCGCCGGGCGCGCGCCTGGCGTGGGCACGCCCCTGCAAGGGTTGGAAAGCCGGTGATTTTAGGCCGGGCCGGCTGGCCGCCGGCGACGCTCAGCGCCAGCGGCCGTGCCAGCCGCCGTAGCCGCCGCCGCGCCAGCCGCGCGAATAGCCCAGGTTGAGCGAGATGCCCACGGGGGGATAGACGTAGGGTGATGCGTAGTAGCTCGGCGCCACGTACACCGGCGGCGGGGCGTAGTAGACGGGCGCGGGCTGCGAATAGATCGGTGCCGGCTGCGTGTAGATCGGGGCAGGCTGGCCGTAGCCCGGAACGCCGCCGCCTGAAACCACCACGCCGGGCTCCGGCGTCACGTTGTTCCAGTCGGGTCGCGGCACGTCGACTGGCGCTGCCGCGATCGGGTACTGCGGGGCGACGGGCGCGGTGGTCGCCACACCGTAGTCGCCGACTTCGATCGGAATGCTGGCGCCGGGGCGGGTGTCGGTCACCATCGTGTAGTTTCGGCCGCCGTATTCGTAGGTGACGTTGTAGCGGGTGTTGCCGGTGGTTTCGTGCGAGGGCGTGACCGAGACCACCCGGGCCCATGCCTGTGCCGCCTGGGCCATCGACGCGGTGCCCGCCAGGACGGCCACCAGGGAAAGAGCGCTCAGCTTGCAAAGGGTCTTGGGAAGGGTGCGCATTTCGGAGCTCCTGTAGTTCTGGAAACGGGCGCGGGGCCCGCCGAACCCGTTCGATGCCATGCGTCGGCCGGGGTTCAACCGTTTACACAGTGTGGCTTTTCCACTGCGCGGCGTCGAACCCTGTCGTAACGCCGCCTCGCGGACCCCAGTTGACCACCGGCCGCTTGATCAGGCTGGGGTTGGCCAGCAACACGGCGCGTGCGGAGGCGGCATCGACGACGGCATTGCGTGTCGCCTCGTCGAGCTTGCGCCAGGTGGTGCCGCGCCGGTTGACCAGGGCTTCCCAGCCGGGTGCCTTCAGCCAGTGGTCGAGTTCGGCTTCGGGCACGCCTTCCTTCTTGAAGTCGTGGAAACGATAGGGGATGCCTTGCTCGTCGAGCCACGCGCGGGCGCGCTTGACGGTGTCGCAGTTCGTAATGCCATAGAGGGTCGTCGTCATCCCGCGATGATGCCCGCGCCGCGCCTGGGCGACAATTCCGGGCTCCATGAAAAGCCTGGCCGACTGGCTCGCACACGCCGAGCACCTGCATCCCAAGAATATCGAGCTGGGGCTCGACCGTGTGCGCGAGGTGGGCCGTCGGCTCGGCCTCGCTTTCGAATGTCCGGTCATCACCGTGGCCGGCACCAATGGCAAGGGGTCGACCTGCGCGATGCTCGAGGCCATCTTGATGAGTGCGGGCTATCGCACCGCGGTGTTCACTTCGCCGCACCTGGTTCGCTTCGAAGAACGGCTGCGGCTCTCGGGCGAGGCGGTGCATGCCGACGCCCTGGCCGTGCATTTCGAGGCGGTCGAACAGGCGCGCGGCGACATGGCGCTCACCTATTTCGAGTTCACTACGCTGGCGATCCTGCTGTGCTCGGCCGCGAGCAAGCCCGATGTCGCGATCCTCGAGGTCGGCCTGGGCGGCCGGCTCGACGCGGTGAACATGGTGGACGCCGACTGCGCCGTCATCACCAGCATCGACCTCGACCACATGGAATTCCTCGGCCCCGACCGCGAGCGCATCGGTTTCGAGAAGGCCGGCATCATGCGGCCAGGCAAGCCGGCGATCGTGAGCGACCCGGTACCGCCGCAAAGCGTCGTCGACCATGCCGAGGCGATCGGCGCCGATCTGTGGCGCGTCGGCCGGGACTTCAGCGTTTCGGGCGACAAGCAGCAGTGGGGCTGGACGGGCCGCGGGCGCCGGTACAGCGGCCTGGCGTACCCGGCGCTGCGCGGTGCCAACCAACTGGTCAACGCGGCCGGCGTGCTGGCGGCGCTGGAGTCGCTGCGACCGCAGCTGCCCATCACCGCGCAAGCCGTGCGCAACGGACTCGCCACGGTCGAACTGCCGGGTCGGTTTCAGATCGTGCCGGGCGAGCCCGCGCTCGTGCTCGACGTGGCGCACAACCCGCATGCCGTGGCGGCGCTGGCCGAGAACCTCGATGCCATGGGCTTCTATCCGACTACGCACGGCGTGTTCGGCGTCATGGCCGACAAGGACCTGGCGCCCATGTTCGCGCGCATCGGCCCGATGATCGACCACTGGTACTTCACCGATCTGCCGACGCCGCGTGCCGCGAAGGCTGCCGATCTGATGGCGCAGTGGCAGGCGCAGAACCAGCGTGCCGACGCTTCGGCGAGCGCGCATGCGGCCCCCATGGAGGCGCTGCAGGCGGCCATCGATCGCGCAGACCCCGCTGATAGAATCGTCGTCTTCGGATCGTTCTTCACAGTGGGTGGTGTGCTCGAGCACGGAACACCACGTCTGCGGGCCAAGCACCTGCCGCCGGACGCTTGATGGGCCTGAGTTCCGGCGCCTTTTCTACCTCACGCTGCACTCCATCAGGGAATCGAATTTCATGGCGTTCTTCAAGTTCCGCTCCCGCGGTCCGCAGGCCAACGAAGGGCGAAACACCACCGTCGCTGCGGCACCGGCCGAGAGCGTCGAAGCCATGCGCCGTCGGGCTCGCCACCGGCTGCTGGGTGCCGCGGTGCTGGTGCTGGTCGGCGTGGTCGGCTTTCCGCTGCTGTTCGACACCCAGCCGCGCCCGGTGTCGGTCGACATCCCCATCGACATACCCGACCGCAACAAGGCCAAGCCGCTGACCCTGCCGACGCCGCCCGCGCCTGCGTCGACGGCCGCGCCGGCAACCCCTCCGCCGGTCGCCGCCAGGCCTTCAGAGAACGAGATGATCACCGAGGCGGCCGACGGCAGCGAAGTCGTGCCGTCCAGGCCGGCACCGGCTGCGCCGCCAGCGGAAACGAGGCCGCCGCGCGTGGCGGAAGCCAAGCCGGAGCCGCGTCACGAAGCCAAGGCCGAAGCGAAGCCCGAAGCCAAGCCGCGCACGGAAGCCAAGGTCGAAGCCAGGGCAGAGCCGAAGGCCGATAACAAAGCCGACACCAAATCCGACACGAAGGCCGACACCAAGACTGCAGCGAAGTCCGCCGACGACGGTGCCCGCGCCCGCGCGTTGCTCGACGGCAAGGCCGCCGCAGCCGCCGCCGCCAAGCCCACCACCAGCACACCCGCCGCGGCGGATGACGCCGGCCGCTTCGTGGTTCAGGTGGGCGCCTTCGCCGATGCCGACAAGGCGCGCGAGGTCCGCCAGAAACTCGAGAAGGCCGGCCTCAAGACCTTCACCAACGTCGCGAAGACGGCCGATGGCGAGCGCACGCGGGTCCGCGTCGGCCCCTTCGGCTCGCGCGCCGAGGCGGACAAGGCGGCAGGCAAGGTCAAAGGCTTGTCTTTGTCGGCGGCCGTCCTCAGCTTGTAGGCGTCAGTGGCTGCCCTCGACTGGATTGCCATCGTGCTGCTGGTGGTGTCGATGTTGTTCGGTCTGGTGCGTGGGCTGGTGTATGAGCTGATCTTGCTGGCTGCGTGGGTGGCCGCGTTCTTCTGTGCCCAGTGGTTCGCTGCCGACGTGGGGGCCTGGCTGCCGTTCGGCGACCCGGCTGCCAATTGGCGCTATGCGGCGGGCTTCGCGCTGGTGTTCGTGGGCGTGGTGTTCGGTGTCGGATTGCTGGCCGCGCTGGTTCGCAGGCTCGTCACGGCCGTGGGTCTGCGTCCGGTCGATCGCATGTTGGGGGCCGTGTTCGGGCTGGCCCGTGGCGCCGTTGCGCTACTGGCCCTGGCGGTCGTGGTTCATCTGCTCGCGCTCGGTGATTCGGCCTGGTGGCTGGAGTCGCAAAGCGCCACTGTTCTGAATGCGGCATTGCAGGGCCTCAAGCCTGCACTGCCTGAGAAATTGGCAAGCTACCTGCCTTGAGACCCTGAGAGGATCGCTTCAATGTGTGGAATCGTCGGCGTTGTCAGCAACGCACCCGTCAACCAGCTGCTCTATGACGCACTGCTGCTGCTGCAGCACCGCGGGCAGGATGCGGCGGGCATCGTCACGCTGCTGGAGCGCAAGTTCTTCATGCACAAGGCCAAGGGCATGGTGCGCGACGTCTTCCGCACGCGCAATATGCGTGCGCTGCCGGGGGGCGTGGGCCTCGGGCAGGTGCGCTACCCGACGGCAGGCAATGCCTTCAGCGAAGAAGAAGCCCAGCCCTTCTACGTGAACGCGCCCTTCGGCATCGTGCTGGTGCACAACGGCAACCTGACCAATGCGCACGCGCTGCGCGCCGAGTTGTTTTCCACCGACCATCGCCACACGAACACCGACAGCGACTCCGAGGTGCTGCTCAACGTGCTTGCGCACGAGCTCGACCGCTCGTCCCGCGGCGCGAAGCTCGACAACGAATCGCTTTTCGCTGCCGTGCGCAACGTGCACAAGCGCCTGCGCGGCTCGTATGCGGTGGTGGCGCTGATCGCCGGCCATGGCCTGCTGGCGTTTCGCGACCCTTATGGCATTCGGCCCCTGGCCGTGGGGCGCGGCGCCGACGGCACGCTGATGGTGGCGAGCGAATCGGTCGCGCTGGAAGGCTCGGGCCACACCTTCGAGCGCTTCGTGGCGCCGGGCGAAGCCGTGTTCATCGATCTGCAGGGCAACCTGCACGCGCAGCAATGCGCCGAATCGCCGACGCTGAATCCGTGCATGTTCGAGTTCGTTTACCTCGCACGGCCGGACTCGGTGCTCGACGGCATCTCGGTCTACCAGGCGCGCCTCAACCTCGGCGAGACCCTCGCGCAACGCGTGGTCTCGACCGTGCCGCCGAGCGAGATCGACGTGATCATCCCCATCCCCGAATCCAGCCGCCCGAGCGCGACGCAGCTCGCGCACCTGCTGGGCATTCCGTACCGCGAGGGCTTCGTGAAGAACCGCTACGTCGGCCGAACTTTCATCATGCCGGGGCAGGGCGTGCGCAAGAAGTCGGTGCGCCAGAAGCTCAACGTGATCGGCAGCGAGTTCAAGGGCCGCAACGTGCTGCTGGTGGACGACTCCATCGTGCGTGGCACCACCAGCCGCGAGATCGTGCAGATGGCGCGCGATGCCGGCGCGCGCAAGGTGTACCTGGCCAGTGCCGCGCCGCCGGTGCGCTACCCCAACGTGTACGGCATCGACATGCCGACCAAGGACGAGCTGGTCGCCCATGACCGCACCGTCGAAGAGGTGCGCGAGCTGATCGGCTGCGACGCCCTGATCTACCAGGACGTCGAGGGCATGAAGCGGGCCGTGCTCAAGGCCGCGCCGGCCGGTGGCATCAAGCTCGACGGCTTCGATGCCTCCTGCTTCGATGGGGTGTACGTCACCGGCGACATCGACACCGAGGCCATCACGCGAATGAACGGCAACCGTCCGCGCATCGAGGAAACCGAAGAGGATTCCTCGCGCCTTGCATTGCCCAACCTGAGCGAGACTTGAACGTGACTGACCGAACCCTGCCCCCCGGCCTGCACCGCGACACGCTCGCCGTGCGTGAGGCGCTCGAACCCAGCCAATACGGCGAGAACTCCGAGGCGCTGTTTCTCACCAGCAGCTTCGTGCAGCCCGACGCCGCAACCTCGGCGCGCCGCTTCGCGGGCACGGAGGAAGGCTTCACCTACACCCGCACGTCCAACCCGACCGTGGCCAGCTTCGAGCGGCGCCTGGCGGCGCTGGAAGGCACCGAGGCCGCGATCGGCGCGGCCAGCGGCATGGGCGCCATCCTGATGATGTGCATGGGCCTGCTCAAGGCAGGCGACCACGTCGTGTGCTCGCGCTCCGTGTTCGGCTCCACGCTCAACCTCATCGGCCGCGAGTTCGGCAAGTTCGGCGTAGAGACCACTTTCGTTTCGCAGACCGACGTCGCGGAATGGAAGGCGGCGATCAAGCCCAACACCAAGCTGCTGTTCGCAGAGACGCCGACCAACCCGCTGACCGACGTCTGCGACATCCGTGCGCTGGCCGACCTGGCGCATGGCGCGGGTGCCTTGCTCGCGGTCGACAACTGCTTCTGCTCGCCTGCACTGCAGCGGCCCACCGAGCTCGGCGCGGACCTGGTCATCCATTCGGGTACCAAGTACCTCGAAGGGCAGGGGCGCGTGCTGGCCGGCGCGATCTGCGGATCGCAGAAGCTGATCGACATCTTCGCCACCGTGGTGCGCACGGCGGGCATGGCCCTGTCGCCCTTCAATGCCTGGGTGGTGCTCAAGGGACTGGAAACGCTCGGCATCCGCATGCAGGCCCATTGCGCCGGCGCACTCGCGTTGGCGCAGTGGCTGGAGACGCAGCCTGCGGTGAAGCGCGTCTACTACCCGGGCTTGGCCTCGCACCCGCAGCATGAACTGGCCATGCGGCAACAGGCCGGGCAGGGCGGTGCGGTGGTGTCTTTCGATGTGCCGGGCGACACGCCCGAGGCGGCGCGCGCCAACGCCTTCCATGTGATCGACAGCACGCGCGTGCTCTCCATCACGGCCAACCTCGGCGACACCAAGACCACCATCACGCATCCGGCCACCACCTCGCACGGCCGTCTCACCGAAGAACAGCGGCAGGCCGCCGGCATCGGCCAGGGCCTGATTCGCGTGGCGGTCGGCCTGGACCACATCGACGACATACGCGCCGACCTTGCACGCGGCTTCGACACGCTGATCCACTGATTTCATGACCGTTCGCACCCGCATCGCACCGTCGCCCACCGGCTTTCTTCACCTTGGCACCGCGCGCACGGCGCTGTACTCGTGGGCCTATGCACGCCACCACGGCGGCAAGTTCGTGCTGCGCATCGAAGACACCGACGTCGCGCGGTCGACGCAGGCGTCGGTCGAGCAGATCCTCGCCTCGATGCACTGGCTCGGCCTCGACTACGACGAAGGTCCGATCTATCAGATGCAGCGGCTCGAGCGTTACCGCGAGGTCGTCGAGCAGATGCTGGCCGCCGGCACGGCCTACCGCTGCTATTGCACGCCCACCGAACTCGACGAAATGAAGGAGGCGCAGCGCGCCCGCGGCGAGAAGGCGCTGTACGACGGCCGCTGGCGGCCGGCCCCGGGCAAAGTTCTGCCGCCCGTCCCCGAAGGCGTGGCGCCGGTCATCCGCTTCTGCAACCCGCCCGAGGGCGACGTGACCTGGGACGATCTGGTCAAAGGCCCGATCACTATCAACAACCGCGAGATCGACGACCTGATCATCGTGCGCACCGATGGCGTGCCGACGTACAACTTCGCGGTGGTCGTCGACGATTGGGACATGGGCATGACGCACGTGTTCCGTGGCGACGAGCACATCAACAACACGCCGTGGCAGATCAACATCTTCCGCGCGCTCGGTGCGCCGCTGCCGCAGTACGGCCACGTGCCGGTCATCCTCGGCGAAGACGGCCAGAAGCTCTCGAAGCGCCGCGGCGCCGTCAGCGTGACCGCCTACGACGAGGGCGGCTACCTGCCCGAGGCCATGCTCAACTATCTGGCGCGCCTGGGCTGGAGCCATGGCGACGACGAGCTGTTCTCGAGCGAGCAGATGGTGGGCTGGTTCGATGGCTCGCACCTGTCGAAGAGCCCGGCGCAATGGGATGCCGCCAAGCTCGCCTGGGTCAACGCGCAGTACATCAAGGCCAAGCCCGATGCCGAGCTTGCGCCGCTCGTCGCGACCCAACTCGCGAAGCGCGGCATCACGGCCGACGAGCGTCTGCCCGCGATCTGCGCCTTGTTCAAGGACCGCTGCGAGACCACGGTGGCGCTGGCCGACTGGGCCGCTGCCTTCTATGCCGATGTGAAGGCGAGCGAAGCCGATCGCACGCAGCATGTCGGCGACGGCATTCGTCCTGCGATTGCCGCACTGGCGGACAAGCTCGCGACGGTGACCTGGGACAAGGCGTCGATCGCCGCGGCCATCAAGGAAGTGTTGGGCGCGCAGGGCATCAAGATGCCCGCTCTGGCAATGCCCGTTCGCGTGCTCGTGATGGGCACGCCGCAGACGCCGTCGCTCGATGCCGTGCTCGCACTGTTTTCTCGCGAAGAAATTTTGAAGCGCCTTCAGGAAGCCTGATTTTCCAGGCTATACTCCAAGGCTCGACACCCACAGGGGGTATAGCTCAGCTGGGAGAGCGCTTGCATGGCATGCAAGAGGTCAGCGGTTCGATCCCGCTTACCTCCACCATCAGGGCGTCGAGAAAACCGAGCGTTGATCGCAACGCGGTTCTTAGGTTTATGACCCTATCGTCTAGAGGCCTAGGACACCACCCTTTCACGGTGGCTACCGGGGTTCGAATCCCCGTAGGGTCGCCAGATTTCACGCAAGTGAAGAAGGCACAAGTCGGCAGCACTTGGCTCCTAACGGAGTGAACGCAGCCTACCAGGAGTGGTAGTTCAGTTGGTTAGAATACCGGCCTGTCACGCCGGGGGTCGCGGGTTCGAGTCCCGTCCACTCCGCCAATCACAAAACGGGCTATAGCGATTTCGCTGTAGCCCGTTTTCTTTTGCCCCGCGGCCGCCACGCGTGGACCATCTGTTGCGAGTCGAGTGAACATGCAGTCAGCCGGCGCCGCCATCTTCGACGAAGCCTATTACCAGCGCTTCTACTTCGACAAGAAGACCAAGGTCGTCGATCCCCGGCATGTCGAGCGGTTGGGCGCTTTCGTCTGTGCCTACCTTCGATACCTGCGCGTGCCCGTGCGGCGCGTGTTGGACATGGGATGCGGCATCGGCCTCTGGCGCGACGTCGTGGCAAAGCACTTCCCGGCGGCCAGTTACCAAGGCGTGGAGTTCAGCGAGTACTTGTGCGGGCGCTACGGCTGGGAGCGCGGTTCGGTGCTCGACTACCAGGCCAAGGAGCCCTTCGACTTCGTCATCTGCCAGGGTGTGCTGCCGTACCTCAGTCCCTCGGATGTGAAGCGCGCCATTCGCAATCTGGGAGCGCTGAGTCAAGGTGGCCTCTACGTGGAAGCCGTGACCCGCGAAGACTACGAGCGCGACATCGTCGATGAAGACGTCACCGACCCTCGCATCTTTCGCCATCGCGCCGAGGTGTACCGCCACGGTCTGTCGCAGGACTTCCAGGAACTCGGCGGCGGCGTGTGGTTGAGCCGGCGATGCGAGGTGCCGCTGTTCTCGCTCGAGTGCGCCGCGCAGTGACGCTGCGACCGGGGCATAGAATCTCGTGATGCTTCGCTTGCGCGCCGTGCTGCTGTGGCTCTTCATGCTGGCCTTGCCCTTGCAAGGCGTGGCGGCCGTGGCAATGAGCTATTGCGCGTTGCCGGCGGCCTCGGGTGCGGGGGCGGTCCATGCGATGGGTCATGCGGACTCCCATGAACACGCTGCCCACGATCACGACATGCCGTCGCAAGTGCATGCCTCGCACGCCGGCGATATCCGGTTCGATCTTCACGGCGACGCGCAAGGCAACTCCCAAGGCCTTGGCCACGCCACTCACCACGCCGCTTCGGCCGACACCGGCGACTTCCACAAGTGCGGCGCCTGCGCGTCCTGCCACGCGAATGCGATGGTGGGTACGCTGCCTTTCCAGCCCCTCGCCACGCTCCCCCAGGCCGACCTGGCCGAAACTTTCGCAGCACCGGCGAGCCCGCCGCTGCGCGTTCTCGACAAGCCTCCTCGCGCGTGACCGCGCCCCGCACCGGCCGATGACCTTGGTCACCGGAAGCGTGCCTGCGCGCCTGCATCCCGCCTGACATCGGGCCCGCATGGGCCACCGATGCCGCTTTGCTCACGCACATCGCGAGGATTTCATGCCCCATCCAAGGCCGGCCCGTTGGCTGGCGACATTGCCCGCCGTCGCGGCGTTGACGGCCGCCGCACAGACGGCTCCAGCGCCCGCGGCTTCTATCCAGCCCGAAGCACAGGCGCCGCTGTCCTTCCGCTCCGCATTCGACGGCTACCGACCCTTCGTCGAAGAGAAGGCCATTCCCTGGAAAGAGGCCAACGACACCGTCCGCGCGCGCGGCGGCTGGCGTGCCTATGCCAAGGAAGGCGCAGGCGAAGCGCCGCGCGAAGCGGCCGGTGCACCCGCCCGTGCGCCCGATCCGCATGCAGGCCATCACATGCCGATGCCTGCGAACCCGGAGCGACGGCCATGAGTGCACTGCGCCTGGCCTCGGCATCCGCAGCGTCCGCGGCCTTGATGCTGCTGACCGGCTGCGCCGCCCTCGGCATCGACGACGCATTGCGCGACACGAACGCGAGCGCTCCGCACTTCACGCACGGCGCACTCGAACTCGCCCGCACCCAAGACCGACGAGACCGCCGCGCCGCGCTGTCACAAGACCTGCTCGCCAGCCCCTTGTCGCAGGAGGGCGCGGTGCAACTGTCCCTCGGCAACAGCCCCGCGCTCCAGGCGCTTCTGGCGCAAGGCTGGGCCGGGATCGCCGCGGCCGACCAGGCGGGCCGGCTTCGCAACCCCGTGTTCACCTTCGAACGCATGCGGCTGGGCGATGAACTCGAAATCGGCCGCCTGCTGTCCTTCGGCCTCGTCGATCTGCTCCTGCTGCCGCAGCGCCTGTCGATCTCTCGCAGCCAGTCGGCGTTGGCCCGGGTGCACCTGACCGGCACCGTCGTCGACCAAGTCACGCGAACGCGTCAGGCCTGGGTGCGCGCGGTCGCCGCGCAGCAGTTGCTCCTGTACGCCGAGCAAGTGCAGCAGTCGGCCGAGGCCAGCGCCGAACTGGCGCGGCGCATGCAGCAGGTGGGCAACTTCAGCCGGCTGCAGCGCGCGCGGCAGCAGGCCTTCTATGCAGACGCGACCACGCGCCTGGCCGGCGCGCGGCATGCCGTCACCGCGACCCGCGAAGAACTGGTTCGCGCGCTAGGCCTCGACGACGCCCAGGCCGTGTCGCTCAAGCTGCCTGGCCGCCTGCCCGATCTGCCCGAGTCCCCGCGCGAGCCACGCGAGGTGGCCGCAGCCGGCGGCGAGCAGCGGCTGGACCTGCAGTTGGCCCGCGCGCAACTCGACGTCGCCGGCAAATCCCAGGGCGTCAACCTGCTGTCCACCTTCGTCGACGTGGAACTCGGCGCACGGCGCGACAGCGTGTTCGACGATGCCGAGCGTTCCCGCCGCACGCGCCGCGGCTTCGAGCTCGACATCGTGCTCCCCTTGTTCGACTGGGGCTCGGCCCGGCGCGACCTGCTGAACGCGGAGTCGCTCGCGGCGGCTTACGGCTACGACGCGGCCGCACGCGCGGCCACCTCGCAGCTGCGCCAGGACTATTCCGCGTACCGCACGGCCTACGACATCGCGCGGCACTACCGCGAAGAGGTCGTGCCCTTGCGCCAGGCCATCGCCGACGAGAACCTGCTTCGCTACAACGGCATGCTGATCGGCGTCTTCGAGCTGCTGGCCGAGGCACGCGATCAGGTGGCCGGCGTGACGCAGGCCATCGATGCGCAGCAGCAGTTCTGGCTCGCCGATGCAGCGTTGGCTGCGTCGGTGATCGGCAGGCCCGCAGCTGCTTCGACGCCGACCGCCGGCGCTGCGGCGGAAACCCCTGCTGTCGCTGCGCACTGAACCATCTTCGGACCTCCATGAACACCCGACGCAATTTCCTCCATGGCGCAGGCGCCATCACCGGCGCCCTGGCAGCCGCATCGGTCGGCAAGGCCGCCATGGCCGCACTGCCCGAGCCCGTGCTGCAGACCCGTCCCGACACCCTGCCGCCGCCGGCACCTCCCACCGGCCGCCCCTACCAACCCGTCGTGACCCTCAACGGATGGTCGTTGCCCTGGCGCATGAACGATGGCGTCAAGGAATTCCACCTCGTCGCCGAGCCCGTGGTGCGCGAGATGGCGCCCGGCTTCAAGGCCCATCTGTGGGGCTACAACGGCCAGTCGCCCGGCCCGACCATCGAGGTCGTCGAAGGCGACCGCGTGCGCATCTTCGTCACCAATCGCCTGCCCGAGCACACCAGCATCCATTGGCATGGCCAGCGATTGCCCAACGGCATGGATGGCGTCTCCGGCCTCACGCAGCCGGCGATCGGCCCGGGCAAGACCTTCGTCTACGAGTTCACGGCGCGCCGCCCCGGCACCTTCATGTACCACCCGCATGCCGACGAGATGGTGCAGATGGCCATGGGGATGATGGGCTTCTGGGTCACGCACCCGCGCGCCGAGCATCCGCTGATCGACCGTGTCGACCGCGACTTCGTGTTCCTGCTGAACGCCTACGACATCGAGCCCGGCAGCGCCACGCCGAAGATCATGACCATGCTCGACTTCAACCTGTGGTCGTGGAACAGCCGCGTGTTCCCGGGCATCGATTCGCTCAACGTGCGGCTGGGCGACAAGGTCCGCATCCGCGTGGGCAATCTCACGATGACCAACCACCCGATGCACCTGCATGGCCACGAGTTCACGGTGACCGGCACCGACGGCGGCCCCACGCCCAAAGGCGCGCGTTGGCCCGAGGTGACCACCGACGTGGCGGTGGGCCAGATGCGGCAGATCGAGTTCGTGGCGGACGAGGAGGGCGACTGGGCTTTCCATTGCCACAAGAGCCACCACACCATGAACGCGATGGGGCACGACCTGCCCACGCTGATCGGCGTCGACCACAAGGACATCGTCCGCAAGATCACGAAGCTGGTGCCCGACTACATGGTGATGGGCGAGCGCGGCATGGGCGACATGGGCGAGATGCAGATGCCCATCCCCGACAACACGGCGCCCATGATGACCGGCGAAGGCCCCTTCGGCTCGGTCGAGATGGGCGGCATGTTCAGCGTGGTGAAGGTGCGGCGCAACCAGAAGGCCGGCGATTACACGAACCCGGGCTGGTACAGCCACCCCAAGGGTCGCGTGGCCTACGAGTGGAGCGGGAGCCCGCCGGAGGCGCCGCGCTCGCGTGGGTCGGGCGCATCGGCGATGCCGGCGCAGAACATGCCGGCTCTCGATGTCGAGGTGCAAGTCCAAAAGCCGCGCGGGCATTCGAAGCACTCGGAGCATTCAGGGCATTGAACGGCTGTCGACCCCCATGCATTCAGCCGTTCATGCATTCACGCATTCACGCATTCAAAGGAAAGCGATCCATGACCATCATCAAGCACGGCGTCTTGCGCCACACCTGCGTCGCACTCGTTACTCTCCTCGCGCTCGCCGGCTCCGCTCACGCACAAACGGCACAAACGGCCGACCGAGATACGGGGCCGACGACAGTCGCCTCGGCATCTGCCGATCTGGTCGACGGCGAAGTGCGCAAAGTTGACAAGGACAACGCGAAGATCACCCTGAAGCACGGCCCGCTCAAAAACCTCGACATGCCCGGCATGACCATGGTTTTCGGCGTCGGCGAACCCGCGATGCTCGAACGGGTGCAGGTGGGCGACAAGATCCGCTTCGTGGCCGAGAAGGTGGACGGCAAGTTCACGCTCGTGCGAATCGAACCGCAACCCTAGTTGCGAATCCGTCGACTACATGGTGTCAATCGTGGTCGTCCGGGTGAGGTGAATTCTGGGCATCTTCCGATTTGACGGTGCCTTCTTCGGCATGTACTTCGGCAACGCGTGCCTGTGCTTCGTGGCGTGCCTGCTCCAGCAGCGCTTCTGCCTCTTCCTGGGTGGGTTCAGGCGTGGCGGGTGGGTTCATGCGGACCTCCGTGATGGAATCAGTGGTGAAGCCAGCCTAGATCGCGTCACCCCGCGGATGATGTAGGAGCCTTCCGCAGCGCGTCGCAAGCCCAGCCACCCAATTCGTACTTGAGTGCGCTGCAAGCATGCGCCTGCGCACGGCGCGTCTAGCGCCGCAGGATCGCCGACACCTGCGCCGTCCCCGCATCGAGCGAGCGCATCGAACTCAGGCGCAGCGACGCGTACTTGAGGATCGGGTTGTTGATCAGCTTGCCGACGAAGTGGCCGTTGAAGCGGCTGTCCTTGCAGCCGCTCACGTCGAGGTCGAGCGAGGCGTTGACGGAGCTGAGGAAGTCGGTGCTGGAGCCGGTCAGCGTGCACGATGCCTCGGGCAACTGGCCGCGCACGCTGCCGTCGGCGGCGATCTGCAAACTGCCGTCGAAGACCTCCGGCGGACCCTGCGCGCCGGTGTCCTGCTGGGCCACGTACAGCAGGAACGAGCCCTGCCAACCGCCGAGATAGCGCGCGTATTCCTGGCCGTGCGCCATCGGCGCGAGGGTGACTGCGGCGAGGACCAGCAGGAGGCGCATCGCTCGATGGTAGCCCTAGCTCATCAATGAGAGCGCGAAGGGCAGGCTGAGGACGCCGAGCAAGGTCGACAACGTGACCAGGCCCGCCACGTAGGGCGCGTTGTAGCCCATGCGCGCCGCCAGTACGTAGGCGCTGGAAGCGGTGGGCACGGCCGAGAATGTCATGAGCACCGCCGCCTGGCCCGCGTCGAGCCGCAATGCCAGGGCCAGGCCCCAGGCGATCAGCGGCAGCAGCAGGTGGCGGATGGTCAGCACCGACACCGCCAGCGTCTTGCCGCGTGCGAGCGTGGCGAACTGCATGCCGGCACCTGCCGCCATCAGGCCCAGTGCCAGCGAGGCAGCGCCGATGCGCGTAAGCGTGGGCGCCAGCCAATCGGGCACGCGAACCCCCAGCAGATTGACCACCAGGCCGGTGACCGTGGCGATGATCAGCGGGTTGCGCAGCAGCTGGCGGGCGAAGCCGGACTCGCCGTGCCGCGCCATCGGCCAGACCGCGGCGATGTTCATGAGCGGCACGCACACGCCGATCAGCACCGCGATCATCAGCAGGCCCGGTGGGCCCGCGACGCGGTCGGCCAGCGCGAGGCAGACGAAGGAGTTGAAGCGAAAGGCGACCTGCGCGCTGGCCGCATGGTCGCGGCGGTCGATGTGCTTGCGCAGCACCGGCAGATGGGGCAGGGCGTAGGCCAGCGCGATGCCCGCCAGGCCCACGCCGACGCCGGCCGTCATCAGATGCGAGGTGGCGTTGAAGTCGAGCGGGCTGCGCACGATCGAGTGGAACAGCAGCACCGGAAACAGAAAGTAGTAGACCAGGCTCTCGACCTGGTCCCACACGCGGCGGTCGAGCGGGGTGTAGCGGCACAGGAGCCAGCCGCAGGCGATGAGGGAAAAGTCGGGGAAGAGCAGCTGGGCGAAATTCACCCGCCGAGGATATACGGCCGGTTCCATGGGTTATCCACGAAGGGGCGGGCCGGCGGAGCCGTTAGCATCCGGCTTTTGTTTCCGTTTCACCAGGAGCCTTCTACATGCAACGTCGTCAATGGAATGCGCTTGCCGCAGCCGCCGCACTGGCGCTGGTCGCCGGTCCCGTCTGGGCGCAAGGGTATCCGAACAAGCCCGTCGAGCTGACCGTGCCCTTCGCACCGGGCGGCACCACCGACATCGTGGCGCGCGTCATCTCCGAGCCGCTGGGCAAGGCGCTGGGCCAGAGCGTGGTGGTGATCAACAAGGCGGGCGGCGGCGGCATCGTGGGCGCGGCCGAGACCGCGCGCGCAACGCCCGACGGCTACAAGCTGGGCGTGGCCACCGTGTCGAGCACGGCCGCCAACCCGGCCATCAACCCCAAGACCCCCTACGACCCGATCAACGATTTCACGCCGATCATCAACATCGCGGCCACGCCGAACATCATCGCGGTGCACCCGAGCTTCCCGGCCAAGAACTACGCCGAGTTCGTGGCCGAGATCAAGAAGAACCCCGGCAAGTACTCGTATGCATCGTCGGGCACCGGCGGCATCGGCCACCTGTTGATGGAGCTGTACAAGAGCCTGACGAACACCTTCGTGACGCACATCCCCTACCGCGGCGCCGGCCCGGCGCTCAACGACGTGGTGGCGGGCCAGGTGGCGATCATGTTCGACAACATTCCCTCGGCGCTGCCTTTCATCAAGACCGGCAAGCTGGTGCCCATCGTGGTGTCGGCGCCGCAGCGGCTCAAGGACCTGCCCAACGTGCCGACCTTCAAGGAAGTGGGGCTGGAGCCGGTCAACCGGATGGCCTACTACGGCATCCTGGGCCCCAAGGGCCTGCCGAAGGAAGTGGTCGACAAGATCAGCGCCGGCGTCAAGAAGTCGGTCGAAGACCCGGCGGTGCGCAAGCGCATCGAAGACACCGGTTCGCTGGTCGTGGCCAACACGCCCGAGCAGTTCGCCGAGCAGATCAAGGCCGAGTACGCCGTGTACAAGCAGGTCGTGGTCAAGCAGAAGCTCACGCTGGACAACTGAAGGCAGCCCAGCCGACCACGAGCCGCCCGCGCACCGGGCGGCTTTTTTGTTCGTCATCATCGCCACCATGACCGCGGCCTCCGAACTGCCCACCGACCCGCCAGTCGACCAGCCTCTGGAGCTGCCCGAGATCGACGAATTCGTCGACGCGCTCTGGCTGGAGGACGGGCTGTCGAAGAACACGCTGGCGGCCTACCGCCTCGACCTGGTGCTGTTCGCGCAATGGCTGCATGCGAACACCGGCCGCGCGATCGACGCGGCCGTCGAGAGCGACCTGCAGGCCTACATGGGCGCGCGCCTCGTCGACAAGGGCAAGGCGACCTCGGCCAATCGCCGGCTCACCGTGTTCAAGCGCTACTTTCGGTGGGCGGTGCGGGAGCACCGCATCCAGGCCGACCCGACCCTGCGGCTGGTGCCCGCCAAGCAATCGCCGAGGGCGATCAAGACGCTGTCCGAGAAGCAGGTGGACGACCTGCTCGGCGCGCCCGACGTCGACACGCCGCTCGGCCTGCGCGACCGGGCCATGCTGGAGCTGATGTACGCCAGCGGCCTGCGCGTGAGCGAGCTGGTCGCGCTGCGCGTCTTCGAGCTGAGCCTCAACGACGGGGTGCTGCGCGTGGTCGGCAAGGGCAACAAGGAACGGCTGGTGCCCTTCGGCGGCGAGGCGCGGCGCTGGATCGAGCGCTACATGGACGAATCGCGGCCCGCCATCCTCGATGGCCAGCAGACGCCCGACCTGTTCGTCACCGCTCGGGGTTCGGGCATGACGCGCATGATGTTCTGGATCATCGTGAAGAAGCATGCGCTGGCGGCCGACATCCACGTGCCGCTGTCGCCGCACACGCTGCGCCATGCCTTCGCCACGCACCTGCTGAACCACGGCGCCGACCTGCGCGCGGTGCAGCTGCTGCTGGGGCATGCCGACATCTCGACCACCACCATCTACACGCACGTGGCCCGCGAGCGCTTGAAGCAGCTGCATGCACAGCACCACCCGCGGGGATGAAAGCGTGCCAATGGTGCCGATGGTGCCGATGGTGCCGATGGTGCCGATGGTGCCGATGGGGCGAATGCCCCGACGCCGGCAGCCGGCAAGCCTGCCGCGCCAGAATCGCGGGTCGAGGAAGCAGCTCTCGAACGCATGAAGGACATCCAAGCCCATGACCTGGAAATTCAAGTTCGTTTCTAGCCTTCACGTCCTGTTGCCGGCGCTGGCCTGCTGCCTGGCGCTGCCGGCCGCGCAGGCGCAGGTGGTGCCCAAGACCATCCGGATGGTGGTGGCCTACCCGACCGGCGGCGTCGGCGATCTCATGGCCCGCGCGCTGGCCGACAAGCTGGCCACGCAACTCGGCAACACCGTGGTGGTGGAAAACAGGGCCGGCGCCAGCGGCACCATCGGCATGGACGCCGTCGCCAAGGCGCAGCCGGACGGCGCCACCCTCGGCTTTTCGGCCATCAGCCCGCTGGTGCTGAACCCCCACATCGCCCGGTCGCCCTTCGACCCGCTGAAGGACATCGCGCCGGTGGCGAGCGTCATGTATTCGCCGGTGCTGCTGCTGGCGACCGAGGCCACCGGCACCCGCGATTTCCGCACGCTGCTGGACGACGCCCGCGCCCGGCCTGGCGCGGTGCGCTGGGCCACCTCGGGCCGGGCCTCGCTGGGCCACGTGGTGCTCGAGCAGCTGCGCGGTGTGGCGCGCGTGGACATCACCCACGTGCCCTACAAGGGCGGTGCGCAGCAGATGAACGACGCGCTGGGCGGGCAGTTCGAGATCCTGTCGATCAATGCGGGGCCGGCGCTGACGCAGCACATCCGCTCCGGCAAGCTGCGCCCGCTGGCGGTGGGCGCGCCGGCGCGGCTCGACAGCCTGCCGAAGGTGCCGACCCTGGCGGAGCTGGGCTATCCCGCCGCCAACCTCAGCTCGCTGTTCGGCGTGTTCGCGCCGGCCAACACGCCGGCCATCCTGATCGCCAAGTACAACGCCGAGATCAACAAGGCGCTCGACAGCCCCGACCTGCGCGACAAGCTGACCGCCTACGGCAACGTGCCGACCGGCGGCAGCGCCGAGACCTTCGGCGACGAGATCGCCAGCGAGTACGAAAGCAACGAGCGGATCGTCAAGGCCGCCGGCATTAAGAACGATTGATGTCCCGCCTCGCCTGACGAGGACGACCCCACGGCAAACCCAGGACAAACCGAAAGAGGAGAACCGCCATGGCCGGAAACTTGTACCTCGAAGACCTGTCGGTCGGCGACCGGTTCACCAGCGGCGAGCATGCGCTCGACGAAGCGCAGATCATCGAATTCGCTCAGCGCTTCGACCCGCAGCCCTTCCACCTCGATCCGCAGGCTGCCAAGGCCACGCTGTTCCAGGGACTCGCGGCCAGCGGCTGGCACACGGCGGCGATCACCATGCGCTTGCTGGTGACCAGCGGCGTTCCGCTCGCGGACGGCATCATCGGCTCGGGTGGCGAGCTGCAGTGGCCGCAGCCGACACGGCCTGACGACGTCCTGCACGTGGAAAGCGAGGTCATGGAGATCACACCCTCCCGATCGAAGCCCGACCGCGGCATGGTGCTGATGCGCTGCGAGACGAAGAACCAGCGCGGCGAACTGCTGCAGCGCTTTTCGCCCCGGATGGTGGTGTTTCGCCGGCCGGGCTGAATAGCCGGGCAGTGCCTCTCAGGCCTCGTCGAGCGCGCGCAGTTCGTCGGGCGTGAAGCCGGCCTGGGTACGCGCTTCGAGGTTGAACGGAGCGCGCAGGCGCGGCGCCTGGTAGTGCCGGTAGAGCACGCGGTAGTGCGCGACCGGGTCCAGTCCCTCGCGCTCGCAGAGCCAGCGGTACCAGCGGTTGCCGATGGCGACGTGCCCGATCTCGTCGCGCAGGATGATGTCGAGGATCTCGCAGGCCCGGGCCGCGTCCGGCGTGCCCACGCGCCGCAGCTTGGCCTGGATCAGCGGCGTGGCGTCGAGGCCGCGTGCCTCGAGCGTGCGCGGCACCAGGGCCATGCGCGCGAGCACGTCGTGGGCGGTCTTCTCGCACATGGTCCACAGGCCGTCGTGCCCGGTGAAATCGCCGTAGTGCCAGCCCATGCCGCGCAGGTGCTCGTGCAGCAGCGTGAAATGCAGGGCTTCCTCGTCGGCGACGCGGAGCCAGTCGCGGTAGAAGGCCTCGGGCATGCCGTCGAAGCGCCACGCGGCGTCGAGCGCGAGGTTGATGGCGTTGAACTCGATGTGGCAGATCGAGTGGACCAGCGCCGCGCGGCCATCGGGCGTAAAGGGCGAGCGCTTCTCCACGGCGGTGGCGGCCACGCGCAGCGGCCGATCGGGGCGGCCCGGCACGCCGGCTTCGTCGCCCTGCGCACGCACCGGTGCATCGGGCAGCGGCTCGGCACCCGTGCGGGCCGCGGCGGCATGGGTGGCGGCCACCTTGGCATCGGGGTCGGTGAGGCGCAGCGCGGCCAGGGCGTCGAGGCGGGGATGCTGCATCCCTACAATTCTAGGTTTCCCCCACAGATCCCCGGACCCGACAACAGGAGCAACGCGATGGCCCTTTACGAAATCGACGGCGTGGCGCCGCAACTCGGACCCAATGCCTATGTGGCCAACAGCGCGCAGGTCATCGGCAGCGTGATCCTCGGCGAGAACGCCAGCATCTGGTTCGGCGTGGTGGCGCGGGGCGACTCCGACACGCTGACCATCGGGCGCAACAGCAACGTCCAGGACCTGTCGATGCTGCATGCCGATGCGGGCGTGCCGCTGACCATCGGCGAGCACGTGACGGTCGGCCACCAGGTCACGCTGCACGGCTGCACGGTCGGCGACAACACGCTGATCGGCATCGGCGCCATCGTCTTGAATAACGCGAAGATCGGCCGCAATTGCATCGTCGGCGCCGGCAGCGTCGTGACCGAGGGCAAGGAGTTTCCCGACAACTCGCTCATCATCGGCGCGCCGGCCAAGGTGGTGCGCACGCTCGACGAGGCGGCCGCCGCCAGGCTTCGGCAAAGCGCCGAGCACTATGTGGAAAACGGCCGTCGCTTCGCGAAAGGCCTCAAGAAGATTGGTTGATTGCCTTGAGCGAGTTGCACAAGTTCCTGTTCGACGGCCTGCCGGTGCGCGGCATGATCGTGCGCCTGACCGATTCGTGGCAGGAGATCCTCGCCCGCCGCGCGTCGAACACGGGCACGGGCCCTTACGCCGCGCCGGTGGCCGAACTGCTCGGCGAGATGACGGCCGCGGCCACGCTCATGCAGGCCAACATCAAGTTCAACGGCGCGCTGATCCTGCAGATCTTCGGCGATGGGCCGGTGAAGGTCGCGGTGGCCGAGGTCAAGCCAGACCTGAGCCTGCGCGCCACGGCCAAGGTCATCGGCGACATCGCGGCCGATGCCCATCTGCCCGAGATGGTCAACGCCGACGGCAAGGGCCGCTGTGCCATCACGCTCGATCCCAAGGACAAGCTGCCGGGCCAGCAGCCCTACCAAGGCGTGGTGCCGCTGTCCGACCATGACGGCCGCAAGCTCAACCGCTTGAGCGACCTGCTGCAGCACTACATGCTGCAGAGCGAGCAGCTCGACACCACGCTGGTGCTGGCGGCCGACGACAAGGTGGCGGCCGGGCTGCTCATCCAGCGCCTGCCGGTGAAGGGCGAAGCCAATCTCGAGGGCACGGGGCGCGGTTCGGGCGACCCGATCCATGTCGACCAGATCGGCCACAACGAGGACTACAACCGCATCGGCATCCTGGCCGCCAGCCTCACGCGCGAAGAGCTGCTGACGCTCGACGTCGAGACCATCCTGCGGCGCCTGTTCTGGGAAGAGAAGCTGCTGCGCTTCGAGCCGCAGACCGGCATGCTGGGCCCGCACTTCGCCTGCACCTGCGGCCGGGAGCGCGTGGCGCAGATGATCCGCGGCCTCGGACAGGAAGAGGCCGAGTCCATCCTGGTGGAGCGCGGCGACATCGAGGTGGGCTGCGATTTCTGCGGCAAGCAGTACCGCTTCGATGCGGTCGACACGGCGCAGATCTTCACGTCGCCGGGCGACCAACTGCCTGCCAGCTCCGTGGTGCAGTAGGCCGCCGTGGCGGGCCTTCGGGGCCATCGCGGGGCTGCATCGGCGCTGATCCGCGGCTCAGCGTGCGGTGCCTGACTGGAAGTCGCCGAAGCGGATGTCCGGTGCGCTGGTGTTGTGGCGTGACGGCGTGCTGCGGCCGAATCGCACATCGGCTGCATCGAGCCGCGTCACCTCGGGCAATGCGCGCGTCTGCGGGGACGCATCCGGCGTGGCCTTCCACCACACCTCGCTCATGTCGGCGTTGTCGGCCGCGACGTACATGGAGCGCAGTACCGCGAAGCGCGGGCCTTGCTTGCGTCCGGGCTTCATGCGCACGTCGAGCGTCGTGCGTGCCTCGCTGACTTCGCGCACGTCGACCGTGGCTTCGCCGCCGTTCGCGAACTTCAGGCGAAAGCGCAGCGGCCTCGTGTCGATCACGATCAACGTGATGCTCGCCACCGGCCGCCCGGCCTGTTCGACCGGCCCCATCACGAAGGACGAGCCGTACACGCCGTCGCCGAAGCGCGGCGCGGGCAGGGGCTTGATGCGCCAGTAGCCGTCGGAGGGGTACATCACCAGCGCTTCGAGCGGTTTGGCGCCGCGCTTGTCGAAGAGCTGGATCATGTGAAAGCCGCGGTCCTGCCGGCCGTCCACCCGCACCGGCACGCGCTGGGGCCGCCAGAAGGAGGGCAGGGTCATGCCGACGATCTGCCAGCGCGCGCCGTCGTGCAGCACCACACGGCGCTCCTTGAAGGTGAAGCGCGGGTCGGTCGGATGCGCGCCGCCGTCGAAGTTGCAGTTGGTGAAGTCGGGCGCCGTGCTGTCCTTGTCGATCGAGGCGAGGTAGGCCGGCGGCAATGCCTCCACGCGAAAGCGGCGGATGTCGGCACCCGCCAGGTTCAAGGAAACGTTGTCTTCCTCGGCGCAGCGGGTCGCGTGAGTTTCGTTCTCGATCGTGGCCCGGGCCGGGGCGGCCGAGGCACCGGCGCAGGCGATGAAGGCGAGGCCCAGAAGAGCCGTGGCGAGAAGGGAGCGGTGCATTCGGTTCCTGGTGGGATGAGCGTGACAAGCGAGATAAGCGGCCGTCGCGTTCAGCGGCGCTGGGCCAGCAACTCGGTGAAGAGGCGATGTTCGCAGGCCGGGTCGGAGCACTTGTCGCACGCCCAGGACCAGGCCGCAGACGCCTTGGCGGCGGCCCGGCGGTCGTCGCCATCCGCCGGTACGCCGATGGCGTGGCAGGCATTGGCGAGTTGTTCGGCACCCTGGCCGTGCACGACCGCAAAGCCGAGCTTCGCGCCCATGAGCGCCGTGCGCACGCTGTGGTCGTAGGGCGTCGGCGAAGCGGATGCGAGCAGCAGGATCTGGGCATGACGATGCGCCTCGAGCGCCTCGGCCTCGAGCGACACATCGTTCGCGGGTTCGACCACTACCGTGGCCGCGATGCCGTGCCGTGCGAGCCGCTGCCACAGCGCTTCGGCAAGGGCCGCCTTGCCGCTTTCGTCCGCGCCCAGCAGCGCGATCACGCGGCCGGCCGGCGGGGCAGGGCTCATCAAGATGCCCTCAACGCGTGATCTGCACGAACACTTCGTTGGGCTTGACCATGCCGAGCTCCTGCCGTGCACGCTCCTCGACCATTTCGAGCCCCTCCTTGAGGTCGTTGACCTCGGAGTGCAGCCGGTCGTTGGCGATGGCCGCCTTGGCGTTGGCGTCTTTCTGCTCGGCCAGCTTGTCTTTCAGCTGCGCCACGTCGCGCACGCTGCCGCGCCCGGTCCACAGCTGCCACTGAAGGATCAGCAGCAGCAGGACCAGGATGATCGGAACGATGCGTGAGCGCATGGGCAGCGCTGTTCCGTCGCTCAGCGCAAGTTGTAGAAGGCCGCGCGTCCGGGGTAGCTGGCGACGTCGCCGAGGTCTTCCTCGATGCGCAGCAGCTGGTTGTACTTGGCGATGCGGTCCGAGCGCGAGAGCGAGCCGGTCTTGATCTGGCCGGCGTTGGTGCCCACCGCGATGTCGGCGATGGTGGAGTCTTCGGTTTCGCCCGAGCGGTGGCTGATCACGGCCGTGTAGCCGGCGCGCTTGGCCATTTCGATGGCGGCGAAGGTCTCGGTCAGTGTGCCGATCTGGTTGATCTTGATCAGGATCGAGTTGGCGATGCCCTTCTCGATGCCTTCCTGCAGGATCTTGGTGTTGGTGACGAAGAGGTCGTCGCCCACCAGCTGCACCCGCTTGCCCAGGCGTTCGGTCAGGTGCTTCCAGCCGTCCCAGTCGCCTTCGTGCATGCCGTCTTCGATGCTGATGATCGGGTACTTGTCGACCCAGGTCGCCAGCATGTCGGTCCAGCTTTCGGCAGACAGGGACAGGTTTTCGCCCGACAGCACGTACTTGCCGTCCTTGTAGAACTCGCTGGCGGCGCAGTCCAGGCCCAGCGCGATCTGCGTGCCGGCGGCGTAGCCGGCCTTGTCGATGGCTTCGAGGATCAGCTGGATCGCGGCCTCGTGGTTTTCGACGCTGGGAGCGAATCCACCTTCGTCGCCGACGGCCGTGCTGATGCCGCGGTCGTTCAGGATCTTCTTGAGTGCATGGAACACTTCGGCACCGTAGCGCACCGCCTCGCGCAGGCTGGGGGCGCCCACGGGGATGATCATGAACTCCTGCAGGTCGAGGCTGTTGTTGGCATGCGCGCCGCCGTTGATGACGTTCATCATCGGCACCGGCAGCTGCATGCCGCCCATGCCGCCGAAGTAGCGGTACAGCGGCAGGCCCGATTCCTCGGCCGCGGCGCGGGCCACGGCCATCGAGACGGCCAGGGTCGCGTTGGCGCCCAGGCGGGCCTTGTTGTCGGTGCCGTCCAGGTCGATCAGCGTGCGGTCGAGAAAGGCCTGCTCGCTGGCGTCGAGTCCGAGCACGGACTCGGAGATTTCGGTGTTGATGTTCTCGACGGCCTTCAGCACGCCTTTGCCCAGGTAGCGGCCCTTGTCGCCGTCGCGCAGCTCGATGGCCTCGCGCGAGCCGGTGGACGCGCCCGACGGAACCGCCGCGCGGCCCATGGTGCCCGACTCGAGCAGCACGTCGCATTCGACGGTGGGGTTGCCGCGGCTGTCGAGGATCTCGCGCCCGACGATGTCAACGATTGCACTCATTGTTGCTTTGCTCCAGGTATCAAAAACTTCGATGGGTCTTCGTCGCCGAGGGACGTCTAGACGCCTTCCACGACGATCATGCGCATGATCGCAGCTCCGGCACGTGCTTCGCGTGCCTTCCCATATTCCGGCGAGGCATAGAACTTATTCGCCGCCTCGACGCTCGGGAACTTGAGCATCACCATGCGCTGCGGGTGCCAGTCGCCTTCGAGCACCTCGACCTTGCCGCCGCGCACGCACACTTCGGCGCCGTGCGCCTTCATGGCCTCGGTGGACCACTTCTTGTAGTCCTCGTACTGCGTCGGGTTGGTCACCTCGACGTTCGCAATAAGGTAGGCGCTCATTGAAAGGAGTTCTCCAGGAAAGCGTTCTTCTTGGTGACGCTGTCGAGCGCCAGCAGCGTTTCGAGCAGCGCCTTCATGTGCTTGAGCGGCACGGCGTTCGGCCCGTCGCTCAGTGCCTTGGCAGGGTCGGGGTGCGTCTCCATGAACAGGCCGGCCACGCCGACCGCCACGGCGGCGCGCGACAGCACCGGCACCATCTCGCGCTGGCCGCCCGAACTGGTGCCCTGGCCGCCCGGCAACTGCACCGAGTGCGTGGCGTCGAAGACCACCGGCGCGCCGGTCTCGCGCATGATCGCGAGCGAACGCATGTCCGAGACGAGGTTGTTGTAGCCGAAGCTGGCGCCTCGTTCGCAGGCCATGAAGCTGTCTTCGGGCAGGCCCTTTTCCTTGGCCGCCGCACGTGCCTTGTCGATCACGTTCTTCATGTCGTGCGGCGCGAGGAACTGGCCCTTCTTGATGTTGACCGGCTTGCCCGACTGCGCCGCGGCACGGATGAAGTCGGTCTGGCGGCACAGGAAGGCCGGCGTCTGCAGCACGTCGACCACCTGGGCCGCGGCCGTGATGTCTTCTTCGGTGTGCACGTCGGTCAGCACCGGCAGGCCGAGGTCGCGCTTGACCTTGGCCAGGATCTCCAGGCCCTTGTCGCGCCCCGGTCCGCGAAAGCTCGTGCCGGAGGAGCGGTTGGCCTTGTCGAAGCTGCTCTTGAAGATGAAGGGAATGCCGAGCGCGGAGGTGATTTCCTTGAGGGTGCCGGCCGTGTCCATCTGCAACTGCTCGGACTCGACCACGCAGGGCCCGGCGATCAGGAAGAAGGGCTTGTCGAGCCCGATGTCGAATCCGCTCAGCTTCATGCCACGACCTTCAGTGCCTGCTTGTCGGTGCCCTGGTGTTCCAGCGCCGCCTTGATGAACGCGTTGAACAGCGGGTGCCCGCCCCAGGGCGTCGACTTGAACTCGGGGTGGAACTGCACGCCGATGAACCACGGGTGCACATCCTGCGGCAGCTCGACGATCTCGGTCAGGTGCTCGCGTTGCGTCAGGGCCGAGATCACGAGGCCGGCGCGGCGCAGCTCGTCGAGGTAGTTCACGTTGGCCTCGTAGCGGTGGCGGTGCCGCTCGGTCACCACGTCGCCGTAGATGCTGTGGGCCAGCGTGCCCGGCGCCACGTCGGAGCTTTGCGCGCCCAGGCGCATGGTGCCGCCCAGGTCGGACTTCTCGTCGCGCAGCTTGATGGTGCCGTCGCGGTCCTTCCACTCGGTGATCAGCGCGATCACGGGGCAGCTGGTGTCGGGGTCGAACTCGGTGCTGTTGGCGTTCTTGAGGCCCGCCACGTTGCGCGCGTACTCGATGGTCGCGACCTGCATGCCCAGGCAGATGCCGAGGTAGGGCACCTTGCTCTCGCGGGCGAAGCGGGCCGCCGCGATCTTGCCTTCGACGCCGCGCTGGCCGAAGCCGCCGGGCACGAGCACGGCGTCGTACTTGGCGAGCCGCGCCACGTCTTGCGGCGAGATGGTCTCGGAGTCGATGTACTCGATCTTCACGCGCGCATGGTTCTTCATGCCGGCGTGGCGCAGCGCTTCGTTGAGCGACTTGTAGCTGTCCGACAGGTCGACGTACTTGCCGACCATCGCGATGCTGACTTCCTTCTGCGGATGCTCGACCTCGTACACCAGGTCGTCCCAGCGCCGCAGGTTGGCGGGCGGGGTGTTGACGCGCAGCTTGTCGCAGATCAGCCCGTCCAGGCCCTGCTCGTGCAGCATGCGCGGCACCTTGTAGATGGTGTCGACGTCCCACATGGAGATGACGCCCCACTCGGGCACGTTCGAGAACAGCGAGATCTTGGCGCGTTCGTCGTCGGGGATCGGGCGGTCGGCGCGGCACAGCAGGGCGTCGGCCTGGATGCCGATCTCGCGCAGCTTCTGCGCCGTGTGCTGGGTGGGCTTGGTCTTGAGTTCGCCGGCCGCGGCGATCCAGGGCACGTAGCTCAGGTGAACGAAGGCCGTGTTGTTGGGGCCCATGCGCAGGCTCATCTGGCGCGCGGCCTCCAGGAAGGGCAGGGACTCGATGTCGCCCACCGTGCCGCCGATTTCGACGATGGCCACGTCCACCTCGTGCGCCGTGCCGATGCCGGCGCCGCGCTTGACGAATTCCTGGATCTCGTTGGTGATGTGCGGGATCACCTGCACCGTCTTGCCCAGGTAGTCGCCGCGGCGCTCTTTTTCGAGCACGGACTTGTAGATCTGGCCGGTGGTGAAGTTGTTGGCCCGGCGCATGCGCGTCGTGATGAAGCGCTCGTAGTGGCCGAGGTCGAGGTCGGTTTCGGCACCGTCGTCGGTGACGAAGACCTCGCCGTGCTGGAAGGGCGACATCGTGCCGGGGTCGACGTTGATGTACGGGTCCAGCTTGATGAGGGTGACTTTGAGGCCGCGCGATTCGAGGAGCGCGGCCAGCGAGGCGGAGGCGATTCCCTTGCCGAGGGAAGACACCACACCGCCGGTGACGAAGACGAATTTGGTCATGCCATGTTCCGGACCTGCGGGTCCGGGCAGTGGGAAATCGGGATTATAGGTGCCGCTCCATGGCCTCGAAGGCAAAGGGGAACCCGGCGCGCCCGCGTGTATGGGGCTGATACATTGCCGCTTTATGCAAGATCTCGCCGGCAAACACATCGTCCTGGGCCTCACCGGGGGCATCGCCTGCTACAAGTCGGCCGAGCTGTGTCGGCTGCTGGTGAAAGCCGGAGCGACCGTGCAGGTGGTGATGACGGAGGCCGCTGCCCAGTTCATGACGCCCGTCACCATGCAGGCGCTGTCGGGCCGGCCCGTATACCAGTCGCAATGGGACGTGCGCGAGCCCAACAACATGCCGCACATCAACCTGAGCCGCGAGGCCGACGCGATCGTGCTGGCACCGGCGAGCGCGGACTTCATCGCGCGGCTGGTGCAGGGGCGCTCCGACGAACTGCTGAGCCTGTTGTGCCTGGCGCGGCCGGCGGAGCGGGTCCCGCTCCTGATCGCGCCGGCCATGAACCGCGAGATGTGGGTGCATCCCGCCACCCAGCGCAATCTGCGCCAGGTCGATGCCGACGGCGCGCGCGTGCTGGGCGTGGGCAGCGGCTGGCAGGCCTGCGGCGAGACCGGCGACGGGCGCATGCTCGAACCGCAGCAGTTGCTGGAAGAGATCGTGGCCCAGTTCCAGCCCAAGACGCTGGCCGGGCAGCGCGTGGTGGTGACGGCCGGACCGACCTTCGAGGCGCTGGACCCGATCCGCGGCATCACCAACCACTCGTCGGGAAAGATGGGCTTCGCGATCGCGCGCGCGGCACGCGAGGCGGGTGCCGATGTCACGCTGGTGGCCGGCCCGGTGCACCTGCCGACGCCACGCGGGGTTGTCCGCATCGACGTGCAGTCGGCCCAGCAGATGCTTCAGGCCAGCCTCCAGGCCGCGCAGTCCGCGTCGATCTTCATCGCCACGGCCGCGGTGGCCGACTGGCGGCCCGCGTCGCAGAGCGAGCACAAGATCAAGAAGGACGGCAGCGGCCAGGTGCCGGTGCTGCATTTCGTCGAGAACCCCGACATCCTCCTGGCCCTCGCGCAGGGCGAGCGCGCCCGGTCGGGCAAGCTTTTCTGCGTGGGCTTCGCGGCCGAGAGCGAGAACCTGGTCGCGCACGCCCGTGCCAAGCGCGAGCGCAAAGGCATCCCGCTGCTGGTCGGCAATATCGGCCCGCTGACCTTCGGCCAGGACGACAACAGCCTGCTGCTGGTCGATGCCAAGGGCGAAAGGGAACTGCCGCGCGCGCCCAAGCTGGCGCTGGCGCGCGAACTGGTGACGGAGATCGCGGCGCGTCTGCCCGCGGGGAGTGCCTGATGGATCAACAGCAATGGAACACGCCGCCCAACGGTGATTTCGCGCGCTACGTCGAGCGCCTGACCGCGCAGGCGGCGCAGCCTCGGCGAGCGGGCAGCGACGGCGAGCATCAGCTCGATGTCGGCATGTCGCAGGCCGCGCAGGCGCACCCCTTGCCTGCCGTACCTGACGCGCAGGCGCAGGGAGCCTCGCCCATGACCGGCCCCGCGCGCCACGTGCTCAATGCGGTGATCCTGGTGTGGTTGCTGGGGCTGGTGGTGCTGGTCGCCGTAGGCGTGCCGCTGGGCATCGTGTTCCTGGTGCTCGGCGGCGGCCTCTGGCTGGCCCACAAGCTGCGCCGCGTGCTGTTGCCGCCCGGCATGGAAAGCTGGAAGCAGTGGCTGCAGGAGGCGGCCAAGCGCCAGCAACAGCTTCAGCAGCAAATGCAGCAACAACGAAAGAACCAAAGCAAGTGAAAGTCGACGTTCGCATCCTCGATATGCGCATGCAGGACCAGCTGCCTGCCTACGCCACCCCCGGCAGCGCCGGCCTCGATCTGCGGGCCTGCCTCGACGAGCCCATCACCCTGGCGCCCAACGGCTGGCAACTGGTGGGCACCGGCATCGCGATCCATCTGGCCGACCCGGGCTATGCCGCGCTGATCCTGCCGCGCTCCGGCCTCGGCCACAAGCACGGCATCGTGCTGGGCAACCTGGTGGGCCTGATCGACAGCGACTACCAGGGCGAGCTCAAGATCAGCGCCTGGAACCGCAGTGACACGCCTTTCGTGCTGCAACCGATGGAGCGCCTGGCACAACTGGTCATCGTGCCGGTGGTGCAGGCACAGTTCCAGGTGGTGGCCGAATTCCCGCCCAGCGAGCGCGGCGAGGGCGGCTACGGGTCGACCGGCAAGCACTGAAGAACGTGCTGTAGGCCCGTTCCTGCCGGGCCTGCCGTGTGTCGCTCACAGGTAAAGACCGGAACCGGCGATGCGCGCCTCGCGTCGAAGGTTTCAACATGTGTTTCAAGGTCATCGCGCGGGCGCGCTTTGCCGTTGATGCACATGAGGCGCGCCCAGTCGTGCCGAGTCTTTCACGAGGAGTACATACCATGAACATTTCGACTCGTTCCCTTGCCATCGGCGCTTCGGTTCTCGCACTCGCCACGCTCACCGCCTGCGTGGCCCCTCAGCCGGTGTATCAGACCTCCCGCTATCCCTACCAGCCAGCCTATCCGGCGGCACAGCCCGCCTATCCTGCGGCCCAGCCGGCCTATGCCGAATTCGGTCACGTGGCCAACATCGAGGTCATTCGCAGCCAGAGCTCCGGTGCCGGCACGTCGGGTGGCGGCGCGGTGGCCGGTGGCGTCATCGGCGGCGTGGTGGGCAACCAGTTCGGCCGTGGCAGCGGGCGTGCCGCAGCCACGGCCCTGGGGGTGATCGGCGGTGCGCTGCTGGGCAACAGCGTGGAAGCGAATGCGAACGCACCGCGCGTCTATGAAAACTACCGCGTCTCGATCCAGACCGACAACGGTGCCTACCGTGCCTTCGACGTCGCGAGCCCGGGCGACCTGCGCATCGGCGACCGCGTGCGCATCGACGGCGGGCAGATCTCCCGCTTCTGAGTGTCACGCCACAAGCAAAAAGCCGGGGTTCGTCCCCGGCTTTTTGTCGTCGGCTCGCGCGAGCCGGTCAATGCAGCTTGTCGCTGCCCGGCGCCATCGGCGCCACCTTGAAGAAGCCCGTGCCCGCCGTTCCGCGGCCGATCTCGTCCTCGGTCGCCTCGCGGACCGAGCGCACGGTCAGGTCCAGGCGCAGCGCGATGCCGGCCAGCGGATGATTGCCGTCCAGCACCAGGTGCTCGGGATAGATTTCGCTCACCGTGTAGATCGTGTCCTTGGGCATGTCGGCATTCACGCCCGCCGGCAGCGCCGCGCCATCGAAGGTCATGCCTTCCTCGGTGTTCTCCGGGAACAAGGCACGCGGTTCGAGAAAAAGCAGCTGGTCGTTGAAGTCGCCGAAGGCCTGTTCGGGCTCGAGCTGGACCTGCACGCGCGCGCCGGGTTCATGGCCGAGCAGCACGGCTTCGATCGCATCGAAGAGGTCGTCGCCGCCGACCAGGAACTCGACTGGCTCATCGAGCACGTCCAGCACGTCGCCCAGGGTGTCCTTCAGCGTCCAGGTCAGGCCGACCACGCATTGTTCTGTGATTTCCATTGCAGAATTCTCCCATGGAGATCGATAGACCGACGGCCCTGCTGGGCGGCCTGAGCGCCTCGCAATTCATGCGGCGCCACTGGCAAAAGAAGCCCCTGCTGATACGCCAGGCCGTTCCCGGCATGGTGCCCTTGATCGCGCGCGAAGAACTGTTCACGCTGGCCGGCTGCGACGAGGTGGAGTCCAGGTTCATTCGCCACGGCAAGGCCGGCTGGTCGCTGCGCCACGGTCCGCTGGCCCGCAAGTCCCTGCCTTCACCGAAGCAGGCTGCCTGGACGCTGCTGGTACAGGGCGTCGACCTGCACGACCAGGGCGTGCATGAACTGTTGCAGCAGTTTCGTTTCGTGCCCGATGCGCGGCTCGACGACTTGATGATCAGCTACGCCAGCGACGGCGGCGGCGTCGGCCCGCATTTCGACAGCTACGACGTGTTCCTGCTGCAGGTGCATGGGCAACGGCGCTGGTCCATCGGAAAGCAACGCGACCTGCGCCTCGAGCCCGGGTTGCCTCTCAAGATCCTGGCCCACTTCGAGCCCGAGCAGACCTATGTGCTCGATCCCGGCGACATGCTGTACCTGCCGCCACGCTACGCGCACGACGGCGTGGCCGTGGGCGGCGATTGCATGACCTATTCCATCGGCCTGCGTGCGCCCGCCGCGGCACCGCTGGGCGCCGACCTGCTGGCCCGCATCGCAGAAGCCCAGGCCGAGGCGTTGCAGGACGCGCCGTCGGCCGCAGCGGTCCACTACCGAGATCCTGCGCAACCGGCGGTGGCCGGCCCGGCCGAAATGCCGGCCGCGTTGCAGGCGTTCGCAAACGAGGCCGTGCTGGCTGCGCTGCGCGATCCCGATGCGGTTGCGCGCGCACTGGGCGAATCGATGACGGAGCCCAAGCCGACCGTGTGGTTCGAGCAGGGCGATGTTCCTGCTGGAGAAATGCATGGCGTGTCGCTCGACCGCCGCACGCGCATGCTCTACGACGCGCGGCACCTGTACATCAACGGCGAGAGCTTCCGTGCGTCGGGCCGCGATGCGCGGCTCATGCGTCGGCTTGCCGATCGACGTTCGCTGGCCGCGCGCGACCTTGCCACGGCGAGCGAAGACGCGCGTGCATTGCTCGAAGACTGGTGCGAAGCGGGGTGGGCACATGCCGAATGAAAACGAACTCGTATCGGGCACCTTGCCCGCAGGCGCCTTCGATGGCCGCACGGCGTTCACGTCATGCGTGCATGCGGCCATGTCGGCCGCCGCGCGCGAGAACTGGCGCGAAATCGTGCTGACCGATCCCGACTTCGCGGATTGGCCGCTCGGCGAGCGCGCGATGGCAGAAGCCCTGCAGGCCTGGGCGGCCGCGGGCCGCAGCATGGTGATGCTCGCGCAGCGCTTCGACGTGTTCGAGCGCGAGCACGCGCGCTTCGTGCATTGGCGGCGCATGTGGAGCCACATCGTCGATTGCCGTGCGTGCAGCGGTGCCGGCATGCCGCAGGTGCCCAGTGGCATCTGGACGCCGAGCTGGTACATGCTGCGCATCGATGTCGAGCGCGTGCGCGGCGTTGCCGGCCGCGAGCCCGAGGGCCGCAGTGCATTGCGTGAACGTATCGAAGAGTGCCTTCGCCATGCGAGGCCTGCATTTCCGGCGTCGACACTGGGCTTGTAAGCCAATGCCGCGAATCTCGGCGCAAGAGGCTGTGCAGTCAGGGTAGAGGTCTAGAATTTTTTTGTTCGAGACCCCAGACCCTCATCCAAAGGAGCCATGTAATGAGAAAGATCGTCCTGCTCGCCTCGTTGACCGCTGCACTGGCACTTGCTGCCTGCGGCAAGAAGGAAGAGGCTGCGCCGGCCGTCGTGACCCCACCGCCCGCTGCTGTCACGCCGGCTCCCGCACCTGCACCCGAACCCATGCCGGCGCCCGCTCCTTCGTCCGCCGCACCCGCTGCACCCGACACGTCTGCTGCAATGCCCGCACCCACGCCGGGTTCGCAGTCGGCACTCGACGCGGCCAATGCGGCCACCGATGCCGCCAAGAAGAAGGAAGAAACCAAGCAGTGATCTGACGACCGCTGCAACGTAAAAGGCCGCCTGCCAAGGGCGGCCTTTTTTCATGGAGAGGCGGTGATCACTGCAGGGCCAGCCAGGGCGATCCCTCGGCCGCCGTCGCGGTGAGCATCTCGTCTTCGCTCGCGCCCAATGCCTCGGCCATCGTGCGGCGCACGATCTCGGGCATGTTGTTCCGCAGGCTCAAATGCGCGGCCAGCACGTGGCGCAGCCCCGCATGGTGAAGGGCTCGCGCGATGTCCGCGGCGGCGTCGTTCGACAGGTGCCCATAGTCGCCGCCGACGCGCCGCTTGAGCAGGTAGTGATAGGCCGAGCGCGCCAGCATGTCGCTGTCGTGGTTGAACTCGAGCATGAGGGCGTCGAGCGACGCGAGGCGAGACAGCACGTAGGGCGTGGCGTGGCCGATGTCCGTCAGCAAGCCGAGGCTGCGCGCGCCATCGGTCAGGCGCAACTGCAGCGGCTCGCGCGCATCGTGCGGCACGGTGAAGGGCTGCACCAGCAGATCGCCGACGACGATTTCCACGCCATCGCGCGCGAACTGCACGCGCCCTTCGAAATCGCGCTCGCCATTGGCATGCCAGGTGCCTTCGCTCATCCAGACCGGAATGCGCTCGCGCCGGGACAGCGCGCGCACGCAGCCGATGTGGTCGCCATGCTCGTGGGTGATGAACACCGCATCGATGTCGCAGGCGGCCAGGCCCGCGGCGCCAAGGCGCTGGTCCAGTTGCTTGAGCGTGAAGCCGCAGTCGATCAGCAGCCGCGAGGTGCGGCCACCGCTGGTCGCTTCGACAAGCGTGGCGTTGCCGGTGCTGCCGCTGCCCAGACTGCGAAAGCGCAGCATCTGCAGGAGGCCCTGAAGCGCTTTTAGGAGCGCGTCACTTCAGATCGTCGGCGATGACTTGAACGATGCGCTGCGCGTTGGCAGACGTGTCTGCCGCGCCGCCTTCGTTCTGCACCGACACCGTGCTCGCCTCGCCCTGGCTCTTGACCAGGATGCGGAACTTCAGTGGTGCCTCGGTCTTGCTCGAGCTGAAGATCTTCGAGAAGAAGCCGGGCTCCTTCTTGTCGGGGTTCGGCGTCACGTAACGCACGAAGTACACGCCGGAGGTGCGGTCGCGATCTTCGACGGTGAAGCCGGTGCGGTCGAGTGCCAAGCCGACGCGGCGCCAGGCGCGGTCGAAGCCCTCGTTGATCTGCACCGCAGGCTGGCCGTCGATGGTGGCCACGCGGGCCGTGCGTGCGGCCGGCGCGCTGCCCTGTGCCAGCGCGACCTGCTTCGACTGCTCTTGCGAGACGCCCAGCTTGACCATCAGGCGACGCAGGAATTCGGTTTCGAGTTCGGGGTCGCTCGGGCGCGGCTGCCAGACGGTCTGGTCCTGACGGGTGTTGGTGTAGACCTCCTGCATGCCGCGGTGGCTCACGAAGATCTCGGTGCCGCCGGCGGCATTGCGTTCGATGCGCGTACGGAAGCGGTCGAGTTCGCCGGTGGAGTAGATCGCGTCGACCAGCTTGCCCAGGGTACCGCGGATGATGTCCTGCGGCAGCTTGGCGCGGTTCTCGGCCCAGTCGGTCTCCATGATGCCGAGGTTGCGCTGGTCGGTGGTCAGCAGGAAGCCGCTTTCCTGCCAGAAGTCCTTGACGGGTTCCCACAGCTGGTCGGCCGGGCGGTTGACGACGATCCAGCGCTGCGTGCCCGAGCGCTCCATGCGCACGTCGCCCAGGTTGACCACGGCGGTCGGGATGCTTGGGGCGTTGGCCGCACCGGCCTGGAAGGCATTGGCGGACACCGCGTTGCCGGGGATCGCGTAGCGGTTTTCGCGCGACAACTGCGTGAGGTCGGGTGGCACTTCGAGCGAGGGGGCCTTGCCGGCGCTCTTGTAGTCGATCTTGTCGCTCTCGAGGACCGAGCATGCGGCGAGGCTGGCCACCAGGGCCAGCAGTGCGAGTCGCGAAATGGTTTTCAACGTCTTCTTCCTTGGGGGATGTTGGGCGCTATCTGTGTGTGGCCGCAGCGCCGTTCGATCAGAGCGCCGGTCGTGCAAAAGGTTGCCGGCGTTCGTGTACGGCGGGTAAAGATGAGGTGGAATCAATCCTTGAGCAGGCCGCTGGCGCGCAACGCGGTTTCGACCACGGGGCGGGCGGATTCTGCGAGCTCGGTCAGCGGCAGGCGCAGCGCGCCGCCGCACAGGCCCATGCGTGCCATGGCCCACTTCAACGGGATCGGGTTGGGCTCGACGAACAGATGGCGATGCAGCGGCATCAGCTCGAACTGGATCTGCATCGCGCCCTTCGCGTCGCCGGCCAATGCGGCCACGCACAGCTCGTGCATCTTGCGCGGCGCCACGTTGGCCGTGACGCTGATGTTGCCCTGGCCACCGCAGAGCATCAGGGCGACGGCGGTCGGGTCGTCACCGGAATAGACGGCGAACTCCTTCGGCACATCGCGAATCAGCCACTGGGCCCGCTCGATGTTGCCGGTGGCTTCCTTGATGCCCACGATGCCGGGCACCTGCGCCAGGCGCAGCACCGTGTCGTGCGCCATATCGGCGACCGTGCGGCCCGGCACGTTGTAGAGCACGATGGGCAGGTCGCCCACCGCCTCGGCGATGGCCTTGAAGTGCAGGTACTGGCCTTCCTGCGTCGGCTTGTTGTAGTAGGGCACCACCTGCAATTGCGAATCGGCGCCCACGCCCTTGGCGAACTTGGCCAGCTCGATCGCTTCCTTGGTGGAGTTCGCGCCGCAGCCGGCCATCACGGGCACGCGGCCCCGGGCCTGCTCGACCGAAACGCGGATGATCTCGCAGTGCTCCTCGACATCGACCGTGGGCGATTCACCCGTGGTGCCGACCACGCCGAGGCAATCGGTGCCTTCGTCGATGTGCCAGTCGATCAGCCGGCGCAGGGCGGGATAGTCGACGCTGCCGTCGTCGTGCATCGGCGTGACGAGCGCGACGATGCTGCCTGTCAGTTGCTCCAAGGGGGTCTCTTTGTCGGTTGACGAAAAGCAGCCATTCTACTGACTGGCCCGCCGCTGGCTCAGAGAGGGTAACGCCGAGGCGTTACACCGGCCGCGTTGGCTTCGCGGACGGCAGCGATGCGCTGCACGAAGCGGTCGGGCTCGGCGACGAAGCCGTCCTCGTAGGCGATCACCCGCAGCCCGGCGCAAGCGGCCAGCAACTCGCCCGGCTGCAGCAGGAAATCGGCACGCGACGGCTTGCCGACGCTCTCGTTGCCCGACGCGAAGGTTTCGTAGAGCAGCACGCCGCCCGGCGCCACGGCCGCGACGATGTCGGGCAGGCGCGCACGCCAGAGGTAATTGGTGACGATCACCGCGCCGAAGGCCTGGCCGGCGAAGGGCCAGGTGCCGTTCTCGATGTCGGCCAGCACGGTCCGGCCGAAGCGGGAGGCGGAGGTCAGCGCCTCGGGCGCGCGGTCGACGCCGGTGACGGCATGGCCGCGCTCGCCGAACCAGCGCATGTGCCGGCCGGCACCGCAGGCCACGTCGAGCACGCTGGCCCCGGGCGCCGGCAGGTGCGACCAGCGCACGATCCAGGGCGAGGGCGGAAGGTCGTCGTGGTTCAGAAGCAGGCCCAGATCTGGTCGACCAGCGTCACGAGAAACGCCGGGCGGGTGTAGAGCGCGAAGACGCCGAGCAGCGCCAGCGTGGCAGCCGACAGCCAGCCGGCCTTGAAGAGGTGATGGCGGGTGCTCGGCTTCATGGCGGACTGAACGTCAGGTCAGGCCGGCTGCGGGGCAGGGCGCGCGATGGCGCCTTCCTTGACCGGAAGATTGACGAGCGCCGCGAACACGCCCAGCGCGATCGCGATGTACCAGACGATGTCGTAGCTGCCGGTCGTGTCGTACAGATAGCCGCCCAGCCAGACCCCGAGGAACGAGCCCACCTGGTGGCTCAGGAACACGAAGCCGCCCAGCATCGAGAGGTGGGCCACGCCGAAGATCTGGGCCACGATGCCGCTGGTCAGCGGCACGGTCGACAGCCACAGGAAGCCCATCACGGCGGCGAACAGGTACACCGACAGTGGCGAGATCGGCGAAAACACGAAGACCGCGATGGCCACCGCCCGCCCCAGGTAGATGGCGGCCAGCAGCTTGCGCTTGGCCAGCCGCGCGCCCAGCTCGCCCGCAATGTAGGTGCCGAACACGTTGAAGAGCCCCACCAGCGCCAGCGCATAGCTCGCCACCTCCGGCGACAGCCCGCGGTCGCGCAGGTAGCTCGGCAGGTGCACGCCGATGAACACCACCTGGAAGCCGCAGACGAAGTAGCCCGCGGTCAGCAACACGAAACTGGGGTAGCGAAAGGCCTCGCGCACCGCCTGCATGATGGTCTGGTCGCGACGCGCCAGCGAGCTGGTGCCGCGCAGCGGCTCGCGCAGACCGAAGGCGAGCGGCACGATCACGAGCACCATGGCGGCCAGCACCAGCAGCGCGTTGTGCCAGCCCAGCCCGGCGATCAGCCGGCCTTCGATCGGCACCATCAGGAACTGCCCGAACGAGCCGGCCGCGGCGGCCACGCCCATGGCCCAGGAGCGTCGCTCCGCCGGAATCTGCCGCCCGATCACGCCGTAGATCACCGCGTAGGTGGTGCCGGCCTGGGCCGCGCCGATCAGGATGCCGGCCGTCAACGCGAACAGGAAGGGCGTGGGCGACAGCGCCATGCCCGCCAGCCCGAGCGCGTAGAGCACCGCCCCGGCCAGCAGCACCCGGAAGGCGCCCCACTTGTCGGCCAGCATGCCGGCGAAGACGCCGATCACGCCCCAGGCCAGGTTCTGGATCGCGATGGCGAGCGAGAAGCTCTGGCGGGTCCAACCGTTCTCCTGCGTGATCGGCTGCAGCCAGAGCCCGAAGCCGTGGCGGATGCCCATCGAAAGGGTGACGATCATGGCGCCGCAGAAGAGAACCTGCTTGAGCGACAGCGGCTGGGAGGAGGCGTGCATCCAAGGGAATGTAGCCAAAAGCGCCGCCGCGCGCCGGGCGCGGGCGTGACAGGCATTGTTGATATCTGGGCCCGCCATTGATGCGCGGCAGGCATCGGTGCGAAGGGGCGGGCTCTGTATGCCCATACAGACCGGGCCGTTCCCATGCCTACAATCCGCCCCCATGGCGACTCCCAGCAAGACCCCCCCGGCCTATTCCGAAGGCTCGATCCGCGTGCTCAAGGGCCTCGAGCCCGTCAAGCAGCGCCCGGGCATGTACACCCGCACCGACAACCCGCTGCACATCATCCAGGAAGTGCTCGACAACGCCGCCGACGAGGCCTTGGCCGGCCACGGCAAGAAGATCAAGGTGACGCTGCACGTGGACGGCTCGGTGAGCATCGACGACGATGGCCGCGGCATCCCCTTCGGCCTGCACCCGGAAGAAAAGGCCCCGGTGGTCGAACTGGTCTTCACCCGCCTGCATGCCGGCGGCAAGTTCGACAAGGGTGCCGGCGGCGCCTACAGCTTCTCGGGCGGCCTGCACGGCGTCGGCGTGTCGGTGACCAATGCGCTGTCGAAGCGGCTGGAAGTTCAATCCTTCCGCGACGGATCGGCCGCGCGCATCGCGTTTTCCGGCGGCGACGTGGTCGAGCCGCTGCAGGTGCGCCCGGCCGAAACCGGCGAGCGCCGCTCGGGCACCACGGTGCGCGCCTGGCCCGACGCGAAATACTTCGAATCGCCCGCCCTGCCGGTCAACGAGCTGACGCACCTGCTGCGCAGCAAGGCCGTGCTGATGCCGGGCGTCACCGTGACGCTGGTGGTCGAGAAGACCAAGGAGACGCAGCAGTGGCTCTACAAGGGCGGCCTGCGCGACTACCTGATGCAGACGCTCAATGCCGACCCGGTGATCCCGCTGTTCGAGGGCGCGGGCCATGCCGACAAGAACGCGGACAACTTCGCCGAGGGCGAAGGCGCGGAATGGTGCGTGGCCTTCACCGAAGAGGGCCAGCCGGTGCGCGAGAGCTACGTCAACCTCATTCCCACCAGCGCCGGCGGCACGCACGAAAGCGGCCTGCGCGACGGCCTGTTCAATGCGGTCAAGAGCTTCGTCGAGCTGCACTCGCTCATGCCCAAGGGAGTGAAGCTGCTGCCCGAGGACGTGTTCGCGCGCGCCTCCTATGTGCTGTCGGCCAAGGTGCTCGACCCGCAGTTCCAGGGCCAGATCAAGGAGCGGCTCAACTCGCGCGATGCGGTGCGGCTGGTGTCGAGCTTCGTGCGGCCCGCGCTGGAGCTGTGGCTCAACCAGCATGTCGACTACGGCAAGCGGCTGGCCGAGCTGGCCATCAAGGCCGCGCAGACGCGCCAGCGCGCCGGCCAGAAGGTCGAGAAGCGCAAGGGCTCCGGCGTGGCCGTGCTGCCCGGCAAACTCACCGACTGCGAGAGCAAGGACGTGGCCCACAACGAGGTCTTCCTGGTCGAGGGCGACTCGGCCGGCGGCAGCGCCAAGATGGGCCGCGACAAGGAAAGCCAGGCCATCCTGCCGCTGCGCGGCAAGGTGCTCAACACCTGGGAAGTGGAGCGCGACCGCCTGTTCGCCAACAACGAGATCCACGACATCTCGGTCGCCATCGGCGTCGACCCGCACGGGCCCGACGACTCGCCCGATCTCTCGGGTCTGCGCTACGGAAAGATCTGCATCCTGTCGGATGCCGACGTGGACGGCTCGCACATCCAGGTGCTGCTGCTCACGCTGTTCTTCCGCCATTTCCCGAAGCTCATCGACACCGGCCACGTGTACGTCGCCAAGCCGCCGCTGTTCCGCGTCGACGCACCGGCGCGCGGCAAGAAGCCGGCCTCCAAGATGTACGCGCTCGACGAAGGCGAACTCACGGCCATCCTCGACAAGCTGCGCAAGGACGGCGTGCGCGAAGGCGCCTGGACCATCAGCCGCTTCAAGGGCCTGGGCGAGATGAGCGCCGAGCAGCTGTGGGAGACCACGCTGAACCCCGACACCCGTCGCCTCCTGCAGGTGCGCCTGGGCCGCTTCGACCTGCAGGGCACGCAGGGCGAGATCACCAAGCTGATGGGCAAGGGCGAGGCCGCGGCGCGGCGCGAACTCATGGAGTTACGCGCCGACGACGTCGAGGTGGACGTCTAGCGAAGCCGTCGCGCGCCTGGGCTTGCCCGCCCGTGGCGTGGGGCCGTCCCGGCGCTTTACATGGCTTCCGGGTTTCATCGACGACAATCGCCCCCGGCGATGAACCCCAGACACGCTCCCGGCCGCTGGTGGCGGCTCCAACTGATCACGTTGGCCCTGCTCGCATGGCTGCCGCTTGCGCACGCCTCCGACATCTTCGGGTACGTCGACGACAAAGGCACGGCGCACTTCGCGTCGGAAAAGCTCGACGAGCGCTACCAGCTTTTCTTTCGCGGCGGCCAGGCCTTCGACACGGCCAAGGGCGTCGGCCCGCTGGCTCGCGGCCGCGCGGGCACCATCGACGGCAAGGTGCCGCGCGCCTCGCAATCGCTGCTGGCCCTGTTCGAGGCCTCGCCCAGCTACCGCCCGGCGCAGAAGGCGCTGCGCGA
Organism: Variovorax sp. KK3; assembly: GCF_001984055.1. GTDB lineage: Bacteria > Pseudomonadota > Gammaproteobacteria > Burkholderiales > Burkholderiaceae_C > Variovorax. The sequence continues at coordinate 42,113 of NZ_LYVO01000002.1, forward strand.
GGCGGCCAAGCGCCACGACATCGACTACGAACTGCTTCAGGCCCTGGTCGCGACCGAGTCCGGGTTCGACGCGCAGGCCGTTTCGCCCAAGGGCGCGATGGGCCTGATGCAACTGATGCCGGCCACCGCGCAGCGCTACGGTGTAGGCCCCGACAAGCGCGGCACGACCGAGAAGAAGCTGTTCGATCCGCACATCAACATCGCCGCGGGCTCGCGTTACCTCGACGACCTGATGACCATGTTCGCCGGCGATGTCGAACTGGCGCTCGCGGCCTACAACGCGGGCGAGGGCGCGGTGCAGCGCGCCGGCAACAAGATCCCCAATTACCGCGAGACGCAGAACTACGTGAAGACGGTGCTGCAGCTCTACGCCTACCTCAAGCCTTCCGCGGCCGCCGGCGGCGGCAAGGCGCCGGGCCGTGTGCGGATGGAACTCGCGGCCCCACGCGGCGGCGCACTGGGGCGCGGCAACATGCCGTCATCGTCGCCCGGTGCGGTGCCTGCCATGCCCGAACTGGCCGAAGCGCCACAAGCCGCGCCCGAGGCCGATGCGAACGCGCCGGCGCTCAGGCTGTCGAACCGCATCTCCAGGCAATAGCGACAAGCAACCAGCAACCAGCAACCAGGAGGCCGCCATGCAGCGCCGACGACTCGTCCTCGCAAGCGCTGCCGCTGCCCTCGGCGGCGCGGCCCATGCGCAATCGCTGGCGCCCGCGCCGTCGTCGTCCGAGCCCTACGCCAAACTGCAGGGCGGTGTGCCGCACCACATGACGCCCGAGCAGGAATCGCAGCGCGTCATCGACAGCCCCGCGCCCGCCGGCACGCCCGGGCGCTGGGTGCCACGCGCGGCGCTGCCGATTCCGCGCAGCGAGATGGCCTGGGCCACCGCCACTCAGGGCCGCATGCACATCGTGGGCGGCTACGGCGAGGGCGCGGTCAACCGCGACTATCACCACGTCTACGACCCGGCCGCCGACCGCTGGCTGTCCGGCGCGCCGTTGCCGCGCGGCGCCAACCACGTGGCCGTGGCCGCGGAAGGCGGGCGGGTGTGGGCCTTCGGCGGCTTCACCGAGCAGAACCGGCGCTCCGACGACAAGGCCTACGTCTACGAGATCGCGGCCGACCGCTGGACCGCCATCGCGCCGCTGCCGCGACCGCGCGGCGCGGCGGCCGCGGTGGTGCTCGACGGCAAGCTGCACCTGATCGGCGGCGCTTCCGAGCCCGCTGCCGAGCGCGCCAGCGTGGGCTGGCACGAGGTCTACGACCCCCAGGCCGATCGCTGGACCGCACGCAAGCCGCTGCCCGGGGCACGCGACCACGTCGGTTGCGTGGCAGACGACGGCCGCATCCACGTGATCGGCGGGCGCTTCAACACCTTCGAATACAACACCGACCTGCACCACGTGTACCTGCCGGCGCGCGACACCTGGGAGCTGCGCGCGCCGCTGCCGACTTCGCGTTCGGGCCATGGGCTGGTGGTGTACCGCGGGCGCTACTACGCCATGGGCGGCGAGGGCGGCTTTCTGGTCGGCGGCGTGCCGCACCAGGCCAAGGTGTTCGGGCAAATGGAAAGCTACGACCCTCGCACCGATCGCTGGCAGCGCCATGCGCCGATGCTCACGCCGCGCCATGCGGTGGGCGCGACGGTGATCGGGGACTGGATCTACGTCGCGGGCGGCGGCGCGGTGCTCGGCGGCAGCGTGCAGTCGGCGGTGCACGAGGCGTTCACGCTGGGCTGACTTACTCCCTCTCCCAGAGAGAGGGAGCAAGACCAAGCGCCCCTCACCACCGCACAGGTAGCGAGCCAGGCGCCCCCACTACACTTCCCCCTCTTTCAGTTTCTCTCCCCATGGATTCCCAACCCCCTCTCGATTTCCAGAGCCCTGAAGAGGACGGGGCCCTCACCCTGGCCGATTACGCGCAGACCGCCTACCTCGAATACGCGTTGTCGGTCGTCAAGGGCCGGGCGCTCCCCGACGTCAGCGACGGCCAGAAGCCCGTGCAGCGGCGCATCCTCTATTCGATGTCGCGCATGGGTCTGGGCTTCGGCGGTGCCAACGGCACGGTCGGCGCCAAGCCGGTCAAGAGCGCGCGCGTGGTCGGCGACGTGCTGGGCCGCTTCCATCCGCACGGCGACCAGGCCGCTTACGACGCGCTGGTGCGCATGGCGCAGGACTTCTCGCAGCGCTACCCGCTGGTCGACGGCCAGGGCAACTTCGGCAGCCGCGACGGCGACGGCGCCGCGGCCATGCGCTACACCGAGGCCCGCCTCTCACGCATCACCAGCCTGCTGCTCGACGAGATCGACGAAGGCACGGTCGACTTCATTCCCAACTACGACGGCTCCACCGACGAGCCCCGCCTGCTGCCGGCGCGCCTGCCCTTCACGCTGCTCAACGGCGCCAGCGGCATCGCGGTCGGCCTGGCCACCGAGATCCCGAGCCACAACCTGCGCGAAGTGGCAGACGCCTGCGTGGCGCTGATCAAGTCCAACGGCAAGCTGCCCGACGAGGAACTGTTTGCGCTCGTCCCCGGCCCCGACTACCCGGGCGGCGCGCAGATCATCAGCAGCGCGGCCGACATCGCCGAGGCCTACCGCACCGGCCGCGGCTCGCTCAAGGTGCGCGCGCGCTGGAAGATCGAGGACCTGGCGCGCGGCCAGTGGCAACTGGTGGTCAACGAGCTGCCGCCCGGCGTCAGCTCGCAGAAGGTGCTCGAAGAGATCGAGGAACTCACCAACCCCAAGGTGCGCGCCGGCAAGAAGGCGCTGACGGCCGAGCAGACCCAGCTCAAGGCCACCGTGCTCGCGGTGCTCGACAGCGTGCGCGACGAGTCGAGCAAGGACGCGCTGGTGCGCCTGGTGTTCGAGCCCAAGACCTCGCGCATCAGCCAGGAGGAGTTCATCACCACGCTGCTGGCGCAGACCTCGCTGGAAAGCTCGGCCTCCATCAACCTCACGATGGTGGGCATCGACGGCAAGCCGACGCAGAAGTCGCTGCGCCAGATGCTCAACGAGTGGATCGCCTTCCGCGAGATCACGGTCGAGCGGCGTTCGCGCCACCGCCTGGGCAAGGTGCAGGACCGCATCCACATCCTCGAAGGGCGGCAGCTGGTGCTGCTCAATATCGACGAGGTGATCGCGATCATCCGCGCGGCCGACGAACCCAAGGCGGCGCTGATCGCGCGCTTCGGTCTCACCGAGCGCCAGGCCGAAGACATCCTCGACATCCGGTTGCGCCAGCTGGCGCGGCTGGAAGCCATCAAGATCGAGCAGGAGCTCAAGGGCCTGCGCGAGGAACAGAAAAAGCTCGAAGACATCCTCGCCAGCCCGGCCGCGCTGCGCCGCCTGCTGGTGAAGGAAATCGAGTCCGACGCCAAGACCTTCGAAGACCCGCGCCGCACTTTCATCCAGGCCGAGAAGCGCGCCGTGGCCGAGGTGCGCGTGGTCGACGAGCCGGTGACGGTGATCGTTTCGCAGAAGGGCTGGGTGCGCACGCAGAAGGGCTGGGCCAGCGAGCGCGCGGCCGGCGGCGGTGCCGCGCCCGAATACAGCTTCAAGTCCGGCGATGCGCTCTACGGCGCCTTCGAATGCCGCAGCGTCGACACGCTGCTGGTCTTCGGCACCGCCAAGGACAAGAGCGTGCGCGTGTACACGGTGGCCGTGGCTTCGCTGCCGGGCGGCCGCGGCGACGGCCAGCCGATCACCACGCTGATCGAGCTCGAAAGCGGCACGCATCCCGCGCACTACTTCGCCGGCCCCCTGGGCGCCGCGCTGCTGTTGTCGAGCACAGGCGGCTACGGCTTCATCGCCACGGTCGAGAACATGATCTCGCGTCAGCGCGGCGGCAAGGCCTTCGTCGACGTGGGCGAGGGCGAGCAGCTGTGCCGGCCTTCGCTGGTCGGCGGCGCAAGCGGTGCCGAGCCGCTGCCACCGGCCACCAACGTGGCCTGTGCCTCGACCAACGGCCGCATCCTGACCTTCGAGATCCTCGAGATGAAGGCGCTGCCCAAGGGCGGCCGCGGCCTGACGCTGATCGACCTCGAACCGAAGGACACGCTGGCCGGCGCTGCGGCCTACACGCGCAGCGTGAAGATCGAAGGCATCGGCCGCGGCGCCAAGGAGCGCGAGGAAACGCTGGAGATCCGCAGCCTCAACAACGCCCGCGGCAGCCGCGCGCGCAAGGGCAAGGCGGCGGACCTGGGCTTCAAGCCGACCGGCGTGTCGCGCGTCCTTTGAGGAGGCCGAGTCATGGGTGCTGATTTCGGGCCGGTCACCATCTTCGTGCTGGTCGTCACCAGCGCCTGCAGCTTCCTCGTGGCGCGCTGGCTCTCGAAGCGCGTGCGCAACGCCAAGCGGGAGCGCGAGCGCAAGGCGCGCGAGGCCGCCGACAGCCGCCAGGTGCGGCGTGCGCGCGAGCGGCAGCGCTCGGGGCGCGGTTGATCGGTGCACTCATCCCGCACTGGTTGTCGCACTCGTCGCCGCGTAATTCGACACGCTGATCGCCTGACAGGTTCGACCTCGCGGCCGACCCCTGCCGATCGTCAGCGCGCCGCGCGCCAGGCGCAGTAGGGGTTCAGCGCCTCGCCCTTCCACCATTGCTTTTCCGGACCGAGCAGGAACACGGCGAAGTGCAGGTGCGGCGCGTCGGGCGCCGCGTTGCCGGTCGTGCCGACGTAGCCGATCAGGTCGCCGCGCCGAAGCTGCGCGCCCTCGCGCAGGCCTTCGGCATAGCGGTCGAGGTGCGCGTAGTAGTAGGCCAACTGGCTCGCCGGATCGAACTGGTAGACGGTCAGGCCGCCCGGCTTGCTGTCGAACAGCTTGACCAGCTTGCCATCGTCCACCGCGCGCACCGGCGTGCCGCGCGGCGCCATGATGTCGAGCGCCTCGTGCCGGTGGCCCGGGCGGCCTTCGTCGAAGGTGTCGCGCACAGCCCGGGGCTGGATGCCGTCGACCGGAAACTGCAGCGCGCGGGCAGCGAGCAGGCTCAGGCCGGGACTCTCGGCGCAAGCATCGGCCATGGCCCAGCCGGGCACGGCGAGCCAGGCGCACGCCACTGCCATTCGCCAGCCCGTCAAGCGCACCGGACGCCCTTTCAGGCCTTGACCTCGACCGCGAAGCCCGCCTTGGCCAGTTGCGACAGGCGCGCCGCGTCCCAATTGGTCAGGTGGATGCAGCCATTCGTCTCCTCGTGCCCCACGCGATCCGGTGCCGGCGTGCCATGAATGCCCCAGTGCGGCTTCGACAACCCCAGCCACACGTTGCCGATCGGGTTGTTGGGGCCTGCCGCGATCTGCATCTTCGACGCGCCCGCCGGCGCCTTCTTGAGGATCGACGGGTCGTAGGTGAAGGTCGGGTCTTTCACTTCGTTGATGATCTTCATCTTGCCCAGCGGCAGCGGGTCGAGCGGCCCGCCGATGCTGATCGGGAAGCCCGCGAGCGGCGTGCCCGAGCCATCGAGCACGAAGAGCATGTGATCGCTCTTGTCGATCTCGATCGACTTCGCGGCCTTGACCACGGCCGCATCGGCCGCGCCGGTGATGTTGACGACCACGATCTCGTCGCCTGCCTGGAACTTGGCGCCTTTGTTGAGGGCCGCCAGGGCCTTGGGCGCCATGTGGTGCCGCTCGGACAAGGCCTCCTGCAGGCTCTGGTAGCCCATCGACTTGAGCTTCGCGCGTTCGGCCATGTCCTCCGGCGTCTTTTCATACGGGCCGGCCACGTCCTTGTCGGTGATGGCATAGGTCGTGAACAGCGGCTGCGCGTCGGTCTCGAGCGCGGCCCAGGTCGCGGCATCGACCTTGCCCGACTGCGCCAGGTCCTTGTACTTCTGGAAGGCCGTCACCACGCGCCGCATGTTGGTGCCGAAGCCGCCGTCGATCTCGCCGGGCGAGAACCAGGCGCGATCGAGAAGGATCTGCGCGCGCATGACCGCGGCGCCACGAGAGCCTTGCGCGAGCACCGGTGTTTCGGCGGCCGCGTTGAGCTTGTCGAGTCCCGCGGGGCCGGATGCCTCGGGGGCTGCTTTCGAAGCACTCTTCGTGGCGGCGTGTACCAGCCATGGCGTGGCGCTTGCAGTGCCCATCGCCAGGCAGACGGCGGTGCGCAGGAATTGTCGGCGTGCAGAGAACGTCATCGCAGGGCCTGGGAGTGGAGTTGGCCGCACATTAGGGCCCGTCGCTCTCTGCGCCCTGTAGTCTCAGACAGACACAATGCCTCGGCCCGCGCCGCATTCACGCAGGCCGCCGGCGCAACGACCCAGCCTGACGTTGGCGGAGGCCTCAGCCGCGCAGAGCCGCCAACGCCTCGACATTGACGGCCTCGGTCAGGCTGCCGTCCGCGAAGCGATTGACGTTGTCGAAGGCGATGCCGAAGTAGCGCTCGTAGTTGTCGCGTTCCACGTAGCCGATGTGCGGCGTGCACAAGGCGTTCGGCAGGCCAAGCAGCGGATGGGCAGCGCCCTGCACGGGCTCGTGCTCGAACACGTCGATGGCCGCGAAGCCGGGGCGTCCGCGACGCAGCGCGCGTTCGAGCGCACCCGTGGCGATCAGCTCGGCACGGCTGGTGTTCACCAGCAGGGCGGTGGGCTTCATGCGGTCCAGGTCTTCTTCGTTCACGATGCCCGTCGTCTGCGCGTTCAGGCGCACGTGCAGGCTGATCACATCGCTCTCCGCGAAGAAGGCCTCGCGCGACGGCGCGACCTCGAAGCCGTCGGCGCGCGCCGCCTGCGTCGAGGCCTCGCGGCCCCATATCCAGACCTTCATGCCGAACACGCGTCCGTAGGCCGCGACCTGCCGGCCGATGCGGCCGTAGCTCCACACGCCCAGGCGCTGCCCGCCGAGCTGCTGGCCCAGGTGGCCCTGCCACAGCCCCTGCTGCAGCCGGTTGGCTTCCTGCACCAGGTGGCGCCGGCTCGCCAGCACGAGCGCCCAGGTCAGCTCGGCCGTCGACGAGCCCGCGCCGCGGCCTTCGGTCACCACCACGCCGCGCGCGGTGCAGGCGGCCAAGTCGACGTGGCCCGCGAGCTTGCCGGTCTGGCTGATGAGGCGCAGGCGCGACAGGCGATCGAGCAAGGCCGCGTCGATGCGCGTGCGTTCGCGCGTCAGCACGATCGCGTCGGCATCGGCAAAACGCGCGGCGAGCGCATCGGTGCCTTTGACCGTGTCGTTGTGGATGCGGACTTCGTGGCCCGCCAGGCGCGCGAAGCAATCGAGCGTTCGCACGCAGTCCTGGTAGTCGTCGGGGATGACGATGCGCATGGCGAGCCGGCTCCTATTGCAGCGTGATGTTCAGCTGCTCGACCGTGCGCTTCCACAGCACCAGGTCGTCGCGCACCAGCGCCGTGAACTCGGCCGGCGGCATGCCGCCCGGCTCGATGCCTTGAGCCTGGAAGATCTCGCGCACTTCCTGCGTGTCGAGGGCGCGCTTCACTTCCGCGTGAAGGCGCTGCATCACGGGCGCCGGTGTGCCGGCGCGCAGCAGCAGCCCGTACCAGCCATGCACGTCGAAGCCGGGGTAGCCTTGCTCGGCCACGGTCGGCACATCGGGCAGGCCGGCGAAGCGGGTCTTGGGCGCCACCGCCAGCGCGCGCAGCTTGCCGGCCTTGATCTGCGACAGCGCCGAGCTCATGTCGAGAAACATGAACTGGATCTGTCCGCCCAGCAAATCCTGCACCGCCGGCCCGGCGCCGCGGTAGGGCACGTGGGTCGCGCGGATGCCGGCGCGCTGCGCGAAGAGCGCCGCGCCCAGGTGCGCCGACGTGCCGTTGCCCGACGAGCCGTACGACAGGCTGTCGGGCTTGGCCTTGGCCATCGCGACCAGTTCCTGCAGCGTCTTCGCCGGGAACTCGGGCCGCACCACCACCGCATGCGGGATGAAGCCGACCACCGTCAGCGGCGCGAAGTCCTTCAGCGTGTCGAAGGGGTAGTTGGCCATCAGCGCCGGATTGGTCACGGCCAGGATCGACGGGAAGACCATCGTGTAGCCATCGGCCGGCCCCCGCGCGACCTCGCTCATGCCGATGACGCCGCCGCCACCGGGCTTGTTGTCGACGATCACCGGTTGGCCGAGGCTTGCCGACATGGTCTTGCCGATGGCACGCGCCATCAGGTCGGTCGGCCCGCCGGGCGCGAAGGGCACCACGATGCGGATCGGCTTCGACGGAAAGGCCTGCGCGAAAGCGGACGGTGCCAGGGCCGAGAGCGCGAGGCCGGCGCCGAGCGTGGCGTTGAAGCGGCGGCGCGAGAAGTTGTGACGCATGCGTTGTCTCCTTGTTGTGTGATCGAGGTGGTTGTCAGGCCGCGAGCACGGCCACACCGTCCGCGGCGCGCACGCCCTGGCCGCGCGGCAGCACGAAGATCGGGTTGATCTCGGCCTCGACGAGTCGATCGCCCAGCGCCGCGGCCATGCGCGAGAAGGCGACGATCGCATCGGCCAGTGCGTCGACGTCGCATACCGGCCGGCCGCGGAAGCCGTCGAGCAGTGGCCAGGTCTTGAGCTCGCGCACCAGTGCGAGGGCCTGTGCGCGCGTCAGGCCTTCGGGCGGCAGCATGCGCAGCGCGGTGTCCTTCAGCAGCTCGGCCGTCACGCCGCCCATGCCCAGCAGAATCGCGCTGCCCAGCGGGTCGCGATGAAAGCCTAGGATCAGCTCCACGCCGCCGCTCACCATCTCCTGCACGAGGAAGCGTCGGGGCTGCACGCCGGTACGTGCCTCGACGTCGGAAGCCATGCGCGCCAGGCGCTCGCCGATCGCATCGGCCGTGACATTGACCGCCACGCCGCCCACGTCGCTCTTGTGCGTGATCTCGGACGACAGGATCTTGAGCACCACCGCACCGCCCAGCTCACGCGCCGCCGCCTCGGCTTCTCGCGCATCGACGACGACGATCTCGCGCGCGCAAGGCACGCCGAAGCGCGTGAACAGCTGCTTGGCCTGCGCTTCGTCGAGCGAGCCGCGCGGCAGGTCGTCGGGTTCAGGGGACGAAGGCAATGGGTCGCCCGGCACCGGCTCGGCCCAGTCCGCCTGCTGACGCATCGCGGCCAGTGCGCTGGTGCAGCTCTCGGGCGCCATGAAGGCCGGCACGCCGCGCTGGTTGAGCAGGCTCGCGATGCCCGGCGCATGCGGGCTCACGTAGGCCAGCAGCGGCTTGTCGCTGCCGGGCAGGCTGTCGTGGATGGCGTCGGCCATCAGGTCGGGCATCGCCAGACCCGAAGAGCCGACGACCACCACCACCGCGTCGTACGAAGGGCTGCCGAGCAGCGCGCGGATCGCGCCGCGCAGCAGCTGTGGCTGCAGGCCCGCGAGCGTGACGTCGATCGGGTTGCGGTCGAGCACCGCGTGGTCGCCGGACTGCAGCGCACGCAGCGCCGCGGCCGTCTCCGCATCGGGCGCCGGCGCCTCGAAGCCCGCGCTGCCCAGGCTGTCGGCCACCAGCGTGCCGGCACCGCCGGTGGAGGTGAGCACCGCCACGCGCGAGCCGCGCAGCACGCGGCCCGTGACCAGCGCGGCCGGAATGTCCAGCAGGTCCGCGAAGGTCTGCGCGCGGATCACGCCGAGCTCGCGGAACAGCGCGTCGTACATGCGGTCGGCACCGGCCAGTGCACCGGTGTGCGACACCGCGGCCGATGCACCGGCTTCCGAGCGGCCGACCTTGAACACCACCACCGGCTTGCCCTTGCGCGCGGCCTTCAATGCGGCGGCGCGGAACTTGGCCGGATTGCGCAGGCCTTCCATGTAGAGCGCGATCACCGAGGTCGCCTCGTCATCGGCCAGGTGGTCGACGAAGTCCGCGAGGTCGAGGTCCACTTCGTTGCTCGTGGAAATGAGCTTCGACAGCCCGATGCCGCGCGCCGCGGCGCGCGAGAGCAGGGCGCCCAGGATGCCGCCGCTCTGCGACACCACGCCGATGCGGCCGGCCTCGAAGCCTTCCATCTCCAGCGCGCCAGTGGCCGACAGCGTGATGCCGTCGGTCAGGTTCACCAGGCCGATGGTGTTGGGGCCGAGGATGCGCATCGAACCTGCGGCCTCCATCAGCTGGCTTTGGCGGCGCGCGCCTTCCTCGCCGACTTCGGTGTAGCCGCTGGCCAGCACGATCGCGGCCGCGGTGCCGCGTTCGGACAGCGCGCGCACGGCTTCATGGGCGCGTTCGGCGCCCAGCAGCACGATGCCCACGTCGGGCGCTTCGGGCAGCGAGGCCACGTCGGGGTAGCTTTTCAATCCACCGATCTCGGTGGCACGCGGGTTGACCGGGTAGATCGCGCCGGTGAAGCCGTGCTTCTGCAGATACGACACCGGCCTGCCGGCCGTCTTGGTCGGGTCGGCCGAGGCGCCGATCACGGCCACGCTGCGCGGCTTCAGCAGGCGAGCGATGGGGTCCACGTGCTTCGTATCGCTCATGCCCGCTTCCCCTTGGCGCTTTCGAGAAACGCCATCACCGCATCGCGATGCGCCTGTGTGGTGTAGCAGATGCCTTGCGCCTGGCTGCCCTGCGCGAACACCTGTTCGGCCGGCAGCTCGAAGCTCTGGTCGATGATCGACTTGCCCAATGCCAGCGCGGCGGCTGAGCCTTCGCTGAGTTCGCGCGCCCAGGCCTGCGCGTCGGGCAGCAGCGCGTCGGGCCGGCTCAACCGGTCGGCGATGCCGAACGAGAGCGCTTCGGCCGCTTCCACCTTGCGCCCGGTAAAGATCAGCTGTTTCGCGCGTGACAGGCCCACGCGGCGCGGCAGGAAGTACATGCCGCCGCCGTCCGGAATCAGCCCGCGCTTGATGTAGCTCCAGGCGAAGCTCGCTTCTTCGGACGCGATGACGAAATCGCAGGCCAGCGCCATGTCCGCGCCCAGGCCGTTGGCCGAGCCGTTGACGGCCGCGATCACCGGCTTGGGCATGGTGTGCAGCAGCGCGATCGAGTGGTGCACGCGCTGCTGCCGCGTCCAGCCATTGAAGCCGACTTCGCCGGCCGGTGCGTCCATGCGGCGCTGCATGCCCGCCACGTCGCCGCCGGCGCAGAAGCCCTTGCCTGTCCCGGTCAGCACCAGGGCGCGGATGGTCGCATCGGCGGCCACCTGTTCGAGCGCGCCGATCAACTCGGTGCGCATCGCATCGCTGATGGCGTTGCGCTTCTCGGGGCGGTTCAGGGTCAGCGTGGCGATGCCTGCGTCGACCTGCAGCAGCACCAGTTCCTGTGTCTTGATCTCGTCGTTCATCTCGTCGTTCCTCTCTGGTTCATTCAGTCCGCGGTGATGTTGGCGTCCTTGACCACCTTGCGCCAACGCACTTCCTCGGCCTGCACGTAGCGGTCGAGTTCCTCGGGCGCGCCCACCTTGAGCGCGAGGCCTTCCGACTGGGTCTGCTTGACGAAGGCGTCGAGCTTGACCGCGCGGCGCACCGCATCGTTGAGCTTCGCGATCACGTCCTTGGGCGTGCCTGCCGCGGCATAGAGGCCGTACCAGCTCTCCGCGGCATAACCCGCCACGCCGGACTCGGCCAGCGTCGGCACCTCGGCATAGGCCGGCGAGCGCTGCGCGGTGGTCACGGCCAGGGCACGCATCTTTCCGGCGCTGACGAAGGGCTTGGCTGCGGCGGCGGTGGCGAACATCAGGTCGACCTGGCCGCCGAGCAGGTCGGTCATGGCCGGGCCGGCGCCGCGATACGGAACGTGCGTGATGTCCACCTTGGCCAGGCTCTTGAACAGCTCGCCCGCCAGGTGCGCCGAGGTGCCGTTGCCCTGCGACGCGAAGGTCAGCTTGCCCGGCTTGGCCTTCGCTGCCGCCAGCACGTCGGCCACGTTCTTGTAGGGTTGGTCGGCCCGCACCACCAGCACGTTGGGCGACACGCCGATCAGCGCGACCGGCGCGAAGGCCTTGTCGGTGTCGAAGGGCATCTTCGGCTGCAGCGCAGGGTTGACCGCGTGCGCGAAGGTGGACATCACCAGCGTGTAGCCGTCGGGCGCGCTCTTGGCGACCGCATCGGTGCCGATGATGGTGCCGGCGCCGGGCTTGTTGTCGACGATCACCGGCTGGCCCAGCGCCTGCGACATGCCGATGCCGAGGGCGCGCGTGATCGCATCCGTGCCGCCGCCGGGCGCGAAGGGCACGATGATGCGCAGCGGCTTGTCGGGGAAGGCCGCGTGCGCGAACGGGCTGGCGGCGGCCAGCGCGACGAGTGCGGCTGAAGCGGCGAGCAGATGGAAGCCGCGGCGATGCAGGGGCAGGGCGGGCAGGCGAGGGGGTAGGCGCATGGGTGTCTCTCTTTCTTCGCCCAGACCGGAGGTGGCGTTGGGCATGGGAAGAGCTTAGGACGCATACTCCGGCCACGCAGCCCTCCAATTCCACTGAATGGAATTGGCCGCACTCGCCTCTCGAACACTTCCGCCCATGGCCAGCCCCTCCAATCGCTCCCTGGAACGCGGCGTCGAAATCCTGCGCGCCTTCCGCCCCGGCTCCACGCTGCTGGGCAACGGCGAGCTCGCCGCGCGCACCGGCCTGTCGCCGGCCACGGTGAGCCGGCTCACGCAGACGCTGGTCGGCGCCGGCCTGCTGGAGCACGACCGTCCCGCGCGCGCCTATCGGCTGGCCGCGCCGGTGCTGAGCTTCGCGCATGCCATGCGCACCGGCTCGACCGTGCTGCAGGTCGCTGCGCCGCGCATGCGCGCCGTGGCCGAGAAGCTGCGCATCAACGTGGGGCTCGCGGTGGCCGACCGCGCGGAGATGCTGTACCTCGAGTCGATCCGCTACAACCGCAAGGCCTCGCTGCGCAAGGTGGTCAGCGGGCAGCGCGTGCCCATCGAGCTCACCTCGCTGGGCCGCGCGTGGCTCGCGGTGGCGCCGCAGGAGCAGCGCGACGCGCTGTTCGCCGCGTTCGAAGCGCGACGCGCCGACTGGCCGCGGCTGCGCAAGGACATCGACAAGGCCATCGACGGCGTGCATCGGCGCGGCTGGTGCGCCGCCTCGTGGCAGCCCGAGATCGTCGCCGTCGCCACGCCCCTGATGCTGGACGGCGAACGCCTGCACGTGATGAACGCGAGCGTCTCCACCACCGAGCCACCGGGCGAGGTGGCGCTCGAACTCGCGCCGCCACTGCTGGCGCTGCGCGAGCAGATCGAGCGCGAACTGGGCGCGCGCGACCGTAGCATCGACGCCTTGCGCTGAGTCGCCGTAGCGAGGCGCATCGGCGATCGAGCTACGCCTCGGGCTACGCCGTTTGCCAGATGCGTGCGTGCGGGCCGCCCCCTAAGCTGGGCGCGCACGCAGCGCAAGGAGCCGCCATGGACTACCCCGGTCGAATCATCAAGCCCGGCGAAGCCGATGCCTCGGTCGTCAAGGCGGTGCGCGCGCAGCTGCGTCGCATGATGGCGGGCAACACCGATCCGGCGACTGCGCTCGACGCGGACGACGCGGTGTTCGACGCCGACATGAAGCGCGTGGTCAAGCTGTTCCAGGCGCGGCATGTCGATTCGGAAGGCCGGCCGCTCAAGCAGGACGGCGAGATCGGCAGCCTGACCTGGGGCGCGCTCTTCGGCGTCGACACCGTCGCGGCCGAGGCCAACGCCGGCAGCGACCTACTGACGGCCGTGCTGGACATCGCGAGCGCCGAAGAAGCGAAGAAGGTCCGCGAGGTGCCGATGAACTCGAACCGCGGCCCGGACGTCGAGAAGTACCTGGCCCGCGTCGGCGTGCCCGCCGGCCTGCCCTGGTGCTGCGCCTTCGTCTATTACTGCTTCGACGAAGCCGCCAAGCAACTGGGCCGCGCCAACCCGATGGTGCGCACCGCGGGCTGCCTCGACCACTGGAACCGCGCCGTCGCCAAGGGCGCGACGCGCATCCCGGCGGCACGCGCCACGGCCGACCCCACGCTGTTACGGCCCGGGATGATCTTCATCATGGACCACGGCAAAGGTACCGGCCACACGGGCCTCATCGAATCGGTGTCTGCGGGCATCCTCGCCACGATCGAAGGCAACACCGATGCGAGCAAGACACGCGAAGGTGGTGGCGTCTATCGGCTGGCGCGCAAGGTGGGGGAGATCAACAAGGGCTTCATCGACTATGGGCCGGTGGGCTGAAACGCCTTCGCAGCCCTAGGCGAGCGTCACGCCCTGCGTCGCGCTCGGCACCTCGCTCCCGGGCATGGCGTCGGGCAGCTCATGTAGCGGACCGCCCGCTTCAGGCTGAAGCGGCAATGCTGCGTGCGAGGTGTGGTCGCCCGAGGCGATGCCCACGTAGTCGCGCCACACGCGCGGCAGGATGCCGCCGTGGCGCCAGTACTCGACGTCTTCGGCGGTGTCCAGGCGCACGGTCAGCGGCACCGTCTGCACGCTGCCGTCGGTGCGCCGGATCAGGGCCTGCACCCGGGCGCCGACGTCGAGTCCGTCTCCGAGTCCGGTGACGTCGAGGGTCTCGCTGCCGTCCAGCCCCAGCGACTCGGCCGTGGTGCCGGTCTCGAACTGCAGGGGCAGCACGCCCATGCCCACCAGGTTGGTCCGGTGGATGCGCTCGAAGCTTTCGGCGATCACCGTCTTCACGCCGAGCAGCGCCACCCCCTTGGCCGCCCAGTCGCGCGAGGAGCCGCAGCCGTAGTTGCGGCCAGCGATCACGGTGAGCGGCACGCCGCGGCGCAGGTACTCGTTGGCGGCCTCGTAGATGCGCCTGGTGCTGCCTTCGGGCATCAGCTTCGTCATGCCGCCTTCGATGCCGGGCACGATGCGGTTGCGCAGGCGGATGTTGGCGAAGGTGGCGCGCACCGCGACCTCGTGGTTGCCGCGGCGGGTCGTGTAGTTGTTGAAGTCGCGCTTCTCGATGCCCTTTTGGAGCAGGAAGTCCGCCGCGGGCGTGCCCAGGCTGATGGCGCCCGAGGGCGAGATGTGGTCGGTGGTCACCGAGTCGCCGAGGATCGCCAGGGGCCGCATGCCCACGATGTCCTGCACGGCTGCGGGCTGGCGCGTGAGCTGCTCGAAGTAGGGCGGGCGGCGCACGTAGGTGCTGCTCTCCTGCCAGGCGAAGCGTTCGCCGCGCTCGCCGGCCAGCGCGTCCCAGGGCGCACCGCCTTCGAACAGGTCGGCATACTTGGCGCGGAACAGCTCGGGCTCGTAGGCGCCGTCGACGGCCGCCGCGATTTCCTGCGAGGTGGGCCACACGTCGCGCAGGTACACAGGTTGCCCGTCGGCACCGGTGCCCAGGGGCTCGCGGGTGACGTCGATGGTGATCGAGCCGGCCAGCGCATACGCCACCACCAGGGCCGGCGAGCCCAGGTAGGCGGCGCGCACGTTGGGGTGGATGCGCCCTTCGAAGTTGCGGTTGCCGGACAGCACGGCGGTCGCCACCAGCTTCTCGCGTTCGATCGCCTCGGCCAGCGCTTCCGGCAGGGGACCGGAGCCACCGTTGCAGGTGGTGCAGCCGAAGCCGGCGACGTGAAAGCCGAGCGTGTCGAGCGCCTGCTGGAGGCCCGCCTTTTCGAGCACGGCCGCCGTCACGTGGCTGCCCGGCACCAGCGAGGTCTTGACCCAGGGCTGCGTGCGCAGGCCGAGTGCGACCGCCTTCTTCGCCACCAAGCCGGCAGCCATCATGTTCACCGGGTTGGCGGTGTTGGTGCAGCTGGTGATGGCAGCGATGACCACGGCGCCGTCGCGCAGGCTGAAGTCTTCGCCTGCGACGGGGACGGCGCGGGCGCGGTCGACCGGCCGGCCGGCGATCTCCTGGTGGTGCCCCAGGAAGGCCGTTGGCACCGTGTCGAGGTCGAGCCGGTCCTCGGGGTTGCGCGGGCCGGCGAGGCAGGGGCGGATGGTGTCGAGGTCGAGCGTGACCACGTCCTCGAAGGTGGGGGCCGGCGTCGTCTCGTCGCGCCAGAGCTTCTGTGCGCGGGCATAGGCCTCGACCAGGGCCAACTGGGCGTCTTCGCGGCCCGTCATGCGCAGGTAGTCCATGGTGCGCCCGTCGATCGGGAAGTAGACCGCCGTCGCGCCGTACTCGGGCGCCATGTTGGCGATCATGCCGCGGTCGCCGAGCGACAAGGCCTCGAGGCCGTTGCCGAAGAACTCGACGAACTTGCCGACCACGCCGAGGCTGCGCATCTTCTCGGTGATGGCCAGCACCAGGTCGGTGGGCAGCACGCCTTCGCGCAGCCGGCCCTTCACCTCGATGCCCAGCACCTCGGGCAATGCCATGGCGACCGCCTTGCCGACCATCACGGCTTCGGCCTCGATGCCCCCGACCCCCCAGCCCAGCACGCCCAGGCCGTTGATCATGGGTGTGTGGCTGTCGGTACCGACGCAGGTGTCGGGCACGGCGAATTCGCCTTCTTCGTCCGTCTCGGTCCACACCACCTTGCCGATGTGCTCGATGTGGATCTGATGCATGATGCCCTTGCCCGGCGGCACGATGCGCACGCCCTCGAAGCTGCTGCTGCACCAGCGCAGGAAGGCGAAGCGCTCGCCGTTGCGCTCGTACTCCCGCTCGAGGTTGATCCGACGGGCATCGGGGCTGGCCCAGCGGTCGACCTGCAGCGAGTGATCGATGATCACGTCCACCGGCACCTTGGGCCGTACCGCGGAAGCATCGCCGCCGGCTTCGGCCACCGCATCGCGCAGGCCCGCCATGTCGACCAGCATCACCTGGCCCAGGATGTCCTGCCCATAGACCCGAACCGGATAGAAGCTCAGCCCGCTGCCGATGCGGCGCGCCAGCAGCGCGTCGATCTCGGCCTGGGTGTCGACGCCGCGGCTCGCCTGACGCAGCAGGTTCTCGAGCAGGATGCGAAGCGAGAACGGCAATGCGTCGATGCCCGGCACCTGGGCGATGGAAACGTAACGCACCGACCGGCCGGGCAGGGCCAGGTGCTGGATGACGGGTGGGGTTTTCATCGTGTTTCTTTCCACGGGGCGCTTCAGATCAGCCCGACCTTGGTCATCACCGCACGGAGGCGGTCGTGCTCCTGGTCGACGAACTTGCCGAACTCGTCGCCACTGATGACGCTGGACGACCACGCATTGGTCTTCAGCGCCTCCTGCCACACCTTGGTCTTCGTGGCGGCGAGCACGGCATCGGTGAGCTCCTTGCGCTGCGCGGGCGTGAGGTTGGCGGCGCCGTAGACGCCGCGCCAGTTGCCGATCTCGATGTCGTAGCCGGCCTCCTTGAGCGTCGGCGCATCCACGCCCGGCATGCGCGTGGGCGAACCGACGGCCAGTACGCGGAACTGCCCCGCCTCGATGTACTTGGCGAGTTCCGCGTAGCCACCCGTGACGGCGGAGATATGGCCGCCCAGGGTGGCCGAGATCACCTCGCCGCCACCGCCGAAGGGGATGTAGTTGACCTTTGCAACGGGCACGCCTGCCGCGCCGGCCAGCTCCGCCGTGCCGATGTGGTCGACCGAGCCCTTGGAGCCGCCGGCCCACTTCACGCCGGAAGGGTTCTTCTTGAAGTCCGCCATGAGCTCGTCGAAGCTGCGATAGGGCGAGTCCTTGCGCACGGCGATCACGTTGTATTCGGTGAAGAGGCGCGCGATGGGCGTGACGTTCGCCAGCGTGATCTGCGGCTTGTTCTGCACGATGCCGGTGACCATGATCGCGCCCATCACGCACAGCGCGTTCACGTCGCCCTTGGCGCTGTTGCTGAACTGCGCCAGCCCGAGCGTGCCGCCGGCGCCGTTCTTGTTGTCGTACATGGCGCTCTTGGCCGCACCGGCCTCGACGAGGGCCTTGCCCAGCGTTCGCGCCGTCTGGTCGTAGCCGCCGCCAGGCGACCCCGGCGCCATGAAGCGAACCATGTCCAGTGCGTGTGCGGCAGGGGCTGCGGCAAGGAAGCCGGCGGTGGCGGCGATGCTGATGAGACGTTGAAACGAAACGCACATGGGGATCTCCTGGTGGGTGTTCTGGGGTGGCCTCGCGGGACCACGGATCGAAGCCTTTGCGCTTCGGTTGATTGTATTTTGTGATCAATATCATCAAAGTGGGTCGAGGGTTTTCCCGAGGCTGCGTGCGAATGCGTTCCGGACAGCTGGCGCTGTCAGCGCTCGAACGCGGACGCTGGGTGGAGCAAGGGTGCAGCGGCGGGGCCGCCGGCGATCAGGCGGCGTGCGAGAAGACCTGCGGATCGCGCAACTTGGCGCGGCGTGCGCCGTCGAGGTGGGCGCGCATCAGGCTGGCGGCCTGCACCAGGTCCTGCTGCTCGATGGCGTCGAGGATTGCCAGGTGCTCGGCAGCCTGGGTGTGGCGCGCGCGGCGTTGCGCCGCCTGCCGGTATTCGACCAGGCGCCGCAGCTGGTTGATGCGGCGCACCGACTGCAGCACGAAGCGGTTGTGCCCCCATTCGGCCAGCGTCTCGTGGAAGTGGCTGTTCGACTCGAAAAGCTCGATGGGCGTCATGGTTTCGAAGCCGCCGTCGACGATGCGCTGCTGTTCGCGGCGCAACTGCCGCAACTGCGCCGCCACGGCCACGAAGGACGGACCGAGCAGGGCGCCCGGCTCGATCGACTGCCGAAACAGATAGCTCTCCTCGTAGGCATCCGGCGAATCGATCATCGACAGAAAGCGCCAGCCGTGGCCCATGCTCTGCTCGATCCAGCCTTCCTCGGAAATGCGCGACAGCACCTTGCGCAGCGTGCTGCGCGCCACGTCGTAACGGCGCATCAGCTCGGCCTCGCTCAGTTCGTCGGGCAGCGTGCCGGCCTGGCGGTCGTCGGCGATGCGCAGGTAGAGCGGGTCGTCGGTGGAAAGCAGGCCGGCGACCGGGCCGTCCCAGTCCTTGGCGTCGACGCTCAGGAAGAAGCCGCGGTTCACGTCCTGCTGCAGCACGCCCAGTTGCGCGAGGTGCCGCAACGCCGACTGGACGGGCGAACGCGAGGTGCCGATGCGCTGGGCGATGTGCACTTCGGGCAGATGGTCGCCGGCCAGGCGGTTGTCGCGCCGCACCAGCGCGACGATTTCGCGCACCACGCGCTGCTGCAGCGTGGTCAGTTCGGGGCGGGCGGTGTCGTTGGCCTGGGGCATCCCGTTAGTCTAGGCCCACGGTGTCCCACGCTTCCCTGCTCAATCGATCTTCATGCCGTATTGCCGGATCAGCGCCGACCAGCGTTGGCCCTCGCGGGCGATCAGTGCGCCGAACTCCTTCGGTCCGGCACCGACCGGCTCGGTCATGCCGGCGGAGAGGCGATCCGCCACGTCCTTGTCCTTCAACGCTGCGGCGGCTGCTGCATGGATCGCCTGGACGGCAGCGTCGGGTGTTCCTTTTGGCACCACCAAGCCCATCCACGAGGCGAACTCGTAGCCGCTCACGCCGCTTTCGGCGACCGTCGGCACGTCGGGCAGCGCCTTGGATCGCTGCTTGCCGGTGACGGCCAGAGCCTTGAGCTTGCCGGAACGGATGTGCGGCAGCGCGGCCAGCGGAAAGGCGACCACCGTGCTGATCTCGCCGCCGAGCGCCGCGATGATCGCCGGCCCGCCGCCCTTGTACGGCACGTGCGTGATGTCGACCTTCGCCATGGACTTGAGCATCTCGCCGGCCAGGTGGTTGGCGCTGCCGTTGCCGGCCGTGCCGTACGTGTACTTGCCGGGCGCCTTGCGCGCAAGCTCCAGGAACTCCTTGAGGTTGGCTGCCGGCACCGAGGGGTGCGCCGCGATGACCAGGTCGATCGACGTGAGCCAGGTGACGGGCGCGAGCGCCTCGACCTTGTAGCCGGGGCTGGGGTACAGCGTCGGGTTGAGCGCCATCGTGCCCTGGTTGACGAAGGTGACGGTGTAGCCGTCGGGTGCCGCCTTGGCGCCGAGCGCGGTGCCGATGTTGCCGCCGGCGCCGCCGCGGTTGTCGATGACCACCGGCTGCCCCAGCACTTCCTGCATCTTCGTCTGCAGGCTGCGGCAGACCACGTCGGCATCGCCGCCGGCCGGTTGCGGAACGATGAGCGTGACGGGCTTGCCCGGGAACTTGTCCTGGGCGGCGCTCGGGCGCAGGGCGAGCATCAAGGGGAGAGTGGCGGTGGTTGCTTGCAGGAGCGTCCTGCGTCGGATCGGTGTCATGGGCTTGTCTCCGTGGGGGCTGAATGAATCGAATGGATTTGATGCATTGCATGTATTGCAGAATGTCGAAAGTGATCATAAAATTCATTCAATCGCAACGTCAAGCCATGGTTTCAAACGCCCGCCTTCAACCGCCCGGTCGCCCTTCGAGGGCGTACGTCGGCTGCCGCACGACGTGCGAGCGCAATGCTCGCGGGCGAGGCATCGAGGTCTACGAGATCGACGGCGATGGCCGGTGGACCCATGCGCGCACGGTCGTGGCAGGGGACAACCCGTCCTATCTCGCCATCGACAGCGGCGGGCGCTGCCTGCATGCGGTGCATGGCGACGGGAGCACGATCAGCAGCTTCGCGATCTCACCGGACGGCGGCCTTCGGCCGATCGGCAGTCGCGGCACGCAGGGACGCAACCCCGTCCACCTGGTCTTCAGCCCCGATGGCCACTGGGTGCTGGTGGTCAACTACGCGACCGGCAGCGTCGTATCGCTCCCGGTGCTGGACGACGGCTCCCTTGGCGAGGTGGCCCACTGCCTCGCCTTACCGGAACGCATGGGGCCGCATCGCAGCCAGCAGCGCGGGTCGCATCCGCACCAGCTCGTGTTCGATCCCTCGGGTCGATGGCTGCTCGTGCCGGACAAGGGCGCCGACGCCGTGCACACCCTTGCCTTCGACGAGGCATCCGGCTCGCTGTCGCTGGTCGTGTCGCTCGACGTCGCGCCGGGCAGCGGACCGCGACATCTGGTCTTGTCGCCTGAAGGCCGGCATGCGTGGATCGTGTTGGAGCTGTCGAGCCAGGTTCTCGCTGCAGGTTTCGACGCCGTGACCGGTCGGCTCGCCCCGTTCCAGCACGTCCCGACGGTGCCCGAGGACTTCACCGAAGAGAACACCGCCGCCGGCATCGTGCATCTCGCGCAACGGAACCTGCTGTTCATCTCCAACCGGGGTCACGGCAGCGTGCTTCGCCTGGCCATCGATGGGCGGCACGGCACGCTGAGCGCGCCGTCATGGACCGCCACGCACGGCCGGGTGCCGCGGTTCATCGCGGCATTGCCGGGTTCGTCGATGCTGCTGGCCGCCAACGAAGACGCCGACACCATCGTCGCCCTGCATTGCCGCGAAGCGCACGCGCTGGCGCAGGCCATCGCGCAGACGGGCAGTCCGGTCTGCATCGCATTCACCCGAGGAACTCCATGACCACCAGATCGCCACAGATCGCCATCCGCGCCACGCACATGCGAGGCGGCACCAGCAAGGGGGTGTTCTTCACGCCCGCCGACCTGCCCGAGGAAGCGCGCCGGTCCGGCGCGGCACGCGATGCCCTGATGCTGCGCGTGACCGGCAGCCCCGACCCCTACGGCAAGCACATCGACGGCATGGGCGGCGCCACCTCCAGCACCAGCAAGGTCGTGATCGTCGGCGCGAGCACGCGCGCGGATTGCGACGTGGACTACCTGTTCGGCGCCGTGGCGATCGAATCGCCCGTGGTCGACTGGAGCGGCAACTGCGGCAACCTCACGGCTGCCGTCGGTCCCTTCGCGATTGCGCGCGGCCTCGTGTCCGCACCGCTCGACGGCATGGCCGCGGTGCGGATCTGGCAGGCCAACATCCAGAAGAAGATCGTCGCGCACGTGCCCATGCAGGGCGGTGAGGTCCAGGAGACCGGTGACTTCGAACTCGACGGCGTCACCTTTCCCGCGGCGGAGATCAGGCTCGAGTTCCTGGCACCGGGCGCGGACGAAGACGGCGAAGGCGGTGCAATGTTCCCGACGGGACGCAAGGTCGACGTCATCGAGGTGCCCGGCATCGGTGCCGTCGAAGCCACGCTGATCAACGCCGGCAACCCGACGATCTTCGTCGACGCGGCCACGCTGGGGCTGACCGGCGCGGAGCTGCAGCCCGAGTTCAACGGCGACGCGGCGCTGCTGGCGCGCTGCGAGGCCATCCGTGCGAACGCGACCGTGGCCATGGGACTCGCCGAATCGGCCAGCGAAGCGACGGCGAAGCGCCCGCACACGCCCAAGCTCGCGTTCGTCGCGGCGCCGCGTAGCTACACCGCATCGAGCGGCAAACCGGTGCGCGAGGGCAGCATCGACATCTGCGCCCGCATCGTGTCGATGGGCAAGCTGCACCATGCCATGACCGGCACCGGCGCGGTCGCCATCGCAGTGGCTGCGGCGATCCCCGGTACGCTGGTGTCGCGCCTGCTCGGGCAGGGTCGCCACGGCGAGGTCTGCTTCGGCCATCCTTCCGGCGCGCTGGCGGTGGGTGCCGAAGCGTCCGAACAAGACGGCACGTGGACGGTGGACAAGGCGGTGATGAGCCGCAGTGCGCGACGGCTCATGGATGGGCAGGTGTTCGTGCCGGCAGACTGGAACCGCTGAACGCGCTCAGCTTTCGGCCAGCTCGTCGAGGATCGGGCAATCCGGCCGATGATCGCCATGGCAGCAATCGGCCAGCCTTTCGAGCGTGCGCTTCATCGCCTCCATCTCATCGATGCGCCGCCGCAGGTCTTCCGCGTGTGCAAGGGCGATGCGCTTCACGTCAGCGCTGGCGCGGCGCTTGTTCTGCCACAGCTTCAGCAGCTCGGCGATTTCGGCCATGCTGAAGCCCAGGTCGCGCGCGCGGCGGATGAAGCGCAGCGTGTGGACGTCGTTCGACGTGTACTGACGGTAGCCTGCATCGGTGCGATGCACCTTGGGCACCAGGCCCAGCGACTCGTAATGCCGCACCATCTTGGCCGACACGCCCGAGCGGGCCGCGGCTTCGCCGATGTTGAATGGTTCGGTGCTCATCGTGCGCTCCCGGTCCAGCGCCGCAGCAGCAGCGCATTGGCCACCACGCTGACGCTGCTGAAGGCCATGGCCGCGCCCGCGATCACCGGGCTCAGCAGGCCGAGTGCGGCCAGCGGAATGCCGACCACGTTGTAGACGAAGGCCCAGAACAGGTTCTGCCGGATCTTCGCGTAGGTGCGGCGCGAGATGTCGATCGCATCGACCACCAGCGAGGGGTCGCCGCGCATCAGCGTGATGCCCGCCGCGTGCATCGCGACGTCGGTGCCGGTGGACATGGCGATGCCCACGTCGGCCGCGGCCAGCGCGGGGGCGTCGTTGATGCCGTCGCCCACCATCGCGACGCGCTGGCCATCGGCCTTGAGTGCGGCGACGACCTCGGCCTTGTCTTCGGGCAGCACCTCGGCGCGCACGGTGTCGATCTTGAGCAGCTGCGCCACGGCCTCGGCGCTGCCGCGGTTGTCGCCGCTGACCAAGGCGGTGCGAATGCCCTTGGCGTGCAGCTGCGCGATGGCCGCGGCGGCTTGCGGCTTGGGCGCGTCGCCGAAGGCCAGCAGGCCGAGCAGAACAGGCCCATCGGTCACGTCGGCCAGCCACGACAGCGTGCGGCCCTCGGCCTGCAGTTGGGTGGCCTGTGCGTCGAAGCGGCCCAGTGGCACGTGGAGCTCGCGCATGAAGCGCGTGCTGCCCAGGCGCAACGCGCGCCCTTGGACGACCGCCGCCACGCCGCGGCCGGCCACCGCGCGCAGTTCGGTCGCACGCGGCAACTCGGTGCCGGCCTGCTGCGCACGTTCGAGCACGGCATGGGCCAGCGGGTGCTCGCTGCCGGCCTGCAGTGCGGCGGCGGCGCGCAGCAAAGCATCGGTGTCGCCATTCGTGGCCTCCATCGCCACCAGTTGCGGCCGGCCCTCCGTCAGCGTGCCGGTCTTGTCGAACGCCACCACGTCGATCGCATGCGCGATTTCGAGCGCCTCGGCGTCCTTGATCAGCACGCCGTGCCGCGCGGCCACGCCGGTTCCGGCCATGATCGCGGTCGGCGTGGCCAGGCCCAGCGCGCATGGGCAGGCGATGACCAGCACGGCCACCGCGTTGAGGATGGCGCGTTCCCAGTCGCCGGTGCCGATGCCCCAGCCCAGCAGCGTGACCAGCGCGATGCCGATCACCACCGGCACGAAGACGCTGCTGACCTGGTCGACCAGGCGCTGGATCGGCGCCTTCTTCGCCTGGGCCGACTCGACCAGGCGCACGATGCGCGCCAGCGTGGTCTCGGCGCCGACGGCCGTGGTGCGAACCAGCAGCAGACCCTGGCCGTTGACGGCGCCGCCGGTCACGCGGTCGTCCACCTGCTTGGCAACCGGCAGGCTTTCGCCGGTGATCAGCGATTCGTCGACCTCGCTCGCGCCTTCGAGCACGCGGCCGTCCACCGGCACGCGCTCGCCGGGCCGCACCACGACCAGGTCGCCAGGCTTCACGTCGGCGAGTGCCACGTCGTGGTCGATGCCGTCGCGGCGCACGCGCGCGCGGTCGGGTCGCAGCGCGTTGAGGGCGCGGATGGCTTCGGTCGTCTGGCGCTTGGCGCGGCCTTCGAGCCACTTGCCCAGCAGCACCAGCGTGATCACCACGGCCGAGGCTTCGAAGTACAGGTGCGGTGGCATGCCGTGGCCCGCATGGTCGATCAGCAGATAAAGGCTCAGGCCATAGCCGGCCGAGGTGCCGAGCGCGACAAGCAAGTCCATGTTGCCGGCGCCGGCCTTCAGCGCCTTCCAGCCCGCGCGGTAGAAGCGCGCACCGAGCCAGAACTGCACGGGCGTGGCGAGCGCGAGTTGCACCCAGCCGTCGAGCATCCAGTCGCTGCCGACGAGCAGGCCCAGCATCGGCAGGATCAGCGGCAGCGAGAGCAGGGCGGACAGCACGACGGGCCAGGCGTCCGACCCGTGCTGCGCAGCGGGCGCAGCCGGGGTGGCCTCGTCCTCCGCGACGCGATGTGCTTCGTAGCCGGCCTTCTGCACGGCGGCGATCAGGCTCTGCACGTCGAGCGCGCGATCGTCGAGCTGTACCTCGGCCTTCTCGGTGGCCAGGTTGACGGTGGCCGTGGCCACGCCCGGCACCTTGGCCAACGCCTTCTCGACGCGCATCACGCACGACGCGCAGGTCATGCCTTCGATCTGCAGCGTTCGGGTCGGCAAGCCGGCGGGTGCACCCGGCGTGGATGCGGTGCCGGAATCGGCGGTACGAAGGGTGAAGGCGTCGCTCATGGCAGGAAGTCTCGACCCTACCATCATGGGAAGGTCAAGCGCCTTGCGACGCCGCAAGGCCTTGATGCCGTCGTTTCAGGAAGGCCGCAGGATCTGCGCCCTGGTCACCGGCGGCGCATCGTTGCCCCAGGCGCCACGGACGTAGGTGAGCACGGTGGCGATGCCGTCGTCGTCCAGCACATGGCCGAAGGGCGGCATGCCGTAGGGTCGCGGATTGCCGGCCGTGGACGGCAGGAAGCCGCCATGCCGCAGCACCTGCACCAGGTTGGCCGGCGACTCCATCAGCACGGCGCGGTTGCCGGCCAGCGGCGGGTAGGCGCCCTGGGCACCCTGTCCGGCGTCGCCGTGGCAGTACGCGCATTGCTGGTCGTAGATCTTCGCGCCGCGTGTCATCACGCCGGCATCGCGGCGCGTCGGCTCCGATGCGGCATCGCGCCTGGCGGCGGGTTCGGGCAGCTGCTTCAGGAACACGGCCATCGACTGGAGGTCGGCATCGTTCAGATGCTGCGTGCTGCCGTACACCACGTCGGCCATCGGGCCCATGACCGAGGCGCGCGGCGAGGTGCCGGTCTTCAGCAGCGCGACCACGTCCTGCGTGGTCCAGTCGGCCACGCCAGCCTCGCGCCTGGCGTTGAGCGAGGGCGCGTACCAGTTCTCGATCGGGATCAGGCCGCCGGTCAGGCCTAGCTTTTCCTCGGTCGCACCCAGCACGTTGCGCGTGCCATGGCAGGCGATGCAGTGGCCCAGGCCTTCGACCAGGTAGGCGCCGCGGTTCCATTCGGCCGGCTTCGTGGGGTCGGGTGCGAAGGTGCCGGGCGTGAAGAAGAGGGCGCGCCACACGCCCAGGGCGGCCTGCGTGTCGTAGGGAAAGCGCAGGCGGTGCGGGGCGTTCGGCGCAGCCGCTGGCGGCACGGTGCGCAGGTAGGCATAGATCGCGTCGGAGTCCTCGCGCGTCACGTGGGTGAAGCTCGGGTATGGAAAGGCGGGGTACAGCAGCCGGCCGTCCTTCGAGCGCCCGTTGTGCATCGCGCGCCAGAAATGCGCGGCGCTCCAGCGGCCGATGCCGGCTTCGTCGTGCGGCGTGAGGTTGCTCGCGAAGACGGTGCCGAAAGGCGTGGCGATGCCCACGCCGCCGGCATAGGCCGCGCCGCCGCGGGCCGTGTGGCAGCCGGCGCAGTTGCCTGCGAGCGCCAGGTAGCGGCCACGCTCGACCAGGGCGGGCGTCGATGCGAAGGCGGCGGGCGCGTCGGGCAGTGCATCTTCGCCGCGCAGGTTGAGTGCCACGATGCCGAGCGCGGCGAGCACCAGCAGTGCGGCCAGCGCGATCAGGGCGTAGAGAAGACGTCGCATGGCCGTCACTTCCCCATCGCGCTGCAGCGCATCGGCAGCGGCTTCGCGGGCGCTGCGGCGGGCTTGGGATCGGCGGGCACCGGCTGCATCGCCAGCCAGCTCGCCACGGCATTGATATCGGCCGCGTCGAGCTTGCGGCCCACCTCGGCCATGCAGTCGGGCGGCGGCGCGTGGCGGCCGTCGTTGAGCCAGTCGCCGAGCTGCGATGCGAGATACAGCCGCGGCAGGCCCAGCAGCGAGGGAATGGCGGGCGCGATGCCTGTCAGCGCCTGGCCATGGCAGGTGGCGCAGGCCGGAATGCCGCGTGCGGCATCGCCTTCGAAGGCCAAGGCCTTGCCGCGGGCCAGCGTCTGCGCCGAGGCATCGGTGCGCGTGGGCGGTGGCGGGTACATCAGGTCGAGCTCGGCGAAGTAGCGTGCGATCTCGCGCAGGTAGTCGTCGGAGAGGTGCCGAACCATGTAGGCCATGTCGCTGTTGAAGCGGCGGCCGTCGCGGAAGCTCAGCAGCTGGTTGTAGAGGTATTGCTCGGGCTTGCCCGCCAAGCGCGGAAAGTACCCCGCATTGGCGCTGGAGCGCTCGCGCCCGTGGCAGGCGATGCAGGCGGCCACGCGCTGTTCGATGGTGTCGGGCACCTGCCCGGGCGCGGGCGAGGCGGCATGGGCCAGGGCGCAGAGGCCGAACGCGGCGGCCGACAGGGCGCGCCGGAGGATTTGTCTCGTCTTGGTCATGGGGCGCCGGGATTGTCGCCTCAAGCTACATTGCCTCGCATGCGCACGCATTTCTTCAAGTGGATGGGCTGGCAGCGGCTGCTGTTGGGGGCGGCGGTCGGCGTGGGTGTGAGCCTGCTGCCGTGGCCGCTGGACGGCACCACGCGCGGCCTGCTGGGCTGGTGCTTCGGCGCGGCGACCTACCTGCTGCCGGCCTGGTGGTTGGCCGAGCATTCCAACGCCGACAGCACGCGCGCCCGCGCCCGTTCGCTCGACCAGCCGAGCGCGTTGATCCTGGCGACGATGGTCATCGTGATCGCCGCGAGCATGGTGGCGATCACGGTGCTGATCGGCAAGAGCCAGTCGCTCACAGGTGCGCATCGCGTGGGGCACATCACGCTCGGCCTGCTCGCGCTGGCGGGCGCCTGGCTGATCATCCACACCATCTACGGATTCCACTACGCGCATCGCTACTACCAGGCCGACGGTCGCCGTCATCCGGGCCTGGAGTTTCCCGGGCAGGAGCCGCCCGACTACTTCGACTTTCTGTACTACGCCTTCGTGATCGGCATGTGCGCGCAGGTGTCCGACGTGCAGGTGCGTTCGCGCGAGATGCGGCGCATCACCCTCGTGCACAGCGTGTTGTCGTTCGCGTTCAACATGCTGGTGCTGGCGCTGTCGATCAACGTGGTGGCGGGGGCGATTTGAGGGACTGCCGCAGCCAAACCGGGAACTGGCCATCGAAGTCCTGAGGTCGAATGTCCGCAAGGTGGGCGCAGGCGGTGAGCGGCAGCGCGACGCTGATGTCGCGATGCCAGAGCACGATGCCCAGACAGCGGTGCACCAGGGAGCGCTCTTCGCGCGGAACCGGAAACTCGGACACGTGCGGCGGCAGGCGGAGCATGCCGACACGCCGGCGAACCTCGATGACCATCAATCCGGAACGTCGTGCGCTGATGCAGTTGCTGCGCGTCAGCCAGACCTGATCGCGCAGTACCCACACGAGTACGGCCAACAAGATCAGCAATGCGACCCACATGAGGAACCTGTTCTAAGTGGCTTGGGCGGCTGGAAAAATAAGATTCGCCAATGGCGAGGGTAGGCCTCGGCGACGCGCGGCGCAACCCTGCGTATGCCCTATGCCGGCGGCCGGACGGCAACGGCAAGCGCCATGTGGCCGATGAGCAACGTTCGGCGCGATGCGTCCAGCCGCGGCACTCGGCTTCGCCCGCTCTTTCAGCCCCGGGAGATCAACTGATCGGCGACCGCACGGGCCATCGACTCGGGCAAATCGAGATACCCGAGTTGCCGCGCGACCGGGCCGCCGCGGTTCAGCGTCCAGACGACGAACTCCGCCGCGCGGCGCTGGCGCGCCGATCGTGCCGGCGAGCGGACGATGCCGAAGACGGTGGCGACCAGCGGATAGCTGTCGTCGCCTGAAGCGTCGATGGGCAGGCTGTCGAGGGCGCCGGTCGATGCCCCCTTGGCCTTCACGGCTGCCAGGACCGCATTCGCGTCCGGCGGCTGGTAGCGCCCTCCTGCATTGCGCAGCGACGCCATCGCCAAGCCTGTCTGGCGCGCCTGGATCGCGTTGACGTAACTCACGGAGAACGGCGTGCTCTTGACCGCCGCTATCACCTGGCTCGTTCCCCGAAAGCCGCGGCCGGTGGGCCAGCGCGGCAGCAGGTCGGCGCCGACGCGGGCCATCCACTCGGGATGGCTGAGGCTCAGGAAGCGTGTGAAGGTGAAGCTCGTGCCCGAGCCGTCGAGCCGGTGGATGACGACGATCGGCTGGTCCGGCAGGCGCAGGTCCGGGTTCTGCGCGGCGATGGCCGGGTCCGACCAGCGCGTGATGTGGCCGAGGTAGATGCCTGCGAGCGCCCGCGCGTCGAGCCGCAGCGTCGTGATGCCGGGCAGATGGTGCGCCACCGCGACGCCGCCGTAGGCCCATGGAAACTGGGCCAGGCCGCCGGCGCGCAGCGTGGCTTCGGCCAGCGGCATCTCGGTTGCCGCGAAATCGACCTGGGCGGCACGGATGCGCTCGATGCCGGCCAGCGAGCCGACGGCTTCGTAGTCGAGCCTGTCGGTGCTCAGCGCGTCCGCCAGGCCACCGTTCGCCACGTCGACGCCGAAGGGGTCGGATCGGAAACGGCGCATCCACGCTTCGACCAGGGGCTGGACCAAGGTCGATCCGGCGCCGCGCAAGGCGGCGTCGCCGTATTCGTCGGCCTGCGCCAGGGCCGTGGCGCCAGGGCCTGCCACGGCCAGTGCGGCGGCGCTCATCGCGTGCTGCATCAGCTGTCGGCGGCGCCAGTACGTGCGGCCTTCAGGGTGCTGCTTCATGGCCTGCGCCTCAAGCCGGGACCGCACCCGCACCGCCGACCGGCATCGCCGGGTCGTTGGCCGCGCCCCCGGCCACGGCGCCCAGGTCGCGCGACACCGACTGGCGCTCTTCGTGAATCCGCTCGGCGAAATCGAGTGCGCGTTCGAGCGTGCCCAGCATCGCGAGGACGGCGCCCCGTTCTTCCCACGACAGCGCGGCCGCGGCAGCCAGGGCCTGCTGGCGCAGCGCCAGGATCGCGCCATGCTGCGTCTCGCGCAACGCGTGCATCTCGGCCGCGTTGAGCGCCTTGTGGCCCAGCATGGCGTCGAAGTCCTGCTCCAAGCGTTCGATGATCGCCGTCGCGAGCAATCTGCCCGGTTCGGAAAACTCGGTTCTCGCGAAGCGGCGCAGCATCTGGTGCTGCGCCTCCACCAGCGCGGCAGTGAAGTCTTCTTCCTCGATCAGGCTGCCCAGCAGGTCGGCCTGCTGCGGTGGCATGTCGGGCTTGAGCATCGACGCCGTGAAGCGGCGGATCTCGCGATTGAGGGTGTCGAGTCGCAGGTTGTGGTCCTTCTCGTCGATCTTGAAGCTGTCGTCCCGCGCGGCGCGCAGGAACATGCGAGACGCATCGCGGTAGCGCTGCATCTCCTGCTGCACGGCCGGCACGCCGGTCGCCAGCTGCTGCGCGAGCGCGGGCTTCAGGTGGCGGGGCAACGAGAAGTCTTCTTCGTCCTCGTCGGAGCTGTGCCCCACGCGCGAGAGCACGCGGTCGAAGATGCCGATGAACGGAAAGAGCAGGGCGGTGTTGAAGATGTTGAAGGCGACCGAATAGAGGCCGACCGCGACGGGCACCAGGGGAAAGGTCTCCTTGCCGTCGACCACCACGGCGGCGCCGGGGTCGCCGCCGAAGAAGCCCATCAGCCACTGCAGCAGCGCCATGGACGGATAGAAGAGCGGCAGCATCACCAGCACGCCGATGATGTTGAACGAGATGTGCGCGTAGGCGGCTCGCTTGGCGTTCTTCGACAAGTTGAGCGACGCCATCCACGACGTGATGGTCGTGCCCAGGTCCGCACCGAGCGAGAACGCGACGGCGGTCTGCCAGTCGAGGATGCCGGAGGCGCCGAGCCCCATGACGATGCCGATCGTCGCCGAGGACGAGTGGATCATCGCCGTGATGCCGGCGGCGATCAGCACGCAGTAGAGGAGCCCGGTGAAGGTTCCGGCGTTGAGCGTGGAAATCGCGCTCATCACCTCGGGCATGTTGCGCAGCGGCTTGAGGCCGCCCGTCAGCAGGTTCAGGCCATAGAAGATCAGCGCGAAGCCGATGGTGGCCAGCGCGATGTTGCGCATCTTCTCGTCTTTGGCGAACACGTACACCAGCGCGAAGATGCCGGCGACGATCAGCCCCAGCGGCCCGAGCGGCAGCGCGATCAGGCCGTTGCCGAGCGTGGTGCCGATGTTGGCCCCCATGATCACGCTGATCGCCGGCCGCAGGCCCACCACGCCGGCGTTCACGAGTCCGACGACCATGACGGTCATCGCGGTACTCGACTGGAGCACGCCCGTGATCAGCGTGCCGGACAGCAGCCCCTTGACGGGCGTGCCGGCGACGCGGGCCAGGATCGCCCGCATGCGCTGCACGGCCAGGTTCTGGATGCCGTCGGACATGAATTCGAGACCGAGCATGAAGATGCCGAGTCCCCCGATCACGGGAACGGCAATGTCCTTGAAGACGTCGATGGCCATGACTTACCTTTGACGAGGAGACGAATGGAGCATCGAACGCCGGATGGGCTCGACAGGGTGCTGACGCTACCGAGGGGCAATGACAGATCGGTGACGGGCGTCTTGCCGTTACTTTTGAAGCGCGAGGCCGACCGGCGGGCCTCGCTCTTCGGTGCGCAGGCCGTGCCGTCGATGCCACTGGTGGTCGCGTGGGTCCACGCGCATTCACGCAACTGTCAGACGGACGGGCTACGATGCCTGCAGACAGTCCGGTGGCGCTGGTAGAGGGCGCTTCGGCACCGGCCTCGCGGCCGTCTCCCTCGATGCCCCTGACTGTCTCTGGCTTTGCCGTGCGTATGGCGGATACCGAGCGCCGTCAACGGGCGGACAATGCGCCATGGCGCCAGCACCCATCGCCTTCAAACCGTTGAGCGGGCTCTACGAGCCCTCCGCGATACGGCAACTGCCCGACGGACGTTTCATCGTCGTCGAGGACGAAGCGGCACACCCCTTCAGCCTGGCGACCATCGACCCGGACGGTTCGGTCAGGACACATGAACTCACGCCGACGCTGTTCCAGACCTTCAGCGACTTCTGGAAGCTCGACGACCTGGAGGGCATGGCGCTGGATCGTTCGGGTTTGA
Source organism: Variovorax sp. KK3 (assembly GCF_001984055.1). Classification (GTDB taxonomy): domain Bacteria; phylum Pseudomonadota; class Gammaproteobacteria; order Burkholderiales; family Burkholderiaceae_C; genus Variovorax. The sequence continues at coordinate 73,909 of NZ_LYVO01000002.1, forward strand.
TCTACGCCATCACCTCGCATTCGCGCGACGACGACGGCAAGAAAAGGCGGTCGCGCGACAAGCTCGTTCGGTTCCGCGTCGAAGGGGACCGCGTCGTCGACCCTTGCGTCGCGGACGACTTGAAGCAGGCCATCGTCGGTGCGCATCCGATGCTGGCAGCCGCGGCCGAGATCCGCGATGTCAAAGAGGGTGGTGGACTCAACATCGAAGGGTTGGAGTTCGCGCGCGATCGGAAGCAACTGCTGATCGGCTTTCGCGGTCCATTGCACGACGGCCGGGCGATCGTCGCGCGCCTGGAGAATCCGGCAGGCGTCTTCGACGCTGGCGAGACGCCGCGGATCGCCTCCGACCTCGCTGAACTCGTCATGGGTGGCCATGGGATTCGTGGCCTGTCTTTCATCCCTTCGATCGATGCGTATCTGGTGATCGGCGGGCCCATGTCGCCCGCGTCGGACCCTTTCAGCCTGTGGCGCTGGGATGGGCAGCGCGGCACGCCGGCCACCCGCGTCACGGTTCAGGGATTGGCGAGCTTCGAACGCGCAGAAGGCGTGTGCGCTGCAATGATCGACGGCGTCGAGCAGATCGTCGTCGTGAGCGACGACGGAGACAGGAAGTCGGGTCGATGCGCGAGCTATGTGGCGTTCGGCGCTGACCAACTGATCGCTGCCTGACGCGCTGGCCAAAAAGAAAAAGGCCCCGGCCGAAGCCGGGGCCCTCGACGACGATCGGCGTGCAGCCTCAGGGCACGTTCGACGCATGCACCGCGAACGGCTTGAAGGGCAGTGCCAGCTTGCCGGCGTATTCGCCGCGCAGGGTCATCGTGGGGCACACACCGACCTGCCAGCAGAAGTTTCGGTCGGGGTACACGAGGTCGCCGAAGCGATAGTTGTCGATGCTCTGGCCACTGTAGTTCGCCACGCTGACGATGTTGCCCTTGGTCGAGTAGTTGTCGGACATGGTCACCATGATCGGGTCTACGCGTGAATCCTCCATCGTGCGCAGGACCTTGCCGCTGTTGCCGTCGGCCGCGAACTTCACCCAGCCCCACTTGCGGTTGGCCCGGTCCGTGAAGATCAGCATCGTGTTGATCGGATCGGCGTCGTCGGGGTAGTCCTTGGCCGCTGCCAGGTGCGTGATGTTGTTGCCCAGGCCCGTCACCGCGCCGACTTCCGCGATCTCGGCCGGCGTGCCCACCGCCGGCTTGGCGCCCTGCACGTATGCACCTAGCGAGAAGATGTGCAGCTTGCCGCCTTCCGTCGCCACCCATGCGCGGGCGTAGTGCGGATTCGACTCCCAGTACATGTCGTTCGGCGGCGCCATGCGACGGCGGTCGTCCTTGCTCCAGTGGTTGTAGGTCGAGGTCGTCAGCACGCTGGTCGGCTTGTCGGCCAGGGTGACGGTCTTGATGACCGTCGGCGCGGCCTGCGGGCGGTCCGCCAGCAGGTAGGGCCATTGGTTGGCCGCCAGGCCGACCTTCTGCGTCTCGAGGTTGCTCGCGGCGCTGCCGAGGTACATGTCGTTCGTGTACTTGAAGAGCGGGCCCAGGTCCATGAAGGCCACCGTCTTCTCCGACTTCGACGCGATCACCGCGATGCCGCCCTTGGCGTACTTCTCGAAGTAGTCGCCGCCCGGCAGCAGCCTGGCGCGATTGTTGGCCATCGGCGAGGCTTCCTTCGCCATGCCGGACAGCGCACCGTTGGGGGCATAGACGACGGCCGCATAGGGATGGATGCCGGTCGTCACCTTGATCGAGGTCGGCGCCTTCATGTTGGACGGCAGGTCGACATAGCCCAGCACCTTCATGAAGATGTAGTTGCCCTGGTTGAAGAAGCCGGGGTGGACCATGTCCATCCAGTCGTGCCACCAGTCGTACTTGGCGCCGTCGAGCGTGCAACGCTCGCAGCTGCCGCCCAGCGAGACGACCGCGACCTGGCCCTTGCGGTTGACGGTGTCCCACACCGTGACGAAGGCGAATTCGCCGCCGCCCGTCACCGAGATCGCGGTCGGCACCTTGCCCACGGCCAGCTTGACGCTGGCGCGGTTTTGCGCCGTGTACGTGCCCACGGTGAAGATCGTGGCGGGCTTGGTCGGACTGCCCTGCGTCGCGACCAGCGACAGGCGCGTCGAGGGGCTGTCCGCCGCGTTCTCGCCGCGGTCTTCGACGATCGGCAGGTCGGCCGGGTCGTTGGGCGACAGCACGCCCGCACGGTAGTAGTCGTCGATGGCGGTGGGAAGCAGGCGCTTGTCCTGCCACAGCAGCTGCGGACGCTGCATGAAGGTCACGCGGTCCGTGGCCTGCGACTGGAACCAGCCCAGCGAGGTCGACAGCGAACTGCCGCTCGCGGGCGTACCGATCGCCGCGCCGTGGATGCTCACGTAGAGATTGGCCGCGGCGTTGTTTTCAGCGCCGAGCTGGTAGTACAGGTCGTTGTTCGCGCCGTGGCTGATTGCGCCCACGTCGCCGCGCTGGGGCAAGGTCTCCACGCCGGTCTTGGTCGCCGCCGGGCCGAAGCGGTAGGCCACGCCTTCGGCTTGGCCGAACCTGTAGGCGATGCTGTCGTAGGCGCTGGCCACGATGGCGCCGCTGCTGTCGATCACGTCGCCGGTGATGGGCGAGGAGCTGGGGGCAGGCGACGGCGTGGGTGCGACGCCGGCAACGGGTGCGGGCGCGGGTGCCGCGCCGGACACTGGCGCGGCACCGGCCGACACGCAGGTCTTCGCCGTCATGAACGCCGGGTCGCCGCCGAAGAAGGCATTCGTGCAGGCGGCCGTTCCGGTCACCGAGCGCGTGATCCAGCGCGAGTCGGCGCCGTACTTCACCAAGGTGGCCGCGGGCACCGTGAAGGAGCCGCCTTCCTGCGCGAGCGAGCTGCCCGCGACGGGGGCAGCGGGCGCGGCGGGCGCCGGGGGTGCGGAGGGTGCAGAAGGCGTCTGCGCGTAGCAAGCCTTGGCCACGTACTCGATGGGGTCGCGCCCGAAGGTGGCGTTGTTGCAGACCACGGTGCCGGACAACTGCTTGGTCAACCAGCTCGAATTGGCGCCGTACTGCACGGCCGTCGACGACGAGAGCTTGAAGGACTTGCCTTCCTCGGCCACCTTCACCCAGCTGGCGTCGGGTTTGCCGAGTTCCGCCGCTGCCTTGCCGGCGGCGGTGTCGATGCTCGCGGCCAAGCCCGCGGATCCGTCGACCACCATGACGGTCGTCCCCTTCGTGGTGACTTCGCCGGTCGTGGAGGCTGAAGCGGGTGCCGGTGACGGCGCATCGGCGCCTTGGGAAAGCATGAAGCTGCCGCCGGAACCACTGCCGCCACCACCGCAACCGGCGAGGGCGCCCGTCGCCACCAACAGCATGAGTGCGCATCTATCGAGGGTTTTCACACCAAAAACTCCGGTAATTCAAAAAAAAGAAAAAAGGAATTCCCGCGCCCCGATTCGGGCGCAAAAGAAATCGACGAATTAAATTGCTGGAAGAGTGCGCTAGGGCCGCATTGGCGCGCAATTGAAAGACGGTGCCGCACGGGCTGCCGATTTGCAGATTTCAAACCGGGTAGTCATCGGTTTGTCAAATACGGTTGATGGTCGATTGAGTTTGATTGCTCACCTTTTTTGCGTCGACCGGATCGATTTGGCCTCTGCTACTTCCTTGTATGGAAGGTATTGTCATTGAGCGGATTTTTTTGCGCTTCGAAATGAAAGCCCAACTTCATGCACAAAGTCACGGCGCGACGGCGCTCCGGCTGAGTCCTGGATTGACGAAGCCATTTGGATTAATCTTTTGGCAGACATGGTTTAGTTTCATAACTAATGAAACTTCATTACCAGTAATCCGAATGACGTACGTAGGCGGTCTCCTACAAGGCCGGCACGCGTCCATCACCGTCGCCTCGGACGGCGCCCGGCGTGCGAATCCGCATCTAGCGCGCCGAATACACGGTGAGAAGTCGAGGGTTTCTCTTGACACTTGCCACAAGAACCGGGTGCGCAGCGGTGTTGCGATGGGGCGGCCGGTCGCCGATCAGAATGTCATGCGCGCGGCCTAGACTCGCTGGGCTACGTGCACAACCTGTCGAAGCGCACCGCGCTCTACGGCACGCTCGCACGCGTGTCGAACAAGAACGGTGCCGGCCTGACGGTGGGCGCCGGTCCGTCGTACGTCGCCACGCTCGGCGGCCGCGCGCTCGTGCCCAAGTCGTCGACGGGCTACGAGTTCGGCATTCGGCACAGCTTCTGATCGGCGTCTGATTTCTCCAAGGGTCTCTTCAAGCGATCCTTTTTCATGCCCGCCGTTGCGCGGGCTTTTTTCTGCCCCGGCGCTGTCCGACAGCGCGGCTTCACGAGCAGGCGATGGGCCGCGAGGCGCCGACGGCTCAGGCCGTCGGTGTATCGGCTGCCGACGCCGAAGGTGCAAGCCAGGCGACATCCGGCCTCGGCCGGGGCTGCCCCACAGGCGTCTGCGCCGCCACCCCCATCACCACGGCCACCTCCGCGTCGTACCCCTCCGGCATCCCCAGCTCTCGCGCCACGCCCTCGCTGCGCAGCCAAGGAATCGGCGCGCCGATCCAACAGGTGCCGACGCCCAGGGCATGCGCCGCGATCAGCAGGTTCTGGCCGGCGCGGCAACAGTCGTAGCGTGCCTCCGCATTGCCGGCCTGCGCGCAGATCAGCACGAGTACCGGTGCGCCCCAGAAAACCTCGAAGCCGGGGCGCGTAGGCCACTCCCAGTGCTCGCCCTCGGGCTGATGGGTGCGCGCATATTCCTTGGCGCGCAGGCCATAGGCCGCCAGGCGCTCGGCGCCTTCGAGCATGCACAGCTTCCAGGGCACCGTGCCGCTGACCGGCGGGGTGGGGGCCTGCACGGCGGCCCAGAGCAGTTCCTCGATCAGCGCGCGGCTCAGTGGCGCTTTCTGGTACGCGCGGATCGAACGCCGCCCATGAATCGCTTCGAGTGCATCCATGTGCTGCTCCTTGTCGTCGACCGGAAAGCGGGTCAGCACGCGGGCACGCGCAGTTCATGTTCCAGCGTCAGCACGCACACCTCGGCGGGGGCGAGCTTCGCGCCTTGCGCCAGCAAGGTCTGCAAAGCCTCGTCCCCGAGGCGTTCCACGAGCTGCGCGCAATGCCGTTCGCGGTAGGCCGCCAGGTCGAAACCTCTCCAGCTCCGGTTCTGCGCGGCGGTGGCGTAGCCCAGCAGCAATGCCGCTGCGCGCAGGCGCCTCTCTTTGAAAGCCAGCGTGTAGTAGACGTGGCTGAAGAACTCGAAGCTGCGCCATTCGATGGTGCGGCAGAACTTGAAGAGCCGCGCCAGGGCCTGCCTGGCCTCGGGCAGTCGGTCGAGCTTCAGCAGGCAGTTGGCCATGGTGCCGCTGAGCACGACGATGGCGCCGGGGCTCTGGATATCGGCCTCCGACAGGCCATCGCTGCAGGTGCGCAATGCGTCGTCGTAGCGGTGCAGGCCGAGCTGGGCGACCGCGATCTGGTTCATGAAGTGGCCTGCCCAGGCCATCGCCCCGCAAGATCTGGCCAGCTGCAGTCCGCGCTCGGCGGATGCCAGTGCGTCGACGTGACGACGGCGTTTGGTCGCGACACCGAAGCCGAGCATGAAGCGTGGCAGCCGCCATCGGGCGGGCCAGTCCTGCTGCTCGATGGCATCGATCTCCCGAACCATCGCATCCACGCTGTCCACGGCGTCGGACGATGCCATGGCCCGCAGGCAGAGCGCCTGGTAGAGCCACATGGGCTCGTTCAGCCCGCGGAAGTAGCTCTCAGCACGGGCTGCGCACGAATGCATCACCTCGTCGCCGAAGTTCATCTGCAGATGCGCACGCGCGAACCAGTAGCGCCCGGCGACCAGCGGGTCGACTTCCGCGCTGGCGGCGTCGAGGTCGCGCGCGCGGCGCCGCAATTCCTGCGACAGCGCGAGCATGCTGAAGAGCGCGGTCGACGCCGCGATCGCCCGCACGGCGAACGCGATGTCGTTGGCTTGTGCCCAGTCGAGCGCCGCACGCAGGTTGTCGAGTTCGGGCGACCAGAGCGCGAGCCATTCCGCATCGGTCATTTCGGCCTGCATCGGTTCTGCCCGTTCGAATGCGGCCACCAGTGCATGGGCATGCGCGCGCGCAGCCTCGATTCGCGTTCCGTCGCCGCCAAGCAAGCCGATCGCATACTCGCGCGCGCTTTCGGGCATGCGCCAGCGCGGCGGGTCGCTACTGTCGCCGTTGAGCAGCGACCGGTCGGCCAGCGATTGCACGACGTCGAGCACGGCGACGCCATCGCCGGGCAGTTCGTCGCAGAGGGCCTGGGCCAAGTCGAGCGTGAAGCCGCCGACGAAGACGCCGAGCAATCGAAAGACGCGGGCCTCGGGTGCCGACAGCAGGCCCACGCTCCAGTCCAGCGCGGCGCGCAGGGTTCGCTGCCGGTCCGGCGTGTCGCGGCCGCTGCCCGACAGGATGGCCAGGCGCTGCGCCAGCCGCGACTCGAGGCCTCTCAAGCCCAGCAGCCTCACGCGCGACGCGGCCAGCCGGATCGCGAGCGGCATGGCATCGAGGCGAGCACAGATGCTGGCTGCCGTTTCGACGTCGCCATCGGCGAGCTGAAAGCGTTCGTCCGCGGCCTTGGCGTGATCGAGGAACATGGCGACGGCCGGCGCCTGCCTCGCGCTGGCCGCGCTGTCGCCCGGTAAGGGGAGGGCGAGTCCACCCAGTCGGTACACGCGCTCCTGTTCGACCTTCAACGGCGCCTGGCTGGTGACGAGCAGGCGCACCTGCGCGGCCGCACCGAGCACGGCCACGGCCAGGCGCGCGACGGAATCGACCAGGTGCTCGGCGTTGTCGAGGACGATGGTGCATTGCAAGGGCGCCAATGCAGACAGCAGGCCCGGCAGCGGATCGGCCCCCCCGAAAGGCAGGCCGAGGGCCGTGGCGATGGTGGAGGGCAGCAGTGCCGCGTCGTCGAGCGGCGCGAGGCCGACCCAGGCCACGCCATCGCGCGAGGCGAGGGCGCGTGCGTGGGCCGTGGCCAGCGCGACCATCGTCTTGCCGACACCGCCCGCCCCGATGATCGTCACCAGGCGATGCTGCGCGAGCAGTTCTTCGATCGCCGCCAGATCGGCCGCGCGGCCGAAGACCTGGCCCGGCGCCACGGGCAGGCGCACAGGTGCGGCCATCGGGCCGGTGGGGCCGCGTTCGACGCCGGCGAACAGCATGTAGCCCTGGCCGGGAATGGTCTTGAGCATCTCGAAGCCCGCGGCCCCCAGTGCGGCGCGCACTTCGCCGACCGCACGCGCCGCGGCATCGTCCGCGGCACCGCCATCGGGCCACACGGCGGCGAGCAGGGCTTCCTTGGTGACGACCCGGCCGGTCTTGCCGGCCAAGGCCGTCAGCACGGCGCGCGCCTCGCGGCTCAGCGTGACGACCCGTTGTGCCGCATCGCGCAGCTCGCCGCGATCGTTGTCGAAGTGGAAGCCGGCGATCTGCATGCCGGCGTGGCCGCGCCGCAGCGCGAAGGCATGGATGGGCTCGGGCAGGTTCTTTCCGCTGTGCAGACCCAGGTCGTCGAAGTGGATGTCGACACGGTGGCCGATGGCGCCATGCGCCGCTTCCGACAGCGCGATGCCGCCCGCGTCCGCCAGGCTCTGCAGCCGGGCCGCGACGTTGACGCCGTTGCCGTAGACGGTGCCGTCCGGCTTCTCGAACAGGTCGCAGAGATGGATGCCGATGCGAAACAGCAAGCGGTGGTCGTCGTGCGCACCGGCGAGGGCGGCAGCGAGCTGCTGCTGGATGGCGAGTGCCGCGTCCAGCGCGCCCTGTGCCGTGCCGAAGACGGCCAGCACCGAATCGCCGGCGGTGTCGACGACGCGCCCGTCGTTGACTTCGGTTTCATGGCGGAAGACCTCGCGGGCCGCGTCGAGCATCGCGAGGGTCCGCCGCTCGTCGACGGCCATCAGGCGTGAATAGCCTTCTGCATCGGCAGCCAGCACTGCCGTCAGCCGATGGTTCAAGCGGGCCGTCGTCATGGAAGCGCGCGGCGGACGGTGCCGTCCGGAGCGCGTGCGCCAGCATAGCGACGGCACGGGGTGCCGTCCATGCGACGGACTTGGCTTCTTCGGCGAATGCTCAGGCCTGGGCGCGCTGGCGGCGACCCAGGTGCACCAGGCCCGTCGACAGCGCCACGCCGCAGACGATCACGGCCGCGCAGACCAGCATCCACTGGGTGACGTGTTCGCCGAGGAAGATCACGCCGTAGAACACCGCGAACACCGGCACCAGGAAGGTGACGGTCAGCGCGCGCGCCGGGCCGGCGGTTTCGATGATGCGGAAGAACAGGATGTAGGCCAGCGCCGTGCAGGCCGTGCCCAGCGCCACCAGGGCGAGCCAGGCCTTCATGCTCGGCATTTGCGCCGGCCACAGCAGGAGCGCCGGCACCGCCAGCGCCAGCGTGGCGCCGATCTGGCTGCCGGCCGCGGTGGCCAGCGCCGGTACGCCGGTCAGGTGCTTGCGCGTGAGGCTGGCCGCGAAGGCGTAGCAAATGCAGGCGGCGAGGCAGGCGGCCATGGCCCAGCGCGCGGCCGTTTCGTCGGCGCCCGACTGGAAGCCCGCGCTGCCGCCGGCCAGCATGGCGACGCCGGCGAAGCCGATGACCAGGCCCAGGCTGCGCGAGCGGTCGGGCCGCTCGCCGAAGAAACCCCATGCGACCAGCGCACCGAACATCGGCACGGTGGCGTTGAGCACGGCGCCCAGGCCGCTGTTGATGCTGATCAGCGCGAAGGAGAACAAGGCGAAGGGCAGGCCCGAATTCAGGATGCCGATGCCCAGCGCCGGCTTCCAGTACCGGTACAGGCTCGGGCCGTGCCCGCGCGCCAGCATCAGCGGCACGAGCAGCAGCGTGGCGATGCCGACGCGTACCGCTGCCGTCGGCAGCGCGCCGAACTCGGGCGCGCAGATGCGCATGAACAGGAACGACGCACCCCACAGGGCGCCCAGCAGCACGAGGTCGAGCAGCCAGGCCTTGCCGGGGCGGCGGGCGGGGAGCGGTGCCGGAATGGTGGTCGAAGGCTTGCCTTCCGCGCTGCACTCGCCTTCGCTCATCGAGCCGACTCCCACAGGCTGGCGGTCTCTTGTGCTGCGCGCGCGCCTTCGAGCGTCAGCAGGGCGCTCTTGCGTTCCAGGCCACCTGCATAACCCGTCAGCGAGCCGTTGCTGCCGACGACGCGGTGGCAGGGCACGATCACGCTGATCGGGTTGCGGCCCACCGCGGCCCCGACCGCGCGCACGGCGGCGGGGCTGCCGATGTCGCTGCTCAACGTGCCGTAACTCGTCGTGCGTCCCATCGGAATGGCGAGCAGGGCCTGCCATACGGCTTGCTGGAAGGCCGTGCCGTGCGACAGGTCGAGCGGCAGGTCGAAGTGGCGACGGCGGCCAGCGAAGTAGTCGGCCAGCTGAAGGGCCGCCTCGCGCAGCGCGGGATGGTCGGGGTCGCTCTGCCAGCCGGCCATGTCGGGCCAGTGGCGCTGTTGGTCGAACCAGGCGCCGGCAAGGCCGCGGTCGGTGGCGGCCAGCACGATGTCGCCGAGGCGGCTGTCGATGCGGGTGCTGCGGATGAGGGTGTTCTTGAATTTCATGTTGGATGCCTCAGGCGGGAACGTTGTCGGGGGCCGCCGCGGCGGCCGGGGATCCGCTGCCCGGAAGCGGACTGTGCCACGCCCGCAGCACCGCATAGCTGCGCCAGGGTCGCCAGGCCTGCGAGGCCTCGGCCGCGGCGCGCGCCGTGGTCACGCGCAGCGCCTTCTGCAGCGCCACGTCGCCGGCCGGAAACGCATCGGGCCAGCGCAGCGCGCGCATCGCGATGTATTGCGCGGTCCAGTCGCCGATGCCGGGCAGGGCCTGCAACGCGGCCAGCGTGGCGGGCACGTCGGCACCGGCATGCAGGGTGAGTTGCCCCTCCATGGCCGCACGGGCCAGCGACGCGAGCGCGGCCTGCCGCTGGCGCACGATGCCCAGGCTGCCCAGCAGGTCGCCGCTGGCGCCGGCAATGGCGGCCGGCGTGGGGAACAGCCGGTCGAGCCCGGGGATGGGCGTCGAGATCGGCTCACCCAGCGCCTGCACCAGGCGCGAGCGCAGGGTGCGGGCCGCGGCCACGGTGATCTGCTGGCCCAGCACCGCGCGCACCGCGAGTTCGAAGCCGTCGACCGTGCCCGGTACGCGCAGCCCGTCGCCCTGCGGAAAGCTGGCGTGCAGCGCGGCGTTGATCGCCATCGGGTCGGCGTCGAGGTCGAGCATCGCGCGCACCCGGCTGATCACCGTCGGCAGCACGGCGGCAAGCGATTCGCCCACCTGCAGCAGCAACTGTTCGCGTGCCACGTCGAAGCGCAGGCGCAGCCAGCCCGCATGGACCTGCTCGCCCTGCACCACGCGCAGCGTGCGGGCCAGCTGCGGCGCGCCGGCATCCGGGTCGGCGACTTCCACGCCGGCCAGCGCGCGGCGTGCGAAGAAGCCGAGCATCGCCTGCGCGTCGTAAGGCGGGCGGAATCCGAGCCGCACGTGGACGGCGCCACCGGCGCCGCCCGCATCGCCACCCGCGCTCGGCCCGGCGCGCCGCAGCGCGCTCGGGTTCAGGCCGTAGTGCGACACGAAGGCCGCGTTGAAGCGCCTTACGCTGGCGAAGCCGCTGGCCAGCGCCACCTGCGTCATCGGCAGGCGGGTGTCGGCGATCAGCTGCTTGGCGGCCAGCAGGCGCCGCGTCTGCAGGTACTGCAACGGCGAGACGCCGAACTGCGCCTCGAAGATGCGGCGCAGGTGGCGGTCGCTCACGCCCAGGCGTGCGGCGATGCGGGCCGCGCCGGGGCCATCCTCGTCCCACGCGTCGGGCTCGTCGATCAGGCGGGCGGCCTGCAGCGCGAGGATGCGGGAGGCGTCTTCGGTCGACCAGCTGGCGGCGCGCGGCGCCAGTTCGGGCCGGCAGCGCAGGCAGGGGCGAAAGCCCGCGGCCTCGGCCTGGGCCGCATGCTGGAAGAAGCGGCAGTTCTCGCGCCGCGGCAGCTTGACGCGGCAGACCGGCCGGCAGTAGACACCGGTGGAAGTCACGCCAGTGAAGAAGGAGCCGTCGAAGCGCGCATCGTGGGCCTTCATGGCCAGGTAGCAGGCGTCGCTCTCGAGCGTGGCGGGGGTGGCGGCAGCGGGAGACATGCGGCCCATCATACGAACCGGGGCGGGCTGATGTAGCCATTTCCGGACATCTGGCACGAAAGGCGCATGCCTACAATCGTGTTCATTTCCGATCCCCCAGATCGGCAGATCCTCCAACCACTGCAAAGGACGCCCATGCAGCTCAGCGCAACCATCTTCAAGGCCTATGACATCCGCGGCGTCGTGCCCTCCACGCTCGATGCCGGCGTTGCCGAGGCATTGGGCAAGGCCTTCGGCAGCGCGGCCCGCGCGGCCGGCGAAAAAGCGGTGGCCGTGGGGCGCGACGGGCGCCTGTCGGGCCCGGCGCTCTCCGAGGCGCTGATCCGCGGCCTGGTGGCCACGGGCGTCGAGGTCATCGACGTCGGCGCCGTCACCACGCCCATGCTGTACTTCGCGGCCCACACGCTGGCCACCAGCGGCATCCAGGTCACGGGCAGCCACAACCCCAAGGACTACAACGGCTTCAAGATGGTGCTGGCCGGCCGCGCCATCTACGGCGACGAGATCCAGGGCCTGCGCCGCGTCATGGAAGCCGACAGCGCCACGCTCGCCCCCGGCGGCAGCGTGCGCAAGGTCGACGTGCTGGAGGCCTACACGCAGCGCATCGTGGGCGACATCAAGCTCGCGCGGCCCATCAAGATCGTGGTCGACTCGGGCAACGGCATCGCCGGCGCCTCGGCCCCGGCCATCCTGCGCGCCATCGGCTGCGAGGTGACCGAGCTGTTCAGCGAAGTCGACGGCGACTTCCCCAACCACCACCCCGACCCCAGCAAGCCCGAGAACCTGAAGGACCTGATCGCAGCCCTGGCCACCGGCGATGCCGAGCTGGGCCTGGCCTTCGACGGCGACGGCGATCGCCTGGGCATCGTCACCAAGGACGGCCAGAACATCTTCCCCGACCGCCAGATGGTGCTGTTCGCGCAGGACGTGCTTTCGCGCGTGCCGGGCGGCACCATCGTCTACGACGTGAAGTGCTCGCAGCGCCTGGGCCCGGCCATCGAGGCCGCAGGCGGCAAGCCGATGATCTTCAAGACCGGCCATTCGCTGATCAAGGCCAAGATGAAGGAAATCGACTCGCCGCTGGGCGGCGAGATGAGCGGCCACATCTTCTTCAAGGAGCGCTGGTTCGGCTTCGACGACGGCACCTACGCGGGTTGCCGCCTGCTCGAGATCCTGAGCAAGACGGCCAACGCGAGCGACACCCTCAACAGCCTGCCCACGAGCTTCTCGACGCCCGAGCTGAACGTGAAGTGCGCCGAAGGCGAGCCGCATGCGCTGGTGGAGAAACTGGTCGGCACGGCCAAGTTCGACGCGCCGGCCACGGTGTCGACCATCGACGGCCTGCGCGTGGACTGGCCCGATGGCTTCGGCCTGATCCGCGCGTCGAACACCACGCCGGTGCTGGTGCTGCGCTTCGAAGGGCAGACGCAGGAAGCACTGGAGCGCATCCAGCATCAGTTCCTGACGCTGCTCAAGACCGTGAAGCCCGATGCGACCCTGGCCGAGGCGGCGCACTGAGCTGTGGATTTCCCTTGAGCGTGCGTTCGTTGCTCCTGCGCCTGTACGGCGCTTTCACCACCCTCGCGCAGCCACTGGTGCGGCGCAAGCTGCGCCGGCGCGCCGTGGCCGAGCCGGGCTATGCCCACGCGGTCGAAGAGCGCTTCGGCAGCTATGACGAAGCCACCACCGGCACCGGCTGGTGCTGGGTGCATGCCGTCTCGCTGGGCGAGGCGCGCGCGGCCGGCATCCTGATCGAGGAACTGCGCCGGCAGTACCCCAACATCCCGATCCTGCTGACCCATGGCACCGCCACGGGCCGCGAGGAGGGTGCCAAGCTGCTGCAAGAGGGCGACCTGCAGGTCTGGCAGCCCTGGGACGCGCCGGCCGCGGTGGCGAGCTTCCTCGACCGCTTTCAGCCGCGCATCGGCGTGCTGATGGAAACCGAGGTCTGGCCCGAGCTCACGGCCGCCTGCGCCGAGCGCCGCATTCCGCTGGTGCTGGCCAATGCGCGGCTCAACGAGAACTCGCTGGCTTCGGCCGAACGCCTGAGCTGGCTGGCGCGGCCGGCCTACTCGGCGCTCACCGCCGTATGGGCGCAGACCGAGGCCGACTCGCATCGCCTGGTGTCGCTGGGTGCCAAGGTCGAGGGTGTCTACGGCAACCTCAAGTTCGACGCCACGCCCGACGCACGCCAGCTCGCGACCGCGACGCGCCTGCGCGGCCAGTTGCCGCGCCCCATCGTCATGCTGGCCAGCTCGCGCGACGGCGAGGAGGCGCAGCTGCTCGACGTGCTCAAGCGCTTCGGCGCGCTCACGCCGGTGCCGCCGGCACAGGACGCGGTGCAGTCCATCTCCAAGCGTGTGCACGACGTGCAATGGATGATCGTGCCGCGCCATCCGCAGCGCTTCGACGAGGTGGCGGCGCTCATCGAATCCAAGGGTTTCGCGGTGGCACGGCGCAGCGCGGCCGGCGCGCCGGCCGAGTCCGAGATCTGGCTCGGCGATTCGCTCGGCGAGATGGCGCTGTACTACGGCCTGGCCGATGCGGCGCTGCTGGGCGGCAGCTTCGAGGCGCTCGGCGGGCAGAACCTGATCGAAGCCGCGGCCTGCGGCTGCCCGGTGATCATGGGGCCGTCGACCTACAACTTCGCCGAAGCGGCAGAGCTCTCGTTGGCAGCCGGCGCATCGCAGCGCGTGAACGACATGGAGCATGCGGTGACCGCGGCGCTCAAGCTGGTCGAGAACCCCGCGCTTCGCGAAACGATGGCCGAGGCGGCGCAAGCCTTCGCGGCCGCCAACCGCGGCGCGGCGCAGCGCACGGCCGCGGCCGTGCTGGCCATCGCGGAATCGGCGCCCGAGCCCGTCGCGGTCGCCATGGCCGAAGAGCGCACCGAGCCCAGCCTGGACTGAGTCTGCTGGCTCACCTCCGGGTGGCGACGCGTCAGCGCGTGGGCGGCAGGATCACCGGCGGCGGAGGCGGCGAGGGCATCGTCGGCTGCGTGGGCGCGAACGGCGGTGTCTGCACCGGCGGCACGGGCGGGATGATGACCGGCGCGCCGGGCGCGGTGGTGCCTCCGCTGCCGGGCTGCACGAAGGGCTGCTGTTGCTGTTGCGGCTGCGGTGGCGTGGCAGTCATGTCGACGGCCGGCCGGCCATCGGTGGCCAGCGTGCCGTTGATCGAGCGCAGGTCGTCCGGCGTCAGCGTGCCGTTGGCCTGGCGCAGCTTGAGGTTGCCCAGCAAGACGTTGTAGCGCGCCACCGCCAGGTCGCGCTTGGTCTGGTAGAGCTGGCTCTGCGAATTGAGCACGTCGATGTTGATGCGCACGCCGACCTGGTAGCCCAGGCGGTTGGCGTCCAGTGCGCTCTGGCTCGATGACTCCGCGGCTTCCAGGGCCTTCACCTGGCCTGCGCCGGACACCAGGCCCAGGTAGGCGGCGCGCGTCGCCTGCGCCACGCTGCGTCGCGTGGATTCGAGCACCGAGCGCGACTGCTCTTCGAGCGCCAGCGTTTCCTTCACGCGGTTCTCGATGGCGAAGCCGGCGAACAGCGGCATGCTGAAGGTCACGCCGACCGTGGCGGCATTGATGCGCGAGCGGCCCGTGGTGGTGCTGGTGCCCTGCGGGTTGTTGGTGACGTTGTAGCCCAGGTTCGCGTCGATGACGGGCTTGTGGCCGGCCCGGGCCTTTTGCACTTCGAGGCCGGCCACGTCGAGGCCGAGCCGCGCCTGGCGGATCGAGGGGCTGACGTCTTCGGACTGCGCGACCCAGGCGTTCATGTCGGCCGGCAAGACCTCGGGCAGCTGCACCGGCGCGGCCAGCGGCACCGGCGCGGTGGCGGTGCGGCCGACCAGCTGGTCGAGCGCGATCTTCTTGACCTGCAGGTCGTTCTCGGCCGCGATCTCCTGCGAGATGACGAGGTCGTAGCGCGCCTGCGCTTCGCGGCTGTCGGTGATGGTGGAGGTGCCGACCTCGAAGTTGCGCTTGGCCGCCGCGAGCTGCTCGGCCACCGCTGCCTTCTGGGCGCGCACCAGCGACAGGGTGTCGGTTGCCGCCAGCACGTCGAAGTAGGCCTGGCTCGTGCGCACAACGAGATCCTGGTCGGCGACGGTCAGCACGGCCTGCGCGATGTCCGCCTGGTACTTGCTCTGCTCGTAGGTCGCCCAGTTCGCGGGCCGGTACAGCGGCTGCGAGGCGTTGATGCCCGCGCTCTGCGTGTTGAAGCCGCGCGAGGCGCCGCCCGCGGGCGTGTTCACGTCGAGCTCGGTGCGCGAGGCGCCGGCCGAGAGCCCCACCGACGGCAGGATGCCGGCCTTGGCCTGCGCGGCACGCGCCAGCGTGGCGTCGTACTGGGCGCGGGCGGCCTGGTATGTCGCGTCGTAGCCGCGCGCGGCTTCGTAGAGCTCGATCAGGCTCTGGCCGTGGGCCGGCAGTGCGATCGCGGCGGCGATGGCCGCCGTGAGGGGAAGTAGCCGGTGCACGGGCATGAGCGTCCTTGGGTCTCTCTGAAAAAAAGCGGTCGATGGCGCGGGTCGGTGGCGCGGAGCGTTGGCGAAATGCGGCGCGCTCAGTAGCGCGGCACGGCGGCGTCGTGCTGGATGGACCAGGCGTCGATGCCGCCGGCGACGTTCGCCACATCGGCAAAGCCGTTCTGTTCGAGGAACAGGGCCACACGCTGGCTGCGCGCGCCGTGATGGCACAGGCAGGCGACGCGCTGGGCCGGGTCGAGTTCGGCAATGCGCGCCGGAATTTCGTTCATGGGAATCGCGACGAGCATGAAGCCCTGCGGCGCCACGCTGGCGGTCTGCAGCTCCCAGGGCTCGCGCACGTCAAGCAGCACGGGCTGCGCGGCGGCGTCGAGTGCGTACCAGTCGGCCAGCCGGGCCGGAGAGACTTGTTCGACCATTGGCGCCTGCCTAGAAATTGAAGCGCGAAGGCGCCGGGAAGTTGAGCAGGCGCGGCGCGACCGTGTCCCAGGGCTGCAGGGTGTCCCACTTGCCCTCGGCCACGCGGGTCACGAAGTGGGCACGCATCATGGGCTCGTCGCCGACGATGGCGGCCATGCGCCCGCCCATTTTGAGCGAGCCCATCAGGCCCTGGGGCAGGCGCGCGACGGAGCCGCTGAGCACGATCACGTCGAAGGTGGGTCCGCTGGGCAGCGGCACCGAGCCGTCGCCATGGCGCACTTCGACGTTGCCCACGCCGTTGCGGCGCAGGTTCTCGGCGGCGAGCGTGGCCAGGCCGGCATCGATTTCGAGCGTGAGCACCTGGGCCGCGCGGTAGGCCAGCAGCGCGGCCATGAAGCCGGAGCCGGTGCCGACCTCGAGCACGCTCTCGTGCTTCTGGATGTGCAGGTCTTGCAGCATGCGGGCCTCGACCTTGGGCGAGAGCATGACCTGGCCGGGCGCCTTGTTCTTGCTGCCTTCGAGCGGGATTTCCATGTCGAAGAAGGCCAGGCTGCGATGGGCGCGGGGCACGTAGTCTTCGCGGCGGATCTGCGAAAGCAGCTCGAGGATGTCGAAGTCCAGCACATCCCAGGGTCGGATCTGCTGCTCGATCATGTTGAAGCGCAGGCGCTCCAGGTCGGTGGTGGCGGTCATGGGGTCATTCCTCGTAGGTGTGTGTGGCGCAGGAAGGCAGGTCGGCTTCAGGACAAACCCTCGATTTTAGGCGGCGCATGTGACGCGATTTCCCCCTGCGGCTGCGGCCTGCGCTCGCCGCGCCAGCGTCGCTTGGCCCAGGCGGCCAGGTCGTCCATGTAGCAATAGACCACCGGCACGACGACCAGGGTCAGCAGCGACGACGTGATCACGCCGCCGATCACCGCCTGGCCCATGGGCGCGCGCTGCTCCGATCCCTCGCTGAGCGCGAAGGCGAGCGGCACCATGCCGAAGATCATGGCCAGCGTGGTCATGAGGATGGGGCGCAGCCGCACGCGGGCCGCGAGCAGCAGGGCCTCGGCGCGCGGCAGGCCGGGCACGGTGGTGCCATCGGGTTGCGGCACGGGCTCGCGCGCGCGGATGGCGAAGTCGACCAGCAGGATCGCGTTCTTGGTCACCAGCCCCATCAGCATCACGACGCCGATGATCGAGAACATCGACAGCGTCGAGCCGAACATCATGAGCGCGAGCACCACGCCGATCAGCGTGAGCGGCAGCGCGGTCATCAGTGCCAGCGGCTGCAGGAAGCTCTTGAACTGGCTGGCCAGGATCATGTAGATGAAGATGATCGCCAGCGCCAGGGCCGACACCGCGTAGCCGAAGCTTTCCTGCATGTTCTTGGTCGAGCCGCTGAACTGCCAGCCGTAGCCGGGCGGGAAGGCGATGCCGGCCAGCGCGGCGCGGACGTCGGCCGACACCTCGCCGGCCGAGCGGCCTGCCGCATTGGCGTTGATGCTCACCTCGCGCGCCAGGGCGCGCCGGTTGATCTGGTTGGGGCCCGTGCTCTCGCGCACCTCGGCCACCTGCTGCAGCCGCACGATGCGGCTGGAGCCGTCGGCGTTGGCGCCCATGGTCGTGCTCACGAAGGGCAGGCGCGCCAGGTCGGCCGGCGAGTTGCGCACCTCGGGCGCGAGGCGCACGTTGACGTCGTAGGTCTGGTCGTCGGGCGCGCGCCAGTTGCCTACGGTGGTGCCGGCCACCAGCGTGCGCAGCGCGGTCGCGATGGGCGCCACGCCCAGGCCCAGGTCGGACGCCGCGTCGCGCCGCACCACCACGTTCACGGTCGGCTTGTTGGGCTTCTGGCTCGAATCGAGATCGACCAGGCCGGGGATGGGGCGGATCGCCTCCATCACGCGCAACGTCAGCCGCTCCAGCTCCTGCAGGTCGGGCCCCTGCAGCGAGAACTCGATCGCCTTGTTGCCGCCCACCGCGTCGCGCAGGCCGACGTGGGTGACGGTGATGCCCGGCACGCTGCGCAGCCGGTCGCGCAGCACGGTCGACATCCGGTCGACGCTGCGGTCGCGCTGGTGGCGGTCGACCAGGCGCACGTAGATGCTCGCGTAGATCTTGCCCTGCGCATCGCCGGTGTTGATGGTGGAGAGCGTGTAGCGCACCTCGGGCATCTCGCGCAGGATGCCTTCGACCTGGCGGGCCTTGGCCTCGGTGACCTCGAGCGACGACCCGACCGGCGTATAGAAGCTGATGTTGGTTTCGGAGTAGTCGGCCTTGGGCACGAACTCCGTGCCCAGCAGCGGCACCATCACGATGCTGCCGGCGAAGATGCCGATGGCCGCGAAGAGGGTGGCGAGCTTGTGTGCGAGCGACCAGCGCAGGATGGATTGGTAGCCGTCGCCGAGGCGGTCGGTGGCGCGGTCGAACCAGCCGGTGACACGGCCGATGGTCTTGTCGTAAAGGCCGGTCGGCGCCTTGCGCTGGCCGTGGGTGTCGATCGACGGGTCGTGCCACACGCTCGACAGCATCGGGTCGAGCGTGAAGCTCACGAACATCGAGATCAGCACCGCCGCCACGATGGTGATGCCGAACTCGTGGAAGAACTTGCCGATGATGCCTTCCATGAAGCCGATGGGCAGGAACACCGCCACGATCGACAGCGTGGTGGCCAGCACCGCGAGCCCGATCTCCTGCGTGCCGTCGAGCGACGCCGCATAGGGCGCCTTGCCCATCTGCACGTGGCGCACGATGTTCTCGCGCACCACGATCGCGTCGTCGATCAGCAGGCCCACGCACAGCGACAGCGCCATCAGCGTCACCATGTTGATGGTGAAGCCGAACATCGCCATGAACCAGAAGGTTCCGATCAGCGCGATCGGCAGCGTGAGGCCGGTGATGACGGTCGAGCGCCAGGAGTTGAGGAACAGGAACACGATCAGCACCGTGAGCAAGGCTCCCTCGATGAGCGTCTTGCGCACGTTGTCCACGGCCACCCGGATGGGGCGCGAGGCATCGCCGATAGGCTCGAGCTTCACGCCCGGCGGCAGCTGCGGCGCGATGTCCGCGAGCGCCTTGCGCAGGCCGTCGACGACCTGGATGGTGTTCTCGTCCTGCGCCTTCTGCACCGACAGCAGCAGCGTGCGCTGGCCGTTGTAGAGCGCCAGGCTTTCGAGCTCCTGCGCGCCGTCGCGCACGGTCGCGACCTGGTCGATGCGGATCGGCGCGCCGCCCTTGCGCGCGAGGATGATGCGGCCGAAGTCCTCAGGCCGCGCCATGCGCGCATCGATCTGCACCACGCGCTCCTGTTCGAGCGAGCGCACCGCACCCACGGGCAGCGCCTGGTTCTCGGCGCGCACCGCCTCGACCACCTGCTGCGCACTGACGCCGAAGGCTTCCATGGCCTGCGGGTTCAGGTAGATGTTGATCTCGCGCTTGGTGCCGCCGACCAGCGTGACCGAGCCGACGCCGCGCACGTTTTCGAGGCGCTTCTTCAGCACTTGATCGGCCCAGTTGGTCAGCTCCACCGCCGAGGGCTGAGCCCCCTTGGCGCCATCGGGCAGCACGGCCACCGACCACACCGGCCGCGAGGCCGGATCGAAGCGCAGCACGCGCGGCTCCTTCACCTCGTCGCGGAACAGCGGCCGCACGGCCGCGACCTTCTCGCGCACGTCGTCGGCCGCCTTGCGCCCGTCCACGTAGAGCTGGAACTCGATGATCACCACCGACTGCCCCTCGTAGCTGCGCGAGGTGAGGGCATTGATGCCGGCGATGGAGTTGACGCCTTCCTCCACCTTCTTGGTCACCTCGCTCTCGACGATCTCGGGCGAGGCGCCGGGGTATTCGGTGATCACCACCACCACCGGGAAGTCGATGTTGGGGAACTGGTCGACCGCGAGGCGCTGGTAGGAGAACAGGCCCAGCACCACCAGCGCCAGCATCAGCATGGTTGCGAAGACGGGGTTTTTCAGGCTGACGCGGGTGAACCACATGGCCGTGCTTGCGTCAGGGTGCGGTGGGCGCCGCGAGCCGCACCGCGGTGCCTTCGCGCAGCTGGCCGACGCTGCCGGCCACCACCGGCGCGCCCTCGTCGACGCCCTGCACCGCGATCAAGGTCTGGCCGCCGACCTGCCCGCGCAAGCCGGTCTGTACCGGCCGGTGCACGATGCGGCCCTCGATCACCACCTGCACGTAGGGCGCCGGCTTGTCGATGCGCACCGCCGAGAGCGGCAGCGCGAGCGCCTCGGTCTGGCCCACGGCCAGCGTGCCTTGCGCGAACAGGCCTTGCCGGAAGCCGGTGCTGCGGTCGAGCCGAAGGTAGACCAGCACGCTGCGGCTGCCCGCCTGTGCGCTCGGGTTGACGCGCACCACCGTGGCATCGACCTGCCGCGCCGCGGCCGTCGGGTCGAGCAGGCCGCTGCCTTCGACCTGCAGCGCCGCGCGCTGGCCCACGCGCACCGCCACCGAATCCGCGGCCGAAAGCGTGGCCTCCACTTCGAGCCGGCTCAGGTCCACCACCTCGATCACGCGTGCGTCGACCGAGACCCGCTCGCCGTTCTGCGCGAGCCGCTGGGCCACCTGGCCGTCGATGGGGCTGGTGAGCAGGGTGTCCTGCAGTGACTTGCGCGCCATGTCCACCGCCGCCAGCGCGGCCCGGTGTGTCGATCGTGCGGCGTTGAGGTTGGACAGCGACGTGTCCAGGGCGGTGCGGGAGATGAAGCCCTGGTCCACCAGCGCCTTGTTGTTCTCGTAGGTGCGCTGCGCCACGTCGGCCTGTGCATTGGCGCTGTCGGCCTGCTCCTGTGCCTGGCGCACGCGGGACTGGTAGTCGACCGGCTCGATGCGCGCGATGACCTGGCCGGCCTTGACGGTGTCGCCTTCGCGCACCGTGAGCCCGCTGAGTTCGCCGGGCACGCGGGCCTTGACCGCTGCCCAGTCGATGGCGCGCAGCGTGCCCGACACCGCCAGGGTCTGCGCCAGTTCGCGCCGCGCCGGGCGCACCACGTCGCCCTGCGCCAGCTGCACCACCGTCTCGGCGGGCGGCGCGGCCGCGGCCTGCTTGGCGCGGCGCGCCTCGATGGCGCGCATGGCGCCGGCGGCCAGCAGCACCAGCAGCAAGACGGCCACGGACCAGCCCAGGACGCGCTTCATGCCGAGCTTCATGGTTGCGCCTTCGGCGGCTTGCACAGGCCGTGCAGCACGGTCTCGGCCTGGATCGCGAGGTATCTGTCGGGGTCGATCGCGGACTGGCCGTCCACGCAGACCATGGCCGAATGCTTCCACAGCATGAGGAAGTTCATCGGGGCGATCACGGCGTAGATGGCATGGTCGATATCCACCGGCGCGAACTCGCCACTGTCGATGCCGCGTTGGATGATCCTCCGAAGCAGCGAGTGCCCGGGCCGCACCACCTGTTCGCGGTAGAACTCGGCGAGTTCGGGGAAGTTGTTGCCCTCGCTGAGCATCAGCTTGGTCAGGCCCGAGGCCTTGGTCGAGCCCACGCGCTCCCACCACACGTTCATGCAGTAGCGCAGCATCTCTTCGGTGCTGCCCTCGAAGGCCTCGAACTCGGCGTTCCACTCGGTGAAGCGGCCGGCGAGGTTTTCCATCACCACCGCCTTGAACAGCTCTTCCTTGCTCGGGAAGTAGAGGAACAGCGTGCCCTTGGACACGCCCGCGCGCGCCGCGACCTCTTCGGACCGCGTGGCGGCGAAGCCCTTGTCCACGAACAGGTCCAGCGCCGCCTCCAGCAGCTCGCCCGGCCGCGCCTCCTTGCGGCGTTCACGCTTGGCGCGCTCGGGGAACAGCTTGTCGCTGATGAAGCGGGAGGGGGGCATCGATGCCTTAATGACTGACGGGTTAGTAATGTAGTGAACGCTTTTGGATGCGTCAAGACGCCACAATGGGCGGTTAGGTTTAATCTTTTCGGGATTTGCTCATGTCTTCACACAACGAAACCATCGTGCTCGGCGGCGGCTGCTTCTGGTGCACAGAGGCCGTGTTCGACCGGGTGCAGGGCGTCGTCGACGTGGAGTCTGGCTACTGCAACGGCGAGACCGTCAATCCGAGCTACGAGCAGGTCTGCACGGGCCGCACCGGGCATGCCGAGGTGGTGAAGCTGGTCTTCGACCCGACGCAGATCACGCTGCGCGAGATCCTGGAGATCTTCTTCGTCACGCACGATCCGACCACCCTGAACCGGCAGGGCAACGACGTGGGCACGCAGTACCGCAGCGGCATCTACTACCTCGACGAGTCCCAGAAGCAGGTGGCCGAGCAGGTCATCGCTGAGATCGGGGCCAGCAAGACCTACCGCTCGCCGGTCGTGACCGAGGTGAAAGCCCTGGCAAACTACTCGGCCGCCGAGGCCTACCACCAAGACTATTTCCTGAACAACCCGAACCAGGGCTACTGCTCGTTCGTGGTCGGGCCCAAGGTCGAGAAGTTCCAGAAGACCTTCGCCTCCCGCCTCAAGAAGGCCTGATCGAGAAAGCCCGATTCAAGAAAGCCCGATCGAATGCGTGTCGCCCGCCCCCCGAGCCATGCCCGTGCGCTGCTGTGCGTGCTGGCGCTTGCGTTGTGGATGGCGACCACGCTGGGCTTGATGCACCGCACCTTGCACGGGCACGCGTTCTCGCAGGGCGCCGCCCATGAAGCCGTGCAGGGCGACGCGGGCCACGTCGACCATGGCCACGGCCATGGCTTGTCCGCGCTGTTCGGCGGCCACGGCAGCGATGCCGACTGCCGGCTCTACGACCAGTTGTCCCATGGCCCCGCAGCGCTCTGCGTGCCGGTGCTGATGCTGCCGGTGCAACTGCCGGCCGCCACGTTCCTATTCCTCGAGGGCGAAGCACTCGCCCGATGGGTCGCGCTGTTCGACGCGCGCGGCCCGCCTTCCGCTCGCTGAATTCCCACCGGACCGCGCTGCTGCGCCCGCTCTTCGCGGGCCGCAGCCGGCTTCTTGTCGATTCAACGAGTGTTCCTTCATGTCTTCTTCATTCGCGCGCAACGCCGTGGGCGTTGCCGTTCTGTCTTTCGTCTCGTACGCTGCCTGGGCGCAATCCGATGCCGCGGCGCCGACCCCGTCGCTGCAGGAAATCACGGTCACCGGCAACCCGCTGGGCGCCACCGAGCTGATCGCACCCACGACCTCCGTCTCGGGCGACCAGCTCCTGCTGCGGTCCCAGTCCACGCTGGGCGAGACGCTGAACAACCTGCCGGGCGTCGGCAGCACCTACTTCGGCCCGAACGCGAGCCGGCCCACCATCCGCGGGCAGGACGGCGACCGCATCCGCATCCTGCAGAACGGCGGTGCCGCGCCCGACGCGTCGGCGCTGAGCTACGACCACGCGGTGCCGGTCGACGCGCTGGTGACCGAGCGCATCGAGGTGCTGCGCGGGCCTTCGGCCCTGCAATACGGCGGCAGCGCGGTCGGCGGCGTGGTCAACGTCATCGACAATCGCATTCCCACGGAGCCGCTGAATGGCTTCGGCGGCCGCATCGATGCCGGCTATGCCAGCGGCAGCCGCGAAAAAAGCGGCGGCGCGGTGCTCGAAGGCGGCAACGATCGCTTCGCGCTGCACGTCGACGCGTTCAGCCGCACCGCGGACGACACGCGCGTGCCGATCGAACTGGGCTGCGAGAACCCCTACCGCCCCGGCCTGGCGCGCCGCATCTGCAACTCGGCCAACCGCGCCGACGGTGGCGCCATCGGCGGCACCTTGTTCTTCGACCGCGGCTGGATCGGCGCGTCGGCCAGCAGCTACCGCAGCCAGTACGGTACGGTGGCCGAGGACGACGTCAGCATCGACATGAAGTCCGACCGCTATGCGCTCGAGGGCGCGTGGCGGCCGGGAGGCTTCTTCACCAGCATCCACGGCAAGTTCGGCTACACCGACTACCGCCACACCGAGTTCGAGGGCCAGGAGCCTGGCACCACCTTTTCCAACAAGGCCCATGACCTGCGCATCGAGGCGCGCCACCGGAAGATCGGCAACCTCGAAGGCCTGATCGGCTTCAGCAGCGAGACCGGCCGCTTCTCGGCCGACGGCGAAGAGGCCTTTGCGCCGCACAGCCGTACGCGGTCGAGCGCGCTGTTCGTGCATGAAGAGCTGGGCATGCCCTGGGGCCGGCTGAGCTTCGGCGCGCGAACGGAGCAGGTCAAGGTGCGCTCGCTGGGCTCACCCGACCCCGACGTCGCGCGCTTCGCGGTGGGCGAGCGCAGCTTCAACCCGCGCAGCGCGGCGCTGGGCGCGTTGGTGGACCTGAACCCGCAATGGCAGCTGACTTCCAACCTGGCCTACACCGAGCGCGCACCCAAGGACTACGAACTCTTCGCCAACGGCCCGCACGTCGCGACCGGCGCATGGGAGCTGGGCGACCCGAACCTGCAGAAGGAGAAGTCGGTCGGCTTCGACCTCGGCGCCCAGTGGAAGTCGGGCGCCAACACGGCGCGCGTCAACGCCTACGCCACGCGCTTTCGCAACTACATCGGGCTGATGGCCACCGGCAACGTGCGGGACGAGGAGGGCGGCGTCAACCCCGCGCCCATCGAAACCGAAGAAGGCCTGCTGGTATTCCCCGACGTGATGGACGAGTACGCCTACCGCGGCGTGCGCGCGCGCTTCACCGGCATCGAGGCCAGCGGCAACCTGCGCTTGCTGGGGCTGGACGGCTTCGCGAACGCGGCGGACGGCTCCACGCTCGACCTGCAGTGGCGTGGCGACCTGGTGCGCGCGAAGAACACCGACACCGGCGAGCCGCTGCCGCGCATCTCGCCGGCGCGCGTGGGCGCCACGCTGGTCTACGGCAGCGGGCCCTGGTCGGCGCGCCTGGGCTTCGACCACTATGCGGCCCAGAAGCGCGTGCCCTCGGTGGGCGCACGGCCGACCGAGGCCTACACGCTGTGGAACGCGGCGCTCACCTACCGCATGAAAGTGCAGAACGCGAGCCTCACCTGGTATGCGCGGCTCGACAACCTGACGAACAAGCTGGCGTACAGCTCGACCTCGATCCTCACGACCACCGCGTTCCCGAACGCGCCGCTGCCGGGGCGCAGCGTGAAGGTCGGCCTGAGGGTGAACTTCTAAGGCTCAGCGCGGCGCGTCGCCTTTGCGGTACTCGGCGGTCAGCTCGTCGAGCCGCTGCTTGAGCGACGCGTCGAGCTTGTACTCGGCGGCCGCGAGCGTGGCGTCCAGCTGCTCGGGCCGGCTCGCCCCCAGCAGCGGCGCGGTGACGAGCGGATTGGCCATCACCCACGCCACCGCCAGCGTCGTCAGCGGCACGCCGGCTTCGTCGGCCAATGCGTGCAGCTTGCCGACCGTGGCGAAGCTGCGCTCGTTCCAGTAGCGGTCTTGGTACATCGAGCCGGCGGTCCCGAGCGTGAAGCGCGTGTTGTCCTCGAGCTTGGTGTCCTGCTTGTACTTGCCGGTCAGCAGGCCGCCCGCGAGCGGGTTGTAGGGGATGACGCCCAGGCCTTCCTCGCCGGCCAGCGGCAGCAGCTCGCGCTCGATCTCGCGGAACAGCAGGCTGTAGCGCGGCTGCACGCACACGATGCCGGTGAGCCGCCGCAGCTCGGCGCGGCCGATGGCGCGCGCCAGGCGATAGGCCAGGAAGTTCGAAACGCCCACGTAGCGCGCACGGCCCGAACGCACGATGGTGTCGAGTGCTTCCAGGCTTTCGTCGAGCGGCGTGTTGCGGTCGTCGCTGTGCAGTTGGTACAGGTCGACGTAGTCGGTCTGCAATCGCTCGAGCGAGGCATCGATGGCATCGAGCAGGTGCTTGCGCGAGGCGCCCTGGTCCCACGAATGGGGTCCGACCTTGCCCACCGCCTTGGTCGCGACGATGAAGCGGCGTCGCGCGCCGGCGCCCTTGGACTGCAGCCAGCGGCCGATGATCTCTTCGGTGCGGCCGGTGATGTCGACCGTGCCGCCGAGCGGATAGACGTCGGCGGTGTCGAGGAAGTCGATGCCGGCCTCGGTGGCCTTGTCGAGGATCTGGTACGACACGGTCTCGTCGGTCTGCAGCCCGAAAGTCATGGTGCCGAGGGCGAGGCGCGAGACGACGAGGCCGGTGCGGCCGAGGCGGGTGGTGGGAATGCTCATGTGGGATTCCTGCAGGCGTTGGCGGGGAGGGGTCGGGGCATCATAGACAGGGACGTCGGATCGTGCAGGGCGTGCTCATGGGCATGGATGGCGCATCGCTCCCGCATCCCCCCGCATTGCTCCTGCGGGCGCCTTGTATGCTCGGCGCAGTGAACTCATCGGTCCTGTCGTCGCTGCTCCCCGTTTTTCTTCTCATCGGCGCGGGCTTCCTGGCAGGGCGGCGCGGCTGGGTCACCGGCGGCGCGATCCGCGACCTGTCGAACCTCATCTTCCTGCTGCTGGCGCCGGCGCTGCTGTTCCGCACCATGAGCACGGTGCACGTCGAGCAGTTGCGGCTGGGCCCCGTGGCGGCGTACTTCCTCGCGGCCGCCCTGATCTTCGCGGTCACGCTCATGGTGCGCGGCTTCAGCCGCACCTCGGCCGTCGTCGCGTTGGCCAACACCTTCAGCAACACCGTGATGATCGGCATCGCGCTCATCGGCCTGGCCTTCGGCCCCGAGGGCATGGTGGTGCTGTTGACCTTGATCTCGCTGCATTCGCTGGTGCTGCTGACCAGCGCCACGCTGGTGCTGGAACTGGCCGTGGCGCACGAGCAGGCACGCCAGCCCGGCGGCGAGCGCACGCCCATCCTGCGCACCCTGGGCAGGGCGTTCTACAACGCGGTCGTGCACCCGGTGCCCTTGCCGATCGTGTGCGGCCTGCTGTTCGCGCAGACCGGCCTCACGATGCCAGAAGCCATCGACAAGCCCATCGCCTGGCTCGGCCAGGCCTTTGGCCCGATCGCGCTGGTGATGGTGGGCATCACCCTGGCCGCGACGCCCATCGGCCCTTTGTGGCGCCCGGCGCTCGCGCAGGCGTTGATCAAGAACCTCGTCCATCCCCTGCTGGTCGCTGCGCTCGGATGGCTGCTGGGCCTGCGCGGCCTGCCGCTGCAGGTGATGGTGGTGGCCGCCGCACTGCCCATCGGCGCCAACGTATTCCTCTTCTCGCAGCGCTACAAGACGGCTGAAGACCTGGTGACCGCGAGCATGGCGGTGTCGACGGCGTTGGCGCTGGTGACGCTGTCGATCGTGATGGCGTTGGCGGGGCGGCTTTAGCGTGCGGGCTTGGCGAAGGGGTCCAGGACGGGCACGCCGAATTGCTTGAAGTCGGCGATGTTTCGGGTTACCACGGTCAGTTGGTGGACGACCGCGGTGGCTGCGATCATGGCGTCTTCAAGGAGGGTGACCGACCGCCTGTGCATCAAGCGCGCCCACACCCTGAAGGTCTGTGCATCCATCGGGAGCACGTTGTAGGAGGATGCCACCAGGCTTGCCCAGGCCTCGATCTCAGCTGCCTTGGTCGCATCCTGGTCGCGTGTCATTTCGATGCCCACCTGAATCTCGCCGAGGGTCACCGCTGACAGATGCAACTCCGCGTCGGAAACCGATCGCAACCATGCCAGCACGGCGCCATGCGGTCGCGGCCTTCGCAACTCGGAAACGACATTGGTATCGAGCAAGTACATGCGCTAGTCGAGTTTCGGCGTCTGTCGTCTGCGGTGCGTGCCGCGCGGCGGAACCAACTGGTCGCTTCGCGCGGTCTTGTCCAGCAGAAGTTCCTTGAGAGTCGGGCGCGCAGTTGCGCTTAGGCGGCGCCATTCCTCCACTGGAACAAGGACGGCCGCTTCCGTGCCGCGCTTCGTGACCATCTGAGGCCCCTCGGACAGGCAGGCCTCGAGAAACTCGCTGAAGCGAGCCTTGGCGTCCTGGATTGGCCAAGTGTTCATGGCTTCCTCTTTCTGACTAGTTTGCTGACTAGATTCTATGGTCCCTGCAGAGAACGTGCGCCAATCTACGCAACCGGAAGCTGGTCGAGGGCGAGTCACGTACCGGCTGGTCGCGAACGCGATTTCTCCCCGATTTCTCGCTCAAGGCGCCAACCGCTCCCGAACCCAGCTCCCATCCTCCTGCCGATACCGCAGCCGGTCGTGCAGCCGGCTCTTGCGGCCCTGCCAGAACTCCCAGCGGTCAGGCACCAGGCGGAAGCCGCCCCAGTGCGGGGGGCGGGGTGGGGAAAGCAGGTGCCTGGCGGCCTGCACGGCGGCGTTTTTCACGAGCACGTCGCGGCCGGTGATGACCTCGCTCTGCGGGCTGGCCCAGGCGCCGATTCGGGAGTCGAGGGGGCGGCTGGCGAAGTAGGCGTCGCTCTCTGCGTCGTCGACCTTGCCGACGCGGCCCTCGATGCGGACCACGCGCTCGAGCTCGACCCAGTGGAACTGCAAGGCGGCCCAAGGGTTGCCGGCCAGCTCCTGGCCCTTGCGGCTGTTGTAGTTGGTGTACCAGACGATGCCGCGCGCGTCGTAGCCCTTGATCAGCACGATACGTGTGGAGGGCCGCAGGTCACCGCTCACAGTGGCCAGTGTCATCGCGTTGGGCTCGGGCAGCTGGGCGTCGATGGCCTCGGCGAGCCAGCGTTCGAATTGCAGCAGCGGATCGGGCGCGCTGCTGGATTCGTCGAGCTCGGCGCGCTCGTAGCTCTTGCGCAACGCGGCGAGGCTGTCGTTGGGGGAACTCGTCATGCGCTGCATTGTGCCCAAGCGATGTGTGGATACTGCGGGCCATGACCATGCCCTCCACGCCTGCGCTGCCTTCGATGTCGCTTCCCACCGTGATCGTGCTGGCCTCGGGACGCGGCGAGCGCTTTCGCGCGGCGGGCGGCACCGGCTCCAAGCTGCAGGCCGCGCTCGCGCAGGCCACGGTGCTCGAGCACACGCTGGCCGCGGTGCGCGCCAGCGGGCTGCCCTGGCACCTGGAAGACGCGGGGCACCCGGGCATGGGCGATTCGATCGCCGCCGCGGTGCGCGCCACGGCCACCGCCTCGGGTTGGTTGATCCTGCCGGCCGACCTGCCGCTGGTGCTGCCTTCGACCCTGCAAGCCGTGGCGCGCGCCATCGAAGGCGGCGCGCCAGCCGCGCAGCCGCATCACCGCGGTGAACGAGGCCACCCTGTGGGCTTCGCGGCGGCCAGCGGCCCGCAGCTGATCGCGCTGGCCGGTGCGCAAGGCGCCGCGCCCGTGCTGCGTGCGCTGCGTGAATCAGGGCAGGTGGCAGAAGTCGACGTGGACGACATCGGCATCCTCACCGACATCGATACGCCCGAGCAGCTCGCCCGGGCCGAGGCCTTGCTGAGCACTCGTCTCGGCGGGGGCATCAGCGCCCGGTGATCAGCGGCGCGTGATCAGCGCGCAGGCCGTGCGCGGCCCCGAGTTGCCGGCCGGCTGCGAGGTGAAGTCGTCGCGGTCGCGGTGCACGACGAGCGCGCGGCCGATCACGTTGTTGGCCGCGCCGTCGGTCAGCGAGATCGAATGCACGTCGACGCTGAAGCGCGCGGTGCCAGTGCCATCGGCCACCAGGCTTGGCAGCTCGCCCGCATGGCTGCCGGGCGCGCCGAATTTGCCGTGCGTGCCGCCCTGCGGGTTGAAGTGGCCGCCCGAGGCGTTGCCGTTGTCGCCGCAATCGCCCTTCTCGTGGACGTGGAAGCCGTGCTCGGTGCCCGGTGGCAGGCCGCGTACCTCTCCGGCCACGCGCACGCCATGGTCGAGCGCGGTGAAGGTCACGTTGCCGGTGGTCGGGTTGGGCGAGATGGCACCGGTGGGTGCGAGGTTGGCCACGGCACTCGCCTGGCCCCCCATGGTGCCGCAGCCCGCAAGCAGGCTGGCTGCTGCGGCGATGGCGAGAGCGGGGGCGATGAGGCGAGGGGACATGGCTACTCCTTGGAAGATGACGTTGGTTTGGATTCAGCCACCGGGTATACCGGCTTGGCTGCATCGCCGCAATCGGGCGACTCCGACAGCTGCCTTTCGGCCAGTCTGACAAGCCGGGCCAGCGCCGCGTCGTGGATGGAGTGGCGCTGCAGTTCCAGCAGGGTCTGCTGCGCATAGTCGAGCGAGCTGCCGTAGCGACCGACCGCGTGGGTGAAGATGTGGCGATAGCGCTCGTCGTCGAGGTGGCCCGTGAAGTTGGGGCTGCGCCGCGACAGCGTGAAGGTCAGCGCGCGCACCGAGCCGTGTGCCATGTCGCACTGCAGCCAGCGCGGGTCGTAGACACCAGTGGGCATCTCGCGCAACCACAGGCGGCCCAGCGCCTCCAGGCCGTCGGCCGCGGGAATGCGGAACACCATGCCGCGGCAGCTGCCGCCCGAAAGCAGGCCGAACACGAGGCCGGGGTTCTCCACCGTGCCGCGGTTGACGCGGCTCCACATCTTGAGCGCGCGGTGCCAGCCGTGCACCCGGGCCGGGTGCCGTTCGATGAAGCCGAACTCCGGTCGCCAGATCAGCGAGCCGTATCCGAAGATCCACAAATCCTGGTGGCCGCCCCATTCCTCGATCACGCGGTCGAGCATGGGTTTGGGGTCTCGCAGAGGCTGGGGCATGGGGTCGAGGCCGGGTGGCCCGGGGTTGCCTTGGGGCTGCAATGGGCTGGCGCCTAGAATTTGGCTGTCATGGTTCACCGCACCATTATTTACCTGCCCCTATCCGACGGAGTTCGACCCATGTCCGCCATCGCCGACGACGACACCCAGCAAAACTTCATTCTTGCCTTCGTGCTGGGGCTCATCGCTCTGGTGATCTTCTTCGTGATCGGCATCGCGCTGTATTCGCAGGGCCACAAGGCCAGGCCGGCCGCGCCCGCGGTCGCCGCCACCGCTGCACCGGCGGCAGTGGCCGTGGTGGAAACCACCGAGACGGTGACGGTGGTGATCCCGGAAGGCGCGAGCATCCGCGTGCAGAACGGCGTGGTGAACTTCTACTTCGCCACCGGCAGCGCCGACCTGGCGCCGGGTGCGGCCGAGGCCCTGGCCCTGGTCATCAAGGGCGTGGAGGGCGGCCGCAAGGCCGTGGTTTCAGGTTTCCACGACACCACCGGCGACCCGGTCCAGAACGAACAGCTCGCCAAGAAGCGCGCCGAGACCGTGCGCGACGTGCTCACCGGCCTGGGCGTGCCCGCCGACAAGGTCGACCTGCAGAAGCCGGCCGTGAGCGCCGGCTCGGGCAGCGACGCGCAGGCACGGCGGGTCGAGGTCAAGCTGCTGGACTGACCCCACGCCAGACCGGGAAGCCGGGGTGAAGAGCTTATTGGTACGATGTCAGGCCGCGCGCTGGCGCCGGCCCGCGCGGCCCCACTGCACAGCGAAGCAACATGACCACACACCCCACAGTCCACGAGGTCACCGAGCGCATCCGTGCGCGCAGCCGTGACCTGCGAAGCGCCTACCTCCAACGCCTCACCGACATCCGCAACCGCGACCGCGGCTCCGACCGCATGGGCTGCGCCAACGTGGCGCATGCGGTGGCGAGCATACCGGCCAACGACAAGTTCAAGGTGGTGGCCGAGCGGGCGCCGAACATCGGCGTCGTCACCGCCTACAACGACATGCTCTCGGCCCATGCGCCGTTCCAGGGCTACCCCGACATCGTCAAGCACGAGGCGCGCCGCCTCGGCGCCACCGCCCAGGTGGCGGGCGGCGTGCCCGCCATGTGCGACGGCGTGACGCAGGGCACGCCCGGCATGGAGCTGAGTCTCTTCAGCCGCGACGTGATCGCCATGGGCACTGCGGTGGCACTCACGCACGACATGTTCGATGCCGCGCTGCTGCTCGGCGTGTGCGACAAGATCGTGCCGGGCCTGCTGATCGGTGCGCTGCATTTCGGCCACCTGCCGACCGTGTTCGTGCCGGCCGGTCCCATGCCCTCGGGCCTGTCGAACAGCGCCAAGGCCAAGGTGCGCGAGCAGGCCGCGCAAGGCCTGGTCGGGCGCCAGGGTCTGCTCGATGCCGAAATGGCCGCCTATCACGACCAGGGCACCTGCACTTTCTACGGCACCGCCAACAGCAACCAGATGCTGTTGGAGGCCATGGGCCTGCACGTGCCGGGCACCGCGTTCATCCAGCCTGGCGATTCGATGCGCGAAGCGCTCACGCGCGAGGCGGTGCGCACGGTGCTCGGGCGCGCGGCCGACAGTGCCTACGCGGTGCCGCCGATCGGCGCGATGGTCGACGAGCGCTGCATCGTCAATGCCATGGCCGCACTGCTGGCCACGGGCGGATCGACCAACCACCTGATCCACTGGGTGGCCGTGGCGCGCGCGGCCGGCATCCTGATCGACTGGAACGACTTCTCCGAGCTGTCCGAAGTGGTGCCGCTGCTGACCCGGGTGTATCCCAACGGCACGGCCGACGTGAACGAGTTCCAGGCCGCGGGCGGGCCGGGCTTCGTGATCGGCGAACTGCTCGACGGCGGCCTCATGCATGGCGACGTGCTCACGGTGCGCGCTGGTGGCCTGCGCGAATTCGCCAATATCCCGAGCCTGGCCGGCGAGCCCTCGCAGGAGCACGTGCTGACGTGGCACCCGGCGGCGCCGTCGAAGAACGAGGCGGTGGCGCGGCCGGTGTCGGCGCCCTTCAGCGCCACGGGTGGCCTCAAGCTGCTGGCGGGCAACCTGGGCCGCAGCGTGATCAAGGTGTCGTCGGTGCCCGACGACCGGCATGTCATCGAGGCGCCGGCGCGCGTTTTCGATTCGCAGGCCGCGCTGCAGAAGGCATTCAGCGCCGGCGAACTGGAGCGCGATGTGGTCTGCGTGGTGCGCTGGCAGGGCCCGCAGGCCAATGGCATGCCCGAACTGCACAAGCTGACGCCGCCGCTGTCGGTGCTGCAGGGCAAGGGCTTCCGCGTGGCGCTGGTGACCGACGGCCGCATGAGCGGTGCATCGGGCAAGGTGCCGGCGGCCATCCACGTCTCGCCCGAGGCCGCCGCCGGCGGGCCGCTGGCCAAGGTGCGCGACGGCGACCTGATCCGCCTCGACTCGGTGGCCGGCACCCTGGCAGTGCTGTTGCCGGCCGACGAATGGGCCGAACGAGAAACCGCGACCATGCAGGACGAACAACGCAAGGACAACGGCCACGGCCTGGGCCGCGAGCTGTTCGCCGGCATGCGCCGCAATGCTTTGACTGCCGAAGAAGGAGCCTGCACATGGCTGTAGAGAACAAAGGGATCACCGCCATCGAGGTGATGCGCGACGCGCCGGTGATCCCGGTGATCGTGCTGCACGACGTCAAGGACGCCGTGCCGCTGGCGCGCGCGCTGGTGGCCGGCGGCATCCGCATGCTCGAGGTGACGCTGCGCACGCGCGAGGCGCTCGAATGCATCGAGATCATCTCGAAAGAAGTGCCCGATGCCGTGGCCGGCGCCGGCACCATCCGCAGCGCGGCCGACGCGCAGGCCTCGGCGCTGGCCGGCGCCAAGTTCGGCGTGAGCCCGGGCTACACGCGTGCGGTCGGCAAGGCCTGCCACGACCTCGGACTGCCGCTCTTGCCCGGCGTGGCCACGGGCAGCGAGATCATGATGGCGCAGGAAGACGGCCTGACCGAGCTCAAGTTCTTCCCGGCCGTGCAGGCCGGCGGCATCGCGATGCTGAAGGCCTGGCAGGGGCCATTCGGCGAAGTGAAGTTCTGCCCGACCGGCGGCGTCACCGCGGCCAACGCGCACGAGTTTCTGGCGCTCGCCAACGTGGCCTGCGTGGGCGGCTCGTGGATCGTGCCCACGGATGCCATCGCGGCCGGCGACTGGGACCGCATCACGGCGCTGGCGCGCGAGGCCAGCCAACTGGCTCGATGAGCGAGTTCGATCCGGCCGACCTGAAGGTCATCGCCTTCGACGTCTTCGGCACGGTGGTCGACTGGTACAGCGGCATCGCCGCCGAGGCCGAACGCCTGCTGCCGGGCGTGGACGGCGGCGCCTTCGCGCTGGCCTGGCGCGCCGGCTACCAGCCCGCGATGAAGAGCGTGATGGAACGTATCGCGGCAGGCGAGGGCGGCTTCACGCTGCTCGACGAACTGCACATGGGCATCCTGGGCGGCGTGCTGCGCGACTTCGGCATCGAAGAGCTCGACGGCGTCCGCAAGCGCGAGCTCAACAAGGCCTGGCACCGTCTGCCGGCCTGGCCCGATTCGGTCGAGGGGCTGGCACGGCTCAAGCGCAAGTACATCGTGTGTTCGCTGTCCAACGGCAACATCGGCCTCTTGACCGAAATGGCCAAGAACGCGGGCCTGCCCTGGGACTGCGTGCTCTCGGCCGAGGTCTTCAAGGCCTACAAGCCCGACCCGCGCACCTACCTCGGCGTGGCGGCCGTGTTCGACGTGGTGCCGCACCAGGTGATGCTGGCCGCGGCACACCACGACGACCTGGCGGCAGCGCGAACCTGCGGCCTGCGCACGGGCTACATCGAACGGGCTTGGGAGTTCGGCCCGGGCAAACCCAAGGACGTGTCGCCGCAACCGGACAACACGCTGCACGCGCGCGACATCGGGGCCCTGGCGGACCTGCTGGGCTGCTGAAGGCGGGCCGCTGCGCGCCGGACGATCGATCCGGCGCGGCTCCGGCTTTCTCAAGCCAACAAGCCATCAAGCCATCAAGCCAGCCGCAACTCGGGCAGGTCCGCGTGCTGTGCGGCGAGCGCCGCGTACGCACTCGCCACATCGATGCCACCGCCATCCTTCGCTGCCGGCCTGTCGGCCAGTGTCGCGAACAGGTGGTGTTTGACGAAGTGGCGCCACGACACCGGGATCTCGGCCAGGATGCGCGTCAGCGTCGCATACCGGGCGTGCGTCCACACGCTTTCGAAGCGGTCCCGGCCGGGGCCGAAGTCGAAGTGCGACCTTGGCTGCGGCTGTTCGGAGCGCAATGCCCGAGTCGCGGGTTCGTCGATGGCTCCGATCGCGTCGATGACCACACCGTAAGCCTCGCGCGCCCTGCCGATCGACACGAACCCGCTGCGCACGTCGTCGCGCACCTTCTCGATGTCGCGGTCGAAAGGACTGCCGTAGCCACCGCCTGCCGACCCCTGGATGCGGATCACGTCGCCCGGCGCACATGCCACCAGGTCGGTGTTGCGCAGCTCGACGGCCGAGGGCGTGTCGGGGTTCTTCGTGAAGCGCGAGTTCGCCCCGGCCTTGCCGCCCAGCACGCCCCAGGCGGCCAGGTCCGTGCGATTGCGGTTGCGTGCGGTGACGGTGGCGTTGGGCGACAGCAGCTTGAACTCCATCGCCACTGCGTTGCCGCCACGGTTGCGCCCGGCGCCACCGGTATCGGGCACCAGGCCGTAGCGCAGGATCTCGATCGGAACCTCGGCCTCGTTGATTTCCATCGGGGTGTTTTTCAGGAACGCGGCGTTGGCGCCGCACGCTTCGATGCCGTCGAGTTCGGGGCCACCGCCCGCGCCACCGCCGCAGGGGCCGATGGACGCCAACACGCGCCGGCCGTCGCGCGTGGTGGTCTTGACGTTGAGCAGCGTCGAACCGCCGGCGGGGCAGGCGGGCAGCAGATGCGGCAGCGCCTGGCTGAACACGCCGAACACGCAGGCTTGCACCACGGCCACCATGAGGCTGCGCATGCCGACCGCGGCCGGCTCTTGCGGATTGACCACCGAGCCTTCGGGCAGGATCGCGCGGCAGGGGCGCATGGTGCCGCAGTTGAGCACGTTGCGCGGGTTCAGCGTGTGCAGGATGTAGACCAGCCCGAGCATGATGATCGGATGGCGCGGGTCGCCGCCGGTCGGCATGTTCAGCGACGAAGTCACCTGCGCATCGCTGCCCGTGAAGTCCAGCTCCAGTTCGTCGCCCTTCACGCGCAAGGTGATCGCGATGCGGCAGGGGTAGCCGCCCACGGAGTCTTCGTCGGCGTATTCGGAGAAGAAGTACTCGCCGTCCGGAATCTCCCGGATCAACGCGCGGGCCTGGCGCTCGCCGTATTCGAGGATCTTCTCGGAGCCTTCCACGAAATCGTCGACGCCGAAGCGCTCGATGATCTCGTGCACGGAACGTTCGCCGGTGTTGAGTGCCGCGATCTGCGCATTCATGTCGCCGCGGTTCAGGTCCGGCGTGCGCACGTTGGCACGCAGGATCTTCAGCAGCTTGTCGTCGATGACGCCGTCGCGGATCAGCAGCATCGGCGGAATGCGCAGGCCTTCCTGCTGCACTTCGGTGAGCGTGCGCGACAACGACGCGGGCACCGCGCCGCCCATGTCCGTGATGTGGATGTGGCAGCCGACGAAGCAGACCAGCCGGCCTTGCCAGAACACGGGCTTCCACAGGTGCATGTCGGGCGTGTGCGTCGCCACGTGGCCGCTGTACGGGTCGTTCGTCATGTAGACATCGCCTTCGCGATAGTCGTCGCACAAGCGGATCACGGGGCCGTAGTCGAGGTTGGTGTACCACGTGGCGCCGAAGGTCTGCGGCGATGCGAAGGTCTTGCCGTCGACCGTCATCAGCTGTGCCGAGAAGTCCTCGGTTTCCTTGACGAAGCTCGAGTAGGCGGTGCGCATGAGCGTGTAGCCCATGCTTTCGGCCGCTGCGGTGCAGTGGTTGGCCAGGATTTGAAGGGTCAGGTTGTCGATGCTCACAGTGGTTCTCCGCGAGAGATGCGCAAGTTGGCGAATTCGTCGACCGTGCATTGGTAGCCGGGAAGGATGACCGTCGTGCAGTCGTCCTGCGAAACGATGGCGGGGCCCGCCAGGCTGTCGCCGGGCTTGAGCGACGCGCGCCGGTACAGCGCGACTTCGCGCAGGGCGTCGTCGATCCAGGCTTCCACGTGCCGATCGGTACTCGGCTTGCCCGGCACGAGGTCGTAGCGGGCCAGTTGCGGCTTGTCGCGCTTGGCGATGACAACCAGCCGCACGCTGACGACTTGAACCGCGGCGTTCGGGTCGGAGTGGCCGTAGATGCGGCGGTGCGCATCGTGGAAGGCTTGCGCCATGCCCTGCAGGTTGCCAGTGTCGATGTCTTCGCTGGCGATGGGCGTGTCGAGTTCGAAGGACTGGCCGCGGTAGCGCATCTCTGCCGAGTACGCGAGCTCGTGGTCGCTGCCCTTGCCGTGTTCACGCTCGAGCCATTGGTGCGCGCGCTCGAGCAGCACGCCGTAGTTTTCGCGCAGGGACGGCAGGCTCTCGGGCGTGAGGTCCACGTACACCGTCTTCAGGAAGTCGTTCTTCAGTTCGGCGATCAAGCCGCCGAGCGCGCTCAGCGTGCCCGGGTTGGGCGGCACGACGACTTCCTTCACGCCCAGCTCGCGCGCCAGGTAGCCGGCCATCATCGGGCCGGCACCCCCGAAAGCCAGGATCGAGAACTCGCGCAGGTCGATGCCGAAGCGGGAGACCAGGCCACTCACCTCCGAGTACATGCCCGACACCGCGATGTCGATGATGGCCTGCGCGGTCTGCGCCACGCTGCGCTCCAGCGGGCTGGCGAGCTTGGCGATGGCGGCGGTCGAGGCGGCGCGGTCCACGGTCACGGCGCTGTAGCCCAGTTCGGAATGGCCGACGAGGCCGCACGCGACGAAGGCGTCGGTGATGGTGGCCCGGGTGCCGCCGCGGCCGTAGCACGCGGGGCCCGGGGTGGAGCCAGCGCTCTCGGGCCCGACCTTCAGCACGCCCAGCGGATCGAGCCACGCGATCGATCCGCCGCCTTCGCCGACCGACGACACGGACACCGACGGAATGTGGATCTGGAAGTCGCCGATCAATTCGCCATTGCCGTACTGAGGGCGACCGTCGACGATGACCGAGATGTCGGCGCTGGTGCCGCCGATGTCGAGGCCCAGGCAGCGGTCGATGTTGGCGGCCGCGGCCACGTGGCTGGCGCCGATCACGCCGGCGGCCGTGCCCGACAGGATCATCTGCACGCAGTCGCGCTTGCCTTGTTCGGCCGTCATGACGCCGCCGTTCGACTTGGTCAGGTGCAGTTGCGGACTCACGCCCACGTTCTTCAGCGCGGACTGGAGTGCACCGAGGTAATACGCCACGCGCGGCTGTACGTAGCCGCCGATGACCGCGGTGATGGTCCGTTCGTATTCGCGAATGATCGGCCAGGTTTCGCTGGAGCACGTCACCGGAAGGCGCGGCGCCACGCGTTCGACGATGGCCTTGACGCGCTGTTCGTGCTCCGGGTTGCGGTACGAGTGAAGCAGCGAGATCACGATGCCCTCGGCTTCGGCGGCCAAGGCCTGCTCGGTGGCGGCGACGACGCTTTGCTCGTCCAGTGCCTTGCGCACGACACCGTCGGGGCCCATGCGTTCGGCGATGCCGAAGACCAGGTTGCGCTGGATCAAAGGCGCCGGGCGTCGCGAGAACAGGTTGTACATGTCGGTCGTCTTCAGCCGACCGATCTCGAGCACGTCGCTGAAGTGCTCGGTGGTGAAGAGGGCCAGCTTCAAGCCCTTGCGCTGGATCACGGTGTTGATGCCGACCGTGGTGCCGTGCGTGAAATAGCTGATCTCTTCGGGGCGGATGCCGTAGCGCTCCTGCAGAAGCTCGATGCCCTTGATGACCTCTGCGCCCGGCTGGTCAGGCCGCGAAAAAACCTTCAGGCTATTGATTTCGCTCGTCTTCTCGTTGAAGACGGCGAAGTCTGCGAACGATCCGCCGATGTCTACTCCGACTCGGTAAGTCATGAACACCTCATGGGTTGAAACAAGGAGAGCACACCGCTTGCGATCTCGGCTTCGATGTGCCACAATGTTCACCTAGTAAACATTAAGTTCATCAGGTGATCGAAATGAAAGATAACAGATCGGTTCAGCGGTGTCTAGCGCTGCTGCGCGCGTTCAAAACACAGCCTCGGCAAACGCTGGCGGAGCTCTCGAAAGGCGTCGAACTGCCGCACTCGACCGTGCTGCGCTTCCTGCACACGCTCGAGCGCGAGGGCTACGTGCGCATCGAAGGCGGGCTGTGGTCGCTGGGGCCGCAGATGCTCGACCTCGGCTTCACGGCGCTTCGGAGCATGGGCATCTCCGAATCGGTGCAGGACACGCTGCAGCGCCTGGCGGATGCCTGCAAGGGCACCGTCAACATCGGCGAACGGCACGACGACGAAGTGCTCGTACTGGCGCGCGTGAGCAGCGTCGGCGAGCACATGAAGATGTTCGTGGTGAACCTTCGCGTGGGCAGCCATCTGCCGAAGGAAAGCGCCCTCTATCGCGCCGTCGACCTGCCGGCCGACCAGTGGTGCGTGGCGCAGTATCCGGAGCTGCGCCACGTCACCATCGCCATGCCGATGGTCCTGAACGCGTCGCGCGTGCTGTCGCTCGGCCTCTCGGTCGACAGCGAGGAATACCCGATGGAACGGGTCGAGACCGAGCTGGTGGCGCTGCTGCGCAAGGAGCGCTCGCAGATCGAGCAGCTGATGATGCTCAACGCGTGACGCGCGCCGCGGTGCAGGCGCTCAAGGCTTGCCGATCTCCGCGACGATCGCCACGAAGTTCTCGGCGATCGCGTTGCCGCTGTTCTTCTTCCGCACGGCCGCCACGGGGTAGGTGATCGGCGATCCGTCGTCGTGCACGAGGTCGATGTACGAGATGCCGCTCAGCTGAAACGTGCGCATCGGCCGCGGAACGATCGCCAGGCCGAAGCCGCCCGCCACCATGACGAGGTTGGTCACCCATTGCGTCTGGTCGTACATCAGGTTCGGATTCAGCGCGGACTCCTTGAAAGCCCGGAGCAGCGGGCCCGAGAAGCCCGGCGAATCCGACAAGGAGAAGAAGGCCAGCAGTGGATCGGACACGATGTCCGCCACGCGCACCGACTTTTCTGCGGCGAGGCGGTGCGCCGATGGCACCGCCAGGATGAAGCGCTCGTGACGCAGCGGGTCGGTCTTCAACTGGCCGGCGTCGAGCGTGTCGTTGGGAATCAGGATCGCGACGTCCACCTTCTCACGGCTCACGTCGTCGAGCTGCTTGCTGCTCAGTTCGCGCGTGACGATCACGCGCACTTCGGGGTAGGCCTCGTGAAAGCGTTGCAGCGCGGCGGGCAGCAGGTCGAGGAAGGCGCTGGGCACGCAGGACACGCGCAACACACCGCTGATGCCGAGCGCGGTGTTTCGCGTCAGAGCGACCGCCTCGTGAACCTGGCCGAGGATGCGCCTCGCCTCGTTGTGGAACACCTGCCCCGCCAGCGTGAGCTTCACGTTGTGCCGGTCGCGGTCGAACAGCTGCACGCCCAGGCTTTCTTCGAGCCGGCGGATGGTCGCGCTGAGCGGCGGCTGCGAAATGTGAAGGCGCTCGGCCGCCTTTCGAAAATTGAGCTCTTCCGCCAGCACGGCGAATTGCCGGATCTGCCGCAGGTCCATCGCTTGCTTCCTCGTGCTCTCCACAACGAAGCAGTCGAAGATATCACCAGCACCAGTCGATAGTATTGGAACTATCACGAGCGGTTTCCTAAGCTTGCGACCAGTCACACCCCACGGGGCTTCAACTCGAACGCAAAAGGTCCTCCATGAAACTCGCTCGCACTGTTTCGGCCCTTCCGAAAACATGCGCACTTCCGATGCTGTGGGTCTGGCTCGCAGCGCCTTCGCCCGCGCTGGCCGACTTCCCCGACAAGCCCATCCGCATGATCGTGCCCTTCGCCGCGGGCGGCCCGACGGACGTGGTGGCGCGCATGCTGGCCGAGAAGATGGGCGCGGCGCTCAAGCAATCGGTGGTGGTCGACAACCGCGGGGGTGCCGGCGGCGCGATCGGCACCGATGCCGTCGCCAAGGCGCGGCCCGACGGCTACACGCTGGGGCTCGCCACCGCATCGACGCACGAGTTCACGCCCGCGTGCAACAAGGACACGCCCTACGACCCGGTCAACGACTTCCAGATGATCGGCATGATCTCGAGCACGCCGACCGTGCTGTTCGTGAAGCGCGAGTCGCCGCTCCCGGGGCTCAAGGAAGTCCTGGAGCTGTCCCGCCAGAACCGCGAGCCCGTCACCTGGGGCGTGCCGGGCAACTGCAGCAACATGCACTTCCTGCTGGAGCTGATCAACAAGTCCGCGAACGCGAAGATCGCGCCGATTCCCTACCGCGGCAACAGCGCGGCCAACACCGACCTGCTGGCCGGCCAGATCACGATGGTGGGTGACGCGGTGTCGCCGGCGACGCTCGGGCTCATCAAGTCGGGCTCGGTGCGCCCCATCGCGCTGAGTGCGAAGACCGATGTCGAGCCGCTCCAGAACGTGCCCACCTACGCGGAACTCGGCATCAACGTCGGCACCTTCTCCGCGTGGCAAGGGCTGGTCGCACCGGCGAAGACGCCGCCGGAGATCGTCGAGAAGCTCAACGGCGCCCTGCGCACGGCGCTGGCCGATCCGGAACTCAAGAGCAAATGGGTCTCGGCCGGCATCGCGCCGTCGCAGGCCAACGCGCCCGACATCATGCGCAGCCGCATCAAGGCCGGCTTCGAGAACTCACGCAAGCTCGCCGAAGAGCTTCACCTTTCCGCGAAATAGTCGCGACGCCCACGCGCTCCCTTCCCAGGGCCGCAGCGCAGCAGCGCCATGCGGCGCGGGAGCGTGCGCGGGCGCCAGCCAATCTCTCATAACCCAGCCCTCGCGAAGGGCCTACACGCAAGGAAAAATCATCATGCAGAAGAAAAAGCTCGGTGGCCCCGTGATCGTGGCCGGCGGCGGCATCGGCGGCACGGCGACGGCCGTGGCATTGGCTCAGGCAGGGATCGAGGTCTTGATCCTCGAGCAGGCGAGCGAACTGCGCGAGGCTGGCATCGGCATCCAGATGCCACCCAATGCCTTCAAGGTGTTCGATCGCCTCGGACTCGTCGTTGCGAT
The DNA here is from genome assembly GCF_001984055.1 of Variovorax sp. KK3. GTDB lineage: Bacteria > Pseudomonadota > Gammaproteobacteria > Burkholderiales > Burkholderiaceae_C > Variovorax. Next base: position 115,710 of record NZ_LYVO01000002.1, read on the forward strand.
GCTGAAGAAGGCGGCGTGTCCGGACGATCTCGTGTTCATGGATGCACTGAGTGGCGAGCAGATCATCCGCATCCCGGTCGACGACGAATTCCTCGCGGACTTCAAGTACCCGTATGCGCTGATGCATCGCGGCGATCTCTTGGAAGTGCTGGCGCAGGCATGTCGCGAGTCCGACCGCATCGCCATTCGCACATCGAGCAGGGTCACCGGCTTCAGGCAGGAAGGGGGCCGCGTGACGGTGAGGACGGAAGATGGCGCGTACCACGAGGGCGCGGCACTGGTCGGATCTGACGGCTTGTGGTCCACGATGCGGCGCGAGCTCGTCGGTGCGGACCGGCCGCGCACCGAGAACTACATCATCTTCCGAGGCGTCGTGCCGGCCGACCAGATGCCCGAACTCGAATTCGCCAACGCCGTCGTGATGTGGGGCGGGCCGGAACTGAACTTCTCGCACTATCCGATGCGCAGCGGCTCGTATTTCGCGCTGGGCGCGAGTGTGAAGAGTGCGCTGGCGCTGGACCAGGGCGTGTCGAACCTCGGCGTGGCCGATGGCGCGCGTGAATTGCGCGAGCGTTTCGGCGTGGTCTGTCCGGCCATCGCACGGCTGTTGGACAAGATCGACGTCGATCGCATGTGGACATTGCACGACCGCGAGCCGATCAAGCACTGGTCACAGGGCAACGTGACCCTGCTCGGCGACGCCGCGCACCCGACCTTCAACTACATGGCGCAGGGTGCCTGCATGGCGCTCGAAGACGCGGTGTGCCTGGCCGACTGCGTGACGCAAGCCGACAGCTACGAGCAGGCCTTCAAGGCCTACCAGCAGGCGCGCTACCTGCGCACCGCGCGGGTCCAACTCACGTCGCGCATGTACGGCGAGCTCTACCACGCGAAGGGCGTGCAGGCCGACCTGCGCAACGCGCTGCTGTCGCGCACGACTGCGGCGCAGGCGCGCCAGCATCTGTCGTGGCTGTTCAGCGGGATTTGAAAGAGGCCGAAGCGGGTCGGTGCGTGGCGAACACGCGGCCGGTCCCGCATCGGCCCGCTACGCCCTGGACTTGTCCTGGATCAATTCGATCTTATAGCCGTCCGGGTCGGTGACGAAGGCGATCACCGTGGTGCCGCCCTTCACCGGCCCGGCCTCGCGCGTGACATTGCCGCCGACGGCCTTGATCTTCTCGCAGGCCTCGTAGGCATCGGGCACGCCCAGCGCGATGTGGCCGTAGGCGGTGCCCATGTCGTAGCTGTCGGTGCCCCAGTTGTAGGTGAGTTCGATCTCGGCTTGCGCCGGGTTGCCCTCGTAGCCGACGAAGGCCAGGCTGTACTTGTACTCGGGGTTCTCGGAACGGCGCAGCAGCTGCATGCCGAGGATCTTCGTGTAGAAGTCGATGGAGCGCTGCAGGTCGCCGACGCGCAGCATGGTGTGGAGGAGTCGCATCTCTGGGTGTCGTTCGCGTGTGGTGGGGACACCGATTGTCGGCTCAGTCGACCACGGCTAGCGAGAGCAGATGCGTCTCGTGCATCTGCAGGAAGGCGCGCAGGTGCTCGCGATATTCCGGCACGACCGCATCGCGCACGCTCGGCCGTGCGTGCAGCGCCTGCCGCCAGGCACGGACCTTCGGCGTGCGGTCGAACACGTGCGAGTCGTGCAGTTCGTCGAAGAGCTCGAAGTAGCGGAACACCGGCGCGAACACGGCATCGACCAGGCTGAAGTGCTCGCCGGCGAAGAAGGGGCCTCGGCCCAGCGCCGCTTCCACACGCTCGAACTTGGCGGCCAGCGCCTGCCGCTTCTGCTCGAAGACCTCGGCGTCGCGCGTGGTCTCGTAACCCCACAGGTCGACGAGGATGGCGGAGCCGAACTCCATCCAGGCGCGGTGCTCGGCACGCGTCAGCGGGTCTTCGGGATGCAGCCGCGGGCCGGGCTGCGTGTCTTCGATGTACTCGCAGATCACGTTACTTTCGAAGAGGATGGCCTCGCCGCCGTCGGGGCGCGGCACGCGCAGCAGCGGCACCTTGCCGAGCGGCGAGATGTCGACGAACCAAGCGGGCTTGTCCGCGAGGTCGATCACGACGCGCTCGAAGGGCACGTCCTTCTCGCGCAGGGCGATGGCGGCGCGCTGCACGTAGGGGCACAGCAGGTGGCTGACGAGGGTGAGGGGGCGGGTCATCGTGGCTTCCTTCTTCCGGGCGGATGTGTCGAGAAGCGCGATTCTTCCGAGGCACGAAGACCTTGGCTAAAAAAGCCCATCGCCCTGCAAACGAACTCTGCTATGCGCTCCAGCGCACCAGACGGCCGTTGTGCATCAGGCCCACGTGATCGGACATGGTCTGCGCCTCGGCCTCGTTGTGCGTGACGAGCACGGCAGTCTGGCCCGCCGTCTTGAGGATGTCGCGCACTTCGACGGTCAGCCGCTCGCGCGTTGCGGCATCGAGGTTGGAGAAGGGCTCGTCGAGCAGCAGCAGGGCCGGCGAGGGCGCGAGCGCGCGCGCCAGGGCGATGCGCTGCTGCTGGCCGCCGGACAGTTCGTGCGGATAGCGCTCGCCCGCATCGGCCAAGCCCACCAGCCCGAGCATCTCGGCCACGCGCGCATGGCGTTCTGCATGCGCGAGCCGGCGCAGACCGAAGCCCACGTTCTGCGCCGCCGTCAGGTGCGGGAACAGCGCGTACTCCTGAAACATCATGCCGACCCGGCGCTCCTCGGGCGGCAAATGCACGTCGGCGGAAGACAGCAGCCGATCGCCGAGGCGCACGCTGCCGGCGCGCACGGGCTCGAAGCCGGCGATGGCGCGCAGCACCGTGGTCTTGCCGCAGCCGGACGGACCGAGCAGGCAGCCGATGCGGCCCGCGAGCAGGGCCAGCGAGAAGCCTTCGACGACGGTGTGCAGGCCGCGCGCGCCGTCGTAGGCCAAGCGCACGTCTTCGAGTTGCAGGGCCGCGCTCATTCGGCACTTCCTTCCGTGTGAATGCCGAGCCCGTTGCGCGCGAGCAGCACCACCGGCAGCAGGCCGGCCACCACGATCGCCAGCGCGGCGATCGCGCCTTCTTCGTAGGTGCCGCGCGCAGCCTCTGCATAGAGCCAGGTCGCGAGCGTGTCGAAGTTGGCGGGCCGCAGCAGCAGGGTGGCGGGCAATTCCTTCATCGCATCGACGAAGACCAGCAGCGCGCCCGCCGCGATGGCTGGGCGCAACAGGGGCAGATGCACGCGGCGCAGCGTGCCGGCCGCGCTTTCGCCGAGCAGGCGCGACGCCTGCTCGAGCGCAGGCGGGATGCGCGCCAGCCCGGCCTCGATGCCGCCCACCGGCATGGCCAGGAAGCGGATGGCGCAGGCCACCACCAGCACGATGCCGGCGCTCATGAGCGGCAGGCCCTCCTGCCGGAACAGCGTGGCGAACATCGCGTCGAGCCCCAGTGCAGGCGTCAGCAGCCCGATCGCCAGCACCGTGCCGGGCAGCGCATAGCCCAGCGTCGCGGCGCGCGCCTGCCAGCGCGCGCGGTTCACGATGCCCGAACCCTGGCTGCGCACCGCCCAGGCCACCACCAGGCCGGCGGCGACGGTGGCGGCCGTCACGCCGGAGGCCAGCGCCAGCGTGTTGCCGAGGCTCGCGAGCAGGCCATCGGAGATGCCGCCGCCCAGGCGCAGACGCTTCACCGTTTCCCACACCAGGTAGAGCGCGGGTGCAGCGAAGCCGAGCACGACCGGCAGCGCGGCCGCGCCGCAGGCCAGCCACGCGGCCGCGCCATGCAGCCTGCGCGGCTGGATGCCGCGCATGCGCTGGGCCGAGCCGAAGCGCTGGTGGCGCCGGCCGTGCCGTTCGAGCAGCACCAGTGCCACCACCATGATCAGCATCGCGCAGGCGATCTGCGCGGCGCCGGCCAGGTCGGAGCGTGTGATCCAGGTGGTGTAGACGGCCACCGTCAGCGTCTGGATGCCGAGGAATTCGGAAGCGCCGATGTCGTTGAGCGTTTCCAGCAGCGCCAAGCTCAGGCCCACCGCAAGGGCAGGGCGCGCCAGCGGCAGCGCGACACGGAAAAAGGCACCGCGCGCGCTCTCGCCCAGCGTGCGCGCCGCTTCCATCAGGTGGGCGGGCTGGGTCATGAACATGGCGCGCGCCGTCATGTAGACGTAGGGGTACAGCACGAATCCGAGCACGAGGATGGCGCCCGGCATCGAGCGCAGGTCGGGTAGGCGAAACTGCCGCGGGCTGTCGAAGCCCAGCATCCAGCGAATCGCGCCCTGCACCGGGCCGATGGGATGCAGCAGGTCGAGGTAGGCGAAGGCCACGATGTAGGTCGGCATGGCCAGCGGCAGCAGCAGCGCCCAGTGCAGAAAGCCGCGACCGGGAAAGTCGCAGGTGGTCACCAGCCAGGCGCAGCCCGTGCCGATGACCAGCACCAGCGCGCCCACGCCGAGCAGCAGGATCGCGGTGTTGAGCGCCGCCTGCGGCAGCACGTGCTGCGCCAGGTGCGCCCAGTGCGAGAAGTCGGCCCCGAAGGCCAGCCAGGCGAGGCTGACCACCGGCGCGAGCACGCCGAGCGCGATCGCGATCGAGGCGGTCCGCCAGAGCGGTCCGACCGGCCTCAATGCAACCACGATTTATTGATCGAAGCCGACCTTGTCGACGAGCGCACTGGCCTGCTTGCGGTACTTGGCGATCTCGGCGATGGGCAGCGGGTCGACCTTCAACTCGCCGATGCTGGAAGAGATGATGGAGTCGAGCGGCACGTTCTTGCGTACCGGGTACTCGTAGTTGGCCTCTGCATAGAACGCCTGGGCCGAGTCGGACACCAGGAACTCGAGCAGCTTGACCGCGTTGGCGCGCTGCGGCGCGTTCTTGGCGACCGCGGCGCCGCTCACATTGACGTGCGTGCCGCCGCTCTTCGAGTTGGCGAAGGTCGGGCGAATCACCTTGATGGCATCGCCCCACTTGCGCGCGTCGCTGCCTTCCTTCGAACTCTTCATCTGGCCGACGTAGTACGAGTTGGCCAGCCCGACGTCGCAGATGCCGCCCAGGATGTCACGCGCCACGTCGCGATCGCCGCCCGTGGCCTTGCGCGCCAGATTGGCCTTGACGCCGCGCAGCCACTGCTCGGCCTTGGCTTCGCCGTCGTGGGCGATCAGCGAGGCGACCAGCGCGGTGTTGTACGGATGCTGCCCGGCGCGGATGCAGACCTTGCCCTTGTACTTGGGGTTGGCCAAGTCTTCGTAGCGGAAGCTGTTGAGCGGCAGGCTCTTGTCGGCGTAGAGCACGCGGGCGCGCATCGACAGCGAGAACCATTGGCCGTCGGCGCCGCGCAGGTTGGCGGGGATGGCGGATTCGAGCGTCGCCGACTTCACGGGCTGCGTCACGCCGCCTTCCACCAGGTCGACCAGGTTGCCGATGTCCACCGTCATGAGCACGTCGGCCGGGGAGCGCGCGCCTTCGGCCTTGACGCGTTCCAGGAGCCCGTCCTTCACGAAGACCGTGTTCACCTTCACGCCGCTCTGGTTGCTGAACGCGGTCAGCAGCGGTTGGATCAGGCCGGGTTCGCGCGTCGTGTAGACGGTGACCTCGTTGGCCAGGGCCGGTGCGGCCAGGCCGCCTGCCAGGGCGAGGCCTGCCAGGGCGCGCGAAGCGTAGGGGCGCGAAAAAGTGCTCATGAAGTCCTCCAGGGTGTGTGTCGTTGGCAAACGGTCGGCGCACTTGCGGCGCTTGATACGAATCATTATCAGTGGCGGCTCGCGTCCTACTGCTGATGTCCTTAGGCCTTCGATGGACGTGGCTGTTCTGCTGTGCAGTTCTAAACACTAAATCTTGGCTCAGATTCGGGCCAAGAGACTGCGATGCGGAATAAGATTCTGCGAACGCTGCGCCTTTTGGACCTTCGAGCAGCATGCAACCACGCAGGACGGAGACATGACGAGCACCCCAGCCCCCGCCACATCGGCCATTTCGCGCATCCACCAGCTGCTGGACGAATGGGTCAGCAGCCAGCCCCAGGCGCTCGCCGTGCGGGACGCCCACGTGACGCTCGGCTATGCCGGGCTCGATGCAGCTGCGCAGGCGGCGGCCCGCCAACTGGCCGAGCTCCAGGTCCGGCCTGGCGACCGCGTCCTGGTGGTGGGCGAGAACTGCGCCGCCATCGCCGCGCTGGTGCTGGCCGCGAGCATGCTGGACGCGTGGTCGATCGTCGTCAATGCGCGCTTGTCCGAGCGCGAGATCGACACCTTCATCGCGCATTCGGGCGCCCGCCGCGTGATCTACACCTGCCATGTCTCGAGCGACGCGCTGCGGCACGCGCAGCGCCAGGGCGCCGAGGCGATGGGCTGGCACGGACTCGGGACGCTGCACGTCGGCCCCCTGGCCGCCGACGTGCAGCCCGAGGCCTGCGCCGAAGCGGCCGACGAGCAGGTCGCCGCCTTGATCTACACCTCCGGCACCTCCGGCGCGCCCAAGGGCGTGATGCTGACCCATGCCAACCTGATGTTCGCTGCCCGCAGCGCCCGCGAGGTGCGCGGCCTGGGCCCCGGCGACCTGATCTACGGCGTGCTGCCCATGGCGCACGTAGTCGGCCTGTCGACCCAGTTCCTGGGCTGCATGGCGAGCGGTGCCGGGCTGGTGCTGGAATCGCGCTACACGCCCGCCGGCCTGGCCCAAGCGCTGTCGCAAGAGGGCGTGACCGCGTTCACCGGCGTGCCGGCCATGTTCGCCAAGCTGCTCGACTGGTCGCGCGAGAACGCGTTGCCGCTCACGGCACCGGCGCTGCGATTCGCCTGCGTGGTCGGCTCTCCGCTCACGCCGGGACTGAAGGCTGGCGTGGAGGCCGCGCTCGGGCTGCCGCTGCACAACGGCTACGGGCTGACCGAGACGGCGCCCACGATCGCGCAGACGCGTATCGAGTCACCGCGCGACGACTGCACCGTCGGCTTCGCGCTCGCCGGCGTGCAGACGCGCGTGGTGGATGCGTGCACGGGCCTCGACCTGGCCGCCGGCGAAGTCGGCGAGCTGCGGGTGCGCGGCCCGAACCTCATGAAGGGCTACTACCGCAACGAGGCACTGACGCGCGAGGCCATCGATGCCGACGGCTGGTTCAACACCGGCGACATGGCGCGCCGCGATGCGGACGGCGCGCTGCACATCGTGGGCCGCAGCAAGGAACTGATCATCCGCTCGGGCTTCAACGTCTATCCGGTCGAGGTCGAGCAGGTGCTCAACAGCCACCCGGAAGTGGTGCAGTCGGCCGTGGTCGGCCGCACCGTCGGGCACAACGAGGAAGTGGTGGCCTTCGTCGAGCGCGTGGCCGGGTCGCAGCTCGACGACGAGGCGATGCGCCCCTTCCTGCGCGAGCGGCTGTCGCCCTACAAGGTGCCCAGCGAGATCCGCTTTCTCGCGCAGCTTCCTTCGGCGCCCACCGGCAAGATCCTCAAGAACGTCTTGAAGACCTTGGCGCAGGGCGAAGAGATGCCGGCCCATGCGCATCACGGTTGAAGCGCGCGGCGTACTGGCGAACTTCGTCCGCTGAGCGCAGCATGCAACCCCACACCCAACTCGACACGACACGACACGACTCGACTCGACTCGACTCGACATCACCCAGGAGACTTCCATGACTGACAAGAAAGCCATCCTCGTCATCGGCGCCGGCGATGCCACCGGCGGCGCCATCGCACGCCGCTTCGCGCGCGAGGGCTACATTGCGTGCGTCACGCGGCGCCAGGCCGACAAGCTGCAGCCGCTGGTCGACCAGATCAAGGCCGAGGGCGGCCAGGCGCACGGCTTCGGCAGCGACGCGCGCAAGGAGGAAGAGATGGTCTCCCTGGTGCAGCAGATCGAAAGCGAGATCGCGCCGATCGAAGTGGCGGTGTTCAACATCGGCGCCAACGTGCGCTTCGGCATCACCGAGACCACGGCGCGCGTGTACCAAAAGGTGTGGGAAATGGCCTGCTTCGGCGGCTTCCTGATGGGCCGCGAGACGGCCAAGGTGATGCTGCCGCGTGGCCGCGGCACCATCATCTTCACCGGCGCCACCGCCAGCCTGCGCGGGCGCGACGGCTATGCGGCCTTCGCCGGTGCCAAGCATGCGCTGCGTGCGCTGGCGCAGAGCATGGCGCGCGAGCTGTGGCCCAAGGGCATTCACGTGGCGCACCCGGTGATCGACGGCGCCATCGACACCGAGTTCATCCGCACCACCTTCCCCGAGCGCTATGCGCTGAAGGAGCAGGACGGCATCCTGCAGCCCGACAGCATCGCCGATGCCTATTGGCAGATCCACATGCAGCCGCGCAACGCGTGGACGCACGAGACCGAGCTGCGCCCCTGGCTCGAAACCTTCTGAACGAAAGCGCACGCACCATGGCCGCATCCGTCCCCGTGCAGTTCCTGTTCGACTTCGGCAGCCCCAATGCCTATATGTGCCACCGCGTGATCCCGCAGATCGAAGCGCGCACCGGCGTGCGATTCGAGTACGTGCCGATCCTGCTGGGCGGCCTGTTCAAGCTCACCGGCAATCGCTCGCCGGCAGAAGCCTTCGCGGGCATTCCGAACAAGCGCGCCTATGACCGGCTCGAGATCGACCGCTTCGTCGCGAAGCACGGGCTCGACCGCTATCGGCCCAACGCGCACTGGCCCGTGAACACGCTGCAGATCATGCGCGGCGCGGTGGCGGCGCAGAAGCAGGGCTGCTTCGAGCGCTACGTCGAGGTGGTCTACGTGGCGATGTGGGAGCAGGGCCGCAACATGGAAGAGCCCGACGTGATCGTGCGCACCCTCGACGAGGCCGACCTGGACGGCCGGCGCCTCTACGAAGGCACGCAGGACGCCGAAGTCAAGCGCCTGCTGTTGGCCAACACCCAGGCCGCTTACGAGCGCGGCGCCTTCGGCTCGCCGAGCTTCCTCGTCGGCAAGGAACTCTTCTTCGGCAAGGACCGCCTGCGCGAAGTCGAAGAAGAAATCGTGCGCGCAGCCGCCTAGCCCCCACCCATCCTTTTCGGAGTTTTTCATGCAAAGACGTGAGCTGATGCGCACGGCGGGTGCGCTCGCCCTGACGAACCTGGCGGGCCTGCCCGCCGCCCTGGCGCAGGAAGACCCCGCCGCTTACCCGACGCGGCCCATCCGCGTGATGATCGGCTTCGCGCCCGGCGGGTCGACCGACGCGCCGATGCGCGTGCTGGCCGAAGCGGTGTCGAAGATCCTGGGCCAGCCGGTGGTGATCGAGAACAAGCCCGGCGCGGCCGGCGTGATCCCCACGCAGATGCTGCAGGCGGCGTCGCCCGACGGCTACACCCTGGCCGTCGCACCCGCGGGGGTGTACCGGCTGCCGTACACCACCGACATCAAGTGGAGCCCGGCCAGCGATCTCGCCTACTTGATCGGCCTGAGCGGCTACGCCTTTGGCACTGTGGTGCCGGCGTCGTCGCCGATCCGCAGCATGGCCGAGTACATCGCCTATGCCAAGGCCAACCCCGACATGCTGACCTACAGCAGCCCGGGCGTGGGCACCACCAACCACCTGACGATGGAGCAGTTCTCGCGCGCGGCCGGCGTGAAGCTCAACCACGTGCCCTACAAGGGCTCGGCCGAATCGTTGCAGGCCCTGCTGGCCGGCCACGTGCAGTCGGCCGCCGAGACCTCGGCCTTCGTGCCGCACGTGGAAAGCGGCAAGCTGCGTCTGCTGGCGGTGTGGAGCGACAAGCGCATGGCGCGCTTTCCCGACGTGCCCACGCTGCGCGAGCTGGGCATCGACATCGTGCAGACCTCGCCCTGGGGCCTTGTCGCGCCCAAGGGCACGCATCCGAAGGTGCAGGCGCGGCTGCACGATGCCTTCAGGCAGGCGATGGAAATGCCGGCCTTCAAGGCCTCGCTGGCGCGCTTCGACATGGAGCCCGACTACCGCGACCCGGCCCAGTACCAGCGCTTCGCGGTCGCCTCGATGAAGCGCGAGAAGGACATCCTCGACACGCTCGGCCTCAGCCGCAAGTAGCGCGCAGTTCGATCAGCAAAAACGAAGGAGACATACGACATGCAGACCACACGTCGATTCATCGTGGCCGCGGCCGCCGCGCTTTGCACCATTGGCGCTGCTGCCCCGGCCTGGGCGCAAGACGCGGCCAACTTCCCGACGCGGCCGATCAAGGTCATGCTCGGCTTCCCGCCCGGCGGCTCCACCGACTCGCCGATGCGCGTGCTGGCCGAGGACGTCGCGAAGATCCTCAAGCAGCCCGTGGTGATCGAGAACAAGCCCGGCGCCGCAGGCCTGATGCCGGCGCAGCTGCTGCAAGCCGCGCAGGCCGACGGCTACACGGTCGGCGTGATCCCGGCCAACCTGTTCCGGCTGCCCTACACGGGCTCGATCGCATGGAATCCGGCGACCGACCTGCGCTACGTGATCGGCCTGACTTCCTTTGTCTACGGCATCGTGGTGCCGGCGAGTTCGCCGCTGCAGAGCATGAACGATTACGTGGCCTACGCGAAGGCGCACCCCGGCGAGCTGACCTACGCCACGCCCGGTGCCTACCTCGCGCAGCACCTGGCGATGGAGCAGGTGGCGCGCATCAAGAACATCCAGCTGAGCCACGTGCCGTACAAGGGCACGGCCGAATCGCTGCAGGCCGTGGTCGGCTCGCACGTCATGTCGGCGGCGGAGACCTCGGGCTGGGGGCCTTACGTCGAGAGCGGCAAGCTGCGCCTGCTCGTCACCTTCGGCGACAAGCGCATGAGCCGCTTTCCCGACGTGCCCACGCTGAAGGAGGCCGGCATCGACATCCCGCCGCCGTCGGCCGCCTGGGGCCTGGCGGTGCCCAAGAACACGCCGGCGCCGATCGTGCGCAAGCTGCACGATGCCTTCAAGCAGGCGATGGAGCTGCCGGGCTTTCGCAACGCGCTGGCGCAGTACTACATGGAGCCGGTGTACATGAGCTCGGAGCGCTACCAGCAGTTCGCCGTCGAGTCGACGAAGCGCGAGAAGGAACTGCTCGACGCAATCGGCTTCGTGCGCGAGAAGTAGCGGCTCGAGGCAACTGCGCCTTGGCGCCTCAGCGCCTCAGCGCCGCGCGCCGAGCGCCTGCTCGATCTCGTGCACCGTCACGATCAATCGCGGCCGAACCTGGTCGAGCAACGTCTGCGACGACAGGCTGTGCGAAGGCCCTGCGGCGTTGATCACCATCAGCGGAAGTCCGCCGCCGGGCGTGAAGGGCACGGCGATGCCGTTGATCTCTTTCTGCCATTCGCCGAAGGAGCTGACGCAGCCGATGCGCGCGTAGTCTTCGCAGGCCTTGCGAATGCCCTTCTCGATCCGCGGCCAGGCCGCGGGGTCGAGTGCCTGGATGCGCTCTTCGAGCGCCAGGCGCACGTTCTCCGGCGCGGCCGCCAGGTAGGCGCGGCCCATCGCGGTGGTGGCCAGCGGAATGCGCGCGCCGATGTCGAGGCGCAGCGTCACGATCGAATGGCCGCGGCAGATCTCGACGTAGAGCATCGACATCTCGTCACGCAGGCCCAGCGAGATCTGCGTGCCGGTGTCGATCGCGAGCTGCTGCATCAGCGGTCGGCTGACTTCTTTCACGTCCAGCCTGGCGAGTGTGGTGCCGCCCAGCATCAACGTGGCCATGCCGAGCCGGTAGCGGCCCGATTCCTCCACGTGATGCAGGTAGCCCAGGCGCGTGAGGGTGTAGGTCAGCCGGGTGACCGTGGACTTCGGCAGCTGGCAGCGTTCGGCCAGTTCCTGGTTGCCCAGCCGCTCCTCGCCGGACCTGAAGCAGCGCAGCACGTCGAGGCCGCGGGCCAGTGCGGTCACGAAATGGCGGTCTTCCCGGCCCTCGTCGAGGCTGTCGGGATCGGTGGCGTATGCGGGCTTCTTCATCGCGTTTCCTGTTCTGCACAGCGGTATCGACCTGCTGCCGGTCGCGTTCCGGTACTGGAAGCCCGGCGCAGAGCTTCACACAATCACGGAACTGCAGAATTATGAACCGCACTGCGAAACCGGCGCATGCAACATGTGGCGGGGTTGCGGTGCACACCACAGGAGTGAGACATGGAAAGAACCGTCGCCGCCGGCGCCCACAACTTCGCGTCGATCGAGCGCGTCGTCTTCGGCCAGGGGGCCGCAGGTGTCATCGCCGCCGAGGCCGCACGTCAGAACGCGAAGCGCGTCTTCATCGTCGCCAGCCGCACGCTGCGCACGCAGACCGGCGTCATCCGCGCCATCGAGGCCGAATTGGGTGAGCGCCATGCCGCCACCTTCGACGGCATTCCGCAGCACACCACGCGCAGCGGCGTGGCCCGCGCCACGGCCGCCGCACTGGCGGCCGATGCCGACCTGGTGGTGGCGGTGGGCGGCGGCTCGGTGATCGATGCGTCGAAGATGGTGACGCTGTGCATGCGCCATGGCATGACCGACGAGCACCTCGAAGCGCTCGACCGCATGGAAGTGAAGCTGGGGGACGACGGCAAGCCGGTGCGCCCGCAGTTCGACGGCCCCGTGGTGCGCATGATCGCGGTGCCCAGCACCTTGAACGGCGGCGAGTTCAACGGCGGCTGCCTGGTCACCGACGAGCGGCGCCACCTCAAGCAGACCTTCTTCCACCCGCTGATGATGCCGCGCACCATCGTGCTCGACCCGGCGCTCACGCTGCACACGCCCGAGTCGCTCTGGCTGGGCTCGGCGACGCGCGCGCTCGACCACGCCATCGAGGCGCTGCTGTCGACCACGCCCACCCCGATCGCCGATGCCGTGGTGCTCGACGGCATCGCGCGCATGGTCCGCGCATTGCCCGCCTGGCGAGCCGAGCCGTCGAGCCTGGCCGCGCGGGCCGACTGCCAGGTGGCGAGCTGGCTGTGCTCCTACGGCTTGTCGAGCCGCGGACCGCAAGGCGGCGTGATGATGGGCCCAAGCCATGCCATCGGCCACGTGCTGGGCGGCAGTTGCGGCGTGCCGCATTACTTCTGCACGCCGGTGATGATGCCGGCCATCCTGCGCTGGTCGGAGCCGGCGACTGCGGGGCGGCAGCGCAGCCTGGCGCAGGCGCTGGGGCGGCCGGAGATGGCGGCGGGTGATGCCTTTGCTGAGCTGGTGAAGACGCTCGGGCTGCCTGCGAGCCTGCGCGACGTCGGTGTGGACGAAAGTCAGTTCGACTTGATCGCCCGCACGAGCATGCGCGAGCTGTTCATTCACGGCAATGCGCGCCGCATTGCGGGGCCGGGCGATGTGATGGACATTCTTCGATTGGCGGCTTGAGCCTTTCAAACCTTTTGACCGACTCGGAGCGGGGCGAGGAACGATTCGAATTTGCTCGTTACCTGTGCCGGTGCGCGCGTAAAGATCGCACGTACTTCCTTTATTTGATAACCAGCAATACACCTCCGAGGCCATTATCTTGTTTTCAATAGGTCCAACAGCACCCCATAGTGCACCATTGAATTTTTTCAACGAGGTGAAGCCCACTTCGGATCGATCGACGGCTCTGCCAGAAAGTTTTTGCCAGTACGTCAAGAAATCTGAACCCGGCGAGTGGTGCTACGTCGATGCCATTCAAACGGGCAAGTCGATTGAGATCAGCTCTTACTTCATCGTCGCCGTTGTGTTGGGATGCCCCATACTCGACGAGCAAGAAAAAATAGGGATACTTCAGCTCGTGCGCGATGATCAGTTTCCGGCAAGCCTGGATTTGTCCAAGGCAACCGAGGTGCCGGGATCCCTCGAAATATTCAGTAAATTCCTTGCATCCGATGGCTGTTCGCTAACGACTTTGTCGATTAGCTTGTCCGATCAGGTGGATGCAAGGCCGATTTCGCAGGGCATTGCGCTTAATCAAAGTATTGCCAGGTTAAAAATATCGTGCCGCTTCGGTGAGTTGCAACAGCACCTCGTGGATGCCGTTGCTCTCAATGCGTCGGTCTCGGAGCTGGCGATCTTCTCCGGGCGTTTAGGCGTGTCGGCAATGAATTCCATTGGATTGGCCATAAGCCAACATCCTACATTGCAGGCGATATGCTTTAAATCCAATCGGATTGATGATGATGGAATGGAGAATTTCGTATTGCACCTTCGTGAAGATGGCGTCTTGAAAAAACTGGCAGTCGAAGACAATAACATTACTGATTTGAGCGTGAAAAACTTGTTCAGTTCCAGTAAAAAATGGGAGACACTTCATATCTCGAACTGCGTCATGAAAACCAGAGGCCATGTAATTGCAGAATTATTGGCAAAAAATAGCCATACAGTTCATTTGGCTCTGAGGTTTTCCCATTTTGCCCCGACGGATATCGAGGCTATTTTCAAGGCCTTGCACAACAACAAGACGCTGCGAACGCTGGATCTGACAAATTGGTTGTTTTCCTGTCCCGCAGCTGTAAAAACAAATGCTGCCGAACTTCTTCGAAATAACTCCACGCTTACTCATTTGAGGCTCGATGAGCTCGATAATCCGCCCGAAATAGAAAAAATGCTGCAGCAGAATCGCGATCGCGATCGTCATTGGACAACGCTGGGGCTGCATATCCACACGCGCCAATACGGCGTGCCCTTCGAGCTCTCCCGCCTGATCGCGGAGGGCATGTGGAAAACGCCCAGCAACGTTCAGGCTGCAATTCAGCTGGCTGAGTCCGCCAAGCCTGCTTCTTCGGACAAAGCCAATCCGAAGGAATAAGCCCGCGAGTCCCAGCCTCTGCTGCTAACGCTTGAACGCCTCGAACACCAGGCACGTGGTCGTCGCATGCGCAAACAGCGTCCCATCCGGCCCCACCAGCCTGGCCTCGGCCGTCGCCAGCTGGCGGCCGCAGTGGATCACCTTGCCCTCGGCCCGCACGCGCTGCACCTTGGGCGTCACCGCTTTCACGTAGTTCACGCTCAGCTCCGCCGTGGTGTAGGCGCGGCCGGGCGGCATCATCGTGTGTATCGAGCAGCCCAGCGCCGAATCGAGCATCGTGGCCACCCAGCCGCCGTGAATTGTGCCGAGCGGGTTCAGGTGCTGCGCGAGCGGTGTGCCCTGGAAGATGGCGACGCCAGGCGCGACCGAGATGATGGTGAAGTCCAGCGTCTTGGCGATCGCGGCATAGGGGATGTCGCCGCGCAGCATGGCCTGCATCATCTCCAGGCCGGTCTTGCCTTCGATCTGGGCGGGACTCGCTACACCGGGGCCGGGGCCGGCCTCCAGGAGGGCGATGACGTCGCGCTCTTCGGCGATCCAGGTGTCGAGTGCGTGGGTCTGCGTCAAGTTCTTTCTCCGTTTCGTGATGGTGGTCGTTCGTGTAAGTTGCATATGCAACGATTGCAGCTACAATCTTCGGCCATGGATGCTATCGCAAAGCCGCAGGGCTGTACCAACTTCCGCTTGCGCCGGCTCACGCGCATGGTGTCGCGGCACTACGACGCGCACGTGGCGGCAGCGGGCCTCAAGACCACGCAGTACTCGCTGCTCTCGCACGTGCTGAGCCTGGGTCCTTTGCGCCCGGTGGACCTGGCGAAAGCGATGAACGTCGAGGCATCCACGCTCACGCGCAATCTCAAGCCCATGGTGGCGGCCGGCTGGCTCACGCAGAGCGAAGGCCCCGATGCCCGCAGCCGCCTGATCGCCATCACCGACGAAGGCCGCGTCAAGCGCGCCGAAGCACAGCGCCTGTGGCGCAGTGCGCAGACCGAACTCAACACCATGCTGGGCGTGGAACGCGTGCTGGCGCTGCATCAATTGATCGACGACAGCATCGCGCTGCTGCAGCGCGCCGGATTGAAGGACGAGGAAAGCAACGATGAGTGATTCAAGGCCCACGACCGCCGCGCCCGCTGCCGGCGCGGCACAACCCTTCGCCCGACATGCGCTGTGGCTGGTGCTGCTGGCCACGGCCGGCACCTTCGCGCTGACCATGGGCGTTCGACAGACGATGGGCCTGTTCCTGTCGGCCGTGAACACCTCCACCGGGCTGGGGGTGGCGAGCATCAGCCTGGCCTTCGCCTTCGGTCAGCTCTGGTGGGGCCTCACGCAGCCTTTCGCCGGCGCGGTGGCCGACCGCATCGGCACCGGCCGCGTCGTGTTCATCGGTGTGCTGCTGGTGGCGCTGGGCACGGTCATCACGCCGTACATGACGAGCACGGCCGGCCTGATCTTCGCGATCGGCGTGCTCGCGGCCGGCGGCGCCGGCATGGCCGGGCCGTCGGTGCTGATGGGCGCGACCGCGCGGCTGGTGTCGCCCGCGCAACGCGGCCTGGCCACCGGCATCGTGAATGCCGGCGGCTCCTTCGGGCAGTTCGCGATGGCGCCGATCGCCATCGGCCTCACGGCGGCCTACGGCTGGGCCAACTCGATGCAGGTGCTGGGCTTCCTGATCCTGCTGGCGCTGCCGGCTGTGTTCGTGCTGAAGGGCAATTCGCAGGCGCTCGCCGCCGCTTCAGGCACCAAGCCGCTCAGCGCGGGCGAGGCGGTGCGCCAGGCGCTGTCGCTGCCGAGCTACCGGCTGCTGAGCCTGGGCTTCTTCGTCTGCGGCTTCCACGTGGCTTTTCTCGCCACCCATCTGCCGGGCGTGATCGCCGCCTGCGGCCTGCCGCCCGAAGTGGGCGGCTGGTCGCTCGCGATGATCGGCCTGTTCAACATCGTCGGCAGCCTGGCCATGGGCTGGGCCGTGGGCCGCTGGCGCATGAAGTCGCTGCTGTCGCTGCTCTACGCCGCGCGTGGTCTGGCGGTGCTGATCTTCCTGCTGTCGCCGAAGACCACGGTCGTGATGCTGATCTTCGCCGCCGTGATGGGCGTGACCTTCCTGTCCACCGTGCCACCCACCGCGGGCCTGGTGGCCAAGATGTTCGGCCCCTCCAACATGGCGATGCTGTTCGGCATCGTGATGCTGGCGCACCAGCTCGGCGGCTTCCTCGGCGCCTACCTGGGCGGCACCATCTTCGAGGCCACGGGCAGCTACGACTGGGTCTGGTACATCGACATCGTGCTGGCGGCCGGTGCGGCGCTGGTCAACTTGCCGATTCGCGAGGCACGACTGCCGTCGCGCACCGCCAAGGCCGCGGCCTGATCCTTTCATGGCAACCCTCGACCCGCGCACGCGCCTCTTGCTGGAGGCGCCGATCGCCCCGACGCTTCTGCGGCTGGCCTTCCCCAACGTGCTGGTGATGGTGGCGCAGGCATCGGTGGGGCTCATCGAAACCTACTTCATCGGCAAGCTCGGCACCGATGCCCTGGCCGGCATGGCGCTGGTGTTTCCGGTCGTCATGCTGATGCAGATGACCTCGGCCGGCGCGGTGGGCGGCGGCATCGCGTCGTCGATCGCGCGGGCCCTCGGCGCGCAGCGGCGCGACGATGCCGACGCACTCGCGCTGCACGCGGTGGTGGTGGCGACCGGCTTCGGCCTGGCCTTCACGGTCGCGTTGCTGGTCGGCGGCCCTTGGCTGTATGCGCGCATGGGCGGCGAGGGCGCTTCGCTGGCCGCAGCGCTGCGCTATTCGCACTGGGTGTTCGCCGGCGCGGTGCTGGTGTGGATCTTCAACGCGCTGGCGGCCGTGATCCGCGGCACCGGCAACATGGCGGTGCCTGCACGCGTGACGGTGGGTGGCGTGTTCTTCCTGGTGCCGGTCTCGCCGCTGCTCATCTTCGGCTGGGGCCCGGTGCCGGCGCTCGGCATCGCCGGTGGCGCGATCGCACTGCTGCTGTATTACCTGGTCGGCACGCTGGCGCTGGTGGCTTACTTGCGCTCGACGAACAGCGTGCTGAAGCTGCGCGTCGAAGGCGTGCGGCTGCAGTGGCCGCTGTTCCGCGACATCCTGCGCATCGGGCTGGTGTCGTCCATCGCCACCGTCTGCGTGAACCTGTCGATCGGCGTCGCAACCGCGCTGTCGGGCCATTTCGGGTCGGGCGCCATCGCGGGCTACGGCACCGGCGCCCGCCTCGAATACCTGCTGGTGCCGCTGGTCTTCGGCCTCGGTGCGCCGCTGCTCGCGATGGTCGGCACCTGCATGGGCGCGGGGCAGCGCGAGCGTGCGTTGCGCGCCACCTGGGTCGGCGTGGCCATGGCCTTCGCGATGGCCGAGGTCGTAGGGCTGGCCGCTGCGCTGTTCCCTCGGCCGTGGCTGCAGCTGTTCGGAAGCGACGCCGCCATGCTGGAGGCCGGCACGCAGTACCTGCGCACGGTCGGGCCCTTCTATGGCTTCTTCGGCGTGGGCCTGATCCTGTACTTCGCCTCGCAGGGCGCGGGCCGGCTGCTGTGGCCGGTGCTCGGCAACCTGGCGCGCCTAGCCGTCGCGGCGTTGGGCGGCTGGCTGGCATTGCAGTGGGGTGGTGCCCTCGTGCACGTGTTTGCCGCGCAGGCGCTCGCGCTCGTGGTCTATGCCGTCGTCATCGCCGGTGCCATCGCGGGTGGCGCCTGGTTCGGGCCCGTGAGCTGGCCGCGCAGCACCGCAGGATTGATGCGCCGGCTCGAGGCTTCCTGATTTCATCCACATCCACCCTGGAGTCAACACCATGCAGATCAAGGACGCAGTCGTCTTCATCACCGGCGCCAATCGCGGCCTCGGCCTGGCCTATGCGAAAGCCGCGCTCGCGGCCGGCGCGAAGAAGGTCTACGCGGCGGCGCGCGATCCGAAGTCGATCACGCTCGACGGCGTGGTGCCGGTCGCGCTCGACGTCACGCAGCCCGCACAGGCCGAAGCGGCCGCGCAAGCCTGCAGCGACGTCACGCTGCTCATCAACAACGCCGGCATCTCGCGCGGCTCGGGCTTGCTCGCTCCGGGCGCGATCGACGCGGCGCGCGCCGAACTCGAAACCAACTTCTTCGGCCCGCTGACGCTCAGCCGCGGGTTCGCGCCGGTGCTGGCGAAGAACGGCGGCGGCGCCATCGTCAACGTGCTGTCGGCCTTGAGCTGGGTCAGCCTGCCGGGCGCTGCCACCTACAGCGCCACCAAGTCGGCGGCCTGGTCGCTCAGCAACGGCCTGCGCAACGAACTGCGAGCGCAAGGCACGCAGGTGGTCAGCGTGCACGTGGCCTTCATGGACACCGACATGGCCAGCCACGTGCCCGGCGACAAGACATCGCCGGACGATGTTGCCCGCCAGACGCTGGCAGCAGTGGAGCAGGGCGCGCCCGAGGTGCTGGCCGATGCGGTGACGCGGCAGGTGAAGCAGGGCTTCGTGGCCGATCCGCCGGCTTACGCCGCAGCGCGTTGAGGTCTTGGCTCCCTCTCCCTCTGGGAGAGGGTTGGGGTGAGGGCACCGGGCGCACGCACGATCAATGCACGTCCAGCTTGCTCAACGCTTGTTGCGTCAATGCCAGCCAAAGCCTGTTCAGCTCTTCGTGTGCACGTTGATTGAGAGCTCGGGTGATGGCTTCATGGTGAAACTCAAATGGAATGCCATCTTTCTTGACCTGCTCGGTAGCCTCTTGTATGAACGGCGCCCAATGTTCGGGGTCGGCCAGTTTCTCGATCTCGGCCACTTCATAGGGCAGCAGTTTCCGCAGGGCATCCTGCCAGGGCCTCCATGTCGCGAGGAAGCCTGCAAAGCCCTGTTCTTCCTCCTGGAGAACCGCGATCCTGGCGCCTTGAATGTCTTCCGAGTTGACGCCGGAGAAGTTGCTTTTGGCGAATTGCGCGTCAGGCTTCTCGCCTCCCAAATCAAGTGATTCGTGAAGCCCTTCGAAATAGGCGAGGTGCGTCTCGATCTCCTCGCCATGGCTCGACAAGCCTTGCGCCTCCCGTTCGGCGTTGATCGCCTTGACCTTCGCGTCTGCCAACCGGTCGATGCAATTGCGGCGGAAGACCTTTCGCCCAATATCGACGACTGCGTGCGGATCGTCATTCAGGGCACCTTGGAAGGCGGGCAGGGCAAGCAACTCCATCCCGACTCGATTCAAGCTGAGCGACACGCGATCGATGCACGATGCATTGGCATCGTGGAGCAGGTCGAAGACGCGGCGGGAAAAAGCAGGATCCAGGACCATCTGCTCCACGAGACGCCGGAGCATGGGCTGAAGGCCGATGCTCTTCGTCTGTCCCAACGCTCTGACGACCAATGTGGCCAGCAGCGACAGGTCGTGGTTCCCCTTGAGCTTCTCCCACGCCGGCGACGCGCACACTTCAGGGGCAAGCGCCAGCTTCTCCAGCAAGATCGCGGTGGGATCGGTGGCCCGGGGAGTCGGCGACTTTTGGATGTCAAAGCGCTGCACGATTGACATAAGCGAACCGCCCAGTTCACGGTTCATGCGAGAGCTCGTGTTGGCCCTCAAGCCGAATGACGTCAAATCGAACGAACTCCAGCGGCCGAAGATGCCGTGCGACATCGAGAGACTTGGAGATCCGTAGGCAGATGCTGGCAACTGCATCGACATGTCTTCCAGCGGCGCAAAGTTTTGTTTTGGTTTTGCCTCCGAAAGGTCGTCCAGCGCGTTCCAGGCGTCGCGGACCTCCGGGTCCAGCGGTTGGCTTCGACTGCCGGCGATGACGTCGCAGCAGATCATTCCACCGCAAATGCGCTCGATCTCGACGGGGGACAGATCGGTGTTGATCAGGACAACGTCCGAAATGAGTGAACGGAGATCGTTGAGGAATGCGAGGGCTTCTTTCGGCCTGTTGCCGACGTGAATGATTCGACATCCATAGCCGCGCTCGACGGTCTTGGCCGTCAAATGCGACAAGAGTTCGACACTCTTGTCAGTCGGGGTTCCCATGGCGATCAGGAAAATGCATGGCTGTCCTGGCTTGGCGGGTTCGCCTTCGATGCGAGTTGGCCTGAAGGTCTGGAACTGGGACGTACTTGACGGGTGCAAACGAACGGAGTGAGTCTGAAACACGAGAAGGCCTCTGGTTGATTTTTTTCCAGGCGTCGCAGCGTGTCTGCCGCGGCCGGGTGCACGTCGAATGACCCGGCATGAGTAACGCTGTGGAAACTCCAGTTCCCACCGCAGTGGCACACGTGCTCCATCGGCAATCGCATTGTCGAAGCGCGAGTCCGCTTCTCGTCGATCGATGGCGCCGCCCCAGGCGCCCGACGATCCCTGATCTAAGCCGTGCGTCGAAGCGCGAGCGGCTCGCTGCGAGCCGCCGGCAACAACCGCCGCAGCGCCTCGAAGAACAGATCCGACTGCTCCCTTTCCCCCTGAATCTGCGCCGCCACGTGCGCGGCCAGCTTCGCGTCGACCGGCACCAGCGGCCGGCCGGTCGATTGCGCGATCACCTGGTGCAGGCAGGCGCGTTCGAGGTAGTAGAGGTCGTCGTAGGCATGCGCGATCGTCGGGCCGGCCACGATCACGCCGTGGTTCGCGAGGAAGGCGATGTCCTTGCCCTCCATCGCGCGGGCGATGCGCTCGCCCTCGGTGTCGTCGAGCGCCAGGCCGTTGTATCGGGCGTCGATCGCGAGGCGGTTCATGAAGCGCATCGCGTTCTGGCTCAGCGTCGGGTCGAGCGCGCGGTCGCTCGTCAACGTCAGTGCCGTCGCGTAGGGCATGTGGCAGTGAAGCACCACCGCGCGGCCCGTGATGCGGTGCACCGCGCCGTGGATGAAGAGGGCGGTCGGCTCGACGCGGTGGCGGCCGGCCAGCACCTCGCCGTGGACGTCGATCAGCACGATGTCGTCGGGCCCGACCTCGCTCCAGTGCAGGCCGCGCGGGTTGATGAGGTAGCGGTCCTGCGCGCCGGGCAATGCCACGCTGAAATGGTTGCACACGCCTTCGGACAGGCCGTGGTGCGCGGCGGCGCGCAGGGCCAGCGCGAGGTCGTCGCGCAGGCGGCGGATGGCGGGGCTGGCGTACTCGGCGTCGAAGGACATCTGCAAAACTCCTCAGCTGCGAAGAAGACCCTGGAAGGCGGCCACGAAATCCATGGCCGACTCGCGCACGGCGGCGGCGCTCTTGCCCGGCTTGTACAGCGCCGAGCCGATGCCGAAACCGGCCGCGCCGGCGTCGCGCCAGGCCTGCATGCCGGCCGGTGTGATGCCGCCCACCGGCAGCAGCCGCGTGTCCGAGGGCAGCACTGCGAGCAGCGCCTTCACCACTGCCGGCGAGGCCAGTTCGGCCGGGAATAGCTTGAGGCCGGTGGCGCCGGCGGCCAATGCGCCGAAGGCCTCGGTCGGCGTCATCACGCCGGGCAGGCTGAGCAGGCCGAGCCGCGTGGCTTCGGCCAGCACCGCCGGGTTGAAATTGGGCGCCACGATCAACTGGCCGCCCGCGGCATGCACCTCGCGCACCTGCTGCGCGTCGAGCACGGTCCCCGCGCCCACCAGCGCATCGGGAAAGCGTTCGCGCAGCAGCGCGATGCTGCGCAACGGCTCGGGCGAATTCAGCGGCACTTCGAGCAGCCGGAAGCCGGCGCCGACGATGGCGTCGCCGACCTCCGGCGCCTCGGCCGGACTCAGGCCGCGCAAGATGGCCACCAGCGGCAGTTGCGCCATGGCGGCGGAGAAGGATTCGAACAAGGTGCTCATGGCTTCGTCTTCTTCGCGTTGAGAAATCCCGACAGCGCATGCAGCCCGGCCCAGGTGGCTTCGGCGCCCATCGTGCGGGCCGTGTTGCCCGACGCCTGCAAGGCCAGCAGGTAGCGCTGCGTGAGCGCCGGCGTGCCGATCAGCACCAGGTCGCTGGCGGCATGGATGGACTGGGTGCGCAGCTCTTCGCCGATCAGCAGGCCCGACAGGTAGCTCGCCAGCTCGCCGGCCGGCATACGGTCGAACAGTGCCAGCGTGCGCGCGCCGAAGGCGTTGTGCAGCAGGCCCTGGCCGTTGTCGGCTTGCGTCACGCCTTCGAGAAACGCCACTTCGTCCAGCGGCGCCTGCGCGTCCATCGTGCGCGCGAGGATCGAGTGCTGGCTCAGCAGCGCATAGAACTCGCCCGTCATGAAAGTGCGAAAGCCCGTGATGCGGCCGCGCTTGACCGTGACCCACTTGTTGTGGGTGCCGGGCAGCACGAACAAGCCGTCCGCCAACCCGGTCAGCGCCATGGCGCCGAGGATCTGCACCTCTTCGCCGCGCATCACGTCGGGCACGCCGTCGTGCATGTCCGACAGGCCCGGCACGATCGCGATGCGGCCCGGTTCGATCTCGACGATGGCTTCGCCGACCTCGACCCGCCCGGAAGGGCACGGGCAGTAGGGCGCTTCGACCCAGCCCTGCTTGCTGCCGGCCATGCCCGAGATCAGGCAGAAGCTGCCGACGGGGCGCATCCAGTCGCCGAAGAGCTCTTCGAACAGCGCCGGAAAGCCGCCCGGCGGCACGGTGAGGATGCCGCGCGGATGGCTGCGCTCTTCGAGCACGTGGCCCTTGCCGTCGAGCAGCGCGCCGCGCAAGGAGCTGGTGCCCCAGTCGATGGCGATCAGATGCATGGGGAATGCGCGATGGGCCAAGGTGTGGAAAGGATCAGTGATTGTCCCTGGGGACGAAGGCGCCGCGCTTGCCGCGCAGGAAACCCAGGTCGGCACCCTGGTCGGCCTGCAGCACGTTGTCGACGTAGAGCTTCCAGTAGCCCGAGTCGAGCGCCGGCTTCGGCGCGGTCCACAGCGCGCGGCGGCGGGCCAGCTCTTCGTCGCTCACGTGCAGGTGCAGCAAGCGCTTCGGCACGTCGAGTTCGACGATGTCGCCGTCCTGCACCAGCGCCAGTGGCCCGCCCGCGGCGGCTTCGGGCGCGGTGTGCAGCACCACGGTGCCGTAGGCCGTGCCGCTCATGCGCGCATCGCTGATGCGGACCATGTCGGTGATGCCCTTTCGCAGCACCTTGGGCGGCAGCGGCATGTTGCCGGCCTCGGCCATGCCGGGGTAGCCCTTGGGGCCGCAGTTCTTCAGCACCATGATGCAGTGCTCGTCGATGTCGAGCGACTCGTCGTCGATGCGCCTGTGCAGGTCGTCCGCGCTCTCGAACACCACCGCGCGGCCCTTGTGCACCAGCAGTTCGGCCGTGGCCGCGCTGGGCTTGATGATGGCGCCGTTGGGCGCCAGGTTGCCGCGCAGCACGCAGATGCCGGCCTTGTCCTTGAAGGGTGCGGCGAGCGGGCGGATGACCTGCGGGTTGTAGTTCTCGGCGTCCTTGACGTTGTCCCAAACGCTCTGGCCGGTGCAGGTGACGATGTCCTTGTGCAGGTGCTGCGCGATCTCCTTGATGACGACCGGCAGGCCGCCCGCGTAGCAGAAGTCTTCCATCAGGTACTGGCCCGAAGGTTGAAGATCGAGCAGGCACGGCAGCTCCGAAGCCAGGCGGTCGAAGTCGTCGAGGTTCAGCTCGACGCCGATGCGCCCGGCGATGGCCAGCAGATGGATCACCAGGTTGGTGGAGCCGCCGATGGCGGCGTTGACCTTGATCGCGTTCTCGATGGCCTGGCGCGTCATGATCTTCGACATGATCAGGTCTTCGTGCACCATGTCGACGATGCGGCGACCGGCCATGCGTGCCAGCACGTTGCGCCGGCCGTCCACCGCGGGATAGGCGGCGTTGCCGGGCAGCCCGATGCCCAGCGACTCGACCATGCTCGCCATGGTGCTCGCGGTGCCCATCGTCATGCAGTGGCCGTGGCTGCGGTGCATGCAGCTTTCGGCCTCGAAGAACTCGTGCAGCTTGAGCGTGCCGGCACGCACCTGCTCGCTCATTTGCCATACGCCGGTGCCGCTGCCGAGCTCCTGGCCGCGCCACTTGCCCGACAGCATGGGGCCGCCCGACACGCCGATGGTCGGCAGGTCGACGCTGGCCGCGCCCATCATCAGCGCAGGCGTGGTCTTGTCGCAGCCCATCAGCAGCACCACGCCGTCGATCGGGTTGGCGCGGATGCTTTCTTCCACGTCCATGCTGGCCAGGTTGCGGTAGAGCATGGCGGTGGGGCGCAGCAGCGTCTCGCCCAGCGACATCACCGGGAACTCGAGCGGAAAGCCGCCGGCCTCGTACACGCCGATCTTGACCTGCTCGGCCAGTGTTCGGAAGTGCGAGTTGCAGGGCGTGAGTTCGCTGAAGGTGTTGCAGATGCCGATGACCGGCCGGCCGTCGAATTGGTCGTGCGGCACGCCCTTGCCCTTGACCCAGCTGCGGTAGATGAAGCCGTCGCGGTCGTGGCGGCCGAACCATTGCTGGCTGCGCAATTCGTGGGCGGGTTTGCGGCGTGAATCGCTCATCGTGTTTGTCTCCGGCTTGTGCCAAATCGGCGCCTCGGCAACTCAGGGTTTGTCCTGCCGGGCAGCCATTTCAATCATCATATGATAAGCCGCAGCTCGACTAGAGAGGCAAGTTTTTCGAGTGAGTTCCACAGGGATTCCTCGGAGATTCCCAAGAGATCCCATAGAGACACGGCGGCCCTGGCCCCGCCCATTGCAGGAGATAAAGCCATGCCCGATTTCCACGACACCACGCGCCGCCGCATCCTGCAGGGCCTGGGTCTCGCCGCACTTCCTCTGTCCTGGCCCGCGTTGGCCGACACCTACCCGGCCAAGCCGGTCGAGCTGGTCGTCCCGGCCTCGGCAGGCGGCGGCACCGACGCGCTGGCGCGTGCCTTCGCCGAGGCGGTGAAGAAGCACCTGCCGCAGCCCGCGGTGGTCAACGACAAGCCGGGTGCGAGCGGCGTGGTCGGCATGAGCGACGTGCTCAATGCCAAGCCCGACGGCTACAAGGTCAGCGTGGTGATCGCCGAGCTGGTGATCCTGCCGCACCTGGGCTTGTCGAAATTCACTTACGCCGACTTTCAGCCCGTGGCGCGGCTCAACGCCGACCCGGCCGCGATCACGGTGCAGGCCGATTCGCCGTGGAACACCATCGAAGATTTCCTGGCCGCCGCCAAGGCCAAGCCGGGTGAAGTGAAGGTCGGCAACTCGGGCAATGGCTCGATCTGGCACCTGGCCGCCGCGGGCCTGGAAGACAAGACCGGCGTCAAGTTCAACCATGTGCCCTACCAAGGCGCGGCACCGGGCGTGGTGGCGCTGCTGGGTGGGCACATCGACGCGGTGGCCGTGAGCCCCGGCGAGGTGGCGGCGCATGTTCAGGGCGGCAAGCTCAAGATGCTGGCGGTCATGGCCGACCAGCGCCTCAAGGCCTTCGACAAGGTGCCCACGCTCAAGGAGCGCAAGATCGACCTGTCGATCGGCACCTGGCGCGGCCTGGCGGTGGTCAAGGCCACGCCGGCGGACATCGTGACGGTGCTGCGCACGGCCACGCGCAAGGCGGCGGACGAGCCGATGCTGCGCGAGCAGCTGGAAAAGCTGAACCTGGGCTTCGCCTACCTCGATGCCGACGCGTTCGGCCAGGCGATGCAGCGCGACCACGAGTACTTCAAGCAACTGGTGCAGAAGGTCGGCATCAAGCCCTGAGCCCCGGCTCGCCCACTCCGAAGCCAAGCCCATGAACACGCCCGCTCGCCCCGAGGTGCTGGTCGTTGCACCGCTGATGCCCTTTCTGATGGAAGCGCTGCAGCGCGAGTACGTCGTCCACGACCGCACGCATGTCAACGACCCCAGTGCCTTCGCCGCCATCGCGCCGCGCATCCGTGGCGTGGTGGCCAACGGCGAGGCCAAGGTGCCGCTCGCGCTGATGGACCAGCTGCCCGCGCTCGAAGTGATCTCCGTCTTCGGCGTGGGCTACGACGGCGTCGACGTTCCTGCGGCGCACGAGCGAAAGGTGCCCGTGACCAACACGCCCGAGGTGCTCAACGACGACGTGGCCGACCTCGCCATCGGCCTGCTGCTGTCGATCGCGCGCCGCATTCCGCAGGCCGACCGCTTCGTGCGCGACGGGCAATGGCCGCAGGGGCCGTTTCCGCTGAACCGCAAGGTGTCGGGCGCGCGCCTGGGCCTGGTCGGCATCGGCCGCATCGGGCAGGCCATCGCGAAGCGTGCGCGTGCCTTCGGCATGTCGATCGCCTACACCGCGCGCTCGCCGCGTGAAGGCGTCGACGGCACGTATCACGCCGACCCCGTGGCGCTCGCCGCAGCGGTCGATTTCCTGGTCGTCATCACGCCCGGCGGCGCCGGCACGCGCGGGCTGATCGATGCGCGTGTGCTGGAGGCGCTGGGCCCGCAGGGCTACTTGGTCAACGTCGCGCGCGGCAGCGTGGTCGACGAGCCGGCACTGGTCGAAGCACTGCAGAAGGGCACGATCGCCGGCGCGGCGCTCGACGTCTTCGCAGCCGAACCGCAGGTGCCCGAGGCGCTGTGGGCCATGCCCAACGTGGTGCTCACGCCGCACATGGCCAGCGGCACTCGGCAGACGCGCGAGGCGATGGCGCAGCTCACCTTCGACAACCTGCGCGCGCACTTCGCGGGCAAGCCGCTGCTGACACCCGTCGACGCCTGAAGGAGCATTGCCTTCGTGAGCAAGAACATCCACGGCCGCACGCTGGACCTGCTGGGCGAGGCCATCGTCTCGCGCCGCTATGCGGTCGGCGCGTCGATGCCCGCCGAGCCCTTGCTGTGCGAGGAGTTCGGCGTCAGCCGCACCGTGGTGCGCGAGGCGGTCAAGTCGCTCGTGGCCAAGGGGCTCATCGTCACCGGCCCCAAGGTCGGCACGCGCGTGCTGCCGGAAGACCGCTGGAACTGGTTCGACCCGGACGTGATCACCTGGCAGTCGCGCGCCGGGCTCACGGCCGAGTTCCTGCGCGACCTGCAAGACCTGCGGCGCGTGGTCGAGCCGGCGGCAGTGCGGCTGGCGGCCGAGCGCGCCACCGATGCCGACATCGCCGAGATCGAGGAAGCCTACGCCGGCATGAAGGCCGCGATCGAGCATGGTGGGGACTACGTGAGCAGCGACCTGCGCTTCCACCACGGCCTGCTGGCGGCCGCGCAGAACCGCATGCTCGCGCAGATGAGCAAGGCGCTAGGCGCCTTGCTGCGCACGAGCTTCGAACTGTCGACCGCCAAGAAGGACGGCCCCGCGATGTCGCTGCCGCTGCACCGCGCGGTGCTCGATGCAGTGATCGCGCACAACCCGGCGCGTGCCGAGCGCGCCATCATCAAGCTGATCGACGGCGCGCGCGAGGACATCGAGGAAGTCCTGCAATCGCGCCGGCGCCTGCCGCGCGTCAACCGCGCGCCACCGCGCCTCAAGGCCGCCGCCTGAGGCTGCGGCCGCACCGTTTCCCGTTCCCAGTCCGCTCGCCCACCGAGCATTCCATCGAACCGAAGAGGAGACACAGCATGAAACTCAAGGCACTCATGATCCCCGTCGTCGCCGCGCTAGGCCTGGCCTTCGCGGGCCAGGCCGCCGCGCAGGAGAAGCTCACCGTCTGGTGGGTCAAGGGCTTCTACAAGGCGGAAGACGATGCGCTGTTCGCGGCCATCAAGAAGTTCGAGGACAAGCACAAGGGCGTGAAGGTCGAGCTTTCGCAGTACCCGGTGCAGGACATGATTCCCAAGACCGTCTCGGCGCTCGACTCCGGCAGCCCGCCCGACGTGGCCTACGCCGACGTCTACGACTTCCAGGTCACCGGCAAGTGGGCCTTCGACGGCAAGCTCGAAGACATCAGCAGCGTCATCTCGCCGATGGCGAGCCGCTTCGCGACGAACACGGTCGAGACCACCTTCCTCTACAACGACCAGAGCAAGTCGAAGGCGTATTACGCCTTTCCGATCAAGCAGCAGACGATGCACATCGAGTACTGGATCGACATGCTGACGGAGGCGGGCTTCAAGGAATCGGACATTCCGACCACCTGGAAGGAATACTGGTCGTTCTGGTGCGACAAGGTGCAGCCGGCCAGCCGCCAGAAGAGCGGCAAGCGCACCTTCGGCATCGGCATGCCGATGGGCGTGGACGCGAGCGACTCCTTCTATTCCTTCCTGACCTTCATGGACGCGTACAACGTGCAGCTGGTCAACGACAGCGGCAAGCTGCTGGTCGACGACCCGAAGGTGCGCACCGGCCTGATCGGCGCGCTCACCGACTACACCGCGCCCTACACCAAGGGCTGCACGCCGCCTTCGTCCACCAGCTGGAAGGACCCGGACAACAACGTCGCCTTCCACAACAAGACGACCGTGATGACGCACAACGCGACCATCTCGATCGCCGCCAAGTGGCTCGACGACATGAACAACGCATCGCTCACGCCCGAGCAGCGCGAAGAAGCGAAGAAGAACTTCACCGAGCGCATTCGCACGGCCGGCTTCCCGAGCAAGCCCGACGGCACCAAGATGATCTACCGCACGGCGGTGAAGACCGGCGTGATCTTCAAGGACGCCAAGAACAAGAAGCGCGCCAAGGAGTTCGTGACCTTCCTCATGCAGGAAGAAAACCTCACGCCGTACGTCGAGGGCTCGCTGGGCCGCTGGTTCCCGGTGACCAAGGCCGGCCAGGCGCGTGATTTCTGGAAGGCCGACCCGCACCGCCAATCGGTGTTCAACCAGTACGCGAACGGCACCGTGCCCTTCGAATTCACCAAGAACTACAAGTTCACCGTGCTCAACAACGAGAACGTGTGGGCCAAGGCGATGAACCGCGTCATCAACGACAAGGTGCCGGTGGACAAGGCGGTCGACGAGATGATCGAGCGCATCAAGGTGGTCGCGCGCTGAGGCGCTGCGAGGGGAATCTTCCATGAGCTCCACCACGACTGCCGTGGCCGGTGCCGCGGCCGGCGCCGCGCCAGCCGACGCGCGCCCGGGCCGCTGGCAGTTCTGGGGGCGGCTCATGGTCGCGCCCTACTTGCTGATCTTCGCGGTGTTCGTGCTCTACCCGGTGTGCTACGGCCTGTGGCTGGCCCGGCATCCGCAGAGCTACGTACACCTGGTGGACGATCCGATCTTCTTCCGGTCGGTGGTCAACACCATCGTGTTCCTGGTGGTCGCCATCAACGTGAAGATGCTGCTGGCGCTGGTGCTCTCGGGCTTCTTCGTGCAGTCGCGCTGGTGGATCAAGATCTTGGCCGGCATCTTCATCCTGCCCTGGGCGATGCCCTCGATTCCGACCATTCTCTCGGTGCGCTTCATGCTCAACCCGGAGTGGGGCGTGATCAACACCACCATCTTCCGCCTGACCGGCGCGGATGGGCCCAACTGGCTCAACGACCCGACGCTGGCGCTGAGCTTCGCGATGCTCATGCACATCTGGAAGTCGCTGCCTTTCTGGACGCTCATCCTGGTGGCCGGGCGGCTGGCGATCCCGAGCGAGCAGTACGAGGCGGCCTCGGTCGACGGCGCCACGTCGTGGCAGAAGTTCCGCTTCATCAGCTGGCCATCGCTGCGCACGCTGTACCTGACGTCGACCATTCTTTCGATGATCTGGACGCTGGGCGACTTCAACAGCGTCTACCTGCTGACCGGGGGTGGGCCGGCCGACCTGACGCATGTGCTGGCGACGTTGGGCATCCGTTATCTGCGGCTCGATCAGGTGGACCTGTCTATGGCTTCCATCGTTGTGGCGATGCCGCTGGTGTTGCCTCTCGTCTACTTCATGATGAAGAGGCTGTCGAAATGAGCCGCCCCATGACGCTCAAGTCCGTGGGAACGGAGGCGAAGCTCCTGCTCATCGGCATTCCCGTGCTGCTGTGGACGTTGATCCCCGTCTACCACATGGTGCTGTTCGCGATCTCGCCGCGCGACTCGGCGACATCGGGCCGGCTGTGGCCCACTTCGCCGACGCTCAACAACTTCCGCATCGTGTTCGAGCAGAAGCATTTCTACCTCGACCACTTCTGGGTGCAGCTCGGCAACTCGCTGATCATCGCGCTGTCGGTGGGTGTGCTGACGCTCTTCGTGGCCACCACCGCGGCCTTCGCGATCAGCCGGCTCAAGGTGCGCGGCGGCCGCACGGTGATGAACATGGCGCTGTTCACCTATTTCATTCCGGCGGCCTTTCTGGCCGTGCCCATGTACAAGACCATGGGCAACTACGGCCTGCTCAACAGCCAGTGGTCGCTCATCCTGGCGATGGTGACGATCGCGTCGCCGTACTGCATCTGGGTGCTCAAGCAGGCCTCGGACAAGCTGCCCTACGAGCTCGACGAGGCCGCACGCATGGACGGCGCGTCGCCGCTGCAACTGTTCCGCCTGGTGTACCTGCCGCTGATGGTTCCGTCGCTGGTGGCGGTGGGCACCTATTCGCTGCTGCTGGCGTGGAACGAGTACCTCTACGCTTTCCTGCTGCTGTCGAACGATCGCAGCGTCACGCTGGCCGTAGCGCTAGGCAACTTCCTCGCGGCCGACGATTCGCCGTGGGAGTTGCTGATGGCCACCGGCCTGATCTATGCGCTGCCGCCCGCGGCCATCTACTACGCATTCAAGCGCTACATGGTGGGCGGCCTCACGGCCGGCGCCGTGAAGAGCTGAGGAAGAAATCCATGGCGACCGTATCCTTCCGCAACGTCAAGAAGTCCTTCGGCAAGACCCAGATCATCCAGGGCCTGGGCTTCGACATCGCCGACGGCGAATTCGTGGTGCTGGTCGGCCCCTCGGGCTGCGGCAAATCGACCCTGCTGCGCATGCTGGCGGGCCTGGAAGACATCACCGACGGCGAGATCCTGATCGACGGCCGCGTGGTCAACGATCTCGAATCCAAGGACCGCGATATCGCAATGGTGTTCCAGAGCTATGCGCTCTACCCGCACATGACGGTGGGCGAGAACATGGGCTTCAGCCTGCGCCTTCGCCACGCCGACAAGTCCGTCACCGACCAGCGCGTGGCCGACGCCGCGAAGATCCTGAACCTCGATGCGCTGCTGCAACGCTATCCGCGCGAACTCTCGGGCGGGCAGCGGCAGCGCGTGGCCATGGGCCGGGCGATCGTGCGCGACCCCAAGGTCTTTCTCTTCGACGAGCCCTTGTCCAACCTCGACGCAAAACTGCGCGTGGCGATGCGCGCCGAGATCAAGGCGCTGCACCAGCGTCTCAAGACAACCACCGTCTACGTTACGCACGACCAGATCGAAGCGATGACCATGGCCGACCGCATCGTGGTGATGCACGACGGCATCGTCGAACAGATCGGCACGCCATTGGCGCTCTACGACCGGCCCGACAACCTGTTCGTCGCGCAGTTCATCGGCTCGCCGTCGATGAACGTGGTCGAAGGCACGCTGCGGCGCAACGGCGCAGGCCATGTGGTCGAAGCCCACGGCGCGCACTGGCCGGCGCCCATGGCGGACGGCGCGTCCGACGGCCAGCCGGTGCACTACGGCATCCGGCCCGGCGACATCGTGCTGGGTGACGCGAGCAGCGGCGTGCCGGCACGGGTGATCGTGGTCGAGCCGACCGGCAACGAAACGGAACTGCTCGTGCAAGTCGGCGATGCCCGCATCGGCCTGGTGGTGCACGGGCGGGTCAACGCCAAGCCGGACGACCAGGTCGGCCTAGCGATCCGCGCCGACAGCGCGCACCTGTTCGATCGGCAGAGCGGGCGGCGCCTGAACTGAGCGCCGAACGCCGCCAGGGCCTCACGGCGTGAGGTTGGTGATGCGGGTGGTGGCTGGCGGCGCCAGCGGGCTGTTGGCCGCGATGTAGGCCTCCAGCGCGTCGACGTCCTGGTCGCCGCCGAGCGCGTCCGTGCCCTGGTTGAACACGGTGAAGTTGTCCCCGCCCGTGGCCAGGAAGCTGTTCATCGTCACGCGGTAGGTGGTGGCGTCGCTCATCGCGGTGCCGTTGAGCGCCATCGCCGTGATGCGGGAGCCGGCCGCCTTCGACAAGTCGTAGCTGTAGCTGAGCGACCTGGAAGGCAGCAGCACGCGCGGCTGGGCCACGGTGTTGGCGCCGCTGTTGAACTGCTGTTCGAGCACGGCGCGGATCTGCGCGCCGGTCATGGTCTTGACCACCAGGCTGTTGCCGAAGGGCTGAACCGTGAAGATCTGGCCGTAGCTCACGTCGCCGCTGGCCGCGGGCGTGAGGTCGGCGCGCACGCCGCCGGGGTTCATGAAAGCGATTTGAGCGCCGCCCTTCGACGGCGCGGCGGTGGCGGCCAACTGCGCGTCGGCGATCAGGTTGCCCAGCGGGCTCTCGCGCGAAGGAGACGAGGTGCGGGTGGCGGGGCCGGTCAGCTGGCCCACCACGCGCTGCACCAGCGGCGCGGCCACGGCTGCGTAATTCGCGATAAGCGCGGCGACGGTCTGGTTCTTGGCGAACACCGGGTATTGATCGGTCGTGGCCACGGTGGCGGCGCCGCTCGTGAAGGCTTCGCTCTGCACGATCACGTTGTTGGCCGACTTGGCCGTGACCTTGCGCGTGCGGGTGTCGATGGTCAGGTCGATGTCGGTGAGCAGCGTGCCGTACTGGCCCGCGCTGGTCAGCAGGAAAGGCTTGGCGGCGTTCATCTTCCCGTAGTCGCACACATAGGCGCGGTGGGTGTGGCCCGAGATCACGACGTCGACTGCGGGATCGAGCCTGTCGAGGATGGGCAGCACGTCGCCTGACAAGCCCGCGCAGCTCTTGTCGTTGTATCCCACCGTGGTGGTGGCGCCTTCGTGAACCACGACCACGATCGCATCGGCGCCCTGCGACTTGAGCTGCGGAATCAAGGCGTTGGCGGTGTCCGCCTCGTCCTTGAACGTCAGGCCGGCCACGCCGGACGGCGTCACGATGGTCGGCGTGCCCTTGAGCGTCATGCCGATGAAGCCCACCTTCACCGTCGCCCCGTCCTGCGTGAAGCTCTTGATGCCGGTCGCGGGGAAAAGGGTGTTGCCGTCCCCCTTGACGGTGTTGGCCGCCAGAAAGCCGAAGTTGGCGCCCGGGAAGGCCTTGTTGACGCGGCAAGGCTCGAGCGGCGTGTTCTTCGCGCAGCCGCCGTTCTTCATGCGCAGCAGTTCGGTCTGGCCTTTGTCGAACTCATGATTGCCGACCGCGTTGAAGTCGATCTTCATTTCGTTGACGGCCTCGATGGTCGGCTCGTCCAGGAACAAGGACGACACCAGCGGCGAAGCACCGATCATGTCGCCGGCCGATACGACGGCGTTGTTCGGGTTTCGCGCCTTCAGCGCGGCAACGGCGGTGGCCATGTACGCCACGCCACCGGCGGGCACGGAGACCGTGCCGCCCCCGGTGGCGGGTGCGCTGATCGAGACCTTGGGCGGCTCCAGGTTTCCATGCAGATCGTTGAAGCTGATGAGCTTCACGTCCATCTTTTCAGGGGGCGTGGGCGTTGGTGGCGTGGGCGGCGGCGTGTTCGGCGTGCCACCCCCGACGCTAGGCAGGACGAACGGAAAGCCGCCGCCACCGCCACCACCGCAGGCCGACAGCAGCGCTGCGGCGACGGCGCCGGCGAGTGCGGCATGTTTCAACGAGATGCGCATGGGTTGCTCCGCTCCTGGGTCGATGCGGGCATGCTATGAAGCGCGCGTGACGTACGCGTGACCCGAACGCCGGCCGAGCAGGCATGAAAAAAGGGCGCCGCAGCGCCCTCGTATCCAGACTCTCGGCCGATCAGCGGCCGTAGGAACGGCCACCGCCGCCGTAGCCACCACCGCCGGAGCGTCCGCCGCCCGAACGGCCGCCACCGCCGCCGCCCGAACGATTGCCACCGCCGCCACCACCGCCGCGACGCCCGCGCCCGCCGAAGCTGTCGACGCTGGTGCGCAACGGATCAGGCTGGCCTGCGGCACCGACGATCGCCTCGGCGCGTTGGTGCGCCAGCGCATCGGCCTGCGTGGGGCTGTGGCTGTTGCCGTGATGGCGCGGCTGGCGCTCTTCGTGCGGCACATGGTGCTGTGCGTGGTGCGGCGCGTGATGAGGGGCGTGGTGCGGCGTGCGTGCCGGGCCTTGGCCGCCGCGACCCGACTGGGCGCGCGGGCCTTGGCCTTGCCCCTGGCCGCCACCGTTGCGGCCCGCCTGGGCGCCCTGGCCGCCGCCGTTGCCACGGCGCTGGCCACCGTTGCCACCATTGCCGCCGTTGCCACCGCGTTCGCCCTGCGTGGCCTTGTTGTCGCGGATGCGCTGCATCATTTCCTGGCGCGCAGCCTTGGCGGCGGCCTGCATCACGTCACGGCTCGGCGGGCGGCCGGCGCCGCCCCACAGGGTCTGGCGGCCCATGGCGATGGGCTCGGCGCGTTCGCCTTCTTCGGGGCCGAAGCCTTCGATCACCTTCACCGGGATCTGCTGCTTGGTGAAGCGCTCGATCTCCTGCATGAAGCCTTCTTCGTCCAGGCACACCAGGCTGACCGCCTCGCCGCTGGCACCGGCGCGGCCGGTGCGGCCGATGCGGTGCACGTAGTCTTCGCTGATGTTGGGGACTTCGTAGTTCACGACGTGCGGCAGTTCGTCGATGTCGATGCCGCGCGCTGCGATGTCGGTGGCCACCAGCGCGCGGATGTCGCCGCTCTTGAAGCCGGCCAGCGCCTGGGTGCGCGCGCTCTGGCTCTTGTTGCCGTGCAGCGCCATCGCCTCGATGCCGTTCTTGGTCAGGAATTCGGCGACGCTGTTGGCGCCGAACTTGGTGCGCGTGAACACCAGCACCTGGCTCCAGTTGTGCTCGCTGATGATGTGCGCGAGCAGCGCCTTCTTCTTGCCGCGGCCCACCGGGTGGATCACTTGCGTGATGCGCTGCACGGTGGTGTTGCGTGGCGTAACTTGAACGCTTTGCGGGTTGCGCAGCAGCCGGGCTGCCAGGTCGCGGATCTCGTCGCTGAAGGTGGCGGAGAACAGCAGGCTTTGCTTCTGTTCCGGCATCAGCGCCAGGATCTTCTTCACGTCGTGGATGAAGCCCATGTCGAGCATGCGATCGGCTTCGTCGAGCACCAGGATCTGCACGGTCGACAGGTCCAGCATGCCCTGCTGTTGCAGGTCGAGCAGGCGGCCGGGGGTGGCCACCAGGATGTCGACGCCGCGCTTCAAGCGGTCGATCTGCGGGTTCATGCCCACGCCACCGAAGATCACGGTGGAGCTTTGCTGCAGGTACTTGCCGTAGGTGCGAACCGATTCCTCGACCTGCGCCGCGAGTTCGCGGGTGGGGGTGAGTACGAGGGCGCGAACGCCGGTGCCGCCGAACTTGTTGGTGGCGCTGCGGCTCATCGTGAGCTTGTGCAGCAGGGGGAGGGTGAAGGCAGCGGTCTTGCCGGTGCCGGTCTGGGCGCCGCCCAGCAGGTCGTGGCCATCGAGCACCACGGGAATCGCCTGGGCCTGGATCGGGGTGGGCGTTTCGTAGCCTTGCTCGTGCACGGCTTTCAAGATGGCCGGGGCCAACTTCAGATCGTCAAAGTTCATTGATGTCAAACAAGCGCCTTTGCACGGCGCGGTGGTATCGGCCTACCCGCGCGTCGTGCTTGTCGACGCGGGGCCAGTAGGGGCAGATGAAGGTAAGGTGTGGAGCCCGAAAGCCTTTGGGTGGGCCTTCTTCGTCCCCGGCAGGGAGCCGGTGTTGCGGGCAACTGGACCCGGCAACGGCCTGAATTGTCGCATGAGTTCGAATGGGCCCTCCCGGGGCCCGGGTTCAGCGGCGTTTCAGGTAAACGTACATGCCCGGGATGGACGTGCGCTGGTCTTCGCGAATCGGCGAACGCACCAGGTGCAGAACGTCGAAGCCGCGGCGCTCGGCCAGCGTGCGCAGGTAGCGCTCCGAATGGGCGTAGCGCAGGCTGGGCAGCAGCTCGAAATCGGGGCGCTCGCTGGAGGCGCTTTCGGCGGAGAAGCAGAAGATGCCGCCGGGTTCCATCGCGCGCTCCAATGCCGCGAACACTGGATCGAGGTCGCCGACGTAGATGAAGACGTCGGCGGATGCGACCAGGTCGTGGCGTTCCTGGGTCTGCAGCAGGTGCGCGACGATGTCGGCATGCACGAGTTCGTCGTAGAGGTTGAGCGCGCGGGCCTTCTCGAGCATCAGGCTCGACAGGTCGACACCCACGAGGCGCTGCGTCATCGGCTTGAGCAGCGGCGCGCACAGGCCCGTGCCGCAGCCCAGGTCCAGCGTCGAGCGGTACGGCCCGCCGCGAATCGCCGCCAGGTGCCCGACCAGCGTGTTGTGCGCCCGGTAGCCGAGCACGTCCACCAGATGCGCGTCGAAGTCGTCTGCATAGTCGTCGAACAGCGTCTCGACGTAGTTGGCCGGGGCGGTAGGCGGCAGGGGCTGGGCCGACACCGAGGCCAGGTAGAAGCGATGCAGATCGGCATCGGCCCCGTGCGCCAGCGCTTGCCTGAAGGCTTCTGCGGCTTCCTCGTTGCGCTGCATTTCCCGCAGGATGCCGCCGCGGTTGCTCCAGGCTTGCGCCATCTTCGGGTTGGCGGCCAAGGCGCGTTGATAGGACACCAGCGCCTGCTGTGGCTGGTCGAGCGCCTGCAGCGTCTGGCCATGGCAGAACCACGGCTCGGCGGCCGGCAGCGTGCCCGCCGCCAAGACCTTCTCGAATCCGGCCAGGGCTTCCTGGTGTTGGCCCAGTTGAGAAAGCGCATTGGCCTTGTGGAACCAGGCCTCGGCGTTGTCGGGCTCGACGGCCAGAACCTGGTCGGCCGCCTCCAATGCTTCCTGCGGCTTCACACGCTTGATCAGCGTCGCCGCAAGGTTGATGAGGGTCGAGACCCTTCCGGGCAGGAGCGCGAGCGACGAGCGGAAGTGGAACTCCGCTTCTTCGTATCGCTGGGCATTGAAGGCCTTGAGCCCGTCGAGAAAGAGCTGCTTGGCCTGCTCGAAGGCACTACCGGCGGGGGCTGCAATCATGGGGGCGAAGAATAGCAGCGCGCGGGGGCGTCAGCTGCGCTGCAAGCGCTACGGTCATGCCCCGGGCCGACCCGGCTCCAAGTGTGTTTCATCAGACCGCGGCAGGATTTGAAGCGACCCGCCTTCCGACCTGGCCAGGTTCGTTCTGCGTTAGACTCTTACTTGAACAGTATTACTGCAGGCGCGACATGCGACTTACATCGAAGGGGCAAGTGACAATCCCCCAGAACATCCGCGAACTCGCCGGCCTCAAGCCGTATGACGAGGTCGAATTTGAGTATCGCAACAAGCAGATCGTGGTGAAGCCCGTCAAGCGGGCCTCCACTCCCGGCGAAGAAGCAATCGCACTTCTGCGCGGCAGTGGAACGTCCAAGCTTGAGTTGTCTGCCGACGAATGGCTGGAGATGACACGTGGCGAGCGGTGAGGCCGGCGAACTGTTCCTCATCGACAGCAACGTGCTGATCGACGTTATCCACGAAGACCGTAACTGGATGGAGTGGTCAGCCGCCGCCATCACGGATTGCCTGACCCGCGGTAAGCTAGCGATCAATCCGCTGATTTACGCCGAGGTTTCGGTGTACTTCAGTTCGGACCGTGACGCAGACGCAGCGCTCCCTCCAAGGTTGTACGAAAGGTTGGACCTCCCGTACTCTGCGGCGCGAGGCGCTGCGGTGGCGTTCCACAAGTACCGCAAGGCCGGCGGCACGCGTACTTCGCTACTGCCGGATTTCTACATCGGGGCCCATGCCCAACATCTGGGGTGCACCCTCGTGTCGCGCGACCGAGCGCGCTACAAGACCTATTTTCCCAAGCTCAAGCTGATTTCACCCAAACAAAGATAGCCATGGCCCAGTACGTCTACACCATGAACAAGGTCAGCAAGACCGTGCCGCCCAAGCGGCAGATCTTGAAGGACATTTCGCTTTCCTTTTTCCCGGGCGCCAAGATCGGCGTGCTGGGCCTGAACGGCTCGGGCAAGTCCTCGCTGCTCAAGATCATGGCCGGCATCGACAAGGAGATCGATGGCGAGGCGCTGCCCATGCCGGGCCTGACCATCGGCTACCTCGAACAGGAGCCGAAGCTGAACGCGGCGCACACGGTCCGCGAGTCGGTCGAAGAGGCGATGGGCGCGGTGTATGCGGCCAAGGCGCGGCTCGAAGAGGTCTACGTGGCCTATGGTGCCGAAGACGCCGACTTCGACGCGCTGGCGGCCGAGCAGGCCGAGCTCGAAGCCATCATCGCGACCGCCGGCACCGATTCGGAGCACCAACTCGAGATCGCCGCCGACGCGCTGCGCCTGCCGCCGTGGGAAGCCAACATCGGCGTGCTGTCGGGCGGCGAAAAGCGCCGCGTGGCGCTGTGCCGGTTGCTCCTGTCGAAGCCCGACATGCTGCTGCTCGACGAACCCACCAATCACCTGGACGCCGAATCGGTCGAGTGGCTCGAAGTCTTTTTGCAGCGCTTTCCGGGCACCGTGGTCGCGATCACCCACGATCGCTACTTCCTCGACAACGCGGCCGAGTGGATTCTCGAACTCGACCGCGGTCGCGGCATCCCTTGGAAGGGCAACTACAGCACCTGGCTCGAGCAGAAGGGCGAACGCCTGGCGCAGGAGCAGAAGAGCGAAGAAGCCCACGCCAAGGCCCTGAAGAAGGAGCTCGAGTGGTCGCGCCAGAACCCCAAGGCGCGCCAGGCCAAGAGCAAATCGCGCCTGGCCCGCTTCGAGGAACTGAGCGACTTCGAATACCAGCGCCGCAACGAGACGCAGGAAATCTTCATTCCTGTCGCCGAGCGCCTGGGCAACCAGGTGATCGAGTTCAAGAACGTCACCAAGTCCTTCGGCGACCGCGTGCTCATCGACAACCTGAGCTTCGAGATTCCCGCGGGCGCCATCGTCGGCATCATCGGCCCGAACGGTGCCGGCAAGTCGACGCTGTTCAAGCTGATCGCGGGCAAGGAAAAGCCGGACACCGGCGAAGTGGTGATCGGCTCGACCGTCAAGATGGCCTTCGTCGACCAGACCCGCGACGCGCTCGGCAACGAGAAGACCGTGTGGGAAGACATCTCGAACGGCCTCGACATCATCAACGTCGGCAAGTTCCAGATGGCGAGCCGCGCCTATGCCGGTCGTTTCAACTTCAACGGTTCCGACCAGCAGAAGAAGGTCGGCACGCTGTCCGGTGGCGAGCGCGGCCGCCTGCACCTGGCCAAGACGCTGATCGCGGGCGGCAACGTGCTGATGCTCGACGAACCCTCGAACGACCTTGACGTCGAGACGCTGCGCGCGCTCGAAGACGCGCTGCTCGAATTCGCGGGCTCGGTGCTCGTCATCAGCCATGACCGCTGGTTCCTCGACCGCATCGCCACCCACATCCTGGCGGCCGAAGGCGACAGCCAGTGGACCTTCTTCAACGGCAACTACCAGGAGTACGAAGCCGACAAGAAGAAGCGCCTGGGTGAAGAAGGCGCCAAGCCGCACCGCATGCGCTTCAAGGCGCTCAAGTAAGCCTTAAGCCGTAAACCGTAAGGCGGTCGAGTCGTCGAGCAACGCGGTTTCGTCCTATTGCCGGCGCAGCCGGTCTGCGCTCACATGGCGGTCCTGGCGCCCGTGGCGCCAACAAGGAGCGGACATGGCGGCAGCGATCCGGTGCATGGCAGCGTCGATGGTGCTTCTCGCAAGCTGCGGGGGTGGAGGCGGTGGCGGCAGCGTCGCGCTCGGTGGCTTCGGCGTCACCGGCGCGGCCGGGCCCACGCCGGCCCCGGCACCTTCTCCAGCACCCGCGCCTGCGCCCGGCCCCGCGGCCGGCCCCGCAGCGCCACCCGTGGCCGGCGCGCCACCGCCGTCCGGCCCGATGCAGGTCAAGGTGGTCGAGTTGGCCAGTGGCCTCAACACGCCCTGGAGTTTGGCCTTCTTGCCCGACGGCAAACTGCTGATCACCCAACGCAGTGGTCAGTTGCGCCTGCGCAATGCCGACGGCTCGCCGGTCAACGGCGGTGCCGACCAGGTCAACGGCCTGCCCACCGTCGACTCGGCGGGGCAGGGCGGCCTGCTCGATGTGGCCGTCGATCCAGGCTTCACGACCAATCGCCGCATCTACTTCAGCTATGCCGAGCGCGATGGGGGCAATGCCAGCCTCAACAGTACGGCGGTCGCACGCGCCGAACTCGACGTGACTGCACGCACGCTTGCCAACGTGACCGTGATCTTCCGGCAGTTGCCGAGGGCGCAGAGCACCTCGCACTTCGGCTCGCGGCTGGTCTTCGACCGCGGCGGCAACCTGTTCGTGACGCTGGGCGAGCGCCTCAACAACGACCAGCGCGGCTTTTCGCAGGACCTGACCCGCGGCCACGGCAAGGTGATGCGCATCACGACCGACGGCGCACCGGCCGCGGGCAATCCCAATTTCGGCGTTGCGGGAGCGTTGCCGCAGATATGGAGCTATGGCCACCGCAACGTGCAGGGCGCAGCGCTGCATCCGACGACCGGCGATTTGTGGGTCGACGAGCACGGCCCGCAGGGCGGCGACGAGGTCAACCTGGCGCTGCCCGGCCGGAACTACGGCTGGCCCGTCATCAGCTACGGCCAGGAATACGGCACGCTCACGCAAATCGGCGAAGGCACGGCCAAAGCCGGCATGGAACAGCCGCTGACCTACTGGGAAAAAAGTGACGGCTCGGCCTGGACGCCTGGCACGCAGAAATCGTCCATCGCACCCAGCGGAATGGCCTTCTACACGGGCGACGCGCTGCCTGACTGGAAGGGCAGCCTGTTCGTCGGCGCGCTGGCTGGCACCGCGCTGTGGCGGCTCACGCTCAACGGCAACACGGTGGTCGCGCGCGAGCGCCTGCTGGCCGATCGAGGCGAGCGCATACGCGACGTGCGGCAGGGGCCGGATGGATGGCTCTATCTGTTGACCGACAGTGCCAACGGGAAGCTGTTGCGGGTGCAGCAGTGATGGCTGCGCCTCACTTCACCGCCTGGGGCCACGTCGCCATCAACCGCTTACGCACCGCATAGATGTTGTTCCGCAGCGCATACAGCTCTTCCGC
This sequence comes from Variovorax sp. KK3, assembly GCF_001984055.1. GTDB lineage: Bacteria > Pseudomonadota > Gammaproteobacteria > Burkholderiales > Burkholderiaceae_C > Variovorax. Next base: position 157,237 of record NZ_LYVO01000002.1, read on the forward strand.
ATAGGACAGCGGCACCGCCACCTTGTTGACGCGGCGGTCCAGGTCGTCGAGCTCCTTCACCAACTCGTCGCGGTCGCCCTCGCGCGCGTCGACCTTGGCCTCGACCTCGCGCAGCCGGGCATACCAGCGGAACACGCGGCGGCGCACGCGAAACTGGTAGAGCGGCGGCACCACGCGCGACAGCGGCAGCATCAGCACCAGCAAGCCGCCCAGCACCAGCCACATGCGCTCGACGAGGTTGCTGGCCCAGAAGGGCAGGTAGCGCTGCCAGAAGGGCGGCGTGCCGTTGATGGCGCGGTCGCCTTCGGGGCTCACCGGCAGTTCGCTGGTGCGCGTGTTCGGAAAGTCCCGCGCACGATTGAACCAGCCGGCGCTGCTGTGCAAAGTCTGCGCGCTCTGCGCGAACAGCTGGCGCAGTGCGGGATGGGTCTTCTCGCGCGCGAGCAGCGAGGTCGTGGCGGCCAGCATGGTCTTGTCGCCGGGTGGCAGGTCGATGGCGAGATCGACCACGCCGCGCGGCAATGTCACCGGCTGAAGAAAGGCGAAGCGCCGTGAATAAGCGTCGGCCTGGTCGAAATCCATGAGCCGGATGTCGGGCGCGCGCAGCAGCCGCTGCACTAGCGGCGACTGCGGTGCCGACGCCAGCACGATCACGTCGAGCAGGCCGGCCTGGAGCGCTTCGGTGGCGGGCGTCTGTTCGAGGTTCGACAACTGCAGCGTCTGCGGCTCCATGTGGTGGGCACGGAACACCCGGTCCATTATCTCGGGTACGCCGCTGCCGGGTTTGTCGACGTTGACGCGCAGGTCCTTGAACTGCGCGACCGAGCTCGGGCGCCCGGTCTTGCGGTCGACCGCGCGGCCCGCGTCGGCGCGGTAGAACACCCACAGCGGCTCGTAGAACAGGCTGCCCAGCGACGTCAGCCCGGCCTCTTCATCGGCCACCGGGTCGGCGCTGCCGCCGCGCACGAAGCCCACGTCGGCGCCGCCGCTGCGCAGCAGCTGCAGGTTGTCTTGCGAGCCGTCGGTGGCCTTGAGCTCGACCTCGATGCCGTTGGCCTTCAAGGCCGCCGCGTAGCGCTTGCCGAACTCGGCATACGCGCTGCCTGCGGGCCCGGTCGCGAGCGTCACGCGGCGGGGCGGCTGCGGGTCGAGCCACCAGTAGGCAGCGATCAGTAGGCCGATGACGATGAAGACGATGGGGCCGGCGGACGCAATCAGGTCGCGGATGGACAGGAGGATGAGGCGGATGGTGCGGGGCATGCGGAACAAGCGGGATGAAGCGCGAGGCCTTGTCTCGGTCGCGCTGGAGCGCCGCATTGTGCTGGGCATCGGGCCGTCGCTTCGTTACAAAGCGCACGAACGGTGTAGCGCTCGACGCGGGTCTGCGCCGGTGGTCATGGCCGAATGGGAGGTGGCAGCACGTCGCGGCTTTTGCGCGGCATCGTGCGACCGCCGCGCTCGGGCATGCTTGCGCCAGGCCTGGGCGTGTCTGCCGTGCGTGGCTGCTGCGCGCCGGTCCGCTCCTGCGGCGCGCCGGCAGCAACGGCGTTGAGCGCGAGCGCAGGCATCCTTCGTGCCTGGGCGGCGCCATCGTTCCGGACTTGCAGTGGCAGCGGCGGCAATGCGGGAAGCTGCCGCTGCGGCGGAACGAGCACTGGCGGTATCAACGACAGCGATGGCATCGCCTGTGGCTGCTGCGGCGGCGTCGGCATCGTGAGAGGTACCCGAGGAAGCGGCATCTGAGGAAGCGACGGCATCGCCTGTGGCAGCTGCGGCAACATCGGCATGGGCATCGGCGTGGACGGAAGCGGGGGCATCACGGCAGGCCCATCGGTCAGGTCTACCGACGGCGCGCTCGACTCGTCGAGCACACCCAGCCCTGGCCCGACGTCCGGGTCTTCGAACTCCCGGTACAGCCCGATGCAGAAGCGCGTGACCGGATCGACGTTCTGGTCGTAGTCGGGTTTGATGAAGTCGACCAGCTCCTTCATCGTCTCCTTGAAGCCCGTGATGAACAGCGCTTCGTCGGTTTGGCTCCGGACCATGAATGCGACCTCGCCGTACACCGTGCCATCGGCGCCTTTCGCGACGGTGATGGCGGTCTCCAGGCGCGCCAAGTAGTCGCCTGCCGTTTTGAGGAATGCTCTCTGCGCTTCGTGTCGCTGCGCTTTGGATGTGAACTTGCCGCTCTGCAAATCCTCGGCTATTCGCTTCAGGTCATCGAGGGGTGCCTCGAGTGCACCTGCGGCTTCGTTCATTTCAGCCGAAAGAGGCCCCTCGTCGGTGCCGTCTCGCCAATCAAGGATCGATTCGCCAACCAACTGTGCGCAGTCGAGAACCTTTGCCATGAACACCGACACATGCGGCCAGGGTTCGACGCCGTCCCGGATGGTGACTTCTGTCTGCATCGCCGTGGCGATGCTGGTCTTGAGCACGGCCATTCGCTCCCGCACGTCGCTCTTGCTGGCCGCGTCGATCATCATCGCCTTGAAGGTCAAGGGTTCCATGCCGATTTCCAGAAGGAACTGAACATGCTCGTCCTTTTGGAGCTGGTCCCAATCCAGATCACTGTCGAGAAAGCCGTCGAGGTGAGCGGCCATCAGATGGACGGCAGCCTGGGGGCTGCGCAACAGGTCGACCTTGCCGCGATGCGTGCCGCCGAAGGCCTTTCGGTCGGATGCCTTGAAGTCGCCTTCGCCTCGCTGAACGTGGACGGGGTGAATCCCGGCGCCTTCGTCGACGGCCTCATTCATCAGCGCTTTGAGACCATCGAGCTTGTGCGTCACTGCAATGACGTTGAAGTCGCGCTGGGCGCGCTTCATGGCGTGGGCTTGAACGGAGCGGAACTTCATTTTGGCGGCCGCGCTGCCGTAGTAGATACCCCCGACCGCTGCAGCGATGCCGAGGAAGACCAGGGCCGCCGGTCCCAAGGCGGCAACGCCTGCCAATGCTGCGATCCCGACACCCAGGGCAACCGCGTTGTTGGCGGTGTTCAGCGTTCCCTTGATCGTTCTGATGGCCCCGAATCCCTTTTCCCATTGCGTCTTCTTGATGCCTTTCTCCAGCGCTCTTTGGTAGCCTCGCAAGATCACGGCACGTTCGCCTCTCTCCGGCGCGCTCGTCTGCCAACGCTCGGTGAGCTTCTCCGCGACCTCACGGCGCTTCGAGAGTGTCTTCTTGCGGGCTTGCTGGCCGTCGAATTCCACTTGCCCGTGCCGCACGTCGATGGGGCCGTTGACCAGCCCGATCACGTTGCCCACCAGCGGAACTGCGCCGCCGGCGATATGCGCGGTGTTGACGGCCACAGCCAGCGGCTGCATGCCTGCGTCGCGTGCCGTCGCATAGTCATTGCGCAATTCGAGCTGTCGGGCCACCTTGTTGCTGACGTCGGGAATCCACTGCTTGGCATTCTCGCAAGCGAGGTATTGCCGGGCAGTCTCAGGCGTCTGGTTGCCGTGTACGAACTGCAGCCATCCGTGTGCGTTTGCCAGAAAGACGAGTTTGGCCAGGTACTTTTTTTCTTGGTAGTCGATCGATCCTTGGATGGTGGCAACGATGTCGACCACCATCGGGCCGGCGGCGGCGGCCATGCCGGCGTCGACGCAGACGCCGTCGCCGCCGCCGCGCGTTCCGAAGGCGGCTGCCCACACTGCATTGCTGGGCGCTTGCACATCGAGACTCACGGGGGACACGATGTTCGCGAAGGGCTTGGGTGCAAACTGCGCCCCTGAGGTGCGTCTTTTGTGCGTGTTGTTCCTGAAGCTCGTGACGCCGGCGGTGTAGGCGCGCTTGAGACTGCGGCTCGCACCGTCGGTGAATGCCTTGGCCCGCGCCGTGAACCTCGTGGGCAGTTCAGACTCCGGTCTTTTTTGCAGCTGGGGAATACGCTCTGGATGCCCGCTGCCGGGAACGACTTCGAGCCGGGGGTTTCCTGACGCCAACTCCTTCGACCACAGCCTGTCGAACAGGCGGAGCGTGTCTTCGTATGTCTTGCTGTCGCAGTGAATGGCTTCGGCGGTCTGCAGGGAATGGTGGTTCCACTCACAGGGTTCGCTGCTGAAGGCCGTCGACATACCGCTTTCGTCGTCCGTCTCGCAAGATCGTCCGGACTCGTCCGGGTCGACCAGTGATTCGGGTCGTTCCCCGTCTTCGGTCCACGTTCCGCATGTACGGTTGCTTGGCTCCAGGATGCTCAGGGCTTGCCTGGCAAGCTTGTCGCTTCCGCCGATCTCGAGTTTCCGTTGGGCATCGGTCGGGGGGGCCTTCTTTTCGTTCTTGAGATGCTGCGCGCGCTGTGTTCGGGCATCCGGACCAGCATGGAAGTTCGTGCGGGACACATTGGAAGACGTCATGGGGCCTCATGTTCTCAGGGTGACAAAAACAAGTGCGGATCGGCAGACGTTTGCTGCCGCATCTTCTGGATCAGTGCTTCCCACCGATCGATCTCTTCGAGTGCAGCGTCGACCGCTTCACCGATCGAATCGGCTTCCATCAGCCTGTGCGGTGGCACGTGCAGCATCAACACGGGGTCGCCGGTGTCCGGGTGCAGGCTGAACATGAGGAGGTAGTCGCTGGCCTCGTCGAAGTTGGCGCGCAGCATCCATGCCGAGGCCTCGGCCGCCACCTCGTCGGGCGGGCGCGGCATGGTGATGAGGATTCGGCACAGGGCCGACTCGTGCAGCAGCTCGAAGCGAAGGAAGTGCGAGTCTCGGACGATGATGGCGCCGGCCAGAACTGCGTCGATGTCATCGATGCCTTCGTACCGGCAATAGTCTTCCACGGCTTCGCGAAAGATGTTGTGCAGCTCGTCGTCGTTGTCCGTCGTCATCCAGGCGTGTGCTCGTATGACGCTGCCCCCCGCGGGGGAACGGGGAACGGCACTTGATTGAACATCGCCGTGCGACTCGGCTTGCCCAATGCCAGGCGGCGGAGGCGCGGCCTGCTGGAGGGTGTTGACGTTGCGCAGCGATGCTGACTGCGGGCTTAGTCGCAGCGTCTGCGCGGAAGGTTCCAAAATCTTCCGGCTGGGCGTTCTTCTTCAGTCTCGAGTGTCGTGACGCAGGGTGGTCGAGTCCGGATACCGGCTTTCGCCCACGTCCACCGTGCGTGCGGCGAGCACCGCACGCAGCGTCGCACGTGCCACCACTTCGGCGGCCATGGTGCTCAGCACCGTCATGCCCGGTGCGTCGCCTTCCAACGGCACGCGGCCCGTGGCCAAGGCGAACAGCGTGTCGCCATCGCTCATCGTGTGGACCGGGTTGATGGCGCGAGCCAGTCCGTCATGCGCCACGACGGCAAGCCGGTTGGCCTGTACCTTGGTGAGCCGCGCATCGGTCGCGATCACGCCGATGGTGGTGTTGGTGCCGGCGAGCAGCGGCAGCGGCAGGTCGCCGCGCAGCAGCGCGCGCCGGGTGTCGAGCAGCGCGAGGCCGTCTTCGGTGCGCGCCCCGGCGACGACGCGGCCGGTGTCGGGGTCGATCACATCGCCAAGCGCGTTGCAGGCGATCAGCGCGCCGACCGTCACGCCCTTGACCGTCACCGATGCGGTGCCGATGCCGCCCTTCATCGCGCGATGCAGGCCGAACAGCTTGCCGACCAGCGCACCGCTGCCGGCACCGACGTTGCCTTCTTGTGGCGCAGCCGCCGATGCGGCGTCGCATGCCGCATAGCCTGCAGCCGCATCGGGCCGGATGCGCGCGTCGCCCAGCGGCAGGTCGAAGAGCACCGCTGCCGGCACGATCGGCAAGGTGCCGAAGCGCACGTCGAGGCCGACGTCGCGTTCCTCGAGCCAGCGCATCGCGCCCTCGGCGGCGGCCAGGCCCCACGCACTGCCGCCGGCCAGCATCACGGCGTGGACCTGCTGCACGAGGTTGCCCGGCGCGAGCAGGTCGGTCTCGCGCGTGCCGGGTGCGGCGCCGCGCACGTCCACGCCCGCCACCGCGCCTTCGCGCGCCAGGATCACGGTGCAGCCGGTGGGCCGGCGCGGGTCGCTGAAATGGCCGACCTCGATGCCGGCGACGTCGGTGATGGCGCCCGCGTGCGGGGCGGCGGAAGTGGGGCTTTGTCGGGACATTGCCGGCGATTATGAAACCGCGTGCGGCCGTCGCTGCGGCTGCAGCTCAGGCCCGGCGCGCATGTGCGCCTGCGCAGCGCGCCGGATCAGCGGCCGGCAGGCAGCGCCATGCCGCGCTCGCGCATCAGCTCGCGCAGCAGCACGGGGTCGTCGGTGATGATGCCGTCCACCTTCCAGTCCATCAGCCGGGCCATGTCGGCGCGCTGGTTCACGGTCCAGGGGAGGACGGGCAGGCCTAGCGTCTGCGCTTCGCGGACCTGCGCCGCCGTGAGGTCGTTGAACGCCGGCGACCAGATCACCGGCCGTCGAGTCGGGCCCGCTGCGGCGCGAACCAGCTGGGGTGCGGAGCCGAAGTCTTCCAGGCGCAGGCCGGCGGTCCACCGCGGGTCTTTCAGCGTGCGGCTGCTCGTCAGGTAGGCGCGCTGAAGCTGCGGTGCCCACTGGCCGACCAGCGCGAGGGTGCGCCAGTCGAAGCTCTGCACCGTCACGCGATCGGCCATGCCGGATTTGTCGATCTCGGCGAGCAACGCCCGCACCATGATTTCGGGCGACGCGGTTTCACCGGGCAGGGCCGGGTCCAGCTTGGTCTCGATGTTGAAGCGCACCTGCGTCGCGCCGCGCGCTCGAACACGGTCGAAGAGCGCCGCCAGCGTGGGAATGCGCTCGCCGTCGCGCGCCTGCTGCCGCGCGAACTGCCGGCCGTAGCTGGTGGCGGGGTCGATGCGGCCGACGTCGTAGCGCTGCAGCTCCGCGAGCGTCAGCGTGCGAATCGCCGGCCCTTTGGCGCGAAGGAATCCGCCCGACGCATCGCGCGTGTGGTCGGGGTTCAGCACGGTGTCGTGCGAGATCACCACCACGCCGTCGGCGGTGAGGCCGATGTCGAGTTCGAGCGTGGTCACGCCCATGTCCATCGCGTGGTCGAAGGCGGCCAGCGTGTTCTCGGGTGCGAGCGCGCGGCCGCCGCGGTGGGCCTGCAGGTCGAAGCCTTTGGGTGAAGCCGGTGCGACCGCCGAGCAGGCGGCGACCAGGAGCGTGGCGGCGAGCGCGCAAATGGCGGTGACGGTCGTGAAGGGCGCGAAGGGCGCGAATCTGGGCATGCTTTTCATTTCAGCTCGACCTTGATGCCGCCTTGTTGCACCGTGATGTCACCGATCTCGTAGGTCTTGCGCCCGACCGTCAGCTCTTCGGCGGTAAAGGTGCGCAGCGGCTGGTCGCGCAGCAGTTCCTGCGCGATCGTCGCGCCGATGCGCTGCAGGCGCTCGGCATCGCGGCCCGTCACGCCCTGCAGTTCCAGCCGTTCGGCACGCGGCTGGTCGAGGCGCAACGCACGCGCCGGCGCGTCGTACCGCAGCGCGCTGCTGACGGCGACCACGCCCTCGACGGTGCCGGGCTGCAGCAGCGGGCTCGCGATGCTGAGCACGGCCGTGATGGCGGCACGGTTGTTTGCGGCGTCCAGGCCCAGTTGCGGGTCGCGCAGCCCCACGGTGAAGAGTTCGGCATAGCGCTGCTGCACCGGGAAGCGCTTGGCGATCTGGGCCTGCAGCTCTTCGCGGCTGGCGGTGTATTCGCTGGTGAAGAAATTGAAGCCGGCCAGGGCGGCCAGGGGCGTGGACGCGGCCGCGCCCAGCAGGCTGCGCAGCACGAGCCGGCGAGGGAGTGGCGAAGAAAAGCGGTGTCGCATACCGCTGCGAGCTTGCCACAGCCCGCGGGGTTCCTCTTTTGGGGCGCTTCAGTCGTGCAGCGACGAAAGAAACTGTTTCAGCTCGGGCGTCTGCGGGCTGCCGAACAGCTGGTCCGGCGGCCCCATCTCGTGCACGCGCCCCTGGTGCATGAAGATCACCCGGTCGCTGACCTTGCGCGCGAAGCTCATCTCGTGCGTCACCATCAGGAGCGTCATGCCTTCCTCGGCCAGCGATTCGACCACGCGCAGCACCTCGCCGACCAGTTCGGGGTCGAGCGCCGAGGTGATCTCGTCGCACAGCAGCACCGCCGGCTCCATGGCCAGCGCGCGGGCGATGGCCACGCGCTGCTGCTGGCCGCCCGACAGCTGGTCGGGCATGGCGTCGAACTTCTGCTCCAGCCCCACGCGCTCGAGCAGCTTGCGCGCCTGGGAGGCGGCTTCGAGACCGCTGCGCTTCTTGACCAGCGTGGGCGCCAGCATCACGTTCTTGCCCACCGTCAGGTGCGGGAACAGGTTGAAGCTCTGGAAGATCATGCCCACGTGCTGCCGCAGCTCGCGCATGGCCATGGCGCTCTCGTGCAGCAGCGGCTTGCCGTCGACCGTGAGCGAGCCTTCCTGGAACACCTCCAGCCCGTTGATGCAGCGAAGCAGCGTGCTCTTGCCCGAGCCGCTCTTGCCGATGATGGCGATCACCTCGCCGCGCCGTACGTCCAGGTCGATGCCCTTGAGCACTTCGTTCGTGCCGTAGGACTTGCGCAGCGCCGTGATGCGCACGATGGGCGCGGCGGCTTCCGAGACGCGCGCGGGGCGTGGGGCCGGGGCTTCAACGACGAGCGCCATGCATTTTCCTTTCGAGGGTCTTGGCGTACAGGCTCACGGGGAAGCACAGCGCGAAATAGAGCAGGGCCACGCAGCTGAAGACCACGAAGGGTTTGAAGGTGGCGTTCGAGATCATGCTGCCGGCCTTGGTCAGCTCGATGAAGCCGATGACGGACGCCAGCGCGGTGCCCTTGATGACCTGCACCAGGAAGCCCACCGTCGGCGCCACCGCGATGCGCAGCGCCTGGGGCAGGATCACGTGGCGCATCTGCTCGCCGAAGTTCAGGGCGAGGCTGCCCGAGGCCTCCCACTGGCCCTTGGGGATGGAGGCCACGCAGCCGCGCCAGATCTCGGTGAGGAAGGCGCTGGTGTAGAGCGTCAACGCCAACGAGGCCGCGGTCCATGCCGAGACCTCGATGCCGAACAGCGCGATGCCGAAGTAGGCCAGGAACAGCTGCATCAGCAGCGGCGTGCCCTGGAACAGCTGCACGTAGAGCCCGATGAGCCGTTCAGCTACCTCGCCGCCCGACAGGCGCAGGAAGAGCAGAAGCCCGCCGACGAGCCCGCCGCCGACGAAGGCGATCAACGACAGCACGACGGTCCAGCGCAGCGCCAGCAGAAGGTTGCGCAGGATGTCCCAGAGAGAGAACTCGACCATGAGGGCGCCTCGATCTACTTGCCGAAGAAGAACTTCGGCCCGGCCCAGTTGAGCAGCCGCCGCGCAGCCACCGAAAGCGCCAGGTAGATGACGGTCGCGATGATGAAGGCCTCGAAGGCGCGGAAGTTGCGGCTCTGGATCAGGTTGGCCGCGTAGCTCAGTTCTTCGGTCGAGATCTGGCTGCACACGGCCGAACCCAGCATGACGATGATGATCTGGCTCACCATCGCGGGCCACACCTTCTTCATCGCCGGCGGCAGCACCACGCGCGTGAACACCTGCACGCGGTTGAGCGCCAGGCTCACCGCCGCTTCGATCTGGCCCTTGGGCGTGGCCTCGATGCCCGCGCGGATGATCTCAGTGGCGTAGGCGCCGAGATTCATCACCATCGCGATGACCGAGGCGACTTCGGGCGAGAGCTTGAAGCCCGCGGCCGGCAGCCCGAAGAAGATGAAGAACAACTGCACGATGAAGGGTGTGTTGCGGATCAGCTCCACGTAGGCGCCCACGGTCCAGCGCAGCCAGGCCGGCCCGTTGGCCCGCGCCCAGGCGCACAGCACGCCGACCACCATGCCGATCAGCGTGGCGACGAGCGTGAGGCCCAGGGTCCACAGGATGCCCTTGACCAGCAGGGGCCACTGGCCGAGGACGGCGCCGAAGTCGAACTCCATGCTCGAGACGATGCGATGGCAGGCGGTGCTTCGATCAGAGGGGCAAGTCGCCGGCCTCTTTGCCGAGGAACTTCTTCGACATCGCGTCGAGCGTGCCGTCCTTCTTGGCCGCCGCGATGATCTCGTTCACCTTGGCCTTCAACGCATCTTCGCCCTTGGCGATGCCGATGAAGCAAGGGCTGTCTTTCAGCAGCAGCTTGTATTCGGCGCCCAGCTGCGGGTTCTTCTGCATCATGTTGCCGGCCACGGCGGCGCTGGTGGCCAGTGTCTGCGTCTGGCCCGCGACGAAGGCGGCGATGGTCGCGTTGTTGTCCTCGAAGCGCTTGTAGTCCAGGCTGGCGGGCGCGACCTTGGCCAGTTCCTGGTCTTCCATGGCGCCGCGCGTCACGGCCACGCTCTTGCCGCCCAGGTCGGCAAAGCTCTTGATGTTCAGGCTCTTCGAGGCATAAACGGCCTGGAAGAAGGGCGCGTAGGCCGAGCTGAAGTCGATCACCTTCTCGCGCTCGGCGTTCTTGCCCAGCGTGGAGATCACGAGGTCGGCCTTCTTCGTCTGCAGGTAGGGGATGCGGTTGGCGCTGGTCACCGGCACCAACTCGACCTTGGCGCCGAGCTTGGCGGCGATCAGCTTCGCCATTTCCACGTCCAGGCCCTGCGGCGCCATGTCGGGGCCGACGTAGCCGTAGGGCGGGTAGTCGGTGGGGATCGCGACCTTGAGGGTCTTCGACTTCTGGATGTTCTCGAGGGCGCTCTGTGCTTGCGCGCCACCTGCGGCGAGCAGGGTGACCGAAGCGAGGGCGAGCGTGAGCGCGACATGGCGCCTGGATGCTTTCATGGCAGGACCTGTGATGGACATGGTCCCGTGTCTCAGCAGCTTTTGTGCCCGCCCATGCGCGCCGGCGGACGAACCGGCGCACCAACACGGCGCGCCGGCGGCGCAGGATCAATCCATTCTGGCGCCCGAGGCCTTCACGGCCTTCTCCCAACGCGGCGTTTCGGTGGCGAGGAATCGGCCGAACTCTTCGCTGCCCAGGAAGGCCGGGTCGGCCCCCTGGCTGATCATGCGCTCGCGCACCTCCGCACTGCCCAGCACCTGCTTGAACGCATCGGAGAGCCTGGCCACCACGTCCTTGGGTGTGCCGGCCGGCGCCAGGAAGCCGTAGAAGCCCACCACCTCGAAGCCCTTGATGCCGGTCTCGATGACGGTCGGGATGTCGGGCAGCGCCGGGTTGCGCTGCGCACTGGTGACGGCCAGCGCGCGCACCTTGCCCTGCTTGTGGTAGTTGGCCGCCTGCGGAATCGACTCGGCCATGAACTGCACCTGGCCGCCCATCAGGTCGGTGAAGGCCGGTGCGCTGCCGCGGTAGGGGATGTGCACCATGAAGAGGCCGGTGGCGGTCTTGAACATCTCCGGCACCAGGTGGCTGATGCCGCCGTTGCCGGCCGAGCCGTAGTTGACCTGGCCCGGCCGCGCCTTGGCGTAGCGCACGAACTCCTGCAGGTCGTTCACCGGGAGCTTGGGCGTGACCAGCAGCGCCAGCGGCTGCATCGCGGTGCGCGCGATGGGGGTGAAGTCCTTCAGCGTGTTGTAGGGGAGCTTGCTGTACAGCGCGCCGTTGATCACGGCCACGCCGGTGTTCGCCAGCATCAACGTGTAGCCGTCGGCCGGGCTCTTGGCCACCGCATCGGCGCCGACGGAGCCGCCGGCGCCGGGCTTGTAGTCGATCACGATCGGCTGGCCGAGCACGCCTTGCAGCTTGTCGGTGAGCAGCCGCGCGTGCTGGTCGAGCGGCCCGCCGGCCGGGAAGCCGATCACGACCTTGATCGGCTTGTCGGGAAAGGCGGCCAGGGCGGCGGCAGACGCTGCCAGGCAGCAGGCCGCCACCACCATTTTCTTGATGCTGTTCATATTCGTCTCGGTGTTGTGCGGGCGATCATAAACAGCGGCCCTGGGCCGGGCGCCTCAGCTCTTGAGCGTCGCCTTCAGCGTGATCTCGGGCACGCTGGCCAGCGCCTTCGACAGCGGGCAGCCGGCCTTGGCGCCAGCCGCGAGTTCCTGGAACTTGGCCTCGTCGATGCCGGGGATCACGGCTTCGAGTTCGAGTTGGATGCGGTCGATCTTGAAGCCCGGGCCGTCCTTGGCCAGCCGTACGGCGGCCTGGGTGTCGATGCTCGTCGCGGTGAAGCCTGCGCCTTCGAGCGCGAAGGCCAGCGCCATCGTCAGGCAGCCGGCGTGCGCGGCGCCCAGGATCTCTTCCGGATTGGTGCCGGTGCGGTCGTCCTCGAAGCGGCTCTTGAAGCCGTAGGGGTAGTCCTTGAGCGCACCGGTCTCGGTGCTGATCTGGCCCTTGCCGGTCTTGCCGGCGCCTTCCCAATGAACACTCGCGCGCTTGTCTGCTGCCATGGAAACTCCTCGGTGGTGGTTGAACAGGGGATCGCCGTTGTAAGGCAGAACGGGCCGGCTGTCTGTCGGCCGGCGCGCGCCGCAGGGGCTTCGATGCTCCGGGCCCTCGAAGTCGCCCATGTGACGCGCTCGGGGCTTCCCCGATGCGGACCGTGCGGAGCACGGCGTAGGCTTGCGGCGGCTTCACGGAGACTACATGGATCGCCCGCACTTCAAGTTCTGGCCGCCGCGCCTGCCCCGCTCGATCACCGTTCCCGCCACCTCGCTGTGGCACAACCTCGCCACCTCGGCCGCGCGCTTCCCCGACAAGGCCGCCCTGGTCTTCTTCGGCCGCGAGACCTCGTACCGCGACCTGGCCGACCAGGCCGAGCGCCTGGCGGGCACCCTGCAGACGCTGGGCGTGCAGCGCGGCGACCGCGTGCTGCTCGACATGCAGAACTGCCCCCAACTGGTCATCGCGCATTTCGCGATCCTGCGGGCCAACGCGGTCGTGGTGCCGGTCAACCCCATGAACCGGGCCGAGGAGCTCAAGCACTACATCACCGATTCCGATGCGAAGGTGGCCATCACCACCGGCGACCTGGCGCCAGAACTCGTGAAAGCCAGCGATGCGCTGCCGGCCGGCGATCGGCTGTCGCGCCTGATCGTCACGCAATTCACCGACGCCTTCGATGCCGGAGTGCAGGGCGACGAATCACCGCCGCCGGCCTGGCGCGACTGGCTGCTCACGCGCCACCCGCTGCCCGCGTTGGCCGGGGGCGAGGTGACGGCCTGGACCGATGCGCTGGCGGCCGGACATGCCGCGTCGGAACACGTGGTGGGTGCCAACGACATGGCGCTGCTGCCCTACACCAGCGGCACCACGGGCCTGCCCAAGGGTTGCATCCACCACCATTCCAGCCTGATGCACAACGCCTATGCCAGCGTGCTCTGGGGCCAGTCGTCCAGCGAGACGGTGGTGCTGGCAGTGGTGCCGATGTTCCACATCACCGGCGTGGTGAGCGTACTGCACACCACCATCATGAGCAGCGGCACGCTCGTGGTGATGCCCCGCTGGGACCGCGAAGTGGCGGGCCGCCTGATCTCGCGCCGCAAGGTCACGAGCTGGACCAACATCCCCACGATGGTCATCGACCTGATGAGCAGCCCGAACTTCGCGAGCTTCGACCTGAGCAGCCTGTGCCACATCGGCGGCGGCGGGGCCGCCATGCCGCAGGCGGTGGCGCAGCGGCTCTTCGAGCAATACGGGTTGCGCTACGTCGAGGGCTACGGCCTCACCGAAACCGCCGCGCCCTCGCATGCCAACCCCTTCGATCATCCCAAGCAGCAATGCCTCGGCATTCCGTACATGAGCACCGATGCACGCGTGGTCGACCCCGACACGCTCCAGGAGCTGCCGGTGGGCGAATCGGGCGAAATCGTCACGCATGGCCCCGAGGTGTTTCAGGGCTACTGGAAGCGACCGGACGCGACCGCCGCCGCCTTCGTCGAGATCGACGGCAAGCGCTTCTTCCGCTCGGGCGACATGGGCCGCGTGGACGAGGACGGCTACTTCTTCATGACCGACCGCCTCAAGCGCATGATCAACGCCAGCGGCTTCAAGGTCTGGCCGGCCGAGGTCGAGCTGCTGATGTTCCGCCACCCGGCCATCCAGGAGGCCTGCGTCATCTCCACGCAGGACGCCTACCGCGGCGAATCGGTCAAGGCGGTGGTGGTGCTGCGCGCCACGCACAAGAACACCACCGCGCAGGAAATCATCGACTGGTGCCGCGAAACCATGGCGGTCTACAAGATCCCCCGCGCCGTCGAGTTCGCCGATGCGCTGCCGAAGAGCGGAAGTGGCAAGGTGATGTGGCGGTTGCTGCAGGAGGCGGAGAACGGCAAGCAGGCCTGAGGCACGGGCGCTCACCGCGTCACCGGCTCAAGCGCGGTTCCATTCCCTGAGCTGCCGCGTTCGCAGCTCGGTGTGCGCGATCTGGCAGCCCAGGGCGGCGATGTCGCGCACCGAGCCGCCCGCGCTGCGCAGGTACTTGGCCCGGCAGTCGCTGTCGCGAAACTGCATCCACGCCCGCTGCGCCTGTTGCAGCAGGCGTCGGGTGCCGGCGTAGTCGACCGCGTCTTCCTTGCCGTGGGGCGAGAGCGACTTCAGGAGGCTCTGGTAGGCGTCGTTGAGTTCGCGGTCGCGGCGCGCGAGCGTCTGCTGTGCGCACTGGTTGATCTCGACCGTGGTACGGGTTCGACAAGGCTCCTCGGATTGCGCGAAGACGGTGTCGGGCAACAGGAACAGCAGGAGCAGCAAGGCCAGGCCGAAGCAGAGATGACGCGTCATGTGGCACTCCGCGATGCGTGATCGAGCGCTCATTCTGCGCCTGCGGCCTTCGAACCCGATGCCCGATTTCCGGGTGCGGGACGCACTCAGTTGTCGGGAATCAGGCGCCTGCCCAGGCTGACCACGTCGTCGCGCGTGTAGCCGAGCCGGTCGTAGAAGGCCAGCACTTCGGCGTTGGTGGAGCGCACCAGCAGGTTGATCTTGGGGCAGCCGCGCTCCATCAAAAGCCGTTCGGCTTCCTGCATCAGCGCGCGGCCGATCGAAAGGCGCCGATGCTCCGGCGACACGGCCAGGTAGTAGACCCAGCCGCGGTGGCCGTCGAAGCCGACCATGGCCGAGCCGACCAGCGTGTCGCCTTCGACCGCGACCAGAAAGAGCTCGGGCTGCTCGCTCAGCTTGCGCTGGATGTCCCGGTGCGGGTCGTTCCAGGGACGGGTGAGGCCGCAGGCCTGCCAGAGCACGATGACCGTGGATTCGTCGGCGAGCGCGAAGGGGCGTATCTTCATCGGGGCAAAGGGCTGGATCATGCGCGCGTCGTGTGACGCTTCGGAGTCGGCCTCAGGATTCGCCGCGCCCGCGCACCTCGGCCACCACGCGCGCATGCCGCTGGAAGCTCCAGTAGGCGCTGGCCCAGTCCATCAGCACCACGATGCGATTGCGGAAGCCGATCAGGAAGTAAGCGTGCGCGAACAGCCAGAACAGCCAGGCCATGCGGCCCGAAAAGCGCAGCGCGCCGAAGGGCGTGCCGAGGTCGACCACGGCGGAGTTGCGGCCGATGGTCGCGAGGTTGCCGTAGTCGCGGTAGCGGAAGGGCAGGGTTTCCTTGCCGGCGATGCGGCGCAGGATGTTGGCGGCCGCGGCGCGGCCGGCCTGCTTGGCGCCGGGCGAGACGCCGGGCACGGGCTTGGGCTCCTTGCCGGGCCGGTGGCTCATGGCGGCGGCCAGGTCGCCCACCACGCTGATGTCGGGGTGGCCCGGCAGGCTGAGGTCGGGCAGCACCTTCACGCGGCCGGCGCGGTCGCATTCGGCGCCGGTGGCCTCGGCCAGCAAGCGGCCCAGCGGCGAGGCGGCCACGCCGGCCGCCCAGATCACGCAGTGGCAGTCGATGCGGTGGGTGCCGACGCCGGCGCCGCCGTCGCTGAAAGGCGATTCGACTTCGATGCCGGTGGGGGTGATGGCCGTGACGCGGGCGTTCAGCCGCACCTGCACGCCGAGCTTCTGCAGTTGCTCGAGCGCGCGCTGGCTCAGGCTTTCGGGCATGGCCAGCAGCACGCGCGGGCCGCCCTCGATCAGCAGCACCTCGGCGCTGGCCGGGTCGATGCGGCGGAACTCGCCGCTCAGCGTGTGGCGCGCGATCTCGGCCAGCGTGCCGGCCATTTCGACGCCGGTCGGGCCGGCGCCGATCACGGCGAAGGTGAGCAGCGCGCGCTGGCGCACCGGGTCGGCCTCGACCTCCGCAGCCTCGAAGCTCATGAGCACCCGGCGGCGGATCTCGAAGGCATCGGCCAGCGTCTTGAGGCCGGGCGCCAGGCGCGACCAGTCGTCGTGGCCGAAGTAGCTGTGGGTGGCGCCGGCGGCCAGGATCAGGTGGTCCCAGCCCAGGCGGGTGCCGTCGGCCAGGTGCACTTCGCGTGCGTCCGGGTCGATGCGCGTCGCCTCGCCCAGCAGTGTCGTGATGTTCGATTGGCGCCGGAACAGCAGGCGCACCGGCGCCGAGATCGACGGCGCCGCCAGGCCGGCGGTCGCCACCTGGTAGAGCAGGGGCTGGAACAGGTGGTGGTTGGTCTTGTCGACGATGGTCACGTCGACCGCCTGGCCCTGGAACTTGCGCGCCGCTTCCAGGCCGCCGAAACCGCAGCCGACGATGACGACACGGGGGCGACTTGGGGCGTTGGGCGTAGTCATGCGGCGGATGATACGCAGGCGGCGTGCAGCCTCCGGCGTCTTGTGCCACAGTGCCGCGTTCGGCCGCGCCGGCGCCTTGGGCCTTGTCCTACGGCGGCCAGCGGCCTCCATGGGCTAAAACCTTTTCATTCCAAAAACGGAGATCCCATGAAGCTCACCCGACCGGCATTGCCGGCGGCGGACGATCTGCGCAGTCGTTTCCAGGCCGTGCGCGCGCACAGCCTGGCGCTGGCGGCGCCGCTCTCGGCGGAGGACCAGTGCATCCAGTCGATGCCGGATGCCAGCCCGACCAAGTGGCACCTGGCGCACACCACCTGGTTCTTCGAGACGCTGCTGTTGCAGGCGCATGCCGCGGACTATCGCGTGTTCGACCCTCGCTTCGCCTACCTGTTCAATTCCTACTACGAGGCGCTGGGCCCGCGCCATCCGCGACCGCACCGCGGCCTGCTGACGCGGCCTGCGCTCGACGAGGTGCATGCCTACCGGCGGCACGTGGACGAATCGGTGCTGGCGCTGCTGTCGGAAGGCGGGCAACGGGCTGACTGGCCTGCCATCGCGGCGGTCGTCGAACTGGGGCTGAACCACGAACAGCAGCACCAGGAACTGCTGCTCACCGACATCCTGCATGCGCTGTCGTGCAATCCGCTGCTGCCGGCCTACCGTGCGGCACCGAGTCCGGCGCTGCGACTGGCCACGGTGGCCCGCGCGACGCAATGGATTCCGCGGCATGGCGGCGTGGCCGAGGTCGGCCACGTGGGCGACGGCTTTTCCTTCGACAACGAGACGCCGCGTCATGCAGTGCTGCTGGCGCCGCATGCCATTGCGGATCGCCTCGTCAACTGCGGCGAGTACGCGCAGTTCATCGCCGACGGCGGCTACCAGCGGCCGGAACTCTGGCTGTCCGATGGCTGGGCCACGGTGCAGGCGCAGGGCTGGCGCCATCCGGCCTATTGGCTTGCGCCCGATGATCCGCGGCTGGTGCATCAGGGCACGACGGCGGGCTGGCAGGTCTTCGGCCTGCATGGCGTGCGGCCGATGGAGCCCGAGGCGCCGGTGGCGCAGCTGAGCCTCTACGAGGCGGCCGCGTATGCCGAATGGGCCGGCGCTCGGCTGCCGACGGAATTCGAGTGGGAAGCCGCGCACGATGCGCCCGGCATCACGCAGATGAGCGGCCACGTGTGGCAGTGGACGCGCTCGTCCTATGACCCGTACCCCGGCTTCCGCCCGCTGGCCGGCGCGGCCGCCGAATACAACGGCAAGTTCATGGTCGGCCAGTTGGTGCTGCGCGGCGGCAGCGTCGCCACGCCCGCGGGGCATGCCCGGCCCAGCTACCGCAACTTCTTTCCGCCGGCTGCACGCTGGCAGTTCACGGGGCTCCGGCTCGCGAAGGATCTTTGATGGCCATTCCCGCACTCAGCCTGCATGCTTTTCGCACCGCCCAGCGGGCCGCGCCCCTGTCGGACTTCGGGCGCGAGATGTTCGAGGGCCTGAGCCGCAGCGCGCGCAGCATCTCGCCCAAGTTCTTCTACGACGCGGCCGGGTCGCAGCTCTTCGATCGCATCTGCGACCTGCCGGAGTACTACCCGACGCGCACCGAGATGCGCATCCTGACTGAACACGCGAGCGAGATCGCCGAGGTGATCGGGCCGAACGCGGAAGTGGTCGAGTTCGGCGCCGGCTCGCTGACCAAGGTGCGGCTGCTGCTCGACGCCTTTCGCTCGCCGCGGCGCTACGTGCCGATCGACATCTCTGGCGAGCACCTGGAAGCGGCAGCGCAGCGCCTGCGTGCCGATTACCCGCAGCTCGCCGTGCAGCCAGTGGTGGCCGACTACACGATGCCGCTGGTGCTGCCGGCGCGCGGCGAAGGCATGGGCCAGCGCGTCGGATTCTTCCCCGGCTCGACGCTGGGCAACTTCAGTCCTGACGAGGCGCTCGCCTTCCTGCAGCTCGCGCAGCGCCTGCTGCGCGGCGGTGGCCTGCTGCTGGGCGTGGACCTGGTCAAGGACCCGGCGCTGCTGCATGCCGCGTACAACGATTCGCAGGGCGTGACGGCCGCGTTCAACCTCAACCTGCTGCGCCGCGCCAACCGCGAACTCGGCAGCGACTTCGACCTGGAAGGCTTCACGCACGCGGCCTTCTACAACTCGCCGCTGCGCCGCATCGAGATGCACCTGGTGAGCCGACGCGCGCAGCAGGTGATGCTGGACGGCCAGCGCTTCGACTTCGAGGAAGGCGAGACCATCCACACCGAGAACTCGCACAAGTTCACCGTCGACGGCCTGCGGGCGCTCGCGGTGAAGGCGGGCCTCAGGCCGGCGGCCGTGTGGACGGATCCCGATCGGCTCTTCAGCGTGCACTGGCTGCAGTCTCCCGCGGCACAATAGCTCCACCCTGCGTCCTGCGGGCCCTGGAGACCTGGATGAAAGCAACCTGGAACGGCGTGACGATCGCCGAGACCGACGACACCGTGCTCGTCGAAGGCAACCACTATTTCCCCGCGAGCTCGCTCAAGCGCGAGTACGTGAGCTTCAGCAACCACAAGACCACCTGCCCCTGGAAGGGCACGGCGAGCTATTACTCGCTGCTGGTGAACGGCGAACTCAACGCCGATGCCGTGTGGTACTACGCCGACCCCAAGCCCGAAGCCGAGATGGTGCGCGACCGCGTCGCCTTCTGGAAGGGCGTGAAGGTGGCGGAGTGAGCTTCGGCAGCTTCGATCCGCCGTTCACGCCGGTCGACCGCCTCGCACCGGCGCTGCGGCAGGACGGCTATGCCGTGCTGAGCCCGCAGGGCGTGGCCGAGTGGCTCGGTTTTCCGCTCTCGGATCTCGCGCAGTTGCAGTCCGACTGGGACCACCTGCCGCTCGACGAGTACCTGAAGGACGGCGGGCGCTACCGCACCCGTCGGCATGCCTGCTTCATGGTCGACGACGCGCAGATCGAGCAGGTGCCGCACCGTGCGCACTGGCAGCCGGTCGAATACAACGCGCTGCACGGCGGCATGCAGCGCTGGTTCGCGCCGATGGAGTCGGGCACGCTGGTGCAGCCTTCATGGCAGGCGTTGATCAAGGGACTGGCCGGCGTGGCCGACGGCCTGCGCGGCACGCAGCGCTGGTTCGTCGAGGCGCACCAGTTCCGCATCGACACGGCCGAAGGCATCGGCCGGCCCACGCCCGAGGGTGCGCATCGCGATGGTGTCGACCTGGTGGCGGTGGTGCTGGTGGGGCGCCACAACATCAAGGGCGGCGAGACACGCGTCTTCGAGGCCACCGGCCGGCGTGGCGAGCGCTTCACGATGACCGAACCGTGGACGCTGCTGCTGGCCGACGATGCGCGTGTGATCCATGAATCGACGCCGATCCAGCCGCTGGTGGACACCCAGCCGGGCTGGCGCGACACGCTGGTCGTCACCTGCCGATCCGGCAGTTTCCAGGGTGATTGAGCGTCCCTTCAGGTCGTAGCAGTCCTACAGCCCGCGGTTCGACCTTGGATGTACATTCAAGGCCCGGTTCGGGTGCGAGCCGCTTGTGAACAAACGAGGTCTGGCATGTTCAATCACATCCTGGTTCCGATCGACGGGTCCGAAACGTCGATGCTCGCGGTGAGCAAGGCCAGCGGCCTGGCACTGGCCTTCGGCAGCCGCATCACCCTGATCCACGTCGTGGACAACTATCCCTTCATCGGCGTCGGCGCGGACTACGCGCTGGGCCAGAACGAATACCTCGCAGCAGCCACCAGCAGCGCCAACGCGGCGCTCGCGCGCGGCGTCGCTGCGCTCGCGGCCGAGGGCCTGCACAGCGACCAGCGCGTGATCGATGGCCACGTGGTGCACGAAGGCATCGTCGACACCGCCGATGCGATCGCGGCCGACCTGATCGTGATGGGCTCGCATGGCCGCTCGGGCATCGAGAAGCTGCTGCTGGGCAGCGTGACGCAGCGCGTGCTGCAGGATGCCAAGGTGCCTGTGCTGGTCGTCAAGGGCTGAGGCAAGCGCACACAGAACACGCGGCGCGAGCGATCACTCAGGAATCACTTAGGAATCCTCAGGAAAAAGGCAGCACGCTTTCGAAGCGATTCACCCTGCCATCGATGGGATGTGCGAACTCGAGCACGCTGGCATGCAGCAGCAGTCGTTCGGCGCGTTGCCGAACGGCCTCGCTGCCGTAGAGCGCATCGCCCAGGATCGGGTGGCCGATCGACAGCAAGTGGACCCGCAGCTGGTGGCTTCGGCCCGTGAGCGGCTCCAGCCAGAGGTGGCTGGCGTTGCGCTCGGGCAGCAGGCGTTTCACGCGCCAACGGGTCTGGCTGGGCTTGCCGCGTTCGGCGTCGATCTTCTGCAGCGGCCGGCGCGGCCAGTCGGCGCCGAGCGGCGCATCGATCAGCGACCATGCGTCCGATGACGGCATGAGGCCATCGACGATGGCGTCGTAGCGCTTGTGCACGCGCCGCGTTGCGAAGGCGTCGCCCAATGCGCGTTGCATGGCCGGATTGCGCGCCATCAGCACCAGGCCGCTCGTGGCCATGTCGAGACGGTGCACCACCAGTGCATCGGGCCAGCGCAGTTGCGCGCGTGCGCTCAGGCAGTCTTGCTTGTCCTCGCCGCGGCCGGGCACGCACAGCAGGCCGGCCGGCTTGTCGAGGACCAGCAGCTCGGTGTCTTCGTGGATCACGCTCAGGTCGGTCAGGTCGGTCATGCCCGAGCGAGTCTATGTGGCTTCGGGCGTGGGCTATGCTCGACCCGATGTCCGTGTCCGCCGCTGCCTCGCCGAGCTTTTCAGACCTGACGCGCGAGCGGCCCTTCATGCGGATGTGGGTCGCGCGCCTGTTCGGCACCGCGGGCAGCCAGATGCTGCTGGTGGCGATCGGCTGGCACATGTACGAGCTGACCGGCAGCGCCTGGGACCTGGGCCTGGTGGGCCTTTACCAGTTCGTGCCCGCGCTGCTGCTGGCGCTGCTGGCCGGGCACGTGGTCGATCGACACCACCGTGGACGCATCGTCGCCGCCTGCCTCGGCGTGCAGGGCCTGGTGGCGTTGGTGCTGTTGCTGGCGGTGCAGCGTGGGCACGACACGCGCGCCTTGCTGCTCGGGCTGTCGCTCATCCTCGGCGCGGTGCGCGCATTTCAGATGCCTGCGCAACAGGCTTTGACGCCGCTGCTGGTGCCGCCCTTGATGCTGCCGCGCGCGATGGCCTTCAGCTCGGCCGGCATGCAGGGCGCGGTCATCGGCGGCCCGGCGCTCGGCGGAGTGCTGTTCGCGGCCGGCACGGGCGTGGTGTATGCGGCCAGCCTGCTGTTCTTCGTGGTCGGATGCGTGTTGGTGGCGCAGCTGCGCTACGACCATGCGCCTGCGCCGCGCGAACCGGTGTCGCTGTCGACGGTGTTCGCGGGCGTCAACTTCATCTGGCATCGCAAGCCCGTGCTGGGGGCGGTGTCGCTCGACCTGTTCGCCGTGCTTCTGGGTGGTGCGGTCGCACTGCTGCCGATCTTCGCGAAGGACATCCTGCACACAGGGCCCTGGGGCCTGGGCCTGCTGCGCAGCGCGCCGGCCGTGGGCGCGTTGATCACCTCGATTGCGCTGACGCGGCGCCCCGTCGAGCGCCACGTGGGGCGCACGCTGCTGATGGCGGTGGCGGCCTTCGGCATCTGCATGGTGGTGTTCGGCTTGTCGCGCAGCTTTCTAGTGTCGCTGATCGCGCTCGCGGTGTCGGGCGGGGCCGACATGGTCAACGTGGTGATCCGGCAGACGCTGGTGCAGCTGGAGACGCCCGATGCGATGCGCGGGCGCGTCAGCGCGGTCAACTCGATCTTCATCGGCGCCAGCAATCAGCTCGGCGAGTTCGAGTCGGGCGCCACGGCGGCGCTGCTGGGCCCGGTGGGCTCGGTGGTGGCGGGCGGCGTGGGGACCGTGCTCGTGGCGGTGGCGTGGTTCCGCCTGTTTCCGTCGCTGGCGCAGCGCGATCGGCTGGTGAAGCCCGCGCCTTAGGCGCGGCGATCAGAAGTGCGAGAAGGCGTAGGGCACATCGAGCCTGACGTCGCCCACCGGCTCGGCGACGCAGGGCAGTATCCAGCCCTCGGCTTTTTCTTCGCGGCTCAGGCCGGGCCATTCGATGCGGTAGCGCACCTGGCCGTCGAGCAGGCGGCAGATGCAGGTGCGGCAGGTGCCGTTGCGGCAGGAGCTGGGCAGCTCGATGCCGGCGGCCTCGGCGGATTGCAGCAGTGTGCGGTCCGGCTCGGTCTCGAAGCGGAAGCCGCCGGGCTCGATGCGGGCCACGGCGTGGGGCGCACCGCCGTCGTTCATGCCCCGGTCATTCCTTGTTCTTCAACTTGCCACGCGGGATGACGGCCGTGGTCATGGTGCGCACCGGCTCGAGGCCGGCAAGCGGTGCCTTCGGCGGGCTGCTGTCCTTCTTGGGTTTCTTGGATTCCTTGTTGCTGCGCTGCTGGCCCTTGGGCATGTGCTTCTCCGTGAATGAGGGAAGGAAGTTTAGCGACGCGGCGACAATACGGCGCTTCACACGATCGTTTCTTTGCTCTCCCATGTCCGACTACGAAGTTCGCCCCGCCACCCCGCGCGATGCCAAGGCCATCGCCGAAGTCCACGCCGCCGCCGCCCGCGCGGCCTACGCGGACATCCTGCCCGAAGACCAGCTGCGCGCCCTGGCGCCCGCCACCCGCGAGGCGAAATGGCGTGAGGCCATCGAATACAGCGAGCCGCAAGTGCAAGTGGCGGTGCTGGGCGAAGAAGTGGTGGGCTTCGTCGGCTACGACCGCTCGCGCGACCCGAAGACACCGTCGACCACCGGCGAGATCTGGGCCATCCACGTCAAGCCCGAGCACTGGGGCAAGGGCGTCGGCGTGGCATTGTGGGACGCAGCGCGCGAGGGGCTGGAGGAAGAGGGCTGCACGCTGGTCACGATCTGGGTGCCGCTGCGCAACGACCGCGCGCTGCGCTTCCACGAACTGGCCGGCTTCAAGCGCGAGATGAAGACGGCCAAGACCACCTCGCTGGGTGAAACCAGGATCGAGGAAATCCGCCTCAAGCGAGACGTCTGACCCCTGCCCATGGCCACCAGCCTCCTGCTCCTGCTCGACGACATCGCCACCGTCCTCGACGACGTTTCCATCCTCACCAAGGTCGCCGCCAAGAAGACCGCCGGCGTGCTCGGCGACGACCTGGCGCTCAACGCGCAGCAGGTCGCCGGCGTCCGGGCCGAGCGCGAGCTGCCCGTGGTGTGGGCGGTGTGCAAGGGTTCGCTGGTCAACAAGGCGATCCTCGTGCCGGCGGCGCTGGCCATCGGCACGTGGCTTCCGTGGCTGGTGACGCCGCTGCTCATGGTCGGTGGCGCCTTCCTGTGCTTCGAGGGCTGCGAGAAGCTCGCGCACAAGTTCCTGCACAAGGACGAACACGCGGCCGGCACCGCGCAACACGAGCGTGCCGTCGCGGACGAGGCGGTGGACCTGGTGGCCGTCGAGAAAGAAAAGATCAAGGGCGCGGTGCGCACCGATTTCATTCTCTCGGCCGAGATCATCGCCATCACGCTGGGCACGGTGCAGGGCCAGCCCTTCACGACGCAGCTGGCGGTGCTGGTCGGCATCGCGCTCCTGATGACCGTCGGCGTCTATGGATTGGTGGCCGGCATCGTCAAGCTCGACGACGCCGGGCTCTACCTGAGCAAGCGCGAAGGCGCGGCAGCCCAGGCGCTGGGGCGCGGCATCCTGGCGACGGCGCCCTGGCTCATGAAGGCGCTCTCCGTCGCCGGCACCGCGGCCATGTTCCTGGTGGGCGGTGGCATCCTGGTGCACGGCGTGCCGGCGCTGGGCCATGCGGTCGAGGCCTGGGCGGTGAGCGCGGGCAGCCTGGTCGGCGGGCTCGGGTCGATGGGTGTGAACGCCGGCGTGGGCATCGTGGCAGGTGCCGTCGTGCTGGCGGTGGTCGAGCTCGCGAAGAAGCTCATCAAGAAGAAGACCTGAGCGGCCGACCCGCAGGGAGGCGCCGCTGCCGTCGGTGTCGTGGTCAGCGCCGTTGTCGACGCGCTCCGGTCAGCGCGCTTTGCCTTTTGCGCGCTGGATCAGGTCGACCACCACCAGGGCGATCCCCAACACCAGCGCGAACCAGCCCACGACGTGGGCGCCGACGAGCATCTCGCGCCAGCCGGCTGAAGTGACGAAGTGAGGTGCGATCAGCACGGCTGCGCCGATGAGGATGCACAACAAGCCGCGCTCGAACATGCGCGGCGCCCTGGAGGGTCTGGAAGCCATGCCCGGAGTGTACGGGCGGCCCTGTCAATCCTGTTTCGCACCGATGGCGGGCCACCGTGCACCGTTCCGTGACGTTGTTCCTTAGAAGATGTGAACCTAAGAACTACATTCTTAAGTATTCAATGTAGTACGAAAGATTGTATGAATCGCGTATTCCGGGTCGTCTGGAATCCCACTCTCCGGCTCTGGTCGGTCGCATCCGAACTGGCCCGCGGCATGGGCAAGTCGAGCGTCCAGGCACCCGTGGTGGGCGCCATTCTGCTGGGGCTCGCCGGCAGCGCTGCCGCCGATTGCTCGGGGCCGAGCGGCGGCACCATCACCTGCACGCCGGGCACGCCGCAGACCTTCGTCGTCATCGGCGGCTACGACGCGGTGCCGGGCGGCACCGTCGACGTGCGCCCCACGGCCGTCATCAGCACCACCAACCTGCCGGCCATCAGCATGGGCAGCAACGGCAACATCCTGGTCGGGCGCAACGCGACGGTCGAGAACTTCGCCGCCGAGGGCGCGACCGGCCACTACGGCACCGGCGCCAACACCATCGAGTTCGTCTCGAACACCACGCTCACCATCGAGCAGGGCGCGCGGGTGCTGTCGAACGGCAACGCGCACGACGCGGAAGTCATCAACCCGCACGGCGTCAACAACCTGATCGTCAACCATGGCGAGGTGCGCTCGCTGGCCGGCGGCGCCGCGATGTGGTTCGAATCCACCAGCGGATCGAACACGGTGGTCAATGGCGCGACGGGCGTGATCGACTACAAGGGCGGCACGGCAGGCAACGTCCTCAGCGTGTCCGGCACCATGGCGCTGGACTTCACCAACCAGGGCCGGATCATCGGCTCGCTGGGCTTTGCCAATGGCGACGACGCTCTGCACGTCCACGCCGGTTCGTCCGTCACGGGCGCGATCGACGGCGGCGGCGGCAACAACCTGCTGACGCTGGACGGCGCCGGCACCGACAGCTTCGGCCGCGCGATCACCAACTTCCAGACGCTGGTGAAGCGCGATGCGGGCACCTGGACGTTCAACAACCCGCTGCAGGCGGGCGGCTTCACCAGCACCCGCGTCGAAGGCGGAACGCTGATCCTCGGCACCGACGCCAGCGACTACACCGGCAGCATGACGGTGGACGCCGCCGGCACGCTGCAGACGCGCGCCGAGTTCGCACCGCTCGCGATCACTGACAACGGCCTGGTGCGCTTCGCCCAGCCGACCGATGCGACTTATACCGGCCTGTTGTCCGGCACCGGTGGCCTCGAGAAGACCGGCGCCGGCCGCCTCGTGCTAGCGCGCGGCCAGGCCTATGGCGGTACCACCACGGTCAACGCCGGTACCCTGGCGGCTGCCGCTGCCAACATCTTCAGCGCTGCCTCCGCCCACACCGTGGCGGCCGGTGCCACGCTCGACACCGGTGGCTTCGACCAGCGCGTGGCTGGCTTGCGCAACGCCGGCACGGTCAATCTGCTGAGTGGCCAGGCGGGCAGCAGCCTCACCGTCACCGGCGCCTACGTGGGGCAGGGTGGCGTCATCAACCTGGGCACCGTGCTCGGCGGCAGCGGCAGCCTGAGCGACCGGCTGGTGCTCAGCGGCGCCGGTGCCAGCGCGAGCGGCCGCACGACGCTGCGCATCACCAACCTCGGCGGCCTGGGCGCGTCGACCACGGGCAACGGGATCGAGGTGGTGAGCGCGATCGGCGGCGCCACCACCACCGCGCAGACGACGCGCGACGCCTTCGTGCTGGCCAATGGCCACGTCGATGCGGGCGCTTATGAGTACCGCCTGCGTGCGGGCGATGCGCAGGGTGCGGGCGAGAACTGGTACCTGAGCTCGGCCACCGTGGTGCCGCCCTTGGTGACGCCAGCCACGCCGTCGACGCCATCCACCCCTTCGGCACCCGCCACGCCTGCAGCGCCCGCGACGCCCGCGACGCCTACGACGCCCGCTGCATCGGCCGACTCGTCCACGGCCTCCAACCCGGCCGAAACGCCTGCAGGCACCAACGCACCCGACGCCCTGACCACCGTCAAGCTGGCGCCGCTGGTCCAGGTGCCGACCTACCGAGCCGAAGTGCCGATGTTCGCCGCACTGCCCGCGCAACAGCGCCAGGCCGACCTCGCGATGCTGGGCAACCTGCATCGCCGCATCGGCGACGAAGACGCAGCGCCGGCCGGCGGCGCCGCCGCACCGCGCCGCGCCTGGGCGCGTGCCGTCTACAGCGACCTGAACATCCGCCAGGACGGCGTTGCCGAGGCCACCAGCCGCGGCCACGTGAGCGGCCTGCAGGCCGGCACCGACCTGCTCGTCAGCGGCAACTGGCGCGCCGGCCTCTACGTCGGTTTTCTCGACGGCAGCGCGGACGTGAGCGGCAATGCGCGCGGCGTCAGCGGCCGTGTCGGCAGCAACGACCTGCGTTCGCGCTACCTCGGGGCCTACGCCACCTGGATGGACGCCGGCGGCCTGTACGCCGACGCCGTGATCCAGGGCGGCAGCCACCGCTACACCGTGCGGCCGGATGGCAACCTCAACGCGTCGGCGAAGAGCGACAGCTTCACCGCGTCCATCGAGGCCGGCAAGGCCTTCGCGCTCTCCGAGCGCTGGACCGTCGAGCCGCAGGCCCAATTGATCTACCAATCAGCGCATTTCGACGCCACGCCGATCAGCGGCGCCATCGTGCGGCAGGATGCGCACACCGGCTGGATCGGCAGACTCGGTGCGCGCATCAAGGGCGACTTCGCGACGGGCGCCGGACGCCTTCAACCCTATGCGCGCGTCAACCTGTACCGCGCGAGCGGCGGCACCGACGTCGCGGAGTTCATCGGCCCGGCCGGCGCCACCCGCATCGCGAGCGGCACGGGCTACAGCGCGGCGGAACTGGCAGGCGGCCTGACGCTGGCCTTGACGCCGGCGGCCAGCGTCTACGGCGAAATCGGCCGCGTGTTCGCCATCGGCGGCGATGCGCGCGTCAAATCGTCGGTGCAAGGGTCGGTGGGCCTCAAGCTGCGCTGGTAAGGCGCGCGGCGTCTTGCGCGTCGGCGGGCGGCGGGGGCCGGCTTTGGGTTCCAATACGGGCTTCGCGTCCGCTTTCACGGGCCGTCCTCGAAGCCGTTGCCTTTGCCCCATGCCATCGCCATTGCCGACCATGCGATTCTTCCGTCCCTGCCTTCTTGCCGCACTGTGGCTCGCCACCGCGGCCGTGGCCCAGTCCTTCTCGTCACAACAGGCCGCCGACCGCTTCCCTTCGGCAGCGGTGGGTTTCCTGGGCACCGAGCTGCCGCAGATGGAAGCGGCCATCGCCGCGCGCGACCGTGACTATTTCGAGGAAGCCATGGCCCGCATGCTGGGCTTCTCCGAACAGTGGGGCTTCAAGTCGCAGGACAACCCGGCACTGGCGCGCTTTCCGATGTGCACGGAGGCGGTCTCGGAGTTTCTGGCGGTCGGCATGTGCCGCATCATGACCACCAGCGACGCCTGCGAGCCGGGGCTGGCGACGCGCTTCAACGCCAATCTGCAAAAGTGCCGCGAGCTGGCGTCGCGCCAGTGAGCGTGGCGCTCAATCCTTGCTGTTGAACTTGTAGGAGAGGCCGGCGCGCACGACGGCGTCCTTGCCCGTCGTGCCGACCCCGACGCTGTAGCGCAGCCGCGCGTTGGCGGCCGCATGCACTAGGCCGACCGCGACCGCGCCATAGCCCTTGTACGAGCCGACGCCTGCGAAGGCCGCCGTTTCGCCTGGCTTCAGATCGGGCGGGCCTTCGGCGAGCGCGGCGGTCATGGCCACGCCGCGGTAGGCGTCGGCCGCGACCCGCTCCACCCGCTGCCTGACCTGGTCCACCTCGCGAGCCGCGCCGGTTTTGACGGCTTCCAACTGGTCGAGGTTCACTGCGTCGGTTCCTGCCATGCCGGGCGCCACGTTGCTGAGCTGTCGCTCGTTGCCGACGCTGCCGATGGAGACGGTGTTGTTCCGAACCGCCACGGAGCCGTGACCCAGCGCGACACTGGAGGGTGCCGCCGCGACCGCATCGGCGCCGAGAGCCACCGCGCCAGGCGCCAGGGCCTGCGCGTTCGCCCCGATGGCGATGCTGCTGCTCGCGCTCTGCGCGACACGCGCCTGCATCCCGATGGCGATGGCCGCGGGCGATCCGGTGGCGACGATCGACTGCATGCCGATCGCCACGCTTCCCGGAGACGCTACTGCGGCATACGCACCGCCGGCGAAAGCGCCGTCGGCGCTGGCTGAGGCGCGATAGCCGACCACCGTGTCGAGCGCGCGCGCCTGGCTGGCGAAACCCACGGCCGTGGCGCCGTTGCCCGAGGCGCCTGCGGAGGTGCCCAGCGCTGTCGCGTCCGTCGCGCTGGCCTGGCTCGCCGCACCGACGGCGGTTGCGCCGTCCATCGACGCCCGGCTGGCCGACCCGAGCGCCGTGGTGCGTTGGGCGGTGGCCTGCGCGTCGCTGCCGAGCGCGATGGATGTGGCCGTGTCTGCCGCGCTGCCGTTGCCGATGGCAATGGCGTTGACATGGCCCGTGCGTGCGACCTGCTGTGCGCTGCCACCCAGGCCAGCGACTGCTCCGCCTCCCAGCGTGATGCCGAGGGCGCTGCTCTGGCCGTCCCGGTTGCCCAATCGAAGCTCGCCGTTCATGGCGGTGATGCCTTGCGCGGCGTCGAGGGCGTTGGTGGAGGTGGTGCCGGCGACGTCCAGTTTGGCGTTCACTGCGAGGTCGCTGTTGAAGATGGACCCGCCTGTGACGTTGACGCCGCCTGTTTCGACGGTGACCGTGCCGGCGAACGCTTGATCGCAACCTGGCAAGTTGCGGGCTCGCTCATCTAGATCGGTCAGTTCAACGGGTTTGTCCTGCCCCGCGATAGCCAAGCCGATCGCTGTAGCGTTTGCGCCTGCTGCTCCGATTTGCAATGAGATGCCTAGGGGTGCAAGGACGATCGAGGCTTCTGTCCCTAGGGCCGCGATATCCAACGCGACCGCCACGCCCTGGGCTATCAGTAGGTCGGAGTTCAGCTTGTTGATGTCACGCTGAAGCGCAATGCTGCGGTTGTCCAGTTGCTGTGCGCATGTCGCTGCGTCCCGGCTTGTCGTTTGCTGTGTGCTGGGCGTCGTCTTCGGCGGTGCAGCAGCGGGGCTCTTTGGTGGAGCAGCCCGGCTGGTCTGCGACTGCACTTGCTGACTGCAGAGGCCCAAGCTCAAGCCGAGCAACAGGACGAACGGATGAATCTTGTGCAGGCCGTCGGCGCGCTTGTGCCGGCCCGGTGAACTTGTGCCACGCATGGGGTGTGTCCAGGTTTGAGATGCCGCGCATCCTCACCTGTGTGCGACGTTCAAACCGCCGATGCAACAATTGGTCAGGCGACTCGCGTCGCGATGTGACGAATCTCACGTCGGCAGAAGATCCAACCAGAACCTCGGCCGTGGCTTTTAGCCCGCCCGGTGCGCCCCGGCCTCATCGATATCCCGCCCCGTAAAGTCCTTCAACCACAGCAACCCCAGCAGCGACACCAGCGTCATGCCCAGCAGATACCACGCCGGCGCCAGCTTGCTGCCGGTCACGCCCACGAGCCAGGTGCTGATGAAGGGCGAGAAGCCGCCGAACAGGGCCACGCCGACGCTGTAGACCAGCGACATGCCGCTAGCGCGCACGTGCTTCGGGAACATCTCGGGCAGCATGGTGATGGCGGGCACGGTCTGCACCACCAGCGCCACGCTGAGCAGCCCGACCACGGTGAACAGCACGGCCGGCGTGGGCGAGGCGATCATCCACATGAAGCCCGGGTAGATCATCACCATCATCGCGAGCCGGCCCCACAGGATCAGGCGCTTGCGGCCGACCCGGTCGGAGGCCAGGCCGACGAGGGGCGACAGAACAAAAGAAAGCAGGCCCGTGAGCACGGCGCCGAAGAGCGCAACCGTCGGCGGCAGGCCCAGCTCGCGCACCGCGAAGGTGGGCATGTAGAAGGTGACGACGTACGCCGCGGCAGTGCCGCCGAGCACCGCGAGGATGGCCGACAGGACCGTGCGGCCGTGCTCGCCGCAGACCTCGGCCAGACTGCTGCGACGGCCTTCGTGGGCCTCGGGCTGGCCGGCCGTTTCCAGCGACTCGTGCAGGTGGCGGCGGATGTACATGCCCACCGGCGCGATCAGCATGCCGATGATGAAGGGCACGCGCCAGCCCCAATCGAGCATGCCCTGCGGGCCCAGCCATTGGGTGAGCCCGCCGGCCACCGCCGCACCCAGCAAAATGCCCAGGCCCTGGCTGGCGAACTGCCAGCTCGCCATGTAGCCGCGGTTGGCCGGCGTGGCGTGCTCCACCAGCAGGGTGGTGGAGGCGCCGACCTCGCCGCCCGCGGAAAAGCCCTGGATGAGCCGTGCCGTGACGATGAGGACGGGCGCCCACACGCCGATCTGCGCATAGGTTGGCGCGAAGCCGATCATTGCGCAGCCCAGGGCCATCAGGAAGATGGTGAGCGTCATCGCCTTCTTGCGGCCGGCGCGGTCGGCATAGGCGCCGATCACGATGCCGCCCAGCGGCCGCATGATGAAGCCGACGCCGAAGGTGCCGACGGTCAGCAGCAGCTGGTTGTAGCTGTCGAGGGCAGGGAAGAACAGCTTGCCGATCACCAGGGCCAGAAAGCCGTAGATGGTGAAGTCGAAAAATTCGAGACCGTTGCCGATGGTGGTGGCGACGATAGTCTTGCGCCGGCTCATCGGCGTGCTTTGCTGGGTCATCTTGTTCCTGTTTTTCCGTGCTGGCGGCGGCGATTGCCGCCAGCTCGTGGCCGACGGCGACTGCGGGCCGAGCCGCCGAGCATACCGGCGGGAATGACGGAACTCCGCAGCTCCCGATGCATATCGGCAGCAGAGCCGCGAAGTTGAAGGCCCCCGGGCGAGGCGATGCGGCCGGATGCGGCACACTCGTGCCATCCACGCACGCTACTTCCTCGACCCATGTCCCTCGCCCCCATCGAACTGGAAACCGGCCCCAACCCCACCGCCACCGTGCTCGTGATGCATGGACTCGGCGCCGACGGCAACGACTTCGTGCCCATCGCCCGGGAGCTCGACCTGTCGTCCATCGGGCCGGTGCGCTTCGTGTTCCCGCATGCGCCGGTGATCCCGGTCACCATCAACGGCGGCTACCCCATGCCGGCCTGGTACGACATCGCCGTGGCCGACCTGGTCAAGCGCGAGGACGAAGCCGGCCTGCGCCGCTCGCAGGCCACCATCGAGGGCCTGATCGCCAACGAGAAGCAGCGCGGCATCGCGGCCGGTCGCATCGTGGTCGCCGGCTTCTCCCAAGGCTGCGCCATGGCGCTGATGACGGGCCTGCGCCACGGCGAGCGCTTGGGCGGCATCGTCGGGCTCTCGGGCTACCTGCCGCTGGCCGAGACCACCGTGGCCGAGCGCCACGCCGCCAACCGCGAGACGCCGGTCTTCCTGGCCCACGGCACGCGCGACGGCGTGGTGCCGATCGCGCGGGCGCTGGCCTCGCGCGACGCGCTGGTCGGGCTGGGCTACCAGGTCGAATGGCACGACTACCCCATGGAACACTCGGTCAGCATGGAAGAAATCGCCGACCTCAACGCCTTCCTGTTGCGCGTGCTGGGCTGAGCACCCGAGGGCCTCGGCATAGGGACTGCCGCTATAGCAGAAAGGCCCGGCCCGGCAAAAATACCGCTGCCAGCACGCCGCTCGCGGCCGTGCTACCTTCCGCCCCACAAAGATTCACGGGTCATAACGACATGAGCAA
The DNA here is from genome assembly GCF_001984055.1 of Variovorax sp. KK3. Classification (GTDB taxonomy): domain Bacteria; phylum Pseudomonadota; class Gammaproteobacteria; order Burkholderiales; family Burkholderiaceae_C; genus Variovorax. Next base: position 189,789 of record NZ_LYVO01000002.1, read on the forward strand.
ATTGCAGGAGCGCCTGGGAGCGCTGACACCCGCGCGCCTGAAGGGAGTTCGTCGAGGGATCGAGAAGGAAAGCCTGCGCGCGCAGCCCGACGGCATGCTCGCGCTGACCCCGCATCCCGCCGCCCTGGGCTCGGCCCTGACCCACCCGCACATCACCACCGACTTCAGCGAATCGCAGCTGGAACTCATCACGGGAGTGCATGCCGACGTCGAGGCCTGCCTGGCCGAGTTGGGCCGCGTCCACCAGTTCACCTACCGCGTGCTGGCCGAGGCCGGCAACGAGCGCCTGTGGGTGTCGAGCATGCCGTGCGGCCTGCCCACCGACGAGACCATCCCGATCGGGCGCTACGGCGCCTCCAACGTGGGCCGCGCCAAGAGCGTCTACCGCATGGGCCTGAGCCACCGCTACGGCCGGCGCATGCAGACCATTTCGGGCATTCACTACAACTGGTCGCTGCCGGAAGTGTCGAGCGAGCAGTACTTCGCGCTGATCCGCAACTTCCGCCGCCACGCCTTCCTGCTGCTGTACCTGTTCGGCGCCTCGCCCGCGCTGTGCTCCAGCTTCGTGGCCGGCCGAAAGCACGAGCTGGTGCCGCTGGGCGACGGCAGCATGCACATGCCCCACGGCACCTCGCTGCGCATGGGCCGCCTGGGCTACCAGAGCGAGGCGCAGGCCTCGCTGGCCGTCAGCTACAACAGCCTCGACGGCTACGCGGCTTCGCTGCAGGACGCGCTGACCCGGCCCTGGCCCGCGTATGAAGCCATCGGCATCCAGAACCTGGGCGGCGACTACAACCAACTGGCCACCACCCTGCTGCAGATCGAGAACGAGTTCTACGGCACCATCCGGCCCAAGCGGGTGATCTTCCCCGGCGAGCGCCCGCTGCACGCGCTGCGCGAGCGCGGCGTCGAATACGTCGAGGTGCGGCTGATGGACCTCGACCCCTTCGAGCCGATCGGCATCGATGCCTCGACGATGCGCTTTCTCGACGTGTTCCTGCTGCACTGCCTGCTGGAAGACAGCCCGCCCGACACGCGCGACGAGATCGCCGAGCTCGCCCACAACCAGCACCTGACGGCCGCACGCGGGCGCGAGCCCGGTCTGCAGCTGGTGCGCGGCGGCCGCGAGGTCGGGCTGACCGACTGGGGCGGCGAACTGCTCGAGGCCTTCGTGCCGATCGCGGAAGCGCTCGACGCGGCCCATGGCGGAAGCCGCCATGCCGAGGCCGTGCAGGCCGCGAAGAAGGCGTTGGCCGATCCCTCGGTGCTGCCTTCGGCCCGCGTGCTGGAGGCCACCCGCGCGCATGGCGGGTCCTTCATCGGCTTCGTGCGCGAACGTTCCGAAGCCACGCGCGAAGCCTTGCTGGCCTTGCCTTTCCCGCCCGAACAGCAGGCCGCCTTCGAGCGGATGACGCAGACCTCGGTCGAGGCGCAGAAGCAGATCGAGGCCGGCGACACCATGCCTTTCGAGATCTACCGCGAGCAGTACGTGTCGCCGGCGCGCCTGGGTTTTCGCAAGCACTGGATCGACGCGCCGCACATGGTCACGCAGCCGGCGGCCTTGTAAGGCGGAACAAGTCCTTCGGATCGCCGTCCTCCGGCGCGAGGGCGATGTCCTGTCCGACACCATGCTCCATCGCGAGACGGTGGACCAGCCGCAGCGACGAATAGTCCTCCAGCGCGAAACCCACCGAGTCGAAGACCGTCAACTGGTCGGGCAGCTCGCGGCCGGGCAGCTCGCCCGTGAACACACGCCACAGCTCGACCACTGCGAAGTCGGGCGGCATCTGCTGCAGTTCGCCTTCGATGCGCGTCTGCGGCTCGTACTCGACGAAGACGCGCGCGGCCTTCAGCACCTCGGGATGAAGCTCGGTCTTGCCGGGGCAGTCGCCGCCGACCGCGTTGATGTGCATGCCGGGCTCCAGCATGTCGGGCGTGATCAGGGTCGCGCGCGCCTTGCGCGCGGTGAGCGTGCTCACGATGTCCGATCCCCGCACCGCATCGGCGATGCTGGACGCGCGCTGCACGCGCAGGGCCGGCCAGGGCGCGAGGTTGCGCACCAGCTTGTCGGTGGCGGCGGGGTCGACGTCGTAGGCGCGCAGTTCGTCCACGCCGAGCAGTGCGTGAAAGGCGAGGGCCTGGAATTCGCTCTGTGCGCCGTTGCCGATCAGCGCCATGCTGCGCGCGCCCGGCCGCGCCACGGCTTGCGCCGCCAGGGCCGACATCGCGGCGGTGCGCAGGGCGGTCGTCAGGGTCAGTTCGGCCAGCAGCAGCGGGAAGCCGGTGTCGACCTCGGCCAGCACGCCGAATGCCATCACCGTGGGCAGGCCGCGCGCCGTGTTGCCGGGATGGCCGTTGACGTACTTGAAGGCGTAGCGCTCCTGGTCCGACACCGGCATCAGCTCGATCACGCCCACCGGCGAATGGCTGGCCAGACGGGCCGACTTCTCGAACTCGGGCCAGCGCAGGAAATCGTCGCGAATGGCGTCGGCCAGCGCCTGCAGAAAGCCCAGGGGGCCGATGGTGCGGACCAATGTGGCAAGAGCCTGGATGTCCACGAAGCGCGTCGATGCCATGACCCTCATTACTCCTTCGGTTGTAGGCAGGTAGGCGGCCGCCTACCGATGATGAACGTGATGGCTCACCAGCGTGGTGCGAACGCGCCTCATCATGGCACCGTGCCCCGGCAAAAACACCAGACAACCTTCAGCTTTCCTTCTGCGCCATGACTTTCAAGACCTATCTGGTCGAAGACAACCCGGTGATCCGCGAGAACCTCGCCGGGTTTTTGGAGGACCTCGCGGACACCACCGTCGTGGCACACGCCGCCGGCGAGCAGGAGGCCGTAGCCTGGCTGGCGCGCCATCGTGATGGCTGGGACATGGCGATCATCGACCTGTTCCTGAAGGACGGAAACGGCCTGGGCGTGATCGACGCCTGCCGCCGACGCTCCGCGCATCAGAAGGTGGTGGTGCTGAGCAACTACGCCACGCCCGACATGCGAGAGCGCTCACGGGCGCTTGGCGCCGACGCCTTCTTCGACAAGTCGGCCGAGATCGAGCTGCTGCTCGACTACTGCGAGCGCCTGAGCCACCGTCACGACTGATTGCGGCCGGGCCTTGAGCCCGCGGCGGGCTTGGCCTAGAGTGCGTTCGCGCAGACCTCTGGCACGAGGGGTGCGCGAAGTCGCCCTCGTCACTCACCACGCCTGCTGCGAAGGAGCCTTTCGCCTTGCCCGCTTCAACACCATCTCCTGCCATGTCCGACGGCGTCGCCTTCGTCCGCGGTGCCTACGTGCCGATCGCCGAAGCCGCCATTCCGATCACCGACTGGGGCTTTCTGCGCTCCGACGCCACCTACGACGTGGTCACGGTGTGGGACGGCGCCTTCTTCCGGCTCGACGCCCACATGGAGCGCTTCATGGTCAGCTGCGAGCGCTTCCGACTCGACCCGGGGCTGACGCCCGCGCAGATCGAGGACGTGCTGGCCGAGTGCGTGCGCCGCAGCGGCCTGCGCAGCTCCTATGTCGAGATGATCGTCACGCGCGGCCAGCCGCCGTGGGGCTCGCGCGATCCGCGGCAGGCCGTCAACCGCTTCTACGCCTTCGCGGTGCCCTTCGTCTGGATCGCCAACGAGGCCCAGCGCGAACGCGGCCTGCACGTGAAGGTGAGCGCCGTGCAGCGCATTCCCGCCAGCTCGGTCGACCCCCGTGCCAAGAACTACCACTGGAACGACCTCACCATGGGTCTGCTGGGTGCCCTCGACGAGGGCGCCGACTCGGTGGTGCTGAGCGACGCCCACGGCAACGTGGTGGAGGGCCCGGGCTTCAACATCTTCTGCGTGAAGGACGGCGCGCTGGTCACGCCGAAAGAAGGCGTGCTCGAAGGCGTCTCGCGCCGCACCGTCATCGAGATCGCCCGTTCGCTGGGCCTGCCGGTCGCGCTGCGAGCGTTGCCGGCCGATGAACTGCGCAGTGCCGACGAGGCCTTCCTGACCAGCTCCGGCGGCGGCGTGTTGCCGGTCACGCGGGTCGACGACCGGGCGCTGGGCGACGGCCGGCCAGGGCCGGTCACGCAGCGTCTCCTGAAGACCTACTGGGACTGGCACCGCGACCCGGTCTATAGCAAACCGATCGACTACGGACAAGCTTAGGCAGGCGCCATGACTGCGGCGCCGCTACAGCCTGTGTCTGCGGCTTCAGCCCGAACAGCGGCCTGAGCCAAAGAATCCGGCGGATCAGCCCGGCGGTGAGCAGCCAGCAGCCGCCCACGGTAAAGGCGACCAGTACCAGCGGTTCGAGCACCGGGCCCAGCCGCCAGTGCGCGAGCAACACGGCGCCGGCCACGATCAAGGTCTGGTGCAGCATGTACCAGGGGTAGACCGATTCGTTGGCCCAGCCCAGCCAGGGCCATGGCCGGTCCAGATGCCGCCGGGCGAGGCCCAGGATGGCGGCGATCGTGGTCCACAGGTAGAAGGCGCGCAGCGTGCGCAGCAGCCAGGGCTCGGCGCCGGTTGCGCGCAGCGCCAGGTACGCCGCCCCCAGGCCCACGGCCAGGGCCAGCGCCCAGCGACGGAGGCGCACCAGTTCGTCCCAGAAACCCTCGTCGACGCCCATCCAGTAGCCGTAGACGAAGACGGTGAAGTACAGCGCGTGCAGGTAGCCGTCGTGGATCAGGTCGTGCATGGCCGGGAAGCGTGGCGCGAGCACCAGGGCATACAGCAGCAATGGCAGGGCGGGCAGCACCAGCAGTCGCCATCGGCGCAGGCCGGTGAAGGCCGTGCGCAACCATCGCCCGGCGGGCGAACGAGCCAGCGGTTGCAACAGGGCCAACGCCGCCGTGTAGACGAACAAGTACGGCAAGTACCACAGGTGGTTCCAGGTCATGCCGAAGTCGGAGCCGGCGAAGGCACCGCGGGGCCAGGGGCCCATCGACCAGTAGCGCAGCATGAAGGCGCCGAAGCCGGGTGCCACCAGGTCGCGGGACAGCGCCTCCGCATAGGCTTGGTAGGGCACCACCACCGCCATGCCGAAGGCCAAGGGCAGCAGCAGCCGCAGCGCGCGCTGGCCGATCAGCGCCAGCGGACGCCGGCCGCGCAACAGAAAGCCCACCGCTACGCCCGAAACCAGGAACACCAGGTCCATGCGCCAGATGTTGACCAGCACCATGGGGGCCTGCAGCCAGGTCGCCGCATGCGGGCTCTTCAGGTGCCAGGGCCAGGCGGCCACGTAGTACATGCCCACGTGGTAGAGGATCAGCAGGCCGAAGGCCAGTGCGCGCAGCGCGTCGATGTCGTGGCGTCGTGGGTCGGTGGGCATGGGGGCTCCTTCGGTTTCGAAGGCGGCCATGCTGGGCGCCGCGGGCGGCGTGGGGCCCGCCCAAGTGACGATGCACCGGGCTTTTGGGACGAACGGTGGCCGGCTGGGACGAAATCCGGGCCGGGATTCAGCAGAATGCCGCCATGCCCGTGCCTTCCGGAGACTCGTCGAAGAACCTGTTCGAGCGCTACCAGCCTTACCGCCGGCGGGCCGAGATCGGCTTCTGGGTGCTGGTGATGGCGGTACAGGCCGTCTTCAACAGCGTCGTCGCGGTGATCGACGCCGAGCGCGCCGGGCGTGCGCTGCCCACCTGGCAGCCGGTGACCTGGGAGGTGTCGAGCCACCTCGTGCTGCTGGCGCTGGTGCCGGCGGTGGTGGCCTTCGAGCGCCGCTTCCCGCTCGGCTTTGCCGGCTTCGCGCGCAACCTGCCCTGGCATCTGGCGGCCAGCATTGTCTTCAGCGTGGTGCATGTCGCGGGCATGGTGGCGCTGCGGCAAGCCGTGTATGCGTCGGCAGGGGCGCGGTACGACTTCGGCGGGCTCGAGCAATGGGTGTACGAGTACTTGAAGGACGTCCGCGGCTACGCGTCGTTCGTGGTCGCGATCCTGAGCTACCGGCTCTTCCTGCTGCGGCTGCAGGGCGAGGCGCGCGTGCTCGATCCGCCCGAGGAGCCCGCCGGCGCACCTCCGCTGCGGCAGCCGCAGGCCGAGCCGCCGGCGCGCCCCGAGCGCTTCCTGGTGCGCAAGCTGCGGCGCGAGTTCCTGATCTCGGCGGGCGACATCGATTGGCTGCAGGCGCAGGGCAACTACGTCGGCCTGCGCGTCAAGGGCCACGACTACCTGCTGCGCGCCACGTTGACCGAGTTCCTGACCCAGCTCGACCCCGCGCGCTACGCCCGGGTGCACCGCAGCTACGCCGCCAACCTGGACCGCGTGGCCGAGATCGAGCCGCTCGAAGGCGGGGACGCGCGCCTGCACATGCAGGACGGCACGCACATCCCCTGCAGCCGCCGCTACCGCGAAGCGCTGCGCGTCTGAGCCGGCGCGGGGCAGCGGCGACAATCCACGGCTTCCCCCAGCCTCGTAGCAACAGAAAGAAGTCCCGATGGCCATCCAGTGGTTCCCCGGCCACATGCACCTGACCCGGAAGGCCATCGCCGAGCGTGTCGCCGACATCGACGTGGTCATCGAGTTGCTCGACGCCCGCCTGCCGGGTTCGAGCGCCAACCCGATGCTGGCCGAGCTCACAGGCCACAAGCCGGGCCTCAAGGTGCTGAACAAGCAGGACCTGGCGGACCCCGAGCGCACCGGACCCTGGCTCGACCACTACAACGCGCAGCCGAGCACGCGCGCGATCGGCCTCGATGCCAGCCAGACCACGCCCGCGCGCCGTCTCATCGAGGCCTGCCATGCACTGGCCCCGCAGCGCGGCGGCATGGCCAAGCCGATGCGGGTGCTGATCTGCGGCATTCCCAACGTCGGCAAGTCCACGCTGATCAACACGCTGGTGGGCACACGCAAGGCCAAGACCGGCGACGAGGCCGGCATCACGAAGATGGAACAGCGCATCGTGCTGGCCGACGATTTCTACCTGTGGGACACGCCCGGCATGCTGTGGCCGCGCATCGTCGTGGCCCAGAGCGGCTTCAACCTGGCGGCCAGCGGCGCCATCGGCCGCAATGCCTACGACGAGGAACTGGTGGCGCTGGAACTGCTGGGCTACCTGAAGCGCCACTACGCCGGGCTGCTCGAGGCCCGGTTCAAGCTCGAAGGCCTGGCGAGCCTCAGCGACGAAGAGGTGCTCGAATCCATCGGCCGCCAGCGCGGCGCCCTGCTGGGCAAGGGCCGCGTCAACCTGCAGAAGGCCGCCGAGATCGCGATGAACGAATTCCGCAGCGGCACGCTGGGCCGCATCACGCTGGAAACGCCGGAAGAGTTCGCGGCGTGGTTGGCGGCAGGGCAGCTGCTCGATGCGCAGCGGCAGGCGAAGAAGGATGCGCGGGCGCGGGGCAAGAAGCGCGCGCCGAGCGGCGAAGACGCGTCGGCGGACGGCGGCTAATGGGAGCGAGGCTCGGTGCTCGCGTCGTCTTGTCGAAGCGCAGGTGAGGCCAGTCGGCCAGCTGCCAGATGTAGCGGGAGTGCGCCAGGAGCCGCATTCTCGTCAATGCGGCTCAAAAAATGAGCCGTATTTCCGAACTAGCGGCTCAGGGGAGGTCTTCAGCCCACTGGCTCGTTGAGATGCTTCTCCTGCAGCGATTCGAACAGCGCCGTCGACTCCAGCAGGGCCGCATCCTGCTGGACGGCGATCGCACGCAGCACCATCACGCGTTTGGCGAACGCATTCTGCCGCTCGATCGGCGGCAGCATCACCTGCAGCTTGCGTAGCCGCTCTTTGGAGATGTTGGGCATCGACGCAGCCGTTCCGCTGGCCATCAGCTGCAACTGGCGTCGCATGGCCGGCGCGCGCAGAAGCGCCCAGAGGTACACCGGATGCAGGCCTGCGTCCGACCGGGGCCGCAGGCGGAAGATCAGGTCGGGCAGCAGGATGCGGCCGTCGGTGTGCCACACGAAGGCCGGCGTGCCCACCAGCTCGGGCGTGTTCTTGCGGCTCAGGAGCAGGTCGCCGGTGCGCACCTCGTGGCGCATGTCGGGCTCGACGCCGGGCGGCAAGGTCTTGTGCTCGGTTTCGTCGTAGAGGGAGTTCTTCAGCGCGCTCAGGCGCAGCACGCCCCATTCGTGCTCGACCTTGCGCCGGTCGAGGCAGCGCGGGCTCTTGCCGCTGTCGATGCCTTCGAGCAACTCGCCCAGCTCGACCAGCGGCCAGCCCTTGGGATTGCCGGCCGGGTCGCCGAACATCCTGGCCAGCCAGGCCAGGCTGACCTTTTCCGTGTGGGCACGCGCGCGGCGCCGCAGGTCCACGATGCTGTCGGCGCTGCCGAGCGCGTCGACCACGCGGCGCTGCTGCGCCAGGTCGGGCACCGGAATGGTTGCGGCGGCCATGTGCGCGGTCGGCACGCGCTGCTGGCCGGCGGTGCCGGTCATGCTGCGCCGGGCGACGTTGCGAAAACGCTTCTGGCGCACGAAGTAGTAGACCCATTCGGGCAGGACCGCCTCACTGGCGCGCAGCACGTGGAATTCGGTGGAGCCGAAGCCGCGTCCGCCGGGCAGGTCGCGCGCGATGGCGACCTTGCCGTTCTCCATGCAGGGCGTGATCTTCGCGAACAGCACGTCGTTTTCGGCGAAGGGCGTGAAGCCCTTGCGCACCTCGCCGTAGGGGCGCATCTGGCGCTTGCAGATGCTGCCGGTGAGTTCGTCTACCGCGGCCATCGGAACGAAGGCGACTTCCTGCGCGTCGTCGATGTCGGGGGACCGTGGCAGCCTCGGGTTGATCTGGCAGACCTCGCCCAGGCGGGCGATGCGCACCGGCGGCTTCATTCGTCGAATTCCCCGAGCATGTTTCGCAGGGTTTCCAGCTCCTTCAGGATCTCGGCCTCGATGGCCGCCAGTTCGTCCAGCAGCGCGCGCGGGTCCTGGTGCTCGACCTGCGATGCGCTGATCGGGCGGTAGCGGCTGGCCGACAGGCTGTAGTCGTTCGCGCGCAACGTGTCGGCGTCGGCGAACCACCACTTTTCGTTCCATTCGGCGGCGGATTCGCGCGCGCTCCATTGCGCCCAGGCTTCTTCGCGCCGGACGTAGGTGTGCGACAGCGCGGGCAGGTCGTCGGACTTGATCGGCGTGTCGTGGTTGGCGTCGAGGCGGTAGCCGTCGTTCTCGACGTGCAGGAACAGGACACGGTCGGTGCCGCCGTCTCGATGGAAGAAGAGCACGGAAGTCTTCACGCCCGAATAGGGCTGGAACACGCCGCCGGGCAGGCTCATGATCGCGTCGACCTGGTGGCGCTCGATCAGCTGCCGACGCAGCTCGCGGTGTGCCACGGTCGAGCCAAACAGCACGCCCTCCGGCACCACCACGGCCGCGCGGCCGCCCGGGCGCAGGCTGTCGAGCATGTACCGCAAGAACAGCAGCTCCGTCGCACTGGTGGTGCCGACCTTCACGTCGTCGACGATGCGGTCCTTGTCGATCCGGCCCGAGAAGGGCGGATTCGCCAGGACGATGTCGAAGCCCTGCGCCGGCTGGCCCAGCCGCTGCTTGACGTCGTCGTTGAGCTGCGTCGTCAGCACGTTGCGCTGCAGGATGCGCACCTTGCCCAGGCCGCGCAGCGACAGGTTCATTGTGGCCAGGCGCACCATCTTCGGATCGACGTCGTTGCCGAAGAAACTGCCGCGCCGCAGGGTGCCCAATCGCTCCGGCGTCAGCAGGTCGCCCAGGCCGCGGCGGTGGACCTTGCCCTCGAGTTCGGCCTCCACGATGTTCTCGGGCGAGGAGTTGGCCAGCCGCATGTGGTTGTAGGCAGCCACCAGAAAGCCGGCGGTGCCGGCGGCCGGGTCGTACACCGTCTCGCCCACCTGCGGGTCGACCATCTCGACGATGGCGCGCAGGATGTGGCGCGGCGTGCGGAACTGTCCCAGTTCGCCGGCCTGCTTCATCTGCCGCAGCACGTGCTCGAACAGGTCGCCCTTGGTGTCGGCGTCGGCCTGGTCCAGGCGCAGTCCGTCCACCAGGTGCACCACCTGCGTCAGCACCGTCGGCTCTTCGATGCCGAGGCGCGCGCCGCGCATGAAGTCGTGGGCCGAGCGCTCGCTGATCTCGGCGAAGAAGGGAAACACCTCGTCGCGCACGAAGCGCACCAGTTCGTCGCCGGACAGCTGATGCGCCCACACCGACCAGCGGAAGCAACTGCGCGGGATGCGCGGCGCGCCGGTGTCGTTCGCGGTCAGCGGCATCCATCCATCGTGGGTGCTCGTGATCTGCGCGTTGGCCGGGTTGCGCAGCTCCCAGTCGCCTTCGAACAGGCTCTGGAAGGACATGTCCATGACGTCGGCGTTCCCGGTGGCTTCGGAGTCGATGTTGTGCACGAGATAAAAGAAGAAAAGAAAGCAAAGCTGCTCGGCATTGCTGACGGGATCCGGATATCCGCCCCCAAAAAGATAGTCGCGGATCTGGTCGATCGACCGCCGCATGTCGGCAGTCAAGGGCATGAGGAGGAGGGGGGAGGCATTGGGGGCAGGTTTGTCGGATGGGTGGCCCGCGAGTCTACGGGGCAATCGGGCGGGCGCCGGGCCGGCGCGCCGGCAAAAACCTGGCGAATGCTGCTTGTAGCAAACTTATGAGCTACCACTACTACAGGCTTCCCGCCCCTCCACGATGCTTTCCGACTCTCCGCGCCTCGAAGTCGTCCAGGGCGACCTCACCCCTTACCGCGATGGCAACATCGGGGTCGAGTACGTGCATCGCTTCGAATCGGGCCGTCCGGGCCCGCACGTGTTGATCAATGCGCTGACGCACGGCAACGAGATCTGCGGCATGGTCGCCGCGCGGCATCTGCTCGACCAGGGCGTGCGGCCCTTGGTCGGCACGCTGACCGTGAGCTTCGCCCACGTGGAGGCCTACAACGCTTTCGACGCGACGCAGCCTTTCGAGAACCGGCAGATCGTCCACAACCTCAACCGCATCTGGTCGGACGAATGGCTGGACGGCCCCGAGGACAGCCCCGAGTTGCGCCGCGCGCGCGCCTTGCGTCCGGTGGTGGCGGCGGCCGACCACATCCTCGACCTGCACTCGACCAGCCAGGACGTGCTGCCGTTCTGGGTGTATCCGGCCTACGCGCGCAATGCGGCGTTGGCGCTGGCCATCGGGCGGCCGGCCGTCCACCTGGTGATGCCGCAGGGACTGGGCTCCGGCACGCCGCTGATCCAGCATGGCCGCCACGGCGTGGACGACGGCCCGGCCGGCGCGGCGGTGGTCGCCGAATGCGGGCAGCATTTTCTGCAGGCCACGGCAGACATGGCGGTGGCGGTGACGCTGGATTTCCTCGGCCACTTCGGCCTGATCGAACGCGAGCCGCAGCCCGCGCCCGCACCGCAGCGCCGCTTCGAGCTGCTGCAGACCCGCATGGTCAAGACGCCGGAGTTCCGCTTCGTGCGCCCGCTCGTCGGCTTCGAGGTGTTCGCCAAGGACGAAGTGATCGCGACCGACGGCGACGAGGAAATCCGCTCGCCCTGCGAGGACTGCACCGTGCTGATGCCGGCTCGGGTGCCGATCGTGGGGCGGGAAGGGGTGTACCTGACGCGGCCGTTGTAGCCGCGTCCGGCCGGGCCTACTTGCCCCAGCTGTCCTTCATACCCGCAGCGCGGTTGAACACCAGCCCGGCACCGGCCGCCCGACGGCTGTCGGGCACGAAATACCCGTGCCGCTCGAACTGCCAGGCGCTGCCGGGTGCGGCGTCTGCCAGGGCGGGTTCGACGAACCCCTGGGACACGACCAGGCTCTGCGGATTCAGCTCTTCCTGCACCTCGCCGGCGCCCGGTTGGGTGGCCGCGAACAGGCGCTCGTAGAGGCGGATCTCGGCTGGAACGGCATCCGCTGCCGCCACCCATGTGATGTTGCCCTTGACCTTGATCGCGTCGGCGCCGGGCGTGCCGCTCTTGGTGTCGGGCACGAGCTTCGCTTGCACCTCGACCAGTTTGCCGTCGGCATCGCGGCTGCCGCCCGTGCATTCGATGACGTGGCCGTACTTCAGGCGCACTTTGTTGCCCGGGAACAAGCGGAAGAATCCCTTGGGCTGTACGTCTTCGTAGTCGGTGCGCTCGATCCAGGCCTCGCGGCCCAGCTTGAAGCTGCGCCGGCCCATCTCTGGGTGATGCGGATGCACGGGTGCCGAGCATTCGTCGAGGAAGCCGGCGCCCATGAGTTCGTCCCAGTTGGTGATGACGAGCTTGACCGGGTCGAGCACGGCCATGGCACGCGGGGCGATGGGGTCCAGCGTGTCGCGCAGGGCGGCTTCGAGGCTCGCGTAGTCGATCCAGCCGCCGGACTTGGTGACGCCCGAGCGCTCGCAGAAGAGCTTGAGGGCGTCGGGCGTGTAGCCGCGGCGGCGCAGGCCGGCCAGCGTCGGCATGCGCGGGTCGTCCCAGCCGTCGACATGGCCTTCTTCGACCAGCTGGCGCAGCTTGCGCTTGCTGGTGATGACGTGGGTGACGTTGAGCCGGGCGAACTCGTACTGGCGCGGATGGGGCGAAGCGATGAGGCCGCCTTCGGCCAGCCGGTCGAGCAGCCAGTCGTAGAAGGGGCGCTGGTCTTCGAACTCGAGCGTGCAGATGCTGTGGGTGATCTGCTCCAGCGCGTCCTCGATCGGGTGGGCGAAGGTGTACATCGGGTAGATGCACCAGCGGTCGCCCGTGTTGTGATGCGTGGCCCGGCGGATGCGGTAGAGCGCCGGGTCGCGCATGTTGATGTTGGGGCTGGCCATGTCGATCTTCGCGCGCAGCACCGCGGCGCCGTCGGGCAACTGGCCGTCGCGCATGGCGCGGAAGCGGGCGAGGTTCTCGTCGGGCGAGCGGCTGCGGAAGGGGCTGTCGGTGCCGGGGGTGTTGAAGTCGCCGCGGGCCGCGCGGATCTGCTCGGCGCTTTGCTCGTCCACGTAGGCCAGGCCGGCCCCCACCAGATACTCGGCGGCGCGGTACATGAAGTCGAAATAGTCGCTCGCGAAGTACACGTGCTCGTTGGGCTGGCCGGGGTGGGCCGGGTCGTCGGCCAGCGTGACGTCGTAGCCCAGCCACTTCACGGCATCGCGGATGGCGTCGACGTATTCCTGCTCTTCCTTCTCGGGGTTGGTGTCGTCGAAGCGCAGGTGGCAGATGCCGCCGTATTCGCGGGCCAGCTCGAAATTGAGCCAGATGCTCTTGGCATGGCCGATGTGCAGGTAGCCGTTGGGCTCGGGCGGAAAGCGCAGGCGCACGCGGGCGGGGTCTTGCATGCCCTGGGCATGGTGCGTGGCATCGCCGGGGGAGCCGCCCCAGCGGCGGGTGGAATAGTGGCCCTGTTCGAGGTCGTTTTCGATGACGTGGCGCAAAAAATTGCTGGGTCTGGCGGGGTCGTGATCGGCAGCGGAAGTCATCTCTTCATTCTAGGTGGCACCTCGGAAGCGTTACGTTTTGCAACTTACTTCACCAAGCGGTGTGAACCTCGTTGACACTTGGTGCGTTCAATACAGGCATGGGCGCGTTGCGCCTCCCTCCACAGGAGCCCTACACCATGAGCCTCACTCGATCCACCTTCTTCAAATGGGCCGCTGCCGGCGCCGTCGCTGCCGGCGCGCTGTTCACCGCGGCATCTGCCAACGCCCGCGACGTGAGCTGGTCCGTCGGCATCAACGCACCCGGCATCGCACTGGGCGTGGCCGCTCCCCCTGTCTATTACGCGCCGCCCCCACCGCCGGTGTACTACCGTCCGGCTC
>NZ_LYVO01000003.1 GCF_001984055.1 Variovorax sp. KK3
GTGGGTGGGTGGCACCAGCATATAAAAAAGTGTGACGGCAAAGCAAGCCGAACTCACCCCACGCGGCGCCGGCCAGGATCACACTTGGCGCCATGATCATCGACTGCCACGGCCACTACACGACCGCGCCCAAGGCGCTTGAAAGCTGGCGCAGCCAGCAGATCGCGGGCATCGCCGATGCGGCGCTCATGCCCCGCGCCGCCGACCTGAAGATCGGCGACGACGAGCTGCGCGAATCCATCGAGGCCAACCAGTTGCGCCTGATGAAGGCGCGCGGCAGCGACCTGACCATCTTCAGCCCGCGCGCCAGCTTCATGGCGCACCACGTCGGGGACTTCGCGGTGTCGTCCACCTGGGCCGCGATCTGCAACGAGCTGTGCTTTCGCGTGAGCCAGCTGTTCCCCGAGCATTTCATCGGCGCGGCCATGCTGCCGCAATCGCCGGGCGTCGATCCACGCACTTGCATCCCCGAACTGGAGCGCTGCGTCAAGGAGTACGGCTTCGTCGCGATCAACCTCAACCCCGACCCCTCGGGCGGCCACTGGACCAGCCCGCCGTTGTCGGACCGGCACTGGTATCCGCTCTACGAGAAGATGGTCGAGCACGAAATTCCGGCGATGGTGCACGTCAGCACCAGCTGCAACGCCTGCTTCCACACCACCGGCGCGCATTACCTGAACGCCGACACCACGGCCTTCATGCAGTGCCTGACCTCGGACCTGTTCAAGGACTTCCCGACACTGCGCTTCGTCATCCCCCACGGCGGCGGCGCGGTGCCCTACCACTGGGGCCGCTTCCGCGGCCTGGCGCAGGAGCTCAAGAAGCCGCTGCTGCAGGACCACCTGCTCAACAACATCTTCTTCGACACCTGCGTGTACCACCAACCCGGCATCGACCTGCTGACTCAGGTGATCCCGGTCGACAACATCCTGTTCGCCAGCGAGATGATCGGCGCGGTGCGCGGCATCGACCCGGAGACGGGCTTCCACTACGACGACACGCGGCGCTTCGTCGACGCGACGCCGCACCTCGACGCCGACACGCGCCACAAGGTGTTCGAAGGCAACGCACGCCGTGTCTATCCGCGTCTCGACCGCGCACTGAAGAGCAGGGGGCTTTGACCGCCATGAGCAGCAACCACTTTCAGCAACTCGGCGTCGTGCATCGCCGCATCGCGCGGGCCGATGCAGCGGCCGTCGAGCAGCTGTCGCGCTTCGGTGTTTCCACCGTGCACGAGGCCATGGGCCGCCTGGGCCTGATGCAGCCGCGCATCCGGCCCATCTACCCGCAGGCGCACTGCTGCGGCACCGCAGTCACCGTGCTGCTGCAGCCCGGCGACAACTGGATGATGCACGTCGCGGCCGAGCAGATCCGCCCGGGCGACGTGGTGGTGGCCGCCTGCACCAGCGACAGCACCGACGGCTTCTTCGGCGACCTGCTGGCCACCTCCTTCCAGGCGCGCGGCTGCCGCGGCCTGGTCATCGACGGCGGCGTGCGCGACGTGCAGACGCTGACCGAGATGGACTTCCCCGTGTTCAGCCGTGCCGTTCATGCCAAGGGCACCATCAAGGCCACGCTGGGCTCGGTCAACGTGCCGGTGGTCTGCGCCGGTGCGCTGGTGAACCCGGGCGACGTGATCGTGGCCGACGTCGACGGCGTGGTGGTCGTGCCCGCGCAGATGGCGCAACAGGTGGCCGACGCGGCCCGCAGCCGCGAGGCCAACGAAACCGGCAAGCGCGAGCGCTTCAAGGCCGGCGAGCTGGGGCTCGACATGTACGCGATGCGCGAGCCGCTGGCCAAGGCGGGCCTGCGCTACATCGATTGACGTGATGCCGGGCGCACCCGCCGCGCCCCTGCATGAACAGCAAACACAGCAATAAGGAACGGAGACACCATGGCACGCATCATCGGCGCCGTCGCCTGCTCGCACACGCCCACCATCGGCTTCGCCTTCGACAAGAGCAAGCAGCAAGACCCCGTGTGGGCGCCCATCTTCCAGGCCTTCGCGCCGCTCGCGCGCTGGCTCGACGAGCGCCAGCCCGACGTGCTGTTCGTGATCTACAACGACCACGTCAGCTCCTTCTTCTTCGACCACTACTCGGCCTTCTCGCTCGGCGTGGGCGAGCGCCACGAGGTGGCCGACGAGGGTGGTGGCGCGAGAGATTTGCCGGGCCTTGCGGGCCATCCGGCGCTGGCGCGCCACATCGGCCGATCGCTGGTGGCCGACGAGTTCGACATGTCCTTCTTCCAGGACCGCGCGCTCGACCACGGCGTGTTCTCACCGCTGTCGCTGCTGTGCCCCCACGAGCCGCAATGGCCGGTGCCGGTGGTGCCGCTGCAGGTCGGCGTGCTGCAGTCGCCCGTGCCCTCCGCGCGGCGCTGCTGGCGGCTCGGGCAGGCGTTGCGGCGCGCGATCGAGAGCTACCCGGAAGATCTCAAGGTCGCGATCGTCGCCACCGGCGGCCTGTCGCACCAGGTGCACGGCGAGCGCGCCGGCTTCAACAACACGGGCTGGGACGCGCAGTTCCTCGACCTGATCGAGAACGACCCGGTACGGCTCACCGAGATGACGCAGGCCGAGCTGGCCACGCTGGGCGGCATGGAAGGCGCCGAGGTCATCATGTGGCTGGTGATGCGCGGCGCGCTGTCGTCGAACGTGCGCAAGCTGAACCAGGACTATTACCTGCCCTCGATGACCGGCATCGCGACCGCGATCTACGAGAACCTCGCGAGCGCCCCGATCGCCGGCGAAGCGCAGCGCCATCGCCGCCACGTCGACGAACAGCTTGCCGGCATCGAAGCGCTCGAAGGCACCTACCCGTTCACGCTCGAGACCAGCGTGCGCGCCTACCGGCTCAACAAGTTCCTGCACGGCATGACGCGGCCCGAGCATCGCGCCCGCTTCCTGGCCGAGCCGGAGGCGGCGTTCGAGGACGCGGGCCTCACGCCCGAAGAGCGCGCGCTGGTGCGCGAGCGCGACTGGCGCGGCCTGATCCGCTACGGCGTCATCTTCTTCATGCTCGAGAAGCTGGGCGCCGTGGTCGGCGTCTCCAACCTGCACATCTATGCCGCCATGCGCGGCCAGACGCTGGAGGCCTTCCAGCAGACCCGCAACGCGCCCGGCGCGCTCTATTCCGTGGCCGGCAAGGACGCGGCGGCGCAAGCCTGGGACACCTCGGCGCCTTCTTCTTCGACATCTGCTCTTAAGCCTTCATGACCACACCCGTTCGCCGCCACTTCCTTCGTCTCGCCGCGCTGCTCGCACTCGGCAGCGCCATCCACGGCGCGGCCTTCGCCGCCGATGCCTATCCCTCGAAGCCCATCAAGATCGTCGTCGGCTACAGCGCCGGCGGCGCGGTCGACGCCGTCGCGCGCAGCGTCGGCCAGCGCATGGCCGCGATCCTGGGCCAGCCCGTGGTGGTCGAGAACAAGCCGGGCGCCGGCACCAACATCGCCGTCAAGTCGGTGACCGGCAGCGCGCCCGATGGCTACACGCTGCTGCTGGCGGCCAATGCGCTGGCCGTGAACCCCTCGCTCTTCGCGCCCGCGCCCTACGATCTGGAGCGCGACATCACCCCGATCGCGACCGTCGGCCGCGTGCCGGTCGTCTTCACCGTGCGCGAAGGCGCCGCGACCAAGACCCTGCCCGAACTCGTGGCCGCGGCCAAGGCCAAGCCCGGCAGCGTGACGGTGGCGACGCCGGGCAACGGCTCGACCCCGCACCTCGCCACCGAGCTGTTCCAGCACACGGCCAAGTTGTCGCTGCGGCACGTGCCGTACAAGGGCGGCGCACAAGCCATCACCGACGTGCTGGGCGGGCACGTGGACGTGGTCGCGGTTAATGCACTCGAAGTGCTGCCCCTGGTCAAGTCGGGCAAGCTCAAGGTGCTGGCAGTGATGAGCCCCGAGCGTTCTGCCGTGCTGCCCGGTGTGCCTACGGTGGCCGAGCAGGGCTTTCCGGGCTTCGAGGCCAGCGTCTGGTACGGCTTCGTCGGGCCGGCCGGGCTGCCGAAGCCGATCCAGGCGAAGCTGCACGAGGCGGTGCAGAAGGCGATCGAATCGCCCGAGGTGCGTGAACAGCTCGCGGCGGCCGGCGGCGTCGCGCTGCCGGGGCCGACCGCGCAGTTCGAAAAGCTGCTCAAGAGCGATGCGGCGCGCTACGGCCAGCTGATTCGCGAGGCCGGCATCAAGCCCGACTGAGCAGAAGTGAGCAGAGCATGGCCGTGCCCGTCCGCGTTCTTTCTTCCATGGCCACGCGTGGCTTGCTCGAGGAACTCACACAAGTTCATGCCGAGCACCGTGGAGTGCCTGTGGCCTTCGAAGCTGTCGGCGGCGTCGAGGCCGCGCGCCGCGTGTCGGCCGGTGAATCGTTCGACATCGTCGTGCTGGCCGCCGATGCGATCGATCGCCTGGCGCAGGCCGGGCACCTCGATGCGTCGAGCACGCGCGACATCGTGCGCTCGGAGGTGGGCGTCGCGGTGCGTGCCGATGCGCCCCGGCCCGACATCGGCAGCGAGGACGCGCTGCGCCGCGCGGTGCTCGCGGCAGACCGCATCGGCTACTCCACGGGCCCCAGCGGCACCGCGCTGATGGCCTTGTTCGCGCGCTGGGGCATTGCCGGCGAGGTCGAGTCCCGCCTGGTGCAGGCGCCCCCTGGCGTGCCGGTCGCGTCGCTGGTGGCGCGTGGCGACGTGACCCTGGGCTTTCAACAGATGAGCGAGCTTCTGGGCATGCCGCACATCGCGATCGTCGGCCAGATGCCCGCGCCGGTGCGGATCACGACCGTGTTCAGCGCCGCCCTCTGCACCGGCGCGCCCGCTCGCGAAGCCGCGCTCGCGCTGCTGGATTTCCTGGATTCGCCGCAGACGGACGAGGCCAAGCGCCGCCACGGCATGTCGCCCGCGCGGTGAGCGACTGAAGTCAGCCCGTGCGCTCTGCGAAAGCGCGCACCTCGCCGGGCTTGCGCAGCATCTTGTCGACGTCGGCCGCGTGCAGCTCTTCGGCGTGGATCATCTGACGCGCGAACTCCTCCAGCGCCACCGAACGGCCTTCGACCAATGCCAGCAGTTGCCGATACAAATCGAGTGCGCGGCCCTCGGTCGCCAGCGATTCCTGGAGCATGGCCGCCATGTCGTGCTTGTGCGAGTCGAGCAGCGGGCCGATGCCCAGCGACGGATAGGCGCCGAGCGTGGTGATCCACTCGCCCACCTGCTGCGCATGCAGCAGCGATTCGTCGGCCTGCGCGCGCAGCCACGACACGATGGGAATGCGCGAGAAGCCGAACACGAGGAAGGAGTAGTGGGTGTAGCGCACCACCCCCGCGAGTTCGGCCTCCAGCAGGCGGTTGAGAACGTCGACCACCTGGTCCTTATCGAGCTGGGGCTGCTGGGGCATGGCGCGCACCTCCTGGCGTTGGGCGCCGGCGGTGCGGCGCGGGTGCAAGCCTTGCACGATCCGCCCGCTTGCGCAAGCCCGGTGGTTGCGCCGCGGGTCCGTCGGTGCTTCAATGACCGGCTCCCCGTCCGAAGGAGCGTGCCATGGCCTACGAAGCGCGTTATGTCTTCAGCCTGAACCCCGGCGCCGACCTCGCCGCCGTCGTCGAGGCGATGACGCAGGGGGCGGCCTTGTGGCGCAAGCACGGCGCCGGCGAGCCGCGCCTGTGGGCCATCACGGCCGGCGAACTGGGCAACTACGTGCTCAGCGTGCCCTTTGACAGCGCGGCCGCCTTCGCGAAGGTCGTCGACCCCTTGTCGGCCGATCCGGACTTTCTGGCCTGGCAGGCGAGCAATGCGAAGGCGGGGCACATCAAATGGGTGCGGAGCAATCATGCGAGGGAAGTCGGCCTCGGCGGTTGACGACCGCGTCGGCCGGCCCGGATCGCCGCTTCAACGCACGTCGACGATCAAGGCATTGACCGGCGTGGTGGGGTCAGGCGAATTGGTGCGTACCACCTTGCCGGACTCGCTGAAGTAATAGGTGCAGCTCGGATCGTTGGCGCGGGCGGTCGCCCACTGAATGCAGACCGCACCGTTGTCGTTCACCTTCCAGGCGCCATAGCCCACGTTGCCCTTGGTCTGGTTCTTGAAGAAGACGTTGCCGTCTCCGCGGAAGTACCACCTGAAGGTATCGCCTGTACCCAACACGACGAACGTGACGTTCTTGCCCAGGAACATCTGTTCGAGTTCGGCCCTGCGCAGCAGGCTCCTGTCGCGGACGGGCGGTCTCTCGACGCGATTGGCGAGTGCTTCCCGGGCCGCGTCCTGGATCGACGCCGCCGACGGTGCGTTCAGCGTGGCCAGGTCTTGCCGGGTCGATTCCAGCTCGGCCTGCAACTGGCCGATGCGAGCCGCGTCGGTCGGGCGGTTCGTGCCCGGTGCTTCGGCGCGGGGTGCGGCCGGTGGATCGGGGGAAGCAGTCGTCACCGCCACGTTCGCCGGTGGCTGCAACTGCAACGGCGGCTGCAACGGTGGCTGCGCCTGCACAGGCGCCTGTCCGCCCGCGCTCGCGAGCACCTGCCGCTCCTTCGCGAGCTGCGACTCGAGCACGCGCACCCGCTCCTGCAAGGCCAGCTCCGCCGCGCTCGGACCCGCCATCGCGGGGTTGAAACTGAAGTTCGACGTGAGCGAGGTGTTGATCCACGGCGTCTGCCGGTCGCGCGTGTCGCGCAGTACCTTGACGCGGACGTTCTTGAACATCTGCTCCACCTCGAGCCCCGGCGTCATCATCTCGTCGGCCAGGTGCCGCGTGTAGACGCTGTTTCGCCCGCTCGGGCCGTCCTCGGCCGGCGCGCCGGGTGCCGAGGCGAATGCGATCAGCGTGCCGCGAGCCGCCATTTCGGCCAGGCCCCCGGCCGAGCGGATGTTGCGCGTGCGGCCGGCGAAGGGGTTGTCGCGGCAGGCGTCGAGGATCACGATGCGCGCCCCGCCCCGGATGCGGTCGACCCGGCTCAGGAACAGGTCCTCGATGTCGACGGCGTCGTCCTTCACCTCTTCCTGGTCGCGCAGGTTGATGTCCACCGGCAGCAGATAGTTGCGCCCGTCGATCTGCACGCCGTGGCCGGCGTAGTACAGCACCGACACGACATTGGCCTCCTGCAGCTTGCGCGCGAAGTCACGCAGCACGCGGCGCATATCGCGCATGTCGAGGTTGAGCTGTTCGTTCACCTCGAAGCCCAGGCGCTTGAGGTTGCTGGCCATCAAGCGCGCATCGTTCTCCGGGTTGTCGAGCGGGATGGACGGATAGCGGGCATTGCCGATGACGAGCGCGATGCGGCGTTCCTTGGCCGTACCCGGCTGCTGTGCCCACGCGCCGGCGCCGGCCAGCAAGACCAGGAGCCACAGCGCAACCTGCGCGAGCGCGAATGCTCGTATGCGGGGGGAGACGGCTGCGGCGGCGATCACGACGGCGGTGTGGGGGCAACCCTGCCGTGATGGTGCGGTAAGGGTCCTGTGTTTGCAAGCTCGATGCCGCCGCAGCCCCGAAGCGCGCGCCGCTCATTCGCCTGCGCAATGCGGCTCGACCAGCATCGCGGGCCGCAGCCGGATGCAGCGCGCGCCCTGCACGGTTTCGAGCACGAAAAGCGCCGAGCCGTTGTCGGCATTGACGAATTGCACGTCGTGCAGCCAAAGCGGCTGGGACTTCGTGCCTTCCAGGTTGTCGGCCGTGATCCGCAGGTCCGCGGCGGAGAAATGGTGCTGCCCCTGCGCGTGATAGATGCTCACCAACTGGCCGCTGTCGCGGTACCAGCTGCTCGCCTCGGCGAAGTAGAGGCCGTCGTCGGACAGGTCGCCGCCCGGGTGGCCGTTGTAGAGAAAATCACGCTCCCACTGCACGGACTGGTCGCGGGCCGAGATGACCTGGATGCGGTAGCGCCATTGCCAGGGCTGTTCGGCGCCCTGCTTGTCGGCGACGAACACGCGCGCAGTGAACTGCTTGTTGGCCGACTTGACGTCGAATGGGCGGTAGGTGGGTCGGGTGCCGCTGGTGGCCGTGAGGCAGGCGAGCGAAAGGGCGATGGGGAGGAAGAAGCGAGGCAGCAGACGGGAAGCCATGGGTACGCAGCAGGTATGCAGTTGAAGGGCTGCATATCTCAGCGGATCACCCCGCCTTGCAGGGTGCCCCGGCAACATTGGCGAGATTGCCGTGCGAATTGGTTCTCTTCTGCCCCTTCTCCTTCCGCTTCTTCTGCCTGTCTCTCGCCCTCTCGCCCTATCCCTTCTTCACCAATGGGCAGCTCGACTTCTCGAGCGGCTGAAATGCCTCCGCCGCCGGAACGGTCGCGAGCCGCTTGTAGTAGTCCCACGGGTACTTCGACTCGCCCGGGCTCTTGACCTGCATCAGGTACATGTCGTGCACCATGCGGCCGTCGTCGCGGATGCGGCCGTTCTTCGCGAAGAAGTCGTTCACCGGCGTGGCCTTCATCTTGGCCATGACCGGGCCGGTCGCGTCGGTGCCGGCGTCGCGCACCGCGCGCAGGTAGTGCAGCGTCGACGAGTAGTTGGCCGCGTGGATCGCGGTCGGCATCTTCTTCATGCGCTCGAAGAAGCGGCGCGACCACTGGCGCGTCTCTTCATTGGTGTCCCAGTAGAAGGCCTCGGTCAGCATCACGCCTTGCGCCGCGCGCAGGCCCACGCCGTGGATGTCGGTGATGAAGACGGCCAGGCCGGCCAGGTTCTGCTTGGCCGGGTCGATGCCGAATTCCTGCGCCGACTTGATCGCGTTGATGGTGTCGCTGCCGCCGTTGGCCAGCCCGATGATCTTCGCGCCCGAGCTCTTGGCCGCCACCATGAAGGACGAGAAATCGCTGGCGTTGAAGGGATGCCGCGACGTGCCCACCACCTTGGCGCCCGAGCTGGTGACCACCTCGGTCACGTCGCGCTCGATCTGGTGGCCGAAGGCGTAGTCCGCGGTCAGGAAGTACCAGCTGTCGCCGCCCTTCTTGACGATCGCGCGTGCGGTGCCGTTGGCCATGGCGTAGGTGTCCCAGGCGTAGTGGATGCTGGTGGGTGTGCAGCTTTCGTTGGTCAGGCGCAGGGCGCCGGCGCCGTTGACGATCGCGATGCGGTTCTTCTGCTTCGCCATGTCCACCGCGGCGAGCGCCACCGCGGAGTTGGGGAGGTCGGTGATCATGTCCACCTTCTGCACGTCGAACCATTCGCGCGCCTTGTTGGCGGCGATGTCGGCCTTGTTCTGGTGGTCGACCTCCAGCACCTCGATGGGCTTGCCCAGCACCTGGCCGCCGAAGTCCTCCACGGCCATCTTCACCGCCATGGCCGAGCCGCGGCCCGAGAGTTCGGACAGCACGCCGCCCATGTCGGTGATGACGCCGATGCGCACCGCGCCGTCGGAGATGCCTTCCGCACCCTGGCCCTGCGCCAGCGTTGCGATGCCGAGGGCGGCGGCGGCGCCTAGCCATGCGAGTCGGTTCATGTCCTTGTCTCCTTCGTTGTGGGGGCGCCTCGCGCCGCCCGGGGGCTTGTCAGATCACGTTGCGGGTCAGCCCGCCGTCCACGCAGATGTTCTGGCCGGTGATGTAGCCCGCGTGCACGGAGGCCAGGAAGGCGCACAGCCCGCCGAAGTCGTCGGCCGTGCCCAGGCGCTGCATCGGAATGCTGCGGGCCATGTCCTCGCGCACCGCGGCTTCGTCGAGCCTCATGCGCGTCTGGCGGTCGGCGATCACGCGTTGCAATGCGCCCGTGTCCATCAGCCCCGGCAGCAGGCCGTTGACGGTGATGCCGTGCGGCGCGACCTCGCGCGCGAGCGAGCCCATGGCGCCGGTCAGGCCCACGCGCAGGCTGTTGGACAGCGCCATGTTGGGATACAGCTCCTTCACCACAAACGAGGTGATGTTGAGGATGCGGCCGAAGCGCGCCGCACGCATCGCGGGCAGGAAGGCGCGCACCACTTCGAGCGGGCCGATCACGCTGGTTTCGTGGCTGGTGCGCCAGGCGTCCAGTCTGGTTTCCTCGAAGGGCGCGGCCGGCGGGCCACCGGCGTTGGTGACGACGATCGACGGCGAGCCCACGCGCTGCACGGCCTCCACCAGCCTTGCGCGCTCGTCCTCGATGCCGATGTCGCCCGGCACGAACACCGCGAGCGGCGACAGCGCGCGTGCCGCGGCCGCGCCGTGCGCCGCGTCGCGGCCGTTGAGGATCACGCGCACGCCGGCATCGGCCAGCGCGCGTGCGCAGGCGTGGCCCAGGCCGCGCGTGCCGCCGAGCACCAGGGCGGTCTGTCCTGCGATGCCGAGGTCCATGGTGGCGCGTCCTCGGGCGGTGTCAGAAGGGGCAGGACGGATCGAACTTCGGATCGCGCTTCTCGCGCAGCGAGGCGATGCCCTCGTGCACGTCCGGACCCGAGAAGCCGATGAATTCCAGAGCCAGCGAACTGTCGAAGCTCGGGCCGGCCAGGCGCAGCCAGTTGTTGAGGGCGTACTTGGTCCAGCGGATGGCCGTCTGCGAGCCGTTGGCCAGCTTCTTCGCCACCTCGAAGGCCTTGGGCACCAGCTGGTCTTCGGGCACGGCCAGCGACACCAGCCCGATGCGCTCGGCCTCTTCGCCCGACACGGCTTCGCACAGCATCAGGTAGTACTTGGCCTTCGCCATGCCGCACAGGAGCGGCCAGACGATGGCCGCATGGTCGCCTGCGGCCACGCCCAGGCGCGTGTGGCCGTCGATGATGCGCGCGTTGCTGCTCGCGATCGAGATGTCGGCCAGCAGCCCCGCCACGAGGCCCGCGCCCACGGCCGGGCCGTGCATGGCCGACACCACCGGCTTGCTGCAGTTGATCACGTTGTAGACCAGGTCGCGTGCCTCGCGCCACACCCGGGCGCGCACGTTGAAGTCGTTGGCCATGTCTTCCACCAGGCCCAGGTCGCCGCCGGCCGAGAAGCCCTTGCCTTCGCCGCGGATGATGGCCACGCGCGTTTCGGGGTCGCGGTCGATGTCGGTCCAGATGGAGGCCAGCTCGCGGTGCAGGTTGTGATCGGCGGTCGACAGCTTCTTGTTGGCGCTCTGCGATGCACCCATGACGATCTCGAGGATGCCGTCGGGGTGGCGCCGCAGGCTCAGCGCCTGGTAGTGGGCGTAAGGGGCTTCGTTGGCCATGGTGTCGTTCCTTGGGGGCGGTGGTGGCTGGAAGTCAGATCTTCTTTCTTCCAGCCCAGTAGGGTTCCTTCAGCAGGTTCTTCTGGATCTTGCCGATGGGCGTCTTGGGAAAGTCGTCGACGAAGCGCACGAGGCGCGGCCGCTTGTGGCGCGCCAGCTTGTCTTCGCACTGCGCGACGACGCGCGCTTCATCCAGCGTGCAGCCGGGCTTGAGCTGGATGTACGCTGCCGGCAGCTCGCCCCATTTGTCGTCGGGAATGCCGAACACGGCGCACTCCGCCACCTCGGGCAGCTCGTAGAGCACCTGCTCGATCTCCTTGGGGTAGACGTTCTCGCCGCCGGAAATCAGCATGTCCTTGGCGCGGTCGATCAGCGTGACGTAGCCATCTTCGTCCATCACGCCGATGTCGCCCGACAGGCCCCAGCCGTTGCCGTGCCGGAAGAACTCGGCCGTCTGCTGCGGCTCGCCGTAGTAGCCGATCATGAGGTTGTCGCCGCGCGAGGCCACTTCGCCCAGCTCGCGCGGCTCGCATGGGCTGCCGTCGGGGCGCAGCACGGCCACGTCGACGTTGTAGGGCTGGCGGCCCACGCTGCCGAGCTTGTCGCGTGCGCGCTGCCAGGGCAGGGCGGCGATCACGCCCATCTCCGACTGGCCGTAGATCTGCGTCAGCCGCAGCTGCGGCAGGCGGCGCATCAGCTCGACCTGCACCCAGTCGGGCATCGGCGCGCCTGCGAACGAGAGCTTGGTCCAGCTTGCCAGGTCGCGCGCTTGCAGCTCGGGCAGCATGGCCAGCGCATTGGCCTGCGTCGGCACCATGAAGGTGGCGGTGATGCGCTCGGCCTCCACCGCATCGACGAAGGCAGCGGGCGACCAGGGCGTCACGAAGACGGCGGTGGCGCCGACCAGGATGGCCGGCTGGAACATGATGTTGAGCGCCGCCACGTGGAACAGCGGCGTGACGATCGCGACCACGTCGTCGGCCTCCAGGTGCTCTTCGACCGCCACCGTGTGGGCCGTGATGGCACGGGCGCGGTGGTGCATCAGCACGCCCTTGGGGTGGCCGGTGGTGCCGCCCGTGTACGTCATGCAGAAGGCGTCGCGCTCGTCGATGGCGACCTCGGGCGGCGTGGCGGGCTGGCCGGCGACGAAGCGGTCGAAGGTGATCGCGCCGGGCACCGCGCCGGTGCTCGCACCGATCGCGACGAAGTGCCGGATGCCCGGGCAGGCGGCGCGCACCTCGGCCACCTTGTCGGCGAACTGCAGGTCGTAGATCAGCACCTGCGTTTCGGATTTGGCGAGCACGTAGCCCAGCTCCTCCGCGGCGTAGAGCACCGAGATGTTGTTGACCACGCAGCCCGAGCGCGCCACGCCGAAGAACACTGCGCCGTAGGCCGGCAGGTTGCGGCACAGCATCGACACCACGGCGCCCTTGGGCAGGCCCAGTGCCAGCACGGCGTGGGCGACCTGGTCGGCCAGTGCGTCGAGCTCGCGGTAGAGCACGCGCTCGCGGCCCGCCGCACCGCGGAACACGATGGCCGCCTTGTCGGGAAAGCGGTGCGCCGATCGGCGCAGCATGTCTCCTGTCAGCATTCGCGCACCCTTCCGAAGCCTTTCCAAAACTTTCCAAATCGTTTACGAAATGCGAAACTTGTTTTCGATTAGCGTAAATGCGTCCGTGTGCCGGTGTCAATCCGAAGACACCCGCACCGCGCGCCTCGACCCCTGCCCGGTTACCGTGGAGCCCCGATGAACAGGACCGTGCGATGAACAACAAGGCACCCAAGGCCGGCGTGCAGTCGGTCGAGAACGGCCTCGACCTGATGCTGATCGTGGCGCACCACCGGCGCCCGATGAAGATCACCGACATCGCCGAGCAGGCCGGCATCGCGCCGAGCAAGGCGCACCGCTACCTGGTGAGCTTCCTGCGCACCGGCTTCCTCGCGCAAGACCCGGAGACCGGCCTGTACGGCATGGGCCCGGTGGCGCTGGAGTTCAGCCTGTCGTGCCTGGCGACCATCGAGCCGATCTCCCTGGCCACCCGCGCGGCCGAGCAGTTGTGCCATGCGCTGGGCCACACGGTGGCGGTGTCGGTCTGGGGCAGCTTCGGCCCGACGGTGGTGCGCTGGGAGCAGCCCGAGCGGCCGGTGATGGTCAACGTCGGGCTCGGCTCGGTGTTCCCGCTCGATCGCTCGGCCACCGGCCGGGTGTTCGCAGCCTTCCTGCCGGCCGAGCAGCTCAAGGCGCACGTGGCGTCCTCGCGTGCCGCGAACGGGCCGCCGGCCGAAGGCGCCGAAACCGCCGAGCAGGTGCGCGAGCGCGGCATGGCGCGCGCCATGGGCGACTTCATGGACGGCATGAGC
This sequence comes from Variovorax sp. KK3, assembly GCF_001984055.1. GTDB lineage: Bacteria > Pseudomonadota > Gammaproteobacteria > Burkholderiales > Burkholderiaceae_C > Variovorax. The sequence continues at coordinate 13,467 of NZ_LYVO01000003.1, forward strand.
GCCTTCGCAGCGCCGGTGTTCGACGATCGCGGCCGCCTGGTGCTCGCGATCACCGTGCTGGGCTACAAGTCGGGCTTCGATCACCGATGGAGCGGCCCCGTGGCGGGCGCCTTGCGCGAGGCGGCGCAGACCCTGTCGCGCACGCTGGGCCACCAGCACGAGCGGCTGGCATTGGCCTGAGCCGGCGAAGATCAGGACGCGGCGTCGTCCCGCGGCGGCACGAGCGCGGCGGCGCCGCGCAGCGCGTCTTCGAGTTGCTCGACGGTGTAGGGCTTGCGCAGCCAGAAGGTGTCGCGCGCGGGCTCGGCCGGCGGCGGCTGGCCGGTCGCGAAGATCACCGGGAAGCCGGCGCGCCGCTGCAGCGTCTGCGCCAGTTCGCGGCCCGACAGCGCAGGCAGGCCGATGTCGGTCATCAGCACGTCGAAGGCGCCTTCGAGAAAGCGGCTCTTCGCGCCCTCCGCGCTCTTGACGCCGGTCGCCCAGTGGCCGAGGGCCTGCAGCAGGTGGAGGGTGGCAGTGAGCGTGTCCGGATCGTCCTCGACGACCAGGATGCGCAGGCGCGGTGGCGGCGCATGCGGCGACGCCGATGCGGCGGCGCGCTCGACCTTCCATGCGGCCTGCCGCTGCCCGAGCCAGTCGAAGAGGATGCGGCGGTAGGCCTCGTACCAATCGGCATGCGAAAGCGCATGGTCCGCGCCGTCGAGCATGCGCAGCTCGAACGAGCGCGCCGCTGCGAAGGCTCCGGCGTAGTTCTCGATCACGGGGCGGGGAATGATGTCGTCGTGCCCCGACCCGATCAGCAGGGCATCGCCGCGGAAGGCCGCGCAGGCGCCGAGCGCGCGGTTTTCCTCAGGCGCCAGGCGCAGGAGCCGGTAGACCGAAAGATCTTCCTTGTCGAGCTTCTCCTTGGGTTGCGACCAGGCCTCGTCGCGGTACAGCGCCGGGGCCCTGAGCGCCAGCCATCGCAGTGGCCGCACGCGGCTGGCCAGCGCGGCCAGGTAGGCGCCGTAGCTCACGCCGACGATGCCGATCGCGTCGCCGGCCACGCCCGGCTCGGCGGCGAGCGCGTCGAAGGCGGCCAGCACATCGCGCAAATTGTCTTCGCGCGTGACCGCTGCTCGCTCCGCAGTGCTCCACTCGGCGTTCGGCACGTCGACCAGCCGACACGCGAAGCCGGCGGCACACAGTGCCTGCTCCAGCGCGCGGTAGCGGTCTCGGTGGTTGTCGTCCCACCCGGGCACCAGCAGCAGCCCGGGCCGGAGCGATGCGTCGGCGGGTATGGACGGAGTCAAGTCTTCGAGGTCTTTTTTGATTGAATCTCTTACCACGGGTGGAGCATCCACCAGCGCAGCGTTCGAGCGCGTCAGCCTTCGCCGTCATCGGCTGCCCGCCGAAAGCCTCCGCGGCCGTCACGCGGCAGGTCGGCGATGGCCGGGTCGCCAGAGCATGCCGGAATTCGGCGGGGCCTGCATCGCATGACGAAGATGGCATTTCGACACCGTGCTTCCGAACGCCGCCACGTCTGGCGGCGAGCCCTGGCCTTGCAGTTGCTGCTCGTCGTCGTGGCGACGCTGCTGGTGCATGTGTCGTGGAGTGGCTGCCGGCAATACGGCTTCAGCCTGCTGTGGATGGCACCCCTGGGCTGGGCGATGTTCGGCGTCGTGCTGGTCGGCGGCTTGCTGACGGCGCTCACGACGGCCGGCCCGAACGCGGCCACCGAACCCGAATGGATGTCGTTGTGGTCCGTGGGATGGGCGTCGGGACTCGTCGGGGCGGTCGGATGGGTCTGGGGCATCACGTCCGCGCGCCGTTGGCTCGTGCGGGCCGGCATGCTGGGCGCCGCCGCGTATGGCGGCCTGGCCTATGGCTTTCTCTGCGTGTCGATGAGCGCGTAGGTGCGGGGAAGAGAGCGCTGTCGCGCTTTTCTACAATGCGGGCCCTTTTCCTCGCTTCCCGCACCGCGCACCCATGGACATCGTCGTCAACGAAGAACTCAAGGCCTACATCGACCCCATGGCGCCCGAGGAATACGAGGCGCTGGAACGCAGCATCCTCGACGAGGGCTGCCGCGATGCGCTGATCCTCTGGGGCGACGTGCTGGTGGACGGGCACAACCGTTACGGCATCTGTAGAAAGCATGGCCTGCCTTTCAAGACCGTGCAGAACCCGCGCTTCCGCTCCATCGAGGACGTGCAGCTGTGGATGATCGACCAGCACCTGGGGCGCCGCAGCCTGTCCGACTACCAGCGCGGCGTGCTGGCGCTGCGCAAGAAGGAGATCGTGGGCGAGCGCAGGAGCCGCGCGGCCGCGGCGCCCGCGCCCGATGCAGCAGATCCATCGGACGGATCGGATGCATCGAATGCATCGGCGTCCGAAGCGCTTGCCGCGATCGGCGCCGATGCAGCCCCGCTCGACAGCCGCGAGGCCGTGGCCCGCGCTGCCCGCCTGAGCAGCAGCCAGGTCGTGATGATCGAGAAGATCCAGAAGCAGGCGGCGCCCGAACTGGTGCAGGCGGTGCGCGACGGCACCATCTCGATCAACGCCGCGGCTGCGGTGTCCAGCCTGCCGGCCGACGAGCAGGTGGCCGCGGTGGCCAAGGGCAAGGACGAACTGAAGCAGGCTGCCAAGCGGGTGCGTGAATCGAAGCGCAAGCCGCGCGACGAAGCCGAAGGCGCGAAGGCCGCCGAGGCAGCGCACGATGACGCGGCACCGGGCGGCGATGAACTGCAGACGCTGCGCCGCCGCGTGGCCGAGCTCACGGCCGAGAACGAGTCGCTGCGGCGTCAGCTCGCCGCGCTGCAGGCCGGCAGCGCCGAGTCCGAGCTTCCCGCGCCGTTCTGAGCGCGCGCGGCGCGGCCGGGCGGCGGCTCACTCCAGCCGCATCTGCAAGGCATCGATCGCGCGCTTCCACACGGCGCGGTCCTCGCGAATCAGCGCACCGAAAGCCGGCGGCGTCATGGCCATCGGCTCGGTGCCGTCCGCGCGCATGAAGCCGGCGACCTCGGGTTGCGCCAGCACCTGGTTGAACGCGCCGTTGAGCCGCTGAATCACCGCTTCCGGCGTGCCCGCCGGCGCGACCAGGCCGTACCAGATCGACAGCCCCAGTTCCGGGAAGCCCGCCTCTTCGACCGTGGGAATGCCCGGCACGGCCGGCACGCGCTGGCGGCTGGTCACCGCCAAGCCGCGCAGTTCGCCGGCATTGACGCGCGCCACCGAGGTGGAGATGCCGTCGAAGTACAAGTGGATGTCGCCGCGCGACAGCGCGAGCATGGCCTGGCCCGAACTTTGGTAGTGGATGGAGACCAGCCCCGGCGCGCGCTTTTCGAGCAGGCCGCCGAGCATGTGGTTGGAGCTGCCCACGCCGAGCGTGCCGTAGTTCACCGCGCCCGGATGCGCCTGCGCATAGGCCGGCAGCTCGCGCAGCGAGCTGATCGGCGACTGCCGGTTGACGCTGAGCATGAAGGGCACGGCCTGCAGCGCGGCGACCGGCACCAGCTTGTCGGGCGCATAGCTCAGGCTGCGCTGCAGGTTCGGGTTGACCGCCAGCGTGGTGCTGGTGGCGAGCAGCAGCGTGTGGCCGTCGGGCGGTGCGTTCTGCACGGCCAGCGCGCCGATGGCGGTGGCGGCGCCGGCCTTGTTCTCGACCACGATCGGCTGACCCAGGATCTCCTTGGCGCGCTCCGCGAGGCGGCGCGTCACGATGTCGGCGCCGCCGCCGGCCGGGTAGGGCACGACGATGCGGATCGGCGTGGCCGAGCCGCCCTGGGCCCACGCGGCAACGCCGGCGCCAGCCAGCGCGACGGCCAGCAGCGCGCGGCACCAGCTTCTGCGGTGCGCCGTGATGTGAAGGCTCGGCGAATTCGGTTTCGTCATGGCGGCACTCCTCGAATGGGTGGAAGCGGTTCGATGCGAACGGGCGCGGCGCGGGCTACTTGTCCTTGGCGTAGGTCGCGGCGTAGCGGTCGACCAGCAGCCGGCCCGACGCGATCGGGCTATAGCGCGCGCCGTCGCCCACGCAGCTCGGGATGCACTCGATCAACGCGTCGTAGTTGGGCATGCAGAAATACGGGATCGACAACCGGCGAGCGCGCGCGCCCAGGCCTTCGGGCGGGTTCACCACGCGGTGCATCGTCGAGACGAAGCGGTCGTTGGTCCAGCGCATCATGATGTCGCCGATGTTGATGACGAAGGCGCCCGCGATCTTCGGCACGTCGAGCCAGCCGCCTTCGGGCAACTGCACCTGCAGCCCGCCGGGCGCGTCGTCGACCTTCAGGATCGTGATGGCCGTGGTGTCGGAATGCGCGCCCGAGCGTTCCTCGCCCTTCTCCGGCGGCCGTTCGAGCCCGGGGTAGTGGATGGTGCGCAGGATGCTGTTGTGGCGGTCGATGCGCGATGCGAAGTAGGCCGGGTCGAGGTCCAGCACCTCCGCGAAGATGCGCAGGATGTCGGCGGACAGCCGCTCCATCTCGCGGTAGTACGCCGTCATCGCGGGCCGCAGCGCGGCCGGGCGCTCGGGCCACAGGTTGGGCGTGAAGTTGTCGCCGGCCTCCGGGCAGGTGAAGTACGGGCCCTCGCCCACGTCCAGCGGGCCGATGGCGAAGCTTTCGTGCAGCGAGGGCTTGAGCGTCGGGTCGATGTGCTTGCCGATGGTCTTCACGCCCATCGCGCCATAGCCCTTGTAGGCGGTGCCCACGGGTTTGCGGATGCGGTTCTTTTCTGCCAGCGGCAGGTCGAAGAAGGCGAGCGCCTCGCGGTACAGGTCGTCGATCGCTGCCTCTGGCACGCCGTGGCCGGTCACGACCAGGAAGCCGAGGCCTTCACAGGCCTGCTGCACGGCATCCGCCACCTCGCGGCGGCCGGTCGGCGAACCGTCGAAGAAGGGGTGGATGTCGATCACCGGGATGGCGTGGACGCGGTCCATGACGAAGCTCATGCGGGGTCTCCTTGGATGGAATCGAGATTGACGGCGCGATGCCGCCTGCGCACGATCGATGCTAGGGGCGCGCCCCGCAGCCGGATGCGACCGGCATGAATATGGATGAAACCCGGTATGAAACCCATCGATGGCGCATCGGCCGCCCAGCTGCAGTCGCTGCGCGGCCGTCCCTTCGGCGTCGAGATCCAGCACCTGCTCGCCTTCCTCGCCATCTACGAGGAGCGCCAGGTCACGCTGGCGGCGCGGCGACTGGGTCGCACGCAGTCGGCGCTGAGTCATTCGCTGTCACGCCTGCGCGAATTGCTGCGCGACGAACTGTTCGTGTTGCGTGGCGGCGAGATGTGGCCGACGCAGGTTGCGCAGCAGCTGCATCCCACCATCCACGAGGCCGTGGCGCTGATCGATTCGCTGCACGAGGAGCGGCGCGTGTTCGACCCCTTGCGCGACAGCTTCGAGCTGCGCATCGGCATGACCGACTATGCCGAGAAGGTGTATTCGCCGCGGCTGTGGATGGCGCTGGAGCGACGCGCGCCCGGCGTGCGCCTGACGGTGCGCGCCATCGATCGCTATGCCGCCGAGGGCATGCTGCTCGGTGATGCCGTCGACATGGCGATCGTCGGCAACCCGGTGCTGGCCGATGCCGCGATCCAGTGCGACGAACTGCTGGCCGACCCCTACGTCGTGGCCTGCGCGCGCCGAACCCACGGCGGCGCGATGGACCTGGCCGCCTATCTGGCCGCGCCGCATCTGCGGGTGGCGGTGGGGCAGGGCGAGTACAGCGCGGTCGATGCGGTGCTGAAGGCGGCCGGGCATCGGCGCGACATCCGCTGCATCGTGCCGAGCTTCCTGCGCGTGCCGGCCATGCTGGAGGGCTCCACGCTGGTGGCCACGCTCGCACAGGGCGTGTTTTCCGACCTGGAGGGCGCCGCGCGTTCAGTCATCGAGCTGCAGCCGCCGCCCTTCGACATCGACCCTGTGCGCATCGTGCTGCTGTCGCCGGGACGCGCGCGGGCGTCGAGCGCGCAGCGCTGGGTGCGTGAGCTGATCCTCGGGCTGGGCTCGCCCGGTGCTGGTGCTGGTGCTGGGGCTGGGGCTGGTGTTGGCCGCTAGTAGCGGATCGTCACGCCGGCCTTGACGCCCTTGTTGTCCTTGCCGTCGGAGTGCGCGCCGGCCGAGAACGAAACGTCGCCGCCCGTGCTCGCGCCCAGCGAATAGCTGGGGCGTCCGGCAGAGGTATCGACGCCGCCGTAGGCGCCGCTGCCGTCCTTGTTCTGGACGCCGAGCGTCGCGCCGTTGGCGGTCGCCGACTTCTCGGTCGGGGCCACGTTGGGGCTGACGTAGATGGAACCTTCGTCGTTGCTTTCGAGCGGCACCTTCGGGGCTTCTGCATGGGCCGCCATGCAGGCGGCGACGAGGATGAGGAATGTTGCAATGGGCTTGTTCATGGCCATGTTTCAACCTTAGCCGAAGCCGCGCGCCGATCCGGCGTGCACCGGCCTCGACGCTCTCGCCGGCTTCTGGATGCGTTGCATTCGAGCATCGAAACCGTGTGCAAGTGTGTCGGTCATGAGGCCGTGTTGCCGTCGCCTCCTCCCGGAGCGACTAGTATCCCGCCCGTATCGTCCCGGAAAGTCCGGTGGGCAGGAGACATCATCGATGCAGGAATCAGCAGTTCAGCCATGCGATGTGCTCGTCGTCGGCGGTGGGCCGGCCGGTTCGACCATCGCCGCGCTGTTGGCCCGCGAGGGACGCAGCGTCGTGCTGCTCGAGAAAGAGCACCACCCGCGCTTCCACATCGGTGAATCGCTGTTGCCGGGCAACGTTGAGCTGTTCGACAAGCTCGGCGTGCGTGAAGAAGTCGAGAAGATCGGCATGCCGAAATTCGGCATCGAGTTCGTGCCGCCGGACCTGGACTACTGCAGCTACGTCGACTTCTCCGAAGGCTGGGACCCGAGCAAGGCTTCAGCCTGGCAGGTGCGCCGTTCGGAGCTCGACGAGCTGCTGTTCCGCCATGCCGCCAAGTCGGGGGCGCAGGCCATCGAAGGCGCGAAGGTGGGCCAGATCGACATCGACACGACCGGTGCCACGGTGCAGGCCACGCTCGACGACGGCGCCCTGCGCAGCTGGCGCGCCCGCTTCATCGTCGACGCCAGCGGACGCGACACGGTGCTGGCCAACAAGCTGAAGTGCAAGAACAAGAACACCGACCACAACAGCACCGCGCTCTTCGGCCATTTCCGCGGCGCCCGGCGGCTCGAGGGCAAGCGCGAGGGCAACATCAGCATCTGCTGGTTCGAGCACGGCTGGTTCTGGTTCATTCCGCTGGCCGACGGCACCACAAGCGTCGGCGCGGTGTGCTGGGCCTACTACCTGAAGGCGCGCGACAAGCCGCTGAAAGACTACTTCTTCGACACCATCGCGCTGTGTCCCGAACTGCACGACCGGCTCAAGCACGCGACGCTGGTCGACGACAAGGTCCACGCCACCGGCAACTTCTCGTACGCGAGCACGCATGCCACCGGCGAGCGCTACCTGATGGTGGGCGACGCCTTTACCTTCATCGACCCGATGTTCTCGTCGGGCGTGTTCCTGGCGATGCAGAGTGCCTTCGACGGGGCACGGCTGGTGCAGACCGCGCTCGACCGGCCGTCGGCGCTGCCGGCGGCGCGAGCGGCGCTGGAAGCCCGCATGCGCCAGGGCCCGCGCGACTACTCGTGGTTCATCTACCGCGTGACCAACCCGACGATCCGCGACATGTTCATGCACCCGCAGAACCGCTTCAAGATCAAGCAGGGGTTGATGTCGCTGCTGGCCGCCGACCTCGACCACGGCCCGGCCTACCGGCGCTCGCTGTGGATGTTCAAGGTGGTCTATTACGTCGTCTCGGTGCTCAACTGGCGCCGCACCTATGCCGGCTGGAAGCGCCACCGCTTCAACATCCGCGACATGGGCGCGCTGCGCGGCGAAACCATCATGAAGGCCGACTGAATTCCGACCGACGCCGGCCCACGCAGGCCTGCGCCGGCGGCAGGCTTCAGCCGGGCCTGACCGCGGTGTACTCCGAAAAGATGCCGACTTCGGTGTGCCGCCGCACCGCCTGGAAGCCGGCGGCCTCGAGCGCCGCGACGATCTGCGCCGGCGGGATGCAGGCTTCGATCGTGTCCCAGTAGTAGCGCCACAGCTCGGAGGTGCCGCGCTCGCGCGCCACCACGCGCGCGATCACGGGAACGAGCAGTCGCATGTAGGCCTTGAGCAGCGCGTTGCCGAAGGCGCCCTTCGGCCGGCTGATCTCGAGGATCAGCAGCTTGCCCCCGGGCCGCAGCACGCGGTGGAATTCCGCCAGCGCCCGATTCACGTCCGACACGTGGCGGAAGGCATGGCCCATGGTGAGGAAGTCGGCCTGGCCGTCGGCGCACGGCAGTTCTTCGGCTCGCCCGACCCGCAGCTCCACGCCCGGCAAGGCGGCGTGCTTCATCATCCCGACGCTCGGATCGACGCCGACCAAGCTGCCCGCCGGGCCGATGCGTGCACAGGCCTCGCGGGCCAGCAGGCCGGTGCCGACGCCCACGTCCACCACTCGGTCACCGGGCGCCAGGCCGGCGCGCTGCAGCGCCATGCGCCGGTAGCGGGGGCCGGTGCCCAGCGCCATGACGCGCTCGATGCGGTCGTAGTCGCTGGCCGTCTCGTCGAAGATGCGGCGCAGGAAGCGCTGGTGCTCGGCCTCGTCCCGGTAGTAGTCCGGCAGCGGCGTGTGGGGCATTTGCACGCGCGCTGCGGCGGCGTCGGGTTCGGGTGTGGCGCTCATGGGGCGCCATCATAGGCAGGGCCTCGATCGGCCCCGAATTCAACCCTTCAGTTCGGTCTTGCGCTGGATGACGCGCGAGACCAGGCCGTACTCCACCGCCTCCTCGGCCGAGAGCCACCGGTCGCGTTCGATGTCGTTCATCACGGCGTCGAAGGACTTGCCGGTCTCGCGCGCGATGGTGCGCGCGATGCGCTCGCGGGCCTTGATGATTTCCTGCGCATGGATCGCGATGTCGCTGGCCGGGCCGCCGGCGCCGCCGCTGGGCTGGTGGATCAGGAAGCGCGTGTTCGGCAGGCAGAAGCGGCGCTCGCGCGGCACCGCCAGGTAGAGGTGCGTGGCCGCGCTGCCCACCCAGCCGGTGCCGATCATGCGCACCGGCGCCGCGATGAAGCGCACCACGTCGTGGATCGTGTCGCCCGACTCCAGGTGGCCACCGGGCGAGCTGACCAGGATGTCGATGGGTGCGTCGCTGTCGGCGTCGAGCGCGATCAGCCGCCGCGTCACGTCGCGCGCAGCGGCGTCGGTGATCTGGCCGAAGATCAGCAGCGTGCGCGACTTGAAGGCCTTCTCTTCCAGGTAGGAGCTCGCGCGGGCTTCGGCCAGCGGTGCGCCAGGTTCGTCTTCGTCAGGGGATTGCATGGTGTTCCTCGGTTCGCGGTGCGATGCGTAACGGCCGGAATGGGCTGGCTGGCATCGCCTGCACGGAACAGCTTAACCCCGTGCCGCTTGTGCTGCAGCGCGGCCGGCGACATCGCGTGAAGGCGGGATCGTCAAACGCAGCGTCGCCGCCTACGATGGGGCCACGCTGTCACACCGCCACTCGCATTCGCTGTCACGCCGTGTCGTCCGTCCCTCGAGGCGCCAGGAAGAAGCGCCGCAGGGACTCGGCCGTCTCCACCGGCGCTTCTTCGGCGAAGAAGTGTCCTGCCTCGACGGCATGACCCTGCACGTCCTCAGCCCATTCGCGCCACAGTGCCAACGGGCCGCCCGCGTCGGCATACCAGGTGTCGAGCGCGCCACCGGCGCCCCACAGCGCCAGCAATGGGCAGGTGATGCGGCGGCCGGCCGCGATGTCGGCCTGGTCGTGCGCGCGGTCGATCGTGGCCGCGGCGCGGTACTCCTCGCAGATGGCATGCACGTGCGCGGGATCGCGAAGCGCATCGACGTACGCGGCGCGCGCGTCGTGCCCGAAGGCACTCGCGGGCGTGCCCCAGCCGCCAAGCGCGGCGTCGACGAAGGCCTCGGGTGCGGCAGCCAGCAATTGCTCCGGCAACGGCTCCGGCTGCGCCAGCAGCGACCAGGGCCAGTAACCCATCGCCATGCGCGCATCGGCGCGCGCCCAGACCGTTTCGGTGGGCAGGATGTCGAGCACCGCGAGGCGTTGCACATGGCCCGGATGGTCCAGCGCGAGCCGGTACGCGACACGCCCGCCACGATCATGGCCGGCAAGCGAAAAGCGTTCGAAGCCGAGGGCCCGCATCACGTCGACCATCCTGCGCCATCGCACGCTTGGCATAGGGCGCATGGTCCGTCGTCGAGGGCGGGCAGCCGCTCGCGCCGTAGCCCCGCAGGTCGGCGCAGATCACGGTGAAGTCGTCCGCGAGCGTGGCGGCCACGTCGTGCCACATGCGATGCGTTTGCGGGAAGCCGTGCAGCAGCAGCAGCGGCGGGCCCTCGCCGCCGCGGCGCACGAAGATGCGCGCTTCGCCGGCATCGACCTGGAGCGTGTCGAAGCCGGCCATGGCGTTCAGGCCTTGCGGCGCTTGCCGCTGTCGCGCACCACCTCGCCATCGGATTTGGTGAAGGGCGGCAGCGGACCATCGACCGGCAGGATCTCCAGCACTTCTTCGGACGGACGGCAGAGCTTCGTGCCCAGCGGCGTGACGACGATGGGCCGGTTCAACAGGATCGGGTGCTGGCCGATGAAATCGAGCAGTTGCTCGTCGGTCCACTTCGGATTGCCCAAGTCCAGCTCGGCATAGGGAGTGCCCTTCTCGCGCAGCAGCGCGCGCAGGGGCTGGCCGGTGGACTCGGCCATCGCGAGCAGCGTCTCGCGGCTCGGCGGCGTCTTCAGATACTCCACGACGGTGGGCTCGATGCCCGCGTGGCGAATCAGCGCGAGCGTGTTGCGCGATGTGCCGCACGAGGGGTTGTGATAGATGGTGACTTGATCGGGCATGACCGGGATTGTGAAACAACGCAAAGGGCGCGGCGTGCCTTCGACAGGCAGCGCCGCGCCCATGGGGCGAAAGCTCGCGCGCTTACTTCTTCACGCCGACCGAGCCCGACCCCTGTGCCGATCCGCCTGCGCCGACGCCGCCGCCGATGGGCTGCAGCACGCCGCCCAGCGAGCCGGCCGTGCCCGTCACGCCGTTGACCGCTCCGCCCACGGCGTTGGTCGCACCGCCCACCGCATTGGTGGCGCCACCTACCGCGCCGGTCGCGCCCTGCACGCCCCCGTTGACCGTGGAGCCCACGCCGCCCAGCGAGCCACCGCTCGCGCTGCCGGAGGTGCTTGCGCCGGTGTTCGCACCCGCACGCGTCTGCGCGCCTGCGCCGGCGTTCGCGCCCCGCTGCTGGCGTTGCGGCTGCGAAGGCTGCGCGTTGCCACCGCCCGAGGCGTTCACGTCGGCCTGCACGCCGACGCCCACGCCGACGTTCGGCGTCTGCACGGTCTGTGCGTTGGCGATGCCGCCCGCGGCCAGCAGGCCGGCGAGCAAGGCGCCGAGGACGATGTGCTTCGGATGGTGTTGTGCTTGGTTCTTCATGTGTGACTTTCCCTTTCTTTCAATGAATGGTCACTGTCATGGAGCCGGCCGAAGGGGCCAGTCCGGGTTGGACCATAGGGCGCCGTGGTTTCCGCGCCATGTGCGGCGCCGCCGGGCGTGGATGTGGGAACCGGCCGTCGGCGAAATCGCGGCGTGATGCGTTGGGCCTCCAGGGTTTACGAAGCGTTTACAACGGGGCCATGAACTGGTTATCGAAGCTTCTGAAGGGCATGGGGCATGAGCCGCAGGGCCGTTCCCAAGGCGAGTACCGCAGCGCGTCAGCGCGGAGGTTGCCTGATGTGCCTTCCGCCCGTCCCTGGGACGAACTCGTCGCCGATGCGAGCTCGCGCGATGGCTTCGTCCGCGAGCGTGCGGTCATCGCCATTTCCAGGTCGGGGAATGACGCTGCCATTCCTCTGTTGCTCGAGAGGGCGAACGATTGGGTGGTCGAGGTTCGCCGGGCCGCGTATGCCGCCATCGGCCTGTACCTGAGCGGTGAGCACGTCCCCGCCTGGGCCATGGCGCTCGACGCCCTTGCCGCTTTGGGCCGTGCCGGACGCGCGGACCATTCGCGGCTGCTAGGGAGCATCACCTCCTTCCTGGCGACCCCGGACCACCTCCGCGTGTTGAAGGAACTGAACCCGGCTCCGTCGCGCGACGTCGCGCGCCTGCTCTTCACGCTCGAGCTGGCGACGCCCCGTTCCGACGAAGAGCGATTCCGTCAGCTGCGCGACGCGGTCGTGGGCAGTGACATCGTCGCTGCCTCTGCCGCGATGTCCGCCATCGCCGTGCTTGCGCCCGGCCACCAGGCATCTGTGGCGAGCGCGGCCTGTGCGTCGGCTTTCGGTTCCGTTCGAGCGGCCGCATTGCGTGCCGCGCTCGAGGGCAACCCGCCGGCCCGGCCGAGCCTGATCCGGGCCATGTGCCGGGACGCGAGCCCGACGGTTCGCGCGCTGGCCATCGCGGGATTGAAGGAAGAGCGGCAGATGCTCTCCGAAGAGATGCGGACGATCTATTTGAATGCCGGCGGAGCAAAGCAACGCGCGGTGGCACTCGACGTGCTGTGCGCGCTAGGCGTCGACGATGCGGACGCGCTATGCCGTGAGGCCGGTGACGACCCGGCGAGCATCGTCCGGTCCGTGGCGGTTGCGCGCGGACTCGCTGCTGCGAGCGGTGCGGAGCGCGACCAACTCGTCGTCGACGTGCTGAAGGACAGTTCGTCCCGCGTGCGACGCATCGCGTTGGCGCACATACGAAAGGGCGCGCAGCCTCCGGACACGCAGGCATTGCGACAACTCGTGCAGGCCAATCCCACCGCTTTCGGATTGCTCGCGCGAGTGGCGGCGCACGCGTCGCCATGGGACCGAATCGAGTTTCTGCTGGCGTCGACTGTGCGTCTTGCGGAACACCGGACGCTCTTCGACGCAGCCGTGGGAGAACTCGGCGTCTGGTGCGCCGACATGTCGCGTTGCTTCGTTCGGCCATCGCTCCAGCAATCGGCCCGCATCGCGCCCTTGTGGGCTGCCTTGCGCGACGGCCTGCCGTCGGACCTGCAAAGAAGCCTCGCCTACCATCTCCGCGCCTTCGGCGTGCTTGCTTAAGTGGCGCGCCATGAGGCCGTGGCCGACCCGAAGCTGAAGTCGGCTGCCGTCATTGCGGGGTCAAGCCGGCGGCCTTGACCAGGTCCGCGTGCAGCTTGATGTCCGCGGCGATCATGCGCTGCAGTTCTTCGGGCGAGCTGGGGGCGACTTCCATGCCGTTGCCGCCGAGCTTGGCCTGGAGTTCCGCATCCATGGCGGTGCGCACGGCGCGATTGAGCTGGTCGATGACGGGACGCGGCGTCTTCGCCGGGGCCAGCAGGCCGATCCATGCGGACAGCGAAAGATCGGCGATGCCGCTCTCGGCCATGGTGGGCGTCTGCGGCAGCGTCGCCGTGCGCTGCGGGTTCATGAGGCCCAGCGCATGGAGCTTGCCGGCCTGAATGTGTGGAAGCGCCTCCGGCAGCACCGCGAACATCGCATCGACCGTGCCGGCCAAGGTGTCGTTGACGGCCAGTGCGCCGCCCTTGTAGGGCACGTGAAGCAGCCTGGCTTTCGTCCGCGTCTCGAACATCAGGCCGCCCAGGTGCTGCGGGCTGCCGTCACCCGATGACGCATAGGTGATCTGTCCGGGCGCGGCCTTGGCGGCAGCCAGGAACGCGGCGAGGGTGGGGTACTTCTGCTTGTCCTTGACCACGAGCACCATGGGCTGGTTCACGAGCCGTGCCACGGGCGTGAAGTCTGCCTCGGGGTCGTAGGGCAGGGTCTTGAAGATGCTCTTGTTGGTGGTCAGGAACGACGCCGGCGACACCGTGAGGGTGTAGCCGTCCGGGGCCGCCTTCGCGACGGCCGGCAAGCCGATCTGCCCGGACGCGCCGGCACGGTTGTCGATGATGAAAGGCTGGTTCAGCGCGGTGCTGAGTTTCTGGCCGAGCGAGCGGGCGATCATGTCCACGCTGCCGCCGGCGGGCAGTCCGACGATGATCCTGACGGGCCGGTCGGGATAGGTGGCTTGCGCCAGCGCAGGCGCGCTGAAGCTCAGGGCGCCGACGATGCAGGTCAGGGCAGTGGCAAGTTGGAGAGTGTTCATCGAGGCGGGCTCCGTGCGCGGTCAGTGCCATGGGGAAAAGGACGGCTTTGCGAGCGCAAGTTCCATGCCGACGGCAGCCGGGCGGCCGCCTACCCGGACGATTTCGCGCGAAGGGCCTCGGCGGCCTGTTCCCAGTTCTCGCCGTCGAATTGTTGAATCTTCAGCGACGACAGATCCAGCCCGTCGATGCACCGTAGATTGACCGCCCATCGCGTCGGGTCCAGCCGTGGACGCGTGAATGTCGAGATGCCGCAGTGCCGGCAGGCGTAGTGCTTGGCGGTCAGCGTTCCGAACTGGTAGAGGGTCAGGTCCTCTTCGCCCGACACGATGCGCAGCGTTCGGTCCGAGGCGCCGTGCCACAGCGCACCCTTGCGGCGGCAAAGGGAGCAGTTGCATTCCATGGCAGACACGACCGTGGCTTGCAGTTCGAACCGGACCTTTCCGCAATGGCAACTGCCCAGGTGCGTCGGGTGATCCGCCATGCCTGCGTTTCGATCTTGGGCGCGGTGGTCGGCGCGCTCAGCCGAGCACGTCGTTGACCTGCTCGTTGAACTCGGTCTGGCTCAACGCCGTGCCCAGCTCGCGCGGCAGCGCGTCGCGCACGGAGAACACGCCCAGGATCTTCGATCCCTTGACCAGCGGCAGGTGACGAAAGCCGCGTTCCAGCATGAGCACCACAGCGTCGGACACCAGCGTCTCGGGCGGCACGCAGATCGGGTTGGAGGTCATCACCTCCGACACGGGCGTGCGCTCGGGGTCGACGCCGCGGGCCAGCACGCGCGTCATCAGGTCGCGCTCGGTCAGGATGCCGAGCAGGATGTCGGGCGGCTCCATGATGAGCACGCTGCCGCAGTTGGCCCGCGTCATCACGCCCGCGGCCTCGCGCACGGTCGCCTGTGGGCCCAGGCAGAGCACGTGCTTGCGCGAGATCGATTGGAAAACCGTTCGTTCGGCCATGGCTGTCCCTCCGGCGAATCCGCTATGGTGCGGCGGCGCTCCGCTCAGCGCAAGCTATTGTTGAGCTTCTCCAGGGCCTCTGCGCCCGGGCACAGCTCCGTGGGGCCCAGCGTGTTGAGTGCCTGCGCGCTGGTGTTGAGCGCGGTGTGCAGGTCGGTGGCCAGCGGGTCGACGTAGAGCAGGCCGGTGACGACTTCGCCGAGGTCCTGGTGGCGCTGCATGTAGGCCATCGCGGCATTGCGGTCGCCGGGGTTGTAGCCGGCGTGCAGGCTGCGCAGGCGCAGCAGGGTGCCGTCGTGCTGGCGCACGTCCATCACCTCGCCGGGCGCCATGTCGACCGAGATCTCTTCCCGGCCGGTGATGAAGTCGATGCGGCTCACCGCTTCGTTGTGCTCGCGCACGTAGTCGTAGCTCTTGGTGCTGCCGGGGTGGTTGTTGAAGGCAACGCAGGGGCTGATCACGTCGATGAGCGCGGCTCCGCCATGGCTGATGGCGCCTTTGATCAGCGGCACCAGCTGCGCCTTGTTGCCCGAGAAGCCGCGCCCCACGTAGGTGGCGCCGAGCTGCAAGGCCATCGCCACCAGGTCGACCGGGCTGTCGGTGTTGA
Organism: Variovorax sp. KK3; assembly: GCF_001984055.1. Lineage (GTDB taxonomy): Bacteria > Pseudomonadota > Gammaproteobacteria > Burkholderiales > Burkholderiaceae_C > Variovorax. Next base: position 29,168 of record NZ_LYVO01000003.1, read on the forward strand.
CCACGCCCTTCTTGCTCTTCGAGCCCTCGTCGGCCGTGGCCGAGAACTGGCCCTTGGTGAGGCCGTAGACGCCGTTGTTCTCCACGATGTAGGCCATGCGCACGCCGCGCCGCATCGCATGCGCGAACTGGCCCAGGCCGATGGAGGCCGAATCGCCATCGCCCGATACACCCAGGTACAGCAGGTCGCGGTTGGCGAGGTTGGCGCCGGTGAGCACGCTGGGCATGCGGCCGTGCACGGTGTTGAAGCCGTGCGAGGCGCCGAGGAAGTAGTCGGGCGTCTTCGAGCTGCAGCCGATGCCCGAGAGCTTGGCCACGCGGTGCGGCTCGATGTCGAGCTCCCAGCAGGCCTGGATGATGGCGGCCGAGATCGAGTCGTGCCCGCAGCCGGCGCACAGCGTGGAGATCTTGCCCTCGTAGTCGCGCCGGGTGTAGCCCACCTTGTTGGTGGCCAGCGTCGGGTGGTGCAGCTTGGGCTTGGCGATGTAGGTCATGCCTTCTCCTGGATGCCTGTGGCAGCAGCGGGAGCGGCGGCGGCGGCAGCCGGGCTCGCCGCAACGCCGAGGTGCGCGGCGATCGCCCCGGTGACGAAGCGCGCGGTGATGGGCGTGCCGTCGAAGTGCAGCACGCGCACCAGCCGGGCCGGCTCGGCTTCCAGCTCGTTGATCAGCAGGCTGCGCATCTGCGCATCGCGGTTCTGCTCCACCACGAACACCGTGCGGTGCTCCGCGAGGAAGCGCACCACGCTCTCGGGAAAGGGGAAGGCCCGCAGCCGCATCGCGTCGAGGTGGATGCCGCGCTCTTCCAACGCTTCCAGCGCCTCGTGCATGGCCGGCGTGGTGGAGCCGAAGTAGATGACGCCCAGCTCGGTCTTCTGCGCGGCGGGCTGCACCACGGGCTGCGGCACCAGCGTCGCGGCCGTGGCGAACTTCTTGAGCAGGCGCTCCATGTTGTAGATGTAGTCGGGCCCGCGCTCGGAATAGCGGGCATAGGCATCGCGCGTGGTGCCGCGCGTGAAGAAGCTGCCCTTGGTCGGATGCGTGCCTGGCAGCGTGCGCCAGGGAATGCCGTCGCCGTCCACGTCCTTGTAGCGGCCGAAGTCGCGGCCCGCTTCCAGCTCCTCGGCGCTCATCACCTTGCCGCGGTCGTAGGCCTTGGCGTCGTCCCATTCGAAAGGCGCGCACAGGCGCTGGTTCATGCCGATGTCCAGGTCGGTCATCAGGAACACGGGCGTCTGCAGCCGGTCGGCCAGGTCGAGCGCGGCCGCCGCCTGCTCGAAGCATTCGTGCGGGTCTTCGGGGAACAGCAGCACGTGCTTGGTGTCGCCGTGCGACGCATAGGCGCAGGCCAGGATGTCGGCCTGCTGCGTGCGCGTGGGCATGCCGGTGGAGGGGCCGCCGCGCTGAACGTTGATGAGCGTGACTGGGATCTCGGCGAAGTACGCCAGCCCGATGAACTCGGCCATCAGCGAGATGCCCGGCCCGGAGGTCGCGGTGAAGGCGCGCGCGCCGTTCCAGCCTGCGCCCACCACCATGCCGATGGAGGCCAGCTCGTCCTCGGCCTGCACGATGGCGAAGCGGTTCTCGCCGGTGGCGCGGTCGACCCGGAACTTCGCGCAGTAGCGCTGGAAGGCCTCGGCCACCGAGGACGACGGCGTGATCGGGTACCAGGCCGCCACGGTCGCCCCGCCGTACACGCAGCCCAGCGCCGCGGCACTGTTGCCGTCGACGAAGATGCGGTTGCCCACGCGGTCGGCGCGCTTCACCTGCAGGCCCACCGGCTCGCGCAAGTGCTCGCGCGCGAAGTCGCAGCCCAGGTTGAGCGCCTGCACGTTGGAGGCGAGCAGCTTTTCCTTGCCCTTGTACTGCTCGCCGAACAGCTTCTCGATCACCTGCGGTTCGATGCCGAGCATCACAGCCAGCGCGCCGACGTACACGATGTTCTTGAACAGCTGGCGCTGCCGCGGGTCTTGGTAGACCGCGTTGCAGATCTCGGTGAGCGGCATCCCGATCACCTGGATGTCGTCGCGAAACTTCGAGGGCGGCAGCGCGCGCGTGTTGTCGTAGAACAGGTAGCCGCCCGGTGCAAGCTCGGCCACGTCGGCGTCCCAGGTCTGCGGGTTCATCGCCACCATCATGTCGGTGCCGCCGCGCCGGCCCATGTGGCCCTGCTCGGTCACGCGCACCTCGTACCAGGTCGGCAGGCCCTGGATGTTGCTCGGGAAGATGTTGCGCGGGCTCACCGGCACGCCCATGCGCAGGATCGACTTGGCGAACAGCTCGTTGGCGGAGGCCGAGCCGGAGCCGTTGACGTTGGCGAACTTGATGACGAAGTCGTTGACCGCCTGGATGCGTGTGGGAGTGGTCATGCCGGCACGCCCTCCTTGGCCGCGATGCGCGCGTCGCGTGACTGCGGGCCGGCCGGTGTGGTCTTCAGCAGGAACTTCTGCATGTCCCATGCGCCGGTGGGGCAGCGCTCGGCGCACAGGCCGCAGTGCAGGCAGACGTCTTCGTCCTTCACCATGACGCGGCCGGTCTTCAGGCGGGCAGACACGTACAGGTCCTGATCCTCGTTCAGGGCCGGCGCCTTGAGCCGGGCCCGCAGCTGCGCTTCATCGCCGTTGTCGGTGAAGCTGATGCAATCCATCGGGCAGATGTCCACGCAGGCATCGCACTCGATGCACGTCGATTCGGTGAACACCGTCTGCACGTCGCAGTTGAGGCAGCGCTGCGCTTCCTTGAAGGCGGTGGCGGCGTCGAAGCCCAGCTCCACCTCCACGCGGATGCTGGCCAGCGCCTTCTCGGCTTCGGCCCAGGGTACGCGAAAGCGCAGGTCGTTCGAGGTGTCGTTGTCGTAGCTCCACTCGTGGATGCCCATCTTCTGCGACACCAGGTTGGTCATCGGCGGTGGGCGCACCGTCACCGATTCGCCGTTCAACAGGCGATCGATCGACACCGCCGCCTCGTGCCCGTGGGCCACCGCGGTGATGATGTTCTTGGGGCCCAGCGCCGCATCGCCACCGAAGAACACGTTGGGCACGCTGGACTGAAAGCTCTTGGCATCGAGCACCGGCAGGCCCCACTTGTCGAAGTCGATGCCGCAGTCGCGCTCGATCCATGGGAACGAGTTTTCCTGGCCCACGGCCACCAGCACCTCGTCGCATTCGACCAGGACTTCCGGCTCGCCGGTGGGCACCAGCGAGCGCCGGCCCTCGGCGTCGTACTCGGCGCGAACGACTTCGAAGCGCATGCCGACCAGCTTGCCGTCTTCGTGCACGAAGGCCTTCGGCACGTGGAAGTTGATGATCGGGATGCCTTCGTGCTGCGCGTCTTCCTTCTCCCACGGCGATGCCTTCATCTCGTCGAAGCCGCTGCGCACGATCACCTTCACGTCCTCGCCGCCCAGGCGCCGCGCCGAGCGGCAGCAGTCCATGGCGGTGTTGCCGCCGCCCAGCACGATCACGCGCCGGCCGATGGTCGTAACGTGGCCGAAGGACACCGAGGCCAGCCAGTCGATCCCGATGTGGATGGAGGCCGCCGCTTCCTGCCGGCCCGGCAGGTCGAGGTCGCGCCCGCGCGGCGCACCGCAGCCAACGAAGATCGCGTCCCAGTCTTCGGCCATCAGCGCCTTCATGGAGCCGACGCGTTGTTCGGACCGGAAGGCGACGCCCATGTCCAGGATGTAGCCCGTCTCTTCGTCGATCACGGATTCGGGCAGGCGGAAGTGCGGGATCTGCGTGCGCATGAAGCCGCCGGCCTTGGCGCCTTCGTCGAACACCGTGACCTCGTAGCCCAGCGGCGCCAGGTCGCGCGCCACCGTCAGCGAGGCCGGCCCCGCGCCCACGCAGGCGATGCGCTTGCCATTGCGCGGCGCGATGGCGGGCATGCGTGCGCGCACATCCTCCTTCATGTCGGCCGCCACGCGCTTGAGCCGGCAGATCGCCACGGGCTCCGGCGCCTGGGCGTTGGTTTCCTCGACACGGCCCCTGCGGCAGGCCGGCTCGCAGGGCCGGTCGCAGGTGCGGCCCAGGATGCCCGGGAACACGTTCGACACCCAGTTGACCATGTACGCATCGCCATAACGGCGCTGCGCGATCAGTCGGATGTACTCGGGAACGGGGGTGTGCGCCGGGCAGGCGTACTGGCAATCGACGACCTTGTGGAAGTAGGCCGGATTCGCGATATCGGTTCGCTGCAAAGTTGTCTCCTTGCGCCGCCCGGGTTCGTGTGGGATGGGTGTCCGGGTTCTGGCCCCAGTATGCGCCCCGCTTGCCAGGCTGGACCACCAGTGAAACCCCTCGGCCTGCGATGACGCTCTAACGCCGGCTTCCGCATTTCGGGAAGCGCTGGGGGCCTCAGCTCATGTCGAACTGAAAGCGCTCCCCGTCGTGCGACAGCAGCACCAGCTCGCGCGTCGTCTTGCAGCTCCAGGTCTGCTGCAGCCCGGGATTGGGGATGGCAAGGGCCTGCACGTCGAACACCGCTTCGCACAGCCCGCCTTCGCGGCGCGCCGACTCGTAGCGGATCGACTGGACGGGCGGCATCAGCCCACGTGCCTGTGTGGCGAGCGCGTGGCATGGGGCGTAGTCGTCCGGGTCGCGCCATACGCTTCGCTTTGACGACCAAGGGGGCACGGAGATGTCGAGTTCCAGGCCCGAAAACTGGGCCTGGAAAAAGGTCAACTCGGTCAGGACCTGGTCATCGCGCAAGCCGTCCGAGTCCATGAAGAAGCGCCAGCGCCAGTGGGCAATTTCGGCGGCGACCGTGACGGCCTCGTCGGCGCCGTACCAGGCGCCTGGTTCATGGGGCCGGCGAAAGCGCGACGGCCATGCGGACACGTAGCGAAACGGCGTGAACAAAAGGTAGTGCGCCCCGGCTGCGTCTGGGGGTAACGGCGGCTTGCTGTCTTCGAGCAGCTGCTCCAGCAGCATCTGCTCCTCCAGGTCGTCGACGAGCCGCATGGTCGCCACGCGATGCTGCGCCTCGATCCCACGCCAAAGGAAGCGTTGCCGGGGCTGGGCGCGAGCCAGCCAGTCCTTCTGCCAGCGCATCAGACCAGTGCGCGCGCGCCGTCCAGGTAGTTGACCACGCGCACCAAGCCGTCCACTTTCTGGACCGCGTCTTTGGGGGTTTCGTTGAAAGCCCGGTTGAAGCTCGTCATCCAGGCCTTGCGATGCCCATCGTCGTTGCCGACCAAGGCATCCAGCGAGCGGTAGACGCGCACGAGCAGCGTGGCGAGTTCGGCGGACTTGGTGCCGACGTCCAGCGACTTTTCGCCGCGGGCGATGCGGGATATCTGCGATTCGCTCAAGCCGACGATGCGGGCGAGCGCCGCGTTGTTCAAGCCGAGGAACTCGGCAGCACGCAGGGTCGCCTTGGTGAGCACGGCGGAGACGGAAGCGGGCTGCCGTGCGACGGGTTGCGGTCGGGCCATAGCGGTTCTTCGATTCGTTGCTGTAGGCATTCTAGTCACGATTTATTGCAATGGCAATCGCAGGGTTGCGGCGATTCGCGAGGCGTATAAAGCGTTCCGGGAGCAAACACCACTTGAAGATCATCATCCTCGGCGCCGGCCGCATCGGCGAAAGCGTGGCCGGCACGCTCGTGTCGGAGCGCAACGACATCACCGTCATCGACACCGACGCGGCGCGCCTGCGCGACCTCGAGGAGCGCATCGAGCTGCGCGGCGTCGTGGGCAGCGGCATCGAGCCCGACGTGCTGGCCGAGGCCGGCGCGCGCGACGCCGACATGCTCATCGCCTGCGCGGCGCAGGACGAGACCAACCTGGTCTGCTGCAAGGTCGCCCACCAGGTCTTCGGCATCCCGACGCGCATCGCGCGTGTGCGCTCGAACGCGTTCAAGGACGACAGCCCCCTGCTCGGCAAGGACGGCTTCGCCGTCGACCGCGTCATCTGCCCCGAAGAATCGCTGACGCGCTACATCGGCAAATTGGTCGAGTACCCCGAGGCGCTCCAGGTGCGTGAGTTCGCCGACGGGCTGGCCTGCCTGGTCGCGGTGCGCGCGGTGGCCGGCGCGCCGCTGGTGCGGCACAGCATTGCCGAGCTGCGCGAATGCGTGCCCGGCGCCGACATGCGCATCGTGGGCATCTACCGCCGGCTCGAGAACGAGCCCGACCGCTTCATCTCCTGCGAAGGCAAGACGCTGATCGAGCCCGGCGACGAGGTGTTCGTGCTGTCGGCGCGCGAGCACCTGAAGGCGGTGCTTTCGGCGCTGCACTTCGACGAACGGGCCGGCCGCCGCGACGTCGAGCGCATCATGATCGCGGGCGGTGGCCGCGTGGGCTTGCGGCTGGCGCGCCAGCTGGTCGAGACCGGCCGCAACTACCAGATCAAGGTGCTGGAGCGCGACCACGCGCGCTGCGTGCAGCTCGCCGCCGAGCTGCCGGGCAACGTGCTGGTGCTCAACGGCGACGGCACCGACGAAGACCTGCTCGAGGACGAAGGCATCGAGAACATCGACCTCTTCCTCGCGCTTACCAGCGACGACGAAGACAACATCATGGCCAGCCTGCTGGCCAAGCGCCTGGGCGCGCGGCGCGTGCTGGCGCTGATCAACCGGCGCAGCTACGCCGACCTGATGCACGGCACGCAGATCGACATCGCGCTGTCGCCGGCGCAGACCATGCTCGGCGAACTGCTGGCCTACGTGCGGCGCGGCGACGTTCAGGCGGTGCACAGCCTGCGGCGCGGCGTGGCCGAGGCGCTCGAGATCGTGGCGCGCGGCGACCGCAAGACCTCGCGCGTGGTCGGGCGCCGCATCTCCGAGCTGCAGCTGCCCAAGGGCGCGCAGGTCGGCCTGATCATGCGCGGCCTGCCCGACCTCGACGAAGGTGCGACGCCGGCGGGGGAGGCGGCTCTGGTGCCCGCGCCGGCCAAGGTCATCATCGCGCGCGGCGACACCGTGATCGAGAGCAACGACCACGTCGTGATCTTCGTGCCGCGCAAGCGCCAGCTGCGCGATGTGGAGAAGCTGTTCCGCGTGAGCGCCACCTTCTTCTGACGCCGCGGAACCGACCATGAGGGACTTCTTTCCGGTGCTGCGCGTGCTCGGTGCGCTGCTCACCTTCTTCTCGCTCGGCATGTTCGTGCCGTGGGTGATGTCGTTCATCCACGACGACGGCCTGCGCCACGTGTGGGCCATATCCGCCGCCGTCTCCTTCGCCTGCGGTGCGGCGCTGTGGGGCGGCCTGCGACGCCACAAGCACGAGCTGCAGGCGCGGCACGGGATCTTCCTGGTGTCCTTCACCTGGGTGCTGTTGCCGCTGTTCGCCACGCTGCCGCTGATGTGGGCGCTCGACGACATCGGCCGGCCGCTCAACTTCACGCATGCGTATTTCGAGGCGGTGTCGGGGCTCACGACCACGGGGGCGACGGTGCTCACGCAACTCGACACGCTGCCGGTGTCGATCAACGTCTGGCGCACCTTCTTGCAGTGGCTGGGCGGCATGGGCATCCTGGTGCTGGCGGTCGCCATCCTGCCGCTGCTGGGCGTGGGCGGCAGCCAGCTCTTCAAGGCGGAAGTGGCCGGCCCCATCAAGGACAGCAAGCTCACGCCGCGCGTGAAGGAAACCGCCAAGGGCCTGTGGGGCATCTACGCCACCTTCTCGGTGGCCTGCTTCCTGGCCTACTGGGCCGGCGGCATGACGGCCATCGATGCGCTGATGCACATGTTCGCCACCGTCAGCCTGGGCGGACTGTCGTCGCACGACACGAGCTTCGCGTACTTCGCGTCGCCGCTGCTCGAAGGCGTGTGCGTGCTCTTCATGCTGGCGGCCAGCTGCAACTTCGCGCTGTACTTCGTCGCGATGCGCAAGGGCCACTGGCGCGGCTTCTGGCGCGATCCGGAAATGCGCGCCACCCTCGTCGCATTGGTCGGCGGCGGGCTGCTCGTGGCGGTGGTGTTGTGGTTCAAGGGTGTCTACGGGCCCGTGGAGGCGCTGCGGCACGGACTCTTCCATGCGATCTCGGTCGGCAGCACCACGGGCTTCATGACGGTCGACTACCTGCACTGGCCGGTGTTCGCGCCGCTCTTCATGCTGCTGCTGTCGAGCGTGGCCACCAGCGCAGGCTCGGCCGGCTGCGGCATCAAGATGGTTCGCGTGCTCATCCTCGTGAAGCAGGCGCGGCGCGAGATGACGCGGCTCGTGCATCCGCGCGCGGTCCAGCCGGTGACGCTGGGCAGCGTGGTGGTCGACCACCGTGTGATCTTCTCCGTGCTCGCGTTCATGCTGGTCTACGGCGTCACGGTGATCTCGTTGAGCATGCTGCTGGTGCTGACCGACGTCGATCCGGTGACGGCCTTCAGCGCCGTGCTGGCCAGCGTCAACTGCACCGGGCCCGGCCTCGGCTCGGTCGGGCCGGCGGGCAACTTCAGCGGGCTGACCTCGTTTCAGGTGTGGGTGTGCACCTTTGCGATGGTGCTGGGGCGGCTCGAGATGCTGAGCTTTATCGCGCTGCTGACGCCTTCGTTCTGGCGCAAGTGAAGATGGGCGCGGAAAAGGCTGGCGCTCGACTCAGGCCAGGGACGGCGATCGACGGATCGTCGCGGTGTCGCAGGTTTCGGCTTCGATCACGTCCTGCTCCGACACCCAGGCCATGCATTCCTCTTCGAGCACGTCCTGAACGGCGGCCCGGGGGCCTTTGCCTGCCAGGTTGATGGCGAAGCGCACTTCGCCGTCACGAAGCACCTCGGCTTTGCCGAGCGTCACGCCCTCGAAGTCGCGTTGTCCGATGAACAGGTGAAACGACCATTCCTGGAAGGGGAGGACGACGGTGGGTGCCATGAACTCATTGTGAGGCGCGCTCCCCGAGTCGGGCAACGCTCAGCGCGTAGGAGCGCCGAGGCACATGCTGTAGGCGAACGATGCACAGAACAAAGTGTTACAGCCGCCCCCGCGGGCGCTGAAAAGCAAAGTACTAGAGCTTGGCGGCGCCTGCCGACGAGGTGTGCCGATGCGTGCCGAATGCGCTCACCAAGTTGGCGATCCTCGCGCTCAGCCAGGGCTTCGATGCTTCGCTGGTCACTGTGGGGTAACTGAAGTCGGCCAGGTCTTCCAGGCCTTTCTGCGTCACGGCCAAGACCTGCGCCGCCGGCGCCTTGCCCGAGAGCAATAACGGGTCGGAGGCCGCGGGGACGATCGCGATCACCATGCCGGCCGAGCACAACACCCGCACTTCGTCGACGTCGTCGGGGCGATAGAACGTGATGGGCAGGCGCGATGCGGCGATTTGCCTGAGCAGCTTCATGGACATGTCGAACTCCTTCTTGATTCTTGTGGGGGCCGACAGGGCCGCGGCTAGGGACTCGTTCGACCGCCCGGCTGCGGCGCGGCAGTGGTGGATTGCACGCCGTCGTTCGGCGAAATGGTGGTGCCGGGTGGCTCCTTCACCCAGACGAAGATGGCTGCGACGCCGCCGATGGCCAGCACGGCGAGCAGCGAGGCCATGCGCCTGAAGGCGCGGCCTGCGGCCGGATCGGCTTCTCTTTGCTTCATGCGGTGCTCCCGAGTTGTCGCATGAAAGTAGCCTCGGCCGGGCGCGTCCGATGTCGGCGGACGTGACGACCGCTCGCCAAAGGTTGCCTACAACCTGTCGCGAGCGGTCATGGTGACGCGGTGGGTGCGGTGGGTGCAGTGGTCGTCGTGGGTCAGAGCTGCTGTTCTTCGAGCGGGCAGATCAAGCCCCATGGCGTCTGGAAGCAATGCAGTTCGACCGGGCGGCCGTCCTTGGGCTGCGGCTTGTCGCCTGTGCCCACGTCGGCGAGGGCGAAGCGCGCTGCCGCCTCGGGATGCTTCTTCATCAGTGCTTGAAACTCGGCGAGAAAGCCTTCGTGCTCCGCAGGAAAGGCATAGGAAATCGCGGCTGTGGCCATGGTGGCGCTCCCTGATATTGATGGAAACCCCACCCTAATGCGAGGCCGCCGGGGCGGCATCCTCCGCGCGGATGAGGCAGCGCGGCAAGCCAGGTGCGACGCGCACCTTGCCAGCGCCTGCCACGGCCGGCATCATCGCGCTCCCCGAGGAAGGAGCCCGCCGATGACACCGTGGATTCGCCATGCCGCCGCTCTCGCCGCCTTCGTGACCGCACTTGCCGCGCATGCCGCCGGCACCGTGGGGACCACGCTGCCGGCCGGATTCCCATCGATCGAGGACACCTCGCTCGGCCGCCCGCTGATCGGCTTCGGCGCCGCCGGCGCAGTGCGCCGAACGCCGGTGATCTTCATCCACGGCAACAACGACTCGCCCTTCGCCACCGCCTGCAACCCCTACGGCCGCGTGCAGGCGATGGCGCAGCACTTCGCCGACAACGGCTACGACACCAGCGAGCTGTGGGGTGTCGGCTACCAGGGCGACCAGTGCGACCTGGCCGGTGACCAGACCCGGCGCTCGAGCATCGCCCACACCAACGCCGCCAACGTGCCCGACCTGCGCCGCTTCGTCCGCGCGGTGCTGGAGTTCACCGGCGCGAAGCGGGTGGACATCGTCGGCCACAGCCTGGGCGTGACGCTCGCGCGCGAATGGATGCGGCAGGACGAGGCGCAGCACCTGGTGCGCCGCTTCGTCGCGATCGACGGGCCCAACCACGGCATCATCAATTGCTCGCCCGACCCGGGCAACTACTACCAGGCGCCGGCGGCCGGCGGCTTCACGCCGCAGAGCGAGGTGTGCGTGGAGCTGGGCTCGCCGAACACGCCGTTCCTGCGCCTGCTCAACGGCCGCAACGGGCGCGACGAAACCGACGGGCCCACGCGCGTGCTGGTGATCCGCAACGGCGATGCCAGCTTCGTCTACTTCCCGGTGCAGGACGGCGTCGTCGCGCCGGTGCCGGCGGTCGATTCGTTCGGCAAGCCCACCGACTTTTCTCGCAGCGCCAGCCTGCGCGGCGCGCGCGAAATCGTGCTGACGGGGCAGGGCGCCTACGACCCGATCCTGCGAAGCGGGCACCTGGGCATCCTGAATTCACCGCAGACCTGGCGCGCGGCCTTCGAGTTTCTGGACGAGCGGCGAGGGCGCGGCAAGGGCGACGAAGACTGAGAACGCCGGCGGCCCGCGCGGGCCCATTCCCTTCGCCCGATCGGACAATTGTCAAATCCGTTCACAAATATAACGTTGGGCCACGATAATAGGAATAGTTCTTATTATCGCTATCTGGCCCTTCATGATCGAGTTTTCTTCCGCCCGCCGCGCCCGCGTCACCCCCATCGCTGCCATCGCGCGCCGCGTCGTCCATGCCGGCCTCGTGTTCGCCGCTGCGGGTGCTGCCGCCCAGGCGACCGACCCGTCCACCACCCTGCGCGAGGTCACCGTCACGGGCGATTCCGACAACACTCCCGCCCCTTACGCCGGTGGCCAGATGTCGCGCGGCAGCGGCCTGGGCATGCTGGGCAACACCAGCGTCATGAATTCGCCGTTCAGCAGCACCGGCTTCACCTCGGAGCTGATCCAGAACCAGCAGGCCCGCACCATCGGCGAAGTGCTGGCCAACGACCCCTCGGTGCGGCTGGCCACGGCCGCCGGCGGCTTCAGCGAAGACATCACGGTGCGCGGCTTCAACATCGCGGGCGGTGACGTCGGGCTCAACGGGCTGTACGGCCTGACCTCGTCCAGCCGCGTGCCGACCGAGATCGTCGAGCGCATCGACCTGCTCAAGGGTCCGGGCACGCTGATCAACGGCATCCCGCCGGGCGGCAGCATCGGCGGCAGCATCAACGTGCTGACCAAGCGCGCCACCGACGAGCCGCTCACGCGCGTTGGCATCGGCTACATCGGCAAGTCGCAGTACGGCGCGAGCGTCGACCTGGGCCGCCGCTTCGGCGAGGCCAAGGAATGGGGCATCCGCGTCAACGGCGCCTTCCGCGACGGCGAGGCCAGCGTCGACAACGGCAAGCAGCAGGTGGGCGTCGGCGCGATCGGGCTCGACTACCGCGGCAGCCGCCTGCGCTGGTCGCTCGACGCCTACACGCAGCGCGAGGACATCGAAGGCTTCCGGCCGCAGATCGGCTTTCAGCCGACGCTGCGCGCACTGCCCGCGCCGCCCGACTCGCGCGCCAACTGGTATCCCGGCACCACGCTCAAGCTGAAGGACGACGTCGTCACCTCGCGCATCGAGTACGACATCACCGACCGCATCACCGCCTACGCCGGCATTGGTTATCGCGAGGGCACCGCGGAGCAGATGTTCCCGTCGACCACCACCGCCATGGACGGCCTGGGCAACTTCTCGCTGCGCAACGGCTACTACGACTCCTACAGCAAGACCACCAGCGCCGACATCGGCGTGCGCGGGCACTTCGCCACCGGCAGCGTGGCGCACACGGTGGTCGTCAGCGCCTCCGACCTCGAGCAGGAACTCGGCAACTTCTACGTGGCCTCGACCGGCACCGTGCGCTCGAGCATCTACAACCCGTCGGCGCTGCCGATCGTCACCGGAGCGCGGCTCGATCCGCAGCTCGCGTCGAAGGCGCACAACTACAGCATCGCCATCGCCGACACGATGTCCTTCGCCAACGACCGCGTGCTGCTCACGCTGGGCCTGCGCGACCAGACGGTGGACCTTAAGAACTTCAGCACCACCACCGGCCTGCGCACCGCGAGCTACGAGCAGAGCGCCACCTCGCCGCTGGCCGGCATCGTGTTCAAGGCCACGGACAAGGTCTCGATCTACGGCAACTACACCAAGGGCCTGACCCGCGGCGGCGTGGCACCCACCACCGCGCGCAATGCCGGCGAAGTGTTCCCGCCCTACCAGTCGGAGCAATACGAAGCCGGCGTCAAGGTGGACTGGGGCACCATCATGACCACCGCCAGCGTCTTCCAGATCTCGCGGCCCAACAGCCTCACCGACCCGACCACCAACGTCTACAGCTTCGACGGCGAACAGCGCAACCGTGGCGTGGAACTGGCGGCCTACGGCGAGCCGGTTCGCGGCCTGCGCCTGATGGGCGGCATCACCTTCAACGACGCCAAGGTCACCCGCGCCGCCCAGTACGTGGGCAACGATGCCTACGGCGTGCCCGATCGCACCTTCAACCTCGGCGTGGACTGGGACGTGCCGGGCGTGCCGGGCCTGAGCCTCAACGGCCGCGTGATCTACACCGATTCCGTCTGGGCCAGCAACGCCAACACCGTGTCGATCCCGAGCTGGACGCGCTTCGACGTCGGCGCGCGCTACAGCACCAGGCTCGCCGGCAAGGGCCTGGTGCTGCGTGCCGGCATCGAGAACCTGGCCGACAAGAACGTCTGGCTGGTCAGCAGCAACAACTACCTGACGATGAGCGCGCCGCGCACCTTCGTGCTTTCCGCCGCCATGGATTTCTGACGAACCGACCGAGACTGAACGAGACACGGACATGCATCCGACAACGAAGACCCATTGGCTCCTGGCCGCTTCCCTGCTCGGCATCGGCGCCGGCGCACACGCGCACCAGGTCTGGCTCGAACAGGCCGCCGCCGGCGAGGCCCCCGTGCTGCGCTTCGGCGAATTCGGCGAGAACCTGCGCGAGGCCTCGCCGGGCCTGCTCGACAAGTTCGTGCAGCCGACCGCGCGGCTGGTGTCGACCGGCGGCAGCAAGCAGGCCGACGCCCGCAAGACCGCCGGCGGCTTCGCGCAGCCTTTCACGCCCGCGCCGGGCGAGAGCGTGGTCGCCGAAGACGCCCGCTACCCGCTCTACACCTCGCGCCAGGGCGACAAGTCGACATCGAACTGGTACCACCCCGCGGCGCGCCTCGTCACTTCGCTCGCGCCGCAGGCGCCGCTGCTGACGCTCGACCTGGTGCCCGCGGCCGAGGCCGGCAGCTTCAAGCTCACCTTCAAGGGCCAGCCGCTGGCCAAGACCAAGGTCACGCTGGTCACGCAGTCGGGCTGGAGCAAGGAAGAGCGCACCGATGCCGAAGGCCTGGTGCGCTTCGACATGCCATGGCAAGGCCCCTACGTGGCCGAGGTCAGCCACAACGACCGCACCCCCGGCGAGCGCCCGGGCGCGCAGGGCGCAGAAAAGTACGACGCAGTCAGCTACGTGACCACGCTGAGCTACCGCAAGCCCGAGGGCATCGCGCCGATTCCGGCGGGCCCTGCCGCGACGCCCAACAAGTGACCGCGCTGGGCGTCCGGGCCCGGCATGTGGCTCCCCTTGTCTCCCGCATCGTCGCCGCGATCGTGGGCGGCTACGCGCTGGCCGCGCTCGCCAGCGTGGCGGCGCTCGCGCTGCCCATGTCGACGCCCCAGGCCGTGCTGACCGGCATGCTCTCGAGCTTCGCCATCTATGCAGGCGCCGTGGTCTGGGTGTTCGCGGTGCGCAGCGCCACGCGCGCCTGGGTCGGGCTGCTGGTCGCGGCCGCCGTGCTGCTGCCGGCCGCCTGGTCGGTGTGGAATGCCGGAGGCACGATGTGAGCGCCCCAAAGCCGCGTGGCATTCGCCAGACCATGTCGGAGCTGCACACCTGGGCCGGGCTGCTGCTCGGCTGGGTGCTGTATGCGATGTTCCTTACGGGAACGGTGAGCTACTTCAAGGACGAGCTTTCGCAGTGGTCGCGGCCCGAGTTGCCGCACCAAGCGCAGGTGCTCGACCCGGCCGAGGTCGCGCAGCGCGTGGCCGGCCAGCTCGCCGTGCTGGCGCCGGGCAGCACGCAGTGGAGCTTCGGCCTGCCCAATGCCCGCAACAACACGGCCGACGCCTTCTGGCGCTTGCCGCCGTCGGCGACGCAGCCCGGGCCCCGGCGCTTCGGCTCGGGCAACTTCGACCCCGCCACCGGCCAGAAGGTGGCGGCGCGCGACACGCAGGGCGGCGAGTTCTTCTACCGCTTCCACTTCCAGTTCCACTACATGCCGGTGATCTGGGGCCGCTGGCTGGCCGGCATCGCGGCCATGTTCATGCTGGTGGCCATCGTCAGCGGCGTGATCACGCACAAGAAGATCTTCACCGACTTCTTCACCTTCCGGTGGGCCAAGGGCCAGCGCTCGTGGCTCGACGCGCACAACGCGCTGTCGGTGTTCGGGCTGCCCTTCCATTTGATGATCACCTACACCGGGCTCGTCACGCTGATGGCGTTGTACATGCCCTGGGGCGAAAAGGCCGCGTTCAAGACGCCGCAGGAGCGGCAGCAGCTCACCACCCAGCTCAGCGCCTTCATCCAGCCCGGCAAGCCCAGCGGCAAGGAGGCGGCGCTCGCGCCCATCGACGACATCGTGCGCCAGGCGCAGGCGCGCTGGGGCCGCGACAACATCGCGCGCGTCACCATCACGCTGCCCGGCGACGCCGCCTCGCGCGTGGCCGTGTCGCGCGGCGAGCCGGGCCGCACCTCGATGAGCCCGCAGTACATGATGTTCGAGGGCACCACCGGCAAGCTGCTCGAAACGCGCGACAGCGTCGGCCCCGCCGCCGAAACCCGTGGCGTGATGTACGCGCTGCATCTGGGCCGCTTCGGCGACACCGTTGCGCGCTGGCTCTACTTCATCGTCAGCCTCGCCGGCACCGCGATGGTCGGCACCGGACTCGTGATGTGGACCGTGAAGCGCCGCCAGCGCATGCCCGATCCCACCCGGCCGCACTTCGGCTTCCGGCTCGTCGAGAAGCTCAACATCGCGGCCATCGCCGGCCTGACGATCGCGATGGCGGCCTTCCTCTGGAGCAACCGCCTGCTGCCCACCGGCATGGCGCAGCGCGCCGATTGGGAGATCCACGTGTTCTTCATCGCCTGGGGCGCGGCCTTGCTGCATGCCGTGCTGCGGCCGGCGCGCAAGGCCTGGGTCGAGCAGCTGTGGGCCGGCGCCGCCGTGCTCGCGCTGCTGCCCGTGCTCAACATGGTGACCACCGACCGTCCGCTGTGGCGCAGCCTGGCCGAGGGCGACTGGATATTCGCCGGCATCGACCTGATGCTGTGGGCGCTGGCCGCGGTGCATGTGAAGCTGGCGCTGCGCACCTCGCAGCACCGCGTGCCGGTGGCGCGCGGCAAGCGCACCCGGCAGCCGACGGAAGCCCCGCCGCCGCCGGCGAAGCCCGCGGCTGTGCACGGCGGAAGCAACACCGCCGCACACGAGGGCGCACGATGAGCCACCTGGCCGTCTTCATCCCCAGCCTGCTGG
Organism: Variovorax sp. KK3; assembly: GCF_001984055.1. Lineage (GTDB taxonomy): Bacteria > Pseudomonadota > Gammaproteobacteria > Burkholderiales > Burkholderiaceae_C > Variovorax. The sequence goes on from NZ_LYVO01000003.1 coordinate 45,265, forward strand.
GCTTCGCGGCCCTGTCGCTCGCCATGGACCGGCACCAGGAAGACCTGTTCGGCCGTGTCCTCGCGCCGCAGGCCACGCGCATGCTGCGCGCGGGCGGCTGGCTGCTGTTGCTGGTCGCACTGGCCTTGGCGGTGCGCAGCGCGGGCTGGTCGCTGGGGCTGGTGCATTACAGCGGGCATACGAGCGTGGCGGCGGGTCTGGTGTTCGGCGCATTGCTCGTGCTGCACCGGCGCAAGACCGCGCGCTAGTCGCCGTCTTCAGGCTTGGGCGGCGCTGCCGCAGCCCGCGTCAGCCGTCCTGCCCGAACAGGCGCGCGATCCCCCCGCGCAAGTGCGCCTCCATCGCCTCACGCGCGGCCGCTGAATCCTGCCGCTCGATGGCTTCCTCCACGGCGGTGTGCTCGCGGTACACGCCGGCGCGCCGCTCGCCTTGCGGACGCCCTGCCAGGCTGCGCGACAGGCCGATGCTGAAGCGCGTCTGCGGCGCCAGCGCGGTCATCGTCATGCCGAAGAAGCGGTTGCCACAGGCCTCGGCCACCGCGTCGTGGAAGGCCACGTCTTCCTCGATCGCGTCGCTGCCCTCGGCCAGGGCCTGCTCGAATCGCTCGCGGCAGCGGCGGATGTGGTGCATCTGGTCGGCCGTGCGCATGAGCGCCGCGCGTGCGGCGGCCTCGCCTTCGACGAAGCAGCGGAATTCGAGGAACGCGCGGATGTCGCCGATGTTCTTGAGCGTGCTCAGCGACATCGGCCGGGCCTGCGGCAGTGCATCGGTGACGAAGTTGCCCGAACCCTTGCGAACGGTGATGCGGCCCTCTTCGCGCAGCCGCGCCAGTGCCTGGCGCAACACTGGGCGCGACACGCCGAGCCGCTGCGCCAGCGCGGTTTCGCCGGGCAGGCGCGCGCGGGGTTCGAAGCCGGGCGTGCCCAGCAGCTGCATCAGGTCTTCGTAGACCTTGTCGTGGAGCAGGCGCTCCGCCTTGGGGCTGGCGCCTTCGGAGCCCGCGTCGTTCGCGGCATCGGCGGTGGATGAATGCATGACAGCTAATTACAGGGTAAGCGTGGAAATGAGGCTGGACGGCCGCGAGGACAATCCGTCCAAGCGCTTCGAGGCACGATCGAAACGCCATCGAAACGCCGGTTTGCCCCGAAAGATATAAAAAGCTGTAAATCATGTCAATCATCCGCAGCCTCCGCACCTACCGCCTGCCGGATCGCCCCAGCCTGATCTGGCTCGAGCTGGAAACCAGCGACGGCCTGGTCGGCTTGGGCGAAACCTTTCGCGGCGCAGTCTCGGTCGAGACCTGCCTGCACGAAGAGCTGGCGCCCTGGCTGCTGGGCCGCGACGCGCGCCACATCGAAGGCATCTCGCGCCACCTGCTCACGCCCTACGTCGGCTACAACGGCTCGGGCGTCGAAGTGCGCTCGGCCAGCGCCGTCGACATCGCGCTGTGGGACCTGGCCGGCCAGCGGCAGGGCGTGCCCATCCACGAGGCACTCGGCGGCGCGGCGCGGCCGGCGGTGCCGGTCTACAACACCTGCGCGGGCTACAGCTTCAACACCACCGGCAAGCGCCGCGACATCGGCGCCGACGACGAAGCGCAGGGCCCGTACGACGACCAGGTCGCCTTCATGCGCGATGCCGGCGCGCTCGCGCGCAGCCTGCTCGACGAGGGCTACAAGGCCATGAAGATCTGGCCCTTCGACATCTACGCGCCAGCGAGCGGCGGCCATCTCATCAGCCTGCCCGACCTCGAGAAAGGCCTGGCCCCGTTCCGCCAGATCCGCGAGGCCGTCGGCAACCGCATCGAGGTGATGTGCGAACTGCACAGCCTGTTCGGCGGCCACTCGGCCCTGCGCATCTGCCAGGCGCTCGAGGAGTACGACGTGTTCTGGGTCGAAGACCCGCTGTGCAAGATGGACGACGCCGCGGGCCTGGCCGACCTCCGCCGCCGCACGCGCGTGCCGATCTGCGGCAGCGAAACCTTCGGTGGCCTGCGCCCCTTCCGCGACCTGCTGGCCGCCGACGCGCTCGACGTGGTGATGCTCGACCTGGCCTGGTGCGGTGGCTTCACCGAGGGCCGCAAGATCGCCGCGCTGGCCCAGGCCTACAACCGGCCGCTGGCGCCGCACGACTGCACCGGCCCCGTCACGTTGATGGCCGGCCTGCAGATGGCGCTGCATGCGCCCACCGCCATCTACCAGGAGGTGGTGCGCGCCACGCTCGCCACCTGGTACCGCGACATCGTGACCGAGTTGCCCGACATCCGCGAAGGCATGGCCCAGCCGACCGTGGCGGCCGGCCTCGGCACCAAGTTGCGCGACAGCTTCAAGCAGCGAACGGATCTCGTCGTTCGCGAGAGCCGCTGAAGCGTCGACACGCTGCGGCAGCACAAAGGACCACTTCATGCACATCCAGATCGTCGGGCTCCATGCGCCCCACGCACCGCGCCTGCGCGCACTGCTCGGCCCCGGCCACGAGGTCGAGGCGATGCAGGCCTTTCCCGCCACCGGCGACATCCGTGCCGACGTCGTCATCGGCAACAGCATCACGGCCGATGAAGCGAAGCGCCTGCAGTGCCGACTGGTGCACGTGCCCGGCGCCGGCTGGGAGCAGATCGCTTGCGATGCACTGCCCACCGGCACCACGGTGTGCAACGTGCACGGCCACGAGGTGCCGATCGCCGAGTTCACGCTGCACGCGATCCTCGAGCATCACCTGCAACTGTGGAAGTATCCGGCGCGGCTGGATGCCGAGGCCTGGGCCGAGGCCTATGCCGCACGCACACAGCACGACGAGGCCTGCGGCAAGACCCTCGCCATCGTCGGCTTCGGCCACATCGGGCAGGAGATCGCGCGCCGCGCGCGGGCCTTCGGCATGCACGTCGTCGCCGTCACGCGCAGCGGCAAGGCCGGGTCGCCGGAGCTGGCCGACGAATTCGTGCCCGTGTCGAAGTTGAACGAGGTGCTCGGCCGCACGCAGGCGCTCGTCCTCTGCTGCCCGCTCGACGACGGCACCCGCGGCCTGATCGGCGCAGAGCAACTCGCTCGCCTGCCCGAGCGCTTCCTGCTGGTCAACGTGGCGCGCGCCGAAGTCGTGCAGGAGCAGGCGCTCTACGAAGCTTTGCGCGATCGTCCCGACACACGGGCCGTGCTCGACGTCTGGTACCAGTACCCCAAGAAAGGCCAGCCGCCGGTCGACCCGTCGCGCTGGCCGCTGCACACGCTGCCCAACGTGCGGGCCACGCCGCACATCTCGGCCATCACGCCGGCGCTGCTCGACCGGCGCTACCGCTTCATGGCCGACAACATCGTGCGGCTGCAGCTTGGTGAACCGCTGCTCAACGTGATTCGTCCGGCGGCCTGAACGCCGCCCTCGGCCTGCCTTCCCTTTTCTCGCTCGCGTCCGCGCGATCCCCTGTCCACACATCCTCGGAGATGCCATGAAAGCCGCGACCCTCATCCCCCCGTTCGTCCCCACCCTGGCCCGGCGCGCATGGCTCGGCGCCGCCGCCGTCGCGCTGCTGGCCGGCGCGGCCCTGCCGGCCCGCGCCCAGGACGCTGCGGCGAGCTACCCCAACAAGATGATCCGCATCGTCGTGCCCAACCCGGCGGGCGGCACCTCCGACGTGCTGGGCCGCATGCTGGCCAAGGAACTGGGCGAGATGTTCAAGCAGCCCGTCATCGTCGAGAACAAGGCCGGCGGCAACGGCCACATCGGCGCCTCCTTCGTCGCCAAGGCCGCACCCGACGGCTACAACCTGCTGCTGCTCGACATGAGCGTGCTGACCATCGGCCCGAGCGTGGTGCCGCAGCTCAGCTACAACCCGAAAGAACTCACGCCCATCGCGATCCCGGCCTATTCGCCGCACCTGCTGGTGGTGCGCAACGACCTGCCCGTGAAGAACATCGACGAGCTGGCCGCCTATGCCAAGAAGAGCGGCAAGCCGCCGAGCTTCGGCACGCCGCTGGCCTCCATCAGCCAGCTCGCGGGCATCCTGCTCGCGCAGAACCGCGGCTTCGAGTTCAACGTCATCGGCTACAAGGGCGGCGCGCAGGCGCTGGCCGATCTGGCCGGGGGCCAGATCGACAGCGCCATGGCCAGTGTGGTCGCGACCAATGCGCTGGTGCAGGGCGGCAAGGTCAAGGCCATCGCCGTCACCAGCGCCAAGCCCTTCGCCGCAACGCCGGGCGTGCCGACCGTGGCCGCGCAGATTCCCGACTTCGTCACCGGCTCGTGGCAGGGCCTGCTGGCACCGGCCAACACGCCGCCGGCCGTGCTCGACAAGCTGCAGGACGCGATCAAGCGCATCGTGGCCAAGCCCGAGGTCGCCAAGCACCTGCAGGAGCTGGGCTCCGAGCCCTCGCCGATGAACCGTCAGCAGCTCGCCGAATGGATGCGCACCGAGACCCAGCGCTGGGGCAAGGTGGTGAAGGACAACAACATCAAGGCCGAATAGGGACAGCGCGCCGAGGCTTCATCGCCGGTCCAGCAGGAAGCCGGCGAAATACGCGCTCAGGTCCTCGTGCGCATCGAGCGGCAACACGTTCGCCACGTACTGGTCGGGCCGCACCACCACCATCGCGCCGCGCGCCCGGTCGATGCCGCGCTGCACGAAGATGTCCGGTCCGTTCTTGAAGTCGGGGCAGAAGGCCTTTTCGTAGTCGATCAAGCCGAAGCGCCCCTTGCGCGGCAGCAGCAGCGACGGCAGCCGGTCGGCATTCAGGTCGCGGTGCTGTTGCTGGTAGACCGCGCGGAAGTCGATCACCGAATCGATGTCGGCATCCTGCGGCGTGAATCGGCGAATCGGCGACGTGCTCGATTGCGCCAGGAAGTCCGCCAGCGCGCGCAGCCGCTCGCCGCCCGCGTCTGCAAAGGCATAGATGCGCCACGCCGCATCGGCGCGTGCCGCGTGGCCCAGCTGCATCGGCTTGGCATCGGCCAGCCGCACGACCGGCGCCGAATGAAAGCGCATGCCGATGGTGAAGCCGCGGGCCAGGTCCTGGTGCGTCGCAGGCGCGGTCAGCGCCGTGCCGGCCGGGTAGTGCGTCGCGACGCCGGCCGTGTAGCGGCCCGATCGGATGAAGTAGGCCTGCAGCTCGGCCGGATCAACGCCGCCCAGTTCCGGATGCGCCGGGTCCTTGGGCGGCGAGGCCATGATGCGCGACCACTGCTTGTCGAAATCGATCAGGCCCTGCGCGATCGCGTGGCGCTCGGTGCTGTAGGTGCGCAGCAGTTCTGGCCCGGCCCGGCCTTCGAGCACCGACACCAGCTTCCAGCCCAGGTTGAAGGCGTCCTGCATCGACACGTTCATGCCTTGGCCCGCCTTGGCGCTGTGCGTGTGGCAGGCATCGCCGGCGATGAAGACGCGCGGCATGCGTGTTGCAGCGGCGTCTGGCGGCACGTCGTCGAAGCGGTCCGTCACGCGCTGGCCCACCTCGTAGACCGAGAACCACGCCACGTCGCGCACGTCGAGCGTGTAGGGGTGCAGCACGCGCTGCGCGATCTCGATGACCTTGTCCTGCGTGTAGCGCTCGCGCACCGAGCCGCGGTCGTTCGGGTCCACCTCGCCCAGGTCGACGTACAGGCGCACCAGGTGGCCGCCCTCGCGCGGAATCAGCAGGATGTTGCCCTTGTCCGCGGACTGGATCGCAGCCTTGAGCCGGATGTCGGGAAAGTCGGTGACGGCCAGCATGTCGACCACGCCCCAGGCATGGTTGGCGAAGTCGCCGCGCGGCTCGGCGCCGATGGCCTGCCGAACGCCGCTGCGCGCGCCGTCGCAGCCGACCACGTACTTCGCGTTCACCGTGACCTGCGAGCCATCGGCGGCGCGGCGCAGCGTGGCCCGCACCGGGTGGTCGCCCTCGGACGCCACCTCGAGCCCGACGAACTCGAGCCCGTAGTCGGGCACCAGCCGCGTGGGCGACTTGCGCGCGAAGTCCAGCAGGTACTGCTGCATGCGCGCCTGGTTGACGATGACGTGCGGAAACTCGGACAGGCCGTCTTCGGTGTCCTGCACGCGGCCGGTGCGCACGATGCGCGAGCGGTCGTCCGGCGAGGGCCGCCAGAACGCGGTCTCGTTGACCCAGTAGGCCTCGCGCAGCAGCGGCGCGCTGAGCCCGAAGGCCTCGAACATCTCCACTGTGCGGCAGGCCACGCCATCGGCCTGGCCGATCTGCAGCGGGCCGTCGCGACGCTCCACGAGCCGCGTGCGAATGCCGGCGAAGCGCGAGAGCTGCGCGGCCAGCAGCGTGCCCGCGGGGCCGCTGCCGACGATGAGCACGTCGACCGTGTCGGGCAGCGGCGTCGCCTGCTCCGAGGCACCCGGCGCGGCGGCCAGGATGTCGGGGTCGCCGGGCGCATAGCCATTCAGATAGAACTGCATGTCGTCTCCTTCGATGTGTGGGTGGCTGCGCCTCAGGAGGCGCTTTGCGAGTCCCCGTCGATGGGGACGATCTGGCCCGAGATCGAGCGCGCAGCATTGGAGGCCAGGAACACCGCCACTGCGGCGATGTCGTCGGGGTCGACGAAGCGCTGGATCGACTGGTTGGCCAATGCGGCCGCCTCCTCCTGCGCCAACGTGCGTCCCGACGTCGAGGCGCGGCCTTCCAGCACCTTCTGGAAGCGCGGGCCATCCACGGCGCCGGGCAGGATCGCGTTCACGCGGATGCCCGACGCGCCGAGTTCGCGCGACAGCGTCTTGGTGAAGCCGATCAGCCCCCATTTGGTCGTCGAATACGCGCTGCGGTTGGGGTAGCCGAAGCGCCCGGCGAGCGAAGACATCACGATGATCGAGCCGGCCGCCGAGTGCTTCAGGTGCGGGATGGCAGCTTGCGTCACCGTGAAGGTGCCGGTGAGGTTGACGCGCAGCACCGCGTCCCACGCCTCCGGGTCGAAGGTCTCGACGCTGGCCGACGGCCCGGCGATGCCGGCGTTGTTCACCAGCACGTCGAGCCCGCCCAGCGCGGCCGCGGCCTCCTGCACCATCGCGCGCACCGCATCGCGGTCCGCGATGTCGCACACGCTGGTGGTGATGCCGGGCGCCTCGGCACGCAGTGCATCCAGCGCAGCGCCGTCGATGTCGCAGGCATGCACGCGCGCACCGGCCGCGGCGAACGCGAGTCCGATGGCGCGGCCGATGCCGCCTGCGCCGGCGGTGATCAGCACTTTATGTGGGCTGGGTGTCGTCATGGAAGCTCCTTGTCGGTCGATGCGTCTGCGCGCTGGGTACAGGCCGCGATGACGAAGTCGGGCACCGGCACGGCCTTGATCCTGCCGTCGCTGCCGCGCAGGCACAGCGCCCGTGTCTCGCGGCCCTCGCAGATCAGCGTGTCGCCACGCGTCACGCGGTGCTGCTGGATGAAGACCTTGCCGCGCCATTCCTCGACGCGGGTGTGGATCTCGATGCGCTCGCCGTAGGTCACCGAGGTGTGGAAGCGGGTGTGGATTTCCAGCAGCGGCGCGCCCACGCAGCCGGGCAGCGACTCGATCGCACGCCACGGCGGCAGGCCGCACGATACGAAGAAGTGGTGCGAGGCCGCGTCCATCCAGCGTGAATAGTTGGGGAAGAACACGATGCCCGCGGGATCGCAGTCGCCGAACTGGACGTCGATGGGAAGGATGGCGGTCTTGCTCATGGCGTGGAGGACATACTGGGTCTGTGCGTGGAAACGCATTCTTCGCGCAATGGCGTTCGGGCACAGTCGACGCACCGACACTTGAGACCAGGGTTTCCACTTAGCCCCACAGGAGACATGCATGACGCGCCCCCAGCGGACCACCGCCGCCTCGCTCACGCTCGACGAGCTGCTGGACCAGTCCGAATGGTTCATCCGGCTCGACGAGGACGCGCGCCGCCAGGTCAGGGCCGACATCTCCGAGCGCGCCGTCGCGCAGGGTGCCTCGCTGGGCAGCTTCGGCGAGCACCAGCGCGCCTGGTTCGGCGTGCTCGAAGGGCTGGTCAAGTGGGCCATCACCGCGCGCGACGGCCGCGCCGTCACGCTGGGCGGCCAGTCGGTGGGCAGCTGGTTCGGCGAGGGCACGCTCATTCGCGCCACGCCGCGCCAGTCCGACCTGGTCGCGCTGCGCCATTCGCGCGTGGCGATGCTTCCGCTCGACACCTTCGACTGGCTGCGCCGCAACCGGCCCGCCTTCAACGACTTCCTGCTGCAGCAGGTGAACGAGCGCCTGCACTGGTTCATGGGCAACTTCGCGGCGCAGGGCCTGCTCGACATCGATGCCCAGGTGGCGCGTGCGCTCGTCGGCATGGTCAACCCCTTGCTCAATCCGCGCGGCGAGCGGCACCTGCAGCTGTCGCAGGAAGAGCTCGCCAACCTGGCGGCCGTGTCGCGCCAGAGCTGCAACGCCGCGCTCAAGCGGCTCAAGGATGCGGGCGTGGTCCGCGGCGAGTACGGCGGCATCGAGGTCATCGACCTGGCCGCGCTGCAGCGGCTGGCGGAGTAACGCCGGCGCCGCCGGGCGCGACAGGCCCGCGTTAACCCTGAGCCGAACTGTCGGCGCATCGACTGTGGCGAAAGCCACCCTCCGGAATCATGCGTGCCATGACGAAGCCCGGCGCCCCGGCGCGCGGCCTTCGCTTCCACAGCAACCGCATCCAAGGAGAGCCGCATGCCCAAGCCCAAGGTCATCGTGACCATCGCCCCCACTGGCGGAATGGCCACGAAGAAGATGAACCCGCACCTGCCGACCCAGCCGGAGGAGATCGCGGAAGACACCTACCGCTGCTACAACGCCGGCGCCAGCCTGGTGGCGGTGCACGCACGCCGCGCCGACGACCAGGCCACCTGCGAGCCCGCGGTCTACACCCGCATCAACCGCCTGATCCGCGACAGGTGCGACATCGTGCTGAACAACTCCACCGGCGGCGGCATCGACGGCGACATGGTGCGCCCGCTGCCCAATGGGCTGTGGGAAATCCAGTGGGAAGAGCGCCTGAAAGGCATGGAAGGCGAAGGCGTCGAGATGTGCACGCTCGACGCGCAGACCGTGATCGCGAGCTTCGACCGCAAGGAGATCCTCGTCGCCACGCCGCCGTCGCGCATCCGCGAGATCGCGCAGAGGATGCAGGCCCGCGGCATCAAGCCCGAATGGGAGGTCTTCGGCCTGGCCGACCTGGTGCAGGACGTGCCACGGGCGCTGGCCGAGGGCGTGGACGAGGCGCCGCATTTCATCAACATCGTGATCGGCGCGAATGCCTTCCAGGGCGCCCTGCCTTACACGCCCAAGATGCTGCAGCTCATGGTGGACCACCTGCCGCCGCGCTCGGTCTTCAACGTCAGCGCGATCGGCGCGGCGCAACTGCCCGCCGCGATGAACGCGCTGCTGCTCGGCGGCCACGTTCGCGTGGGACTGGAGGACAACCTGTACTTCGAGCACGGCGTGCTCGCGACCAACGTTCAGCTGGTCGAACGCATCGTGCGGCTCGTGCGCGAGATGGGCTACGAGCCTGCCACGCCCAGCGAGGCGCGCGAAATCATCGGGCTGCGGCCCCTGCGCTGAGATGGCGCCCGTTCACACCTTCATCCGTCATCGAGAGACACCCATGTTCACCCGCCGCCACCTCATCACCACCGCGCTGTCGACCCTCGGCACCGCGACCCTTCTCGCAGCCGCTGCACCGGCCGGCGCGCAAACCGTGCTCAACAAGCCCGTCAAGACCGTCGTCGGATTCCCGGCCGGCGGCGCGGCCGATTCCGTGGCACGGCTGCTGGCCGAGCAATTGCGCGGCAGCTATGCGCCGACCGTGCTCGTCGACAACAAGCCCGGCGCCGGCGGGCGGCTGGGCGCGCAGACCGTGAAGGCCGCCGAGGCGGACGGCAGCGTGATCCTGCTGACCCCGGCATCGATCCTGACCATCTACCCGCACGTCTACAAGAAGCTGGGCTACGACTCGCTGGCGGACTTCACGCCCGTGGGCTCGGTCGCGAAGGTGACCTTCGCGCTCAGCGTGAGCCGCGCCGTGCCGGCCAGCGTCAAGACGGTGTCCGACTACGTCGCCTGGGCCAAGGCCAACCCCAAGGACGCCAACTTCGGTTCGCCCGCGGCGGGCGCCACGCCGCACTTCGTCGGCACCATGCTGGCCCGCGCAGGGGGAGTGCCGCTCAATCACATCCCCTTCAAGGGTGGTGCGCCACTGGTGGCCGACCTGTTGGGCGGCCAGGTGCAATCGGGTGTGAACGTGTTGCCCGAAGTGCTGCCTCACGCGCCCGACGGAAAGCTCCGCATCCTGGCCGTCAGCGGCGCGAAGCGTTCGCCCTTCCTGCCGAACGTGCCGACCATGGCCGAGAGCGGCTTCAAGGACGTGGCGGCGGACGAGTACTTCGGCGTGTTCGCGCCGGCGAAGACGCCACCCGCGGTGGTGGCCCGACTCAACGCCGCCATCCGCACAGCGTTGAAGGCCAAGCCGATGATCGCCGGGCTGGAGAAGCTGTCCTTCGAGGTGGCCGGCGAACCGGCGCCCGAGTTCGACAAGATCGTCCGCGACGAACTCGTGCGCTGGGGGCCGGTCGTCAAGGCATCGGGCTTTTCGTCGGAGGACTGAGGGCGGAGAGGTCAGTCGATGCTGGCCTGCACCGCACGCTGGCGTTGCTCGCCGAGCCCGTCGATCCCGAGCCGCATCGTCTGCCCTGCACGCAGGTACACCGGCTCCGGCTTCTGGCCCATGCCCACGCCGGGCGGCGTGCCGGTGGCGATGATGTCGCCGGGCTGCAGGCTCATGAAGCGGCTCACGTAGGCCACGAGGGTCGGCACGTCGAAGATCATGGTTCGCGTGTGGCCGGTCTGGTAGCGCTTGTCGTCCACGTCCAGCCACAGCGCGAGCGCTTGCGCGTCGGGCAGTTCGTCGCGAGTCACCAGCCAGGGGCCGAGCGGCGCGAAGGTGTCGCAGCCCTTGCCCTTGTCCCATTGGCCGCCGCGCTCGAGCTGATACGAGCGCTCCGACACGTCGTTGACGATGCAGTAGCCGGCGACGTGCTGCAGCGCGTGGTCCTTCGCGATGTAGCGGCCCGGCTTGCCGATGACGATGCCGAGCTCGACTTCCCAGTCCACCTTCTCGGCGTCCGGCGGAATCTCGACGTCGTCGTTCGGGCCGCAGATCGCGCTGGTGGCCTTGAGGAAGACGATCGGCTCCTTGGGCAGCGGCATGTTCGCCTCGGCGGCATGGTCCGAGTAGTTGAGGCCGATGCAGACCAGCTTGCCGACCTGCGCCACGCAGGGCCCCAGGCGCGGGTTGCCTTGCACAAGCGGAAGCGCGTCGATGTCCAGGGTGGCGAGGCGGTCCAGCGACGCGGGCAGCAGGGCGCTGCCGTCCAGGTCCGGCAAGTACGCGGAAAGGTCGCGGATGCGGCCCTGCGCGTCGAGCAGGCCCGGCCGTTCCTGGCCGGCGATGCCATGGCGAAGCAGTTTCATCGCAGCTCCCTCACTCGGCGTCGGCTTGGTCGCCGAAGTGCTGCTGGAGCGCGGCGATGAACTCTGCCGGGTTCAGCAGGGCCGGGTAATGTCCGCCCGTCGCGAAGCGGAACTGGCGGCTGTCGGCATAGCGCTCGCGCATGGCGGCGCGCGTGGGGCCGTCCACCACCGGATCGTCGTCGGCGTCGAGCACGGCGATCGTCTCCGCGGGCTTCGACACCTTCGGCAGCACCTTCGTGCCGAGCACCGCCAGCAGCACCGCCTTCGCCATCTCGGCCGTCTGCGCGGGGCCGACCAGCGCCAGCATGGTCTTCTTGAAGTCGGCCTTCTCGGGCGTGTCTTCCGGCGCCGACTGCAGCTGCTTGATCGAGTTGGCCAGGTGCGTGTCGGCCGGCGTCTTGCGCAGCGCGTCGCGCGACATCTTGTTGCGCAGCCAGGCCGCGTCGTAGAAGGTGTTGGCGAACATGCAGCGGCGAACGCGCTCCGGCGCCTGCAGCGCACAGGCCTGCGCGAGGTAGCCGCCGAGCGAGCTGCCGAAGAGATCGAAGCGCTCGATGCCGGCCTCCGACAGCGCGGCCAGCAGGCCCGTTGCCAGCAGGTCCGCATCGTCGAGCGCGGGGTAGCTCACGCTCACGATGCGCCGCGTGTCGCGCAAGCCTTCGATCGCGCGGAAGAGCACGTCGCCCGTCGCGCCCGCGCCGGGCAGCATCACGAGCGGGATGCGATCGGCGTCCTGGTCGGTGTCGCGAAAGACCCAGGTGGCGCCTGCGACGGTGCAGGAGGTGGAGGGGAAGCGGCGTTGAAATTCGGCCAGTGCAATGTTCACGAGAGTCCTTCGGGAAAAGCGTCATTCGACCAGCGGCCGCCGCTGCCCACAAGAAAGCCGGTCGAATGGCGCCATTCGGCAGACCGATGCCCGAATGGGCGATCCGCGGCCAGAATGCCGGGGTGATCCCGCCCAGAAAGAACATCGACCTCAACCTGCTCGTCTGCCTGGACGCGCTCTTGACGGAGGGCTCGGTCACCCGCGCGGCCGAGCGGCTGAACATGAGCCAGCCCGGCATGAGCCACGCACTGTCACGCCTGCGCACGTTGACCGGCGACGCGCTGTTCGTGCGCACCGGCAACGACTTCATCCCCACCGAGCGCGCGCAGGTGCTGAGCGGCAAGGTGCGCTCCAGCCTAGCGGCGCTGGAAGAGATCTTCTCCGAGGAAGGGCCGTTCGACCCCGCGTCGACGGCCGGCACGCTCACGGTGGCCGCGGTCGACTCGGTCAGCTTGATGATCGTGCCGCGGCTCACGCAAGCGTTGGCGCAGCAGGCACCCCTGATCAAGCTGCACGTGCGGCTGCCCGATCCCGACAAGCTGCACGGATGGCTGGCCGAGGGCGAGTGCGACATCGCACTCGGCTACTTTCCCGACCCGATGCCCGAGCTGCGCGCGAGCGAGCTGTTCGGCCAGACGCTGTCGTGCATCAGCGGCCCCCGGTACCCGGGCCACGGCCAGCCCATGGATGTGGCGCGATACGTGGCGGCGAGCCACGTCGTCTTCGGTTCGCCGTTCTCGCTGCGCTCGCCCATGGAAAGCGCCATCGACGACGCGCTGGCCGCGCAGGGCATGGAACGAACGCGCACGGTGCAGGTGTCGTCGATGCTGCTGGTGCCGTACGTGGTCGCCAACTCGTCGCATGTTGCCGCGCTGCCGGATGCGCTGGCCCGCCATTGCGCGAGCTTCCTGCCGCTGGCGCTGTGTCCGTTGCCCGTGAAGGTCGAGCCGATCGTCATTCGCATGCTGTGGCACGAGCGCACCCATCGCGTCGGCTTGCAGCGCTGGGTGCGCAGCCTGATCCGGTCGACCATGCAGGAAGTGGCGCGGGACCAGGGCGTGTCGCCGCTGGCCGCCGGTGCCGACGACCTCCCTGCGATCGACGGCTAGGGCGGCTGGGGCCTGTCAACAGGCCCTAGTCCATCGAGATGTGGCGGGCCTTGATGATGCGCCCCCACTGCTCGGATTCGCGCTCGATGGCTGCCGCCATCTCCTGCGGCGAACTCGTCATCGGCGTGGAGGCCAGGTCCGCGATGCGCTTCTGCATCTCGGGCGTGCGCGTGATGCGGGCGAATTCGGCGTTGAGCTTGGCGATCACCTCGGCCGGCGTGCCCGCTGTGACCCACACGCCCTGCCATCCGGTGAGGTTGAGGCCCGGCACGGCCTCGTTCATGGCCGGCACGTTGGGCAGGTCGGCCACGCGCTTCTCGGAGGTCACGGCCAGCCCCTGCACCTTGCCCGACTTGACGAGCGGCACGCCCGATGGAAACGGCTCGAAGAGCATTGCCACCTGGCCGCCCATCACGTCCGCCACCATGCCCTGCTTGTAGGGCACGTGCAGCATCTGCACCTTCGCGCGGTCCTGGATCAGCTCGAAGCCCAGGTGCGAGGCCGTGCCCGGGCCGTAGCTGGCATAGGCCACCTTGCCCGGGTTCTTGCGGGCATAGTCGATCACGCCGGCCAGGTCGTGCGCCGGCAGGTCGTTGTTGCCCAGCAGCACGTAGGCCGTCGACAGCGTCTGCGTCACGGGCGCCAGGTCACGCACCATGCTGTAGCCGAGCCTGGAGAACAGGTGCGGGTTCATGGTGGGAATCTGGTTGTAGGCGTAGAGCACCCTGTAGCCGTCGTGCGGCGCCTTGGCCACGAACTCGGCGCCGATGTTGCCCGAGGCGCCGGCCTTGTTCTCGACCGTGAAGGGCTGGCCCAGCGAGCGGCCCAGCTGTTCGGCGTAGAGCCGCGCCAGCACGTCGGGGCCGCTGCCCGCCGGTGCGGGCACGATGATGCGAACCGGCCGCGTGGGGTAGGGCGCCTGTGCCGAGGCGGTGCCGGCCAGCGCTGCGGCGCCGAGCCCGGCGATCAGGATGCGTGCGAAGGTCTTCATGCCGCGATCTTCTGCTGCCCGGCCGCCTCGGCCTGCGCCATCCGCGCCACGCCTTCGGGCGAATACTCTGCGCCCGGCGAATCGCCGCCGATGATGCCCAGCAGAAGGCCTTCGCGCTCGCCTTCGGCGGCCTCGATGCATTCGAAGCGGCGCTGCGCGCCGATCGGGCAGGCGATGAAGTCTTGCGGCCCCAGGGCTACCGCTTCGATGCCGTGCTCGCCCTCGAACTCGATCTTCCAGCGGCCCTTGATGACGAGAAAGGTCTCGACCGTGTCGTGGTTGTGCATGAGCACGCCCTTGCCCGGCTCCGCCGCGACGTAGGCCACGCCGAAGCCGGCCTTCAGGTGCGTGATGCGTGCGCGCGCCTTGTCGCCGAAGGGCGAGTACTGGCCTTCCGCCTTGGGCTGCTCGAAGCCCAGCACGTTGAGAAAGGTGCGCCGGCTTTCGGGCAGCACCATGTCGGGCAGCCCTTCGCTGCAGCGGCTCAGGTCGGCGAAGCGTGCGACGCAGCGCTCGATCTCGCGGGTGGTGGGCTTGATCACGGGGATGGGCATGTCTTTCCTTGGAGTGTGTGGCGGCTATTCGAGCAGCCCATCGACATGCGCACAATCAAGCACGGTGAATGGACGCATTCGCGCGCCCGATGCCTGGCTACCCGGGGATGTCGGGCTCCACCAGCTGCGCCAGCGAGATCAGCGACTCCTGCCAGCCCAGGTAGCACATCTCGACCGGAATCATCTCGGGAATGCCTTCCTGCACCACCGACATGTCGGTGCCGCAGGACACCGCGGTCAGCGTCACGCTGGTCTTCATGGTGCCCGGCAGGTTGGGGTCGTCGAAGCTCGCCTCGTAGGCGATGCGCTTTCCGGGCACGAGCTCCAGGTACTTGCCGCCGAAGGAATGGCTGTTGCCGCTGCCGAAGTTGGTGAAGGACATGCGGTAGCTGCCGCCGACCACGGCGTCCATGCTGTGCACCTTGCCGACGAAGCCGAAGGGCGGCAGCCAGCGCTCGAAGGCGCCGGCGTCGGTGAAGGCGCGGTAGAGGCGATCGGGCGGGCAGCGCAGCACGCGGTGCAGGCGGACGGTATGGGTGGGCATGGCGCGGTCTCCTGTCATGAAGGGGTGAATGCCGATCTTGCGGCGGACGGTGTCGGGCACTGTAGCCGTTGAGTCGACCCCAAGCCAACCCTGCCGGCGCACGGCGAGCGGCAGCTGCTTTGACATCCTCGAGCGCAGGCCCTAGCCTTGCGCAAACGCTGGAGGTACCCGCATGACGTTTCAGGAGTGCGAGAAGATGAGGGCGAAGTGGGCCGCGGACCTCAAGGCCGCCGGCAAGCCAACCCCATCGGGAAAGCTGCTCGACATCAGCGACGCCCTCGGCGCGCTCTGGAGCACCTACCAAGGTTCCAAGCTCGGGCTGTCGATCCTGCTCGAGATGATCGACAGGTGGCACGCCGACAATGCGAGCCCATCGTCGACCGACAAGACATGGCTGGCCGTCACGGCGCTCGAAAGATGGGCGACGACGCTCGTGCACAAGAGCAGCGCTGCCGTCAACGCGCGTGGCGCCGATTTCGGCCAGAAGGTGGTTTCGCAGCGGGCCGCGGTCCTCAAGACCGTCCGGCTGCCGCTCAAGGTCTGCTACGCGATCCGCCAGAAGCAGCAGTGGCCCTCGGAGCGCTTGAAGACCTTCAGTTGGGACACCTACCTGGAGGTGTCGGAGCACGGCCCGGTCATGCTCGTTCGCGTTTTCGCTGCCTACGACCCGGGCGGGCCGCACAGCCAGGCAATCCAGCAGTCGATGAAGAACGTGATCGAGAGTTTCTGGAACGTCGCTCGGGTGAATCTCGGCGACGGACGCAAGGCCCGCGACCTGCAGTTCGACCTGACCTGGGTCGACCCCAGTGCCGGCGCGTATCACCAGCGCATCGTGCCCAAGACCACGCCCATCGGTCCGCCGCCCAAGCCGCTCGACCAGATGAATGCGGCAGAGCTGAAATCATGGCGCGACCAGGTGTCGGAGACCCGCGGCGGCGGCGCCAGCCTCAGCACGTGGGACGTCGAAGATCGCGTCGAGGTGATTCACGAGTTCGGGCACATGATCGGCAACCCCGACGAGTACTACGTCAAGAGCTTCGAGAACGTTCCGACGCCCTACCGTGCGGACATCTACGACAAGCCGGGCTTCACCACCGACAGCATCATGAACAACACCGACAACTACGACAAGAACAACAACAAGTCGTACGGGAAGATTCACCTCCGGCACTTCGACACGGTCAAGCGCGCCGTTCAGGAGTACTTGTCGAACACCGGGCGATCGGGCAACACGGTGACGATCACGCTTTGATTCGGCTACTCGCCGTCGGGCACTTCGCGCTGCGCAGGCCCGTCGTAACGCCAGATGTACTCGCGCGGGATCGGCCCCTTGTTGCGGCCGCCCTGCTGCGTCTGCTCCCAGGCATGCGCCAGGATGCCGACGGAACGTGAGAGGCAGAACAAGCCGCGGGCCAGCGGCGCCGGAAAGCCCAGCTCGGCGTAGATGACGGCGGTCGCGCCGTCGATGTTCATCGGAATGCGCTTGCCGCCCTTGCGGGAGGCCAGCTCGGCTTCGACGCCGCGTGCGATCTTCGCGAAGCGACCGGCGACGTGGCCTGCAGCGGCCGCCTCGTCGACGAGCTCCAGCAGCCGCGGCGCGCGCGGATCGATGGGGTGGAAGCGGTGGCCGAAGCCGGAGACGAACTTGCCGTGCAGCGCGATCGCGTCGTCGAGGCCCGCGCGCACCGCGGCCGCTTCGTCCTCGCCGCGGTCGATGCGGGCCGCGATGTTCATGTACATGTCCACCGCCTGCTCGCCCGCCCCGCCGTGCACGTCGCCGAGCACGTTGACGGCCGAGGCCATCGCGTTGTTGAGGCCGACGCCGCAGGTGGCCGCCATGCGCGCGATGCCGATGCTGGGCGCCTGCGGGCCGTGGTCGACGGCCGACATCAGGGCCGCATCGAGCAGGCGGCCCTGGCCCTCGGTGGGCAGCTCGCCGCGCGTCATGAGCCAGATCATCTGCGCGAAGCTGACGCGGCCGATCAGTTGCTCGATGGGGTAGCCGCGGTAGCGGATCTCGCCGGGCGCCATGTCGATGATCGACGTGCGCCACCAGTCGCGCACGCCTTGCTGGACGTCTTCGACGGTTCTTGTGCTCATATGGCTTGCTCCTGTTGCAGGGATTGGATGTCTTCGGCGCTGAAGCCCAGGTCCGCGAGGATCTCGTGGGTGTGCTGGCCCAGCTCCGGCGGGGGCGCGTCGACCGACGGCGCCTCGCCGTCGAGCTTGAAGCCGGTGCGCACCAGGCGCACGTCGCGCCCCACGCCCGGCACGTTCTTGTAGGTAGCGACCATGCCGCGGCTCGCGATCTGGGGTGCTTCGAGCACTTGCGGCACAGAGTACACCGGGCCGGCCGGCACGCCCACTTCGTTGAAGGCCTGCCACCAGTCTTCGGTCGACCGGCTCTGCATGGCCTGCTCCAGCAGTGCCTTGAGTTCGGTGCGATTCTTGAGCCGCGCGAAGCGATCGGCGAAACGCTCGTCCGCGATCCATTCGGCATGGCCCACGACCCGGCAGACGGCCTCGAACTGCTCCTGCTTGTTGGCTGCGATGTTGATCAGCCCGTCGCCGGTCTTGAAGGTGCCCGAGGGGCTGGCGGTGACGTTGTCGTTGCCCATCGGCGCCGGCACGCGGCCGGCCACCAGGTAGTTGGAGACGGCCCATCCCATGGTGGCCATCGTGGCCTCGAGCATCGACACGTCGATGAAGACGCCCTCGGTGCGCTGCCGGTTGGCCAATGCGGCCGCCACCGCGAACGCGGCGGTCATGCCGCCGATCGTGTCGGCCACCGGGTAGCCGACGCGCAGGGGCGCGCATGCGTCGTTGCCGGTGATGCTCATCACGCCCGACATGCCCTGGATGATCTGGTCGTAGGCCGGCAGGTCGCGCAGCGGGCCCGACTGGCCGAAGCCGGAAATGGCGCAGTAGACGAGGCGCGGGTTCTCTTCCAGCAGCGCGGTGTAGCCCACGCCCAGGCGGTCCATCACGCCGGGCCGGAAGTTCTCCACCACCACGTCGGCGGTCTTCACGAGCTTGCGAAAGACGCTCTTGGCCCGCGCGTTCTTGAGGTTCAGCGTGATGGAGCGCTTGCCCGGGTTCTGGGCCAGGAAGGACACGCCCATGTTGCGGCGGTTGAGTTCGACGTCCGCGCCGAGCTGCCGTGCCAGGTCGCCGGTCTCGCGGGCTTCGACCTTGATGACGTCGGCGCCCATGTGGGCCAGCTGGTGGCAGCAGAAGGGGCCGGCCAGAACGTTGGTGAGGTCGAGGACGCGGACGCCCTTCAGCGGTTGAATGGCCATGGCACGCTCCGCCTACTCGGGCTTGATGCCGGCTTGCTTGATCACGGCGCTCCAGCGCTGGATCTCGCTGGCGACGAGCTGCGTGGCCTGCGCGGGCGTGTTGCCGACCACGGTCAGGCCCATCTCGGCGATCTTCTTGCGTGCTTCGGGTTGCGCCAGTGCCGTGTTGATGTCCTTGTTGAGCTTGTCGACGACGGCCTGCGGCGTGCCGGCGGGCGCACCGATGCCGATCCAGTAATCCATGTCCATCTTCGGAATGCCGGCCTCCTTGGCCGAGGGCACGTCGGGCAGCATCGCGTTGCGCTCGTTGCCCGTCACCATGAGCGCCTTGAGCTTGCCGCTCTTGATGTGGGGCAGTGCAGTGGGCACCGACGTGATCAGGGCCTGCACCTGGTTGCCCATCAAGTCGGTCAGCACCGCGCCGGCGCCCTTGTAGGGCACGTGCACGATGTTCGTTCCGGTCGTGCTCTTGAACAGCTCGCCGGCCAGGTGGGTGTTGGTGCCGTTGCCGCCCGAGCCGTAGTTGAGCTTGCCGGGCTGCGCCTTGGCCAGCGCGATGAATTCCTGCACGTTCTTGGCGGGCACGGACGGATTCACCACGAGCACGTGCGGCACTTTCACGGCCGTCGTGATCTGGGTGAAGGCCTTCTGCGGGTCGAAGGGCATGCTCGGCAGCAGCCCGGCGGCGATCGCGTACGACAACTCGACCGTCAGCAGGTTGGTGCCATCCGGCGCGGCGCGTGCCGCGGCGCCCCAGCCGATCAGGCCGCCGCCGCCCGTGCGGTTGTCGACGATCATGGGTTGTCCCACGGTCGGCGCGGCGAACTGCGCGATGACGCGGGTCGCGAGGTCCGCGCTGCCGCCGGGTGCATACGGCACGATGATCGTGATGGGCTTCTGGGCGAAGGCAGGGCTGCCGAATAAGAGGGCCGCGCCGGCGATGGCGAGGCTGCGGCGAACGAGGTCGATGCGCATGAGAGGTCTCCGTTTGGTTGGGTGGTCAATCGAGCTTGGCGCCCGACTCGCGAACCGCGGCGCCCCAGCGCGTCTGCTCGCTTTTCATGAAGCTGCCGAGCTCGGCCGGCGTGCCGCCGCGCGCCACGCTGCCTTCGTCCTTGAGCCGCGCGATCACCTCGGGGCGCGTGAGCGCGGCGTTCATTACCTGGTTGATGCGGGTGATGGCCTCGGGCGGCGTGCCGGCCGGCGCGACGACGGCCTTCCAGTCTTCGGCCACGAAGCCCGCATAGCCCGACTCGGCGATGGTCGGCACATTGGGCAGCACCTCGAGGCGCTTCTGCGAGGTCACGGCCAGCGCGCGCAGCTTGCCGCTCTTGATCAGCGAAATCACGCTGGGCGGCGTGGCGAAGTAGTAGTCGGTGGTGCCGCCCATCAGGTCGGTGGTGGCGGGGCCGGCGCCCTTGTAGGGCACGTGCATCATCTTGACGCCGGCCCGCTTGGCGAACATCTCGCCTGCGATGTGGCCCACGGTGCCGGTGCCGGCCGATGCCATCGTGAGCTGCTTCTGTTCCGACTGCGACTTCAGGTCGGCCAGGGTCTTGATCGGTGACTCGGCGCGCACGACCAGCACCACGGGCTGCGATGCCAGCAGCACCACCGGCGCGAAGTCCTTGGCCGCATCGAAGGGCATCTTGGTGTACAGCGTCGGGTTGATGGCGAGGTTGGCCGTCTGCCCCGTGCCCAGCGTGTAGCCGTCTTTCTTCGCCTTCGCCACGGCGTCGAGGCCGATGTTGCCGCCGGCGCCCGGCTTGTTGTCGACCACGAAGCTCAGCTTGTCCTTGAGCGTCACTTCGTTGGCCACGAGCCGCGTCAACACGTCGGTGCCGCCGGCGGGCGGGAACGGCACGATCACCTTGATGGGCTGGCTTGGGTAGCCGGCCTGGGCCAGGGCACTGGCTGCCAAGAAAGACGCACCGATGGCCAGTGCGCCGCGAACCAGGATCTGTCGAGCTTGCATGAGGTCTCCGTTGGAAAAGAGGGTGAGATGAGGGGCGGGTCAGTCCAGCCGGTACACGCGGCTGGCCGTGCCTTCGAAGAGGGCCTGGCGTTCGTCCGCGCCGGCGCCGGCGGCCAGGCGCTTGAAGGCGTTCCACAGCGTGCGGTAGCCGTACGAGCCCTTGTCGACGGGGAAATTGCTTTCGAACATGCAGCGCTCGGCGCCGAAGGCTTCGATGCAGGTTTCCATCCACGGACGCCAGGTGTCTGCGAGCTGCTGCGAGCTCGGCGGCCGTTCGCCGAGTTCGAATTCGAATCCGTTGATGCGCATGCCCAGGCCGCCCAGCTTGACGAACACGTTCGGCAGCGTCGCGAGTTCGCGGATAGAGGTCGACCAGAGGCCGAAGATCTCTGCGCGGCGTTCTTCGTAAGCGCCGATGCGCACGATGCCGCCGCAGTGGTTGATGACGATCGCGGTGTCGGGGAAGGCCTTGGCGAGGTCGAGCAGTTCGGGCAGTTGCGGGAAGAACAGCCATGCGTCGTACGACAGGCCCAACGGGGCGAGCTGTGCGACGCCCTGGCGGTACACCTTGTCGAGCAGCAGGCCGCGCGGTGCGGCCGACAAGGGGTTCACCAGCGAAGGATGCGCGTCCCAGGTCGTGAGATGCCGCACGCCGCGGAAGCGGCCGGCGCCCGCCTCGATGTGGGCCTCCAGCACCTCGCGCACGTCCGCGCCGAGGCGCAGGTTGCCGTAGCCCACGATGCCGTGGGCGAGCTTCGGGGCCTCGCCGTTCGGCGTAGCGGTCGAAGCGACGACGAAGCTTGTTTCACCGATCGGCTTCAGGGCCTCCGGGCCTTCCGTGCGGTAGCGCGTCAGCGCCTGCATGTAGACGGAGGCGCGCACGTCGTGGCCCGTGCGCGTGTCGGCCAGGTAGTCGTCGGCGAGGTAGACCCAGCCCAACCGGTCGTAGAAATGGTGGTGCGCGTCGACGATCGGCAGCTCCGGCAGCAGGACGGGCTCTTCCGGCGCCAGGGCCAGCCAGTCGTCGCGCACGGGCAAGTAGTTGCCGCTCATGAACGCGTCCCTCGGCCGCATGGGGTCGGGTGCGAGCGAGCTGGGCTCGGAGGCATGTTGGAGGGCTGGTTCATTTGTCTCTGGACTGAGCGTTGAGTTCTGTTAGAAAGAACTGTGATCTATCAAACAGAACTATAAGCGGACTCTAACGCATGGTTTCGAGGGTTAACCCTGGTTGGAGCCGCGCTGGCGACGCCGGTCGTGACCCACATCGACCCGTGCCAAACTCCGCGCTTGCCCTTCACATCCACAGCCATGACCGCAGACGCGCTCGATCCACCCGCCGCGGAAACGGCCCCTGCAGACACCAGCGGCGTCGCGGTCCTCGACCGCGCCTTCGCGCTGCTCGCGGCCTTCGGTCCGGCCGACGAACGGCTCACCATGACCGAGCTGTCCCGCCGCACCGGCATGTACAAGA
The DNA here is from genome assembly GCF_001984055.1 of Variovorax sp. KK3. Lineage (GTDB taxonomy): Bacteria > Pseudomonadota > Gammaproteobacteria > Burkholderiales > Burkholderiaceae_C > Variovorax. The sequence goes on from NZ_LYVO01000003.1 coordinate 67,458, forward strand.
GCACGGTGCTGCGATTGCTCGCCGCGCTCGAACACGGCGGCTTCATTCGCAAGCTGCAGGACGGGCAGTACGCCGTCGGCCCGCAGCCGTTGCGCCTGGCCGCCATCTACCAGCGCTCGTTCCACGTCGGACACGTCATCGAGCCTTTGCTCAAGACCCTGAGCACCACGAGCGGCGAGACCGCGTCCTTCTACGTCCGGCATGGCGAGTCGCGCATCGCGGTGTTTCGCGTGGAGCCGGCCCGCTCGGTGCGCGCGTCCGTCGCGATCGGTCAGGCCTATCCGGTGGCCCAGGGCGCGTCGGGCAAGGTGCTGCTCGCCTTCACCGAAGCGCCGAGCGCGGCCAGCGAGTCGATCCGCGATCGGCTCTGGGCGGTGTCGTACGGAGAGCGCGACCCAGACACGGCCTCCGCCTCGGCGCCGGTCTTCTCGGTCACGGGCGAACTGCAGGGCGCCATCGCGATATCGGGGCCGCGCCAGCGGCTCGCGCCGCCCGAGGCCATGCTCGCCGCCTGCCGCGACGTGCTCAGGGCCGCGGGCGAGGCCACGCGAGGCTTGGGCGGCGATGCCGCGCCTTACGAAGCCAGCGCGAGCGGGCTCCGTTCGGACATGTTCGGCCAGCCGGCCTCAGGCTCGCCTGCCGGCACTTAGCGTCGACGCGGGCTGCGTCGTTTCGCGTTATCCGGCGCCGACGCTTTCGAGCGCCTCCAGCACAGGCGGCGCGGTCCAGTCGATCTCGCCGAAGGCACTGAAGCGCGGCCGTCCCTTGGCGTCGAGCACGAAGCTCGCCGGCAATCCGCGCGCACCCCAGGCGCGCAGCTGGGTCTGGCTGCGGTCGAGCAGCACGGTGCCGTGGATCGGCACCTCTTGCAGAAAGTGGTCGACGCGCTCCGGCATCTCGCCATGGTTGACGGCCAGCAGCCGCAAGCCTCGCGCGGCGTAGCGGTCCATCGCCGCGTTGAGCGTGGGCAGCTCGAGCCGGCACGGCGCGCACCAGCTTGCCCAGAAGTTGATGACGAGCGCGTGGCCGACGAAGTCGGCGAGGGAGCGGGCCTCGCCCGACTTCAGGTCGACGGCCTGCAGGCCGGGCCGCGCCTTGGGCTGCCAGGGCGACAGCGTGTTGGCGCTTTCGGCTGCGGCGCATGCACTCGGCAATGCCATCGCGAAGCCCGCCGCCAGCACCGCACGCCGACGCGGCTCGACTGGCGTGCGCACTCTGCGACGGCCTGCGCCGATCAGGCCGCCACGCGGGTCGAGCGGATGGCGTACCTGAAGGTCGCCGGGTCCAGGCTGTCCAAGCGGCCCTTGACGGTCTCGCCGTTCGGGTACATCAGGAACGCGACCGGCGGGCTCTGCCGGCTGCTGCCGGGCAGGCGAAGGTCTTCAGCGCTGCTGTAGCCCATCCAGTTCATTTCCCACGCGCCGAACAGCATCGCATTGGCGGCGCGCACGCGGGCATCGGTGGCGGGCAGGCCGCCTTTTTCTTCTTCGAGCATGACCTTGCGCACGTCCGCCGGGTCGACGGGCACCCAGCCGATGCCCTGTGCGTAGAACTCGGCGCGGCAATGCTGGGCCCGGGAGATGTCGCCGCTCTTGCCCATGCTCTTGTAGCCGCGTGCCGAATCGTCCACGCGCACGCCGTACACGTCGCGTGCGGGCACGCCGCCGGCACGCGACAGCGCGACGAACAGGCCGTTGAGGTCGGCACACTTGCCGCCCAGGTTGCCGGTGGTCAGCAATGCCTTCACGTCGCCCGTGCCACAGCCGCGCACGGCGCCTTCGCGGTGGCAGTTGGCGACGATCCAGTCGTAGATGGCCTTGGCTTTTTCGATGTCGGTCTGCGCACCGGCGTCGCGCACGATCTTGCGCGCGGTGTCCGCCACGACGCCATCGAGCGGCTTGTAGTCGCTGGCACGCAGCCAGGGCCGCAGCGACTGGGCGCTCGCAGGATTCGCGTTGGGGGCGGCATCGCCCAGGTCGACGGCCCGGTCGCGCAAGGCCACGCGGTTGCTCAGCGTGAGCTGTTGGGCGGCGCCCGGGTCGGCCCACTCGACCATCAGCATGCGGGCCCCGTCGTTGCCCGTGACCACCTTGGCCTGCTTCGCGCCCGGTGCGTCGAAGCGGGTGTCGAGGAGGCGCTGGTAGGCACCCGACGCGTCGGCCAATTGCCGGGCCGGCAGCGGCACCCACACGCGGCCTTGCGCCGTGCGCTCGCTCAGCTCGACGGTGGTGACGACGTCGTAGGCGCGCCAGTCCGCGGCGGCCGCCTGGGTGGACGACAGGGGGCGTGCCACGGCCAGCGAGGGCAGGGCGATGGCGGAAAGGCTGAGGAAGTGGCGGCGTTGCATGTGAAGTCTCCTATCGGTGGATTGGATGTCTGGAACGCGCACCGCATTATTCACGCGGGCGGCGCAGACGTGTGTGGATGAGTCGAACGCCGGTCCCCGAGCCGCTGGATCGCGTCGGCCACGTCGTCGATGCCCGATGGCGTCAGCTCGGAAGCCTGCACGCGGTCGCGCAGTTGCCAACCCGCGAAGTGCCGCGCCTGAGAGCGCCCGTAGTGCGGATCGTAGTGCAGGCGCATGAGCTCGCCGAAGAGCGGCGGCAAGTCGCCTGCCAGCGCCCAGGCCTGCCAGCGTTGCACGGTCTCCTTGCCCTGCATTTCCTTGAGCCGCCCCAGCGTCGCTGCCAGTGCGTCGCGATCGTCGCCCAGGTACGCGTAGTCGCGCAGCAGAAAGGCGAGTCGCGCCTCGGGCGATGCCTCGATCTCGATGCAATGCGCCGCGCGCATCTTCTCCACCAGCGGCACCGGCAGCGCGATGCGGCCGATGCGTGCGCTCTCGCCTTCGACGTAGAGCGGGCGTGCCAGGTCCACCGCTTCGAGCACGGTCGCCAAGCGCGTCTCGAACTGCTTTTGCGAGGGCTGCGGCACGCCGGGCCAAGCACCCAGCAGCGAGCCCTTGTGGCTGGCGCAGTGTTCCAGGTCGAGCACCTGCTCGCCGCGCGCGGCCAGTGCTTCGAGCACGCGCGTCTTGCCGCTGCCGGTGGCGCCGCAGATCACCTGCAGGCGCAGCAGCGGCACGACCGCCTCGACGATTTCGAGCACGTGCCGGCGAAAGGACTTGTAGCCGCCGGCGAGCTGGCGCGCGTCCCAGCCGACCAGGCGCATCCAGTTCACCATCGAGCCGCTGCGCAGCCCGCCGCGCCAGCAATAGACCATCGGGCGCCAATCGGCGGGCTGCTCGGCCCATCGCTCGCGCAGGTGGCGCGCAAGGTTGGCGGCGACCATCGCGCCGCCCACGCGCCGCGCTTCGAAGGCGCCTGTCTGCTTGTAGAGCGTGCCGACGATCCGGCGCTCGTCGTCGTCGAGCACCGGGCAGTTGATGGCGCCGGGAATGTGGTCGATCGCGAACTCGGCCGGCGAGCGCGCGTCGATGATGGTGTCGAAGTCGTGCCGGTCGGTCACGCGGGTCGGTTGGCGGCGGGGGTCGTTGTCGTTGGCCATGGGCAGCTCGAGTGTGCGCCTGTCGTTGTGGAAATCGATGCGACTTCGATAATCGCCCGATGACCGCCACCCTCATGAACCCGCTCGCCCCCTTGCGCCTGACCAGCTTTTCGCACGGCGGCGGCTGCGGTTGCAAGATCGCGCCGGGCGTGCTGTCTGAGATCCTGAAGGGCAGCGCAGGCGGCTTCATTCCGCCCGAGCTGATTGTCGGCATCGAGACCGCCGACGACGCGGCGGTCTACAAGCTCAACGACGAGCAGGCGCTGGTCGCCACCACCGACTTCTTCATGCCGATCGTGGACGACCCCTACCAGTTCGGCCGCATCGCCGCGACCAACGCCATCAGCGACGTCTACGCCATGGGCGGCAAGCCGATCATGGCGCTGGCCCTGGTCGCGATGCCGGTCGGCCAGCTGCCCGTCGAAGTCATCGGCGACATCGTGCGCGGCGGGCAGGACGTGTGCCGCGTCGCAGGCATTCCCATCGCCGGCGGCCACACCATCGATTCGGTCGAGCCCATCTACGGCCTCGTCGTGATGGGCCTGGTGCATCCCGACCAGGTGCGGCGCAATGCTGGTGCCAAGGCGGGCGACGTGCTGGTGCTCGGCAAGCCGCTCGGCGTCGGCGTGCTGTCGGCGGCACTCAAGAAGGAGCAACTGAGCGAGGCGGGCTACCGGCAGCTCATCGACACCACGACCCGGCTCAACACGCCCGGCATCGCGCTGGCGGGGCTCGACGGCGTGCATGCGCTGACCGATGTCACGGGCTTCGGTCTGGCCGGGCACGCGCTCGAACTGGCGCGCGGGGCCGGCCTTGCTGCGGTGATCGAGTGGTCGCGCGTGCCCTTGCTCGACGGCGTGGACGCGATGGTGGCCGAGGGCTTCGTGACCGGCGCTTCATCACGCAACTGGGCGGGCTACGGCGCCGAGGTCGATCTGGCCGACGGCTTGCCGTCCACCGCGCAGGCGCTGCTCAGCGATCCGCAGACCTCGGGCGGGCTGCTCGTGAGCTGCGACGCGGGCGCGGTCGCAGCAGTGTTGAAGGTGTTCAGGGACGAGGGCTTCGCATTGGCGGCCGTCATCGGCCGGGTGGAGCAGGGCCCGCCGACCTTGCGCGTGACGCGCTGATCGGGCTTGCAGTAGACGTCGCAAATGAGAATGGCTATCATCTAGACGCCCGAGTACGTAAGTCTTGTTCGACGCAAAGGGCTCCGAAAAGGAGTTGTCGATGGAGACTTTCGCCACCAAAGCCGCGCTCGCCTGCTCCGTCAGCGGCTGGCCAATCGCGGCGGTGATGCCGTCGACCCCCTCGCGGCCGAAGGCGGAGGCCTCGGCGTGTGGGAGTGCGCTGACTGTCTCTGCTACCAGAATCGTCGCCCTGGAACCGTTGCGGCGTTCTACAACGTGATGCCTGGGCGGACGTCGCGCGGCGCGACGTTCACGCGCGCCGCGTGGCCTGATGCGTGGGCCTCAAGCACAGATCGATCGACATGAACGAAATCCGCAGCGAAGCCATCCCCGTGGAACGCACCCGTGTGCGCGCATGGATCGGCCGCGCCATCGCCTGCGCCGGCGTGATCGTGCTGTTGGTGCAGTCGTGGCAATTCGTGTCGACGCATCCGGTGGTGCTCAGCGCCTTGATCGGCGGCTCGGCCGCGGCGCTCGCCACGGCGCTCGGCACGCTGCCGGTGCTGCTGTCGCAACGCCTGTCCGACCGCGTGCAGGACACGCTGTTCGGCTTCGGCGCCGGCGTGATGCTCGCTGCCAGCGCCTTCTCGCTGATCATTCCGGGCATCGCGGCGGCGAAGGAGGTCGGCGTTTTCGGCGGCAGCGCGTGGGCCGCCGGCGGCGTGGTCGGCGCATCGATCCTGCTGGGCGCGCTGGCGCTGCTGATGATGGAGCGCGTGCTGCCGCACGAGCATTTCATCAAAGGCCGCGAAGGCAACGCCGCACGCAAGCTGCGCCGCACCTGGCTGTTCGTGATCGCCATCGCCCTGCACAACCTGCCCGAAGGCCTGGCCATCGGCGTGGGCTATGCCGGCAACGAAGGCTTGCGTGGCAACGCATTGGCCATGGGCATCGCCATCCAGGACGTGCCCGAGGGGCTGGTGGTCGCCGTCGCACTGCTCGGCGCGGGCTACCGGCGCTCCTTCGCGGTGGCGCTGGGCGCGGCGTCGGGGCTGGTCGAGCCCATTGGGGCCGTGCTGGGCGCGGCCGTCATCGGCTATTCGGCGGCCATGCTGCCGTGGGGCCTGGGTTTCGCAGCCGGCGCGATGCTCTTCGTGATCAGCCACGAGATCATTCCCGAATCGCACCGCAAGGGCCACGAGGCCTTCGCCACCGGCGGGCTCATGGTGGGCTTCGTGCTCATGATGCTGCTCGACACCGCGCTGGCATGAACGACAAAGAGATGCCCCCTTCGACGCTGGGCCCGCACGGCATGGACGACATGAACGACCTGGTCGTCGAGCACCGCGCGCTGCTGCGCCACTACGGCCAGGTCCAACTGCGCTGCGGCGAACTCGTCCGCGCGCAGGCCGCCGAGATCGACAAGCTGCGCGCAGAGGCCATCCGCCTGCGCGCCGCCGTCATCGTGCGCGACACCGCGCTGGCATGGCAGAAAGAACAGTGCACCAGCCTCGACGTGCAGGTCGAGAACCTCTCGGCGCTCCACGAGAGCCTGGTCGCCGCAGACCTGGTGATCTGCCAGACCGGCTGCCTGAGCCACGGCGCCTACTGGCGCGTGCAGGACATGTGCCGGCGCACCGGCAAGGCCTGCGTGCTGGTCGAGGAGCCCGACGCGGTGCGCATCGTGCGGCTTCAGAAGCCGGTGCTGCCCGAACCGCACGGGCACTGAGGCAGCGCAGATGGCCCCGCGGCGCGTGCGAGCTCCGTCCCGCCCGCAGGGGCGTGGTTCGCGCGGAGACCCATCGCCCGGATGCCGCGGCATGAATTGCGGCTTCGTTGTCATTGCTGCACCCGTTCACCGCTCCTAGACTGGCCGCATCGAGTCTTACGAGCAGGTGAACAGCATGTCGAAACTTCGATTCCGCATCTCGATGTCGCTGGACGGGTACGTCGCCGGTCCCGGCCAGACCGTGAAGGAGCCGCTCGGCATCGGCGGCGAGCGGCTGCACGAGTGGGTGTTTCCGCTGGAGGCCTGGCGTCGCCCCCACGGCATGAAGGGCGGCGTGGTGAACGAAAGCACGCCGGTGATGGCCGACGAGCTGGCCAACATCGGCGCGACCATCATGGGCCGCAACATGTTCGGCGGCGGGCCTGGTCCGTGGAACGAGGCCGACCCATGGATGGGCTGGTGGGGTCGCAACCCGCCCTTTCACCACCCCGTGTTCGTGCTGACGCATCACGTGCGCGAGCCCTTGGCGATGGAGGGCGGCACGCGCTTCACCTTCGTCACCGACGGCATCGAGAGTGCGCTGGCGCAGGCGCGCCACGCGGCGGGTGGACAGGACGTGGCGTTGGCAGGCGGCGCACGCGCCGCGCAGCAATACTTGAAGGCGGGGCTCGTCGACGAGATGCAGATTCACCTGGCGCCCATCCTGCTCGGCGGCGGCGAGCGCCTGTTCGAGGACGCCGGCGCGCTTCAGGACTTGGCGCTGGTGAAGACCGTCCATGCGCCGGACGTCACGCACCTCAAGTTCGTGAGGACGTAGCAGGCGCTCCCTCGATCACCCGCAAGCGGCGCACGACCAGTTCGTCGATCTCCAGCCGTCGGATGCGCGCCTTGCCGATGAAGAGCCAGCCGATCGACAAGGCACCGATCGCCACTGCGCCCACTGCGATGGCGCCCAGTGCGATCGAGCCCAGTGCGGCGGTGCCGACCGCGTGCGCGCCGGTCGCGGCTGCCGGCAATTTGAGAGAGCGAGCAACGTGCAAGGGCACTGATTTCATAGGCCGCCTCGTTCGAAGAAGACGCGAAGTTTAGGCCTCGGAAGGCGCGCCCCGAGTGCTCAGTCCTGCTTCTGCGACGCGATCACCAGCGACGTGTGCTGCCCCAGCGTCGGCGCCGCGAAAGGCAGCGGCCCGGGCGTGCGGGCGAACTTGATCGGCCGCGTGAAGCCGCGGTACGACCCGAGCGTGGGGTGTTCGAAGGTCGCCACCATGTCTTCCGCCAACACCTGCTCGTTGTCGAACATGTCCTCGACCGTGCGCGCCGCCGCGCAGGGCACGGCTTCGCCGAACAGCGCTTCCCATTCGAGTGCCGTGCGTGCTGCCAGCGCCTGGTGCAGCTTCGGCACGATCTCGGCGGCATGCTGCGCGCGCTTGCGCACGCTGTCGTAGCGTTCGTCGGCCGCCAGCTCGGGCAGGCCCACCTTGGCGCAGAGCGCTTTCCAGAAATGCGGTGTGTTGGCCGAGATGTAGATGTGGCCTTCCTTCGTCGGATGAATGCCGGTGATGCCGCCCGAGCGCATGTCGCGCCCCACGTCCTTGGGCTCGCCCTCGGCCCACACCATGCGGGCCGACTGCATCGTGAGCGCGGCGCGCAGCAGCGACACGCCGACGAACTGGCCCTGGCCGCTCTTCTCGCGCTCGTACAGCGCCGAGGCCACGCCGGCGGCCACCAGCGCGGCGGCGTAGTAATCGACCACCGAGCCGTACAGGATCTCGGGCGGCTCGCCGCGCTTGCCCTGCAGGGCGCACATGCCCGTCATGGTCTGCAGCACCTGGTCGTAGCCGGCCTTTTCCTTCAGCGGGCCGGTTTCGCCATAGCCGGTGACGTTGCAGTAGATCAGGCGCGGATTGATCTCCTTGAGCTGCTCGTAGGCGATGCCCAGCCGCGGCGGCACGTTGGGGCGAAAGTTGTGCACCAGCACGTCGGCCGTGCGCACCAGCGCCATCAGCGCGGCATGGTCCTCCGGCTGCTTCAGGTCGAGCGCCACGCCGAGCTTGCTGCGGTTGACGCCGATGAAGGCGCGGCTCTCGGCTTCGAGTGTGCTGGGGTACTTGCGCAGGTTGTCGCCCGTGGGCGGCTCGATCTTGATGACCTCGGCGCCCTGGTCCGCCAGCAGCGAGCAGCCGTAGGGCCCGGCGATGTAGGCGCTCAGGTCGAGCACCCGCAGGCCGGACAGCGGCCCCTGCGGGCCTTTGCGTGCGGGGAGTGTCGCGTCGGTGCGGGTGTCGGGGTTCATGGCGGTCCTCGGGTCTCGGTTCGCGGGCTTCGGCGCGCGGGCTCAGTCGGCGGTGATGTTCTGTTGCTTGGCCAGCTTCTTCCAGCGCTCCACGTCGTCGGCGATCACCTTGGTGAACTGCGCGGGCGAGATGGGCGTGGCGATCGCGCCTTCCTTCAGGAAATTGGCGGCAAGCTCGGGCTTGGCCAGCGACGTGTTCACGGCCTTGTTCAGCTTGGCGACGATGTCGGCCGGCGTGCCGGCCGGCGCGAGCAGGCCCCACCAGAGTTCGAACTCGTAGCCGGGCACTGCGGTCGCCATCGGCGTCAGGTCGGGCGCGATCGGGCTCGGCTTCAGGCTCGTGATGCCGACCGCGCGCAGCTTGCCGGCGCGCACCATCGGCAGCAGGGACGGGCCGCTCGAAATCAGCAGCTGCGTCTGCCCGCCGACCAGGTCGGTCACGGCCGGGCCCATGCCCTTGTAGGGGATGTGCGTGATGTCGAGCTTGCCGACCTGCGCCTTGAGCAGCTCGGTGCCGAACTGGTTCACGCTGCCCGAACCCGACGACGCGTAGTTGTACTGGGCGGGCTTGGCCTTGATCGCGGCGATCAGTTCGGCGGGCGTCTTGGCCGGGAAGTCGTTGTTCACGGCCACGATGAAGGGGCCTTTGGCGAACATCGCCACCGGCGCGAAGCTCGTGTTCGGGTCGTAGGGAATCTTCGACTGCACGGCCGCGTTGGTCGTCATGCTCGACGACACCGCGACCAGCGTGTAGCCGTCCGGCGCGGCCTTCGCCACCTGGCCGGTGCCCGTGTTGCCGCTGGCGCCGGGGCGGTTGTCGATGATCACCGGCTGCTTGAGCGCATCGCCCAGCTCCTTGGCGACCTGGCGCGCGAAGGTGTCGTTCGATCCGCCCGCCGGGTAGGGCACCACGATCGTGATGGCCTTGTTCGGATAGGCGCCCTGCGCGATGGCGAGGGTCGGCACGATGCAGCAGGCGAGGGCCAGCTTGCGCAGGGAGAAGGGCTTGGCGGCGGTGGCCATGGTGGCGATGGGCATGGGTTGTCTCTCTCGGTTTGAAATGAACGCTCAGCCGGCCAGGAGGCCGAGGCTGCGGGCGCTGGCAACGATCGCGTGGGCCCGGCGAACGAAGGGGATGTCGATCATCTTCCCGTCGACCACGTACGCGCCGACTCCCTTGGCGTCGGCGTCGCGCGTGGCCTCGATCACCTTCAGCGCGTGCGCGATCTCTTCGTCGGTCGGGCGGAACACCTCGTTGGCAACGGCCACCTGGCTCGGGTGGATGCATGTCTTGCCGAGGAAGCCCATGCGCCGCGACTGCATCGCCTCGGCCCTGAAGCCTTCGGCGTCGCGGATGTCCGCGAACGCGCTGTCGTAGGCGTACACGCCCGCTTCGCCCGCCGCGATGCGCGTGGCGAACATGGCTTGCTGAATGGCGGCCGGCTCGCGCCGCACGATGCCCAGCGGCTCGAACAGGTCGCCCAGCCCGAGCTGCAGGCCGACGACGCGCTTGTCGGCCAGGGCCAGCGCGGCTGCAGTGCGCAGCGCTGCGGGCGTCTCGATGTTGAGCAGCAGGCCGATGGGCCGGTCGACGCCGTTCGCGCGCTCGGCGCGCGCGATGGCCGCGACCGCCTCGCGCACGTGGTCCGGGCTTTCGGGCTTGGGCAGGTTGATCAGGTCGACCCCGGCCTGCACCACGCACGCCACGTCCTGCTCGAAGTGCGGGGTGTCCATGGCGTTGACGCGCACGATCAGCGTCTTGCCCGAGCCGCCGGCCTTGTCGCCTTGCAGCAGGTCGCGCACGACGTGGCGCGCCTCGTCCTTGCGCGCTTCGGCGACCGCGTCCTCCAGGTCGAGGCAGATGCCGTCGGCCGCGCTGTCGAGCGCCTTGGCGAACAACTCGGGGCGGGTGCCCGGAACGAACAGTTTGCTTCTCATGGCCCGCAGTATGTGCCTGCCGCGAAGAAAGAAAAACACATGCTTTCTATGATCAGGTCATAGAAAATGTTTGTTCATGGAAACGGCTTACCTGCAAAGTTTTCTGCTGGTGGTCGAGTGCGGATCGATGTCGGAGGCCGCGCGCCGGCTCGACCTCACCCCGGCCGCGGTGGCGCAACAGATCCGCACGCTCGAGCGCGAACTCAACGCGCCATTGCTCGCGCGCGCCGGCCGCACGGTGCAACCCACCGAGGCCGGCCATCAACTAGTGCAGCGGGCGCGGAGCGTGCTGCGCGAAGTCAGCGACATCAAGGCCTTCCTGGGCAGCGGCCAGGCCGGCGGCGAACTGCTGATCGGCACCATCAACACCGCGCTGCACAGCGTGCTGCCGACCATGCTGGCGCAATTCGTCAAGACGCACCCCAACGTCAAGGTGTTCCTGCAGTCGGGCAACACCGCGGCGCTCCACAAGGCGGTGCAACAGGGCGAGCTGGACGCGGCGGTGTGCCTGCACCCCAGCTTCGCGCTGCCCAAGACCTTCGACTGGTCGCTGCTGCGCGAAGAGCCACTGGTGCTGCTGGCACCGGCCCGGCTCGCGCGGCGCGACCCGCACGAGCTCTTGCGCACCTCGCCCTTGATCCGCTACGACCGTGCGCTGGGCGGCGGCAAGCAGGCCGATCGCTACCTGCGCGCCGCCGGCATCGTGCCGCAGGAGCGCTTCGAGCTGAGCTCGCTTCTGGCCATCGCGATGATGGTGGACCGGGGCCTGGGTGTGTCGATCGTGCCCGACATCGCCTCGCCGCTGCTCGACGGCCAACGCATCGCGAAGATCGCGCTGCCGCTGCCTTCGGAGCCGCGTCGCTTCGGCATCCTGTGGCTGCGCTCGTCGGCGCGGCTGCGGTTGATTCAGGGGCTGGTCGAGAGCGCGAGCCAGTGAAACGCGGGGTCAGTCGAGGCGGGCTTCGATGACGAAGGCGTGCAGCTCGGCCAGCTTGCCATCTTCAAAGCGCCAGACGTCGCAGTAGGCATGCGTCGTCGCCTTGCCCGCGTCGTCCTTCAAGGTGATCTCGCCGATGGCCGTGACGAATTCGCCCTCGGCGATCAGGCGATGCACGTCGAAGGTGGGCGGCTCCTTGTACGCGGTCGGCATCCATTCGCGAACCGCCTTCTTGCCGTCGAGTGTTCTGTCACCCACGAATATCCATTTCGTGTCTTCTGTGCAGAACTTCAGGAATCCTTCGAAGTCGCCTTGGGTGATGGCTGCGTTGGCTTTCTCGAGGGTTTGTTTGTTGGCATCCGACATGGATATCTCCTGTTCGAAAGCCATGTTCGCGAATGTGGCGGTGGCTGTCTGTAGGTCGGTGCTTGCAGGCCATGGCCAAGGTTGTCTGTTCTTTGTGCTCTGTATCCAAACTAAACTGACGCGATGCGCCTTCTCGTCGACAAGCTCCCCGTCCGGTCCGATTTCGTGGACACGGTGTACCGGGTGCTGCTCGACGCCATCGCCGACGGCTCCCTGGCCCCCGGCGAACGCATCACACAGGAAGAGATCGCCGAGCAACTCCACGTGTCGCGCTCTCCGGTGCTGCAGGCGCTGCGGCTGCTCAAGAAAGACGGGCTCATCGAAGACGCGCCGGGCCGGGGCGTGCAGGTGGCGCAGCTCGACCCGGCATGGGTCGGCCAGGTGTACGAAGTGCGCAGCGCCCTCGATGCGCTCGCCGCGCGTCTCGCCGCCAAGGCACGCCACGCCATCGATCCGGCGCTGATCGAGCGTGGCCGCATCGCTGCCGAAGGCTCGGACCTCAAGGCCATCATCGATGCCGACCTGGCCTTCCACAACGCCGTGTACGACGCGTCGGGCAATCCGCTCATCGCCGAAAGCGCCAACCGCTACTGGATGCATCTGCGTCGCGTGATGGGCGCCGTGCACCGCACGGCCAAGCGTCGCGCCACCATCTGGGACGAGCACCAGGCCATTGCCGATGCCATTGCCCAGGGCGACGCCGAGCGCGCCGTGCGACTGAGCGATCAGCACATCAGCCGGGCCCGGACCAACGTGGTCGCCCAACTCGGCGAACTTCTCGGATCACAGAAGGCTTGACGTCCATGGTGGCAGAGCACCCGTCGAAACCCGGTCTGCTTCGGTCTTCAGCGCCGTGGTTGATTGCGGCTGCGCTGGCGGTCGGCCTGTTCCTGTACTTGCGCCCGGCGCCCTTCGCGATCGTCGAGAAGCAAGTCTCCACGCTCGACCCCGCGCAAGTCATCGTCCTGCGCACGCCCGGCGGCACGCTCGAAGTGTCGACCCTCGTGAAGAACGAGGAGTTCGGGTGGCGCTCGACCTACACCTGCGCGTGGATCGACTGCGGCCAGCGTGTCGGCAAGGTGCGCCTGCCGGTTCACTACACCTACCGCATTCCGCTCGCGGAAACCTGGACCTTGAGGCTGCAGGGCGACACCTACGTGCTCAGCGTGCCGGCACCCGAGCCGCGGCTGCCACCCGGCATCGACCTGTCGAAGGCCGAGTTCAGCAGCGAGCGCGGCGGCCTCATCGCGCCGAGCGTTGCGGCCAACCGCGACATGATGTTGAAGAACCTCGGGCCGGAGCTTGCGCAACGGGCGCAGCGGGCGGAGTACCTGCAGCAGCAGATGCCGTCGGCCGAGGCCACCGTCCGCGAGTTCGCGCAAAAGTGGATGCGCGAGCAGATGGGTGAGAAGGGCGAAACCAAGAAGGCGGTGCGGGTGGAGTTCAGGGTTGGAGAGATCAACTAGCAGCCAGCGGCCGGCAGCAGCCCACTGCACATCGCGCCCTGGTGGCGGCCTTCAGTTGATGATCTCCCCCATCCCGACGCGCACGCGCTCCCTGAGCTGCCGGATGTACTCCGCATCGAAGGGCTCCCAGCTCTCCAATTCGCCGACGATCCGAAGCGGCTCCCGGCTGCGGTACGAGCGTGTGGGATTGCCTGGAAACTTCTTGTCGGTGACGTTGGGGTCGTCCTCATACGCGCCGGTGGGTTCGACGATGTAGACGCGGCCACGGCCGTCGCCCTTCGCCATCTCGGCGGCCAGCCCCGCGCCCTTGGGCCAGGCGGTGAAGTAGATGTGGTTCATGACCACGCTGCCGTCGTAGTTCGAGCGAAAGCCCGCGGTGAGCAGGTCGCCCACCTGCAGGTCGGCCCGCGTGCCGTGGAAGAAAGGGCCGGTGTCCGAGACAGCCATCGCCGGTCGCTCCTCTGCAAAAAAGAAAGCCGCGGAGTCTACCGGTCAACCCGCGCCCTTGCGATACGCACCCGCCGCGCTGCCCGTCCAGCCCTTGAACGCCCGTTGGAACGCCGGGCTGTCCGCAAAGCCCAGGTCATACGCGAGCTGCGCCAGCGGCACGCTGCTGGTGTTGAGCCGCACGATGGCCATGTCGCGGCGCAGCTCGTCCTTGAGCGACTGGAAGGACGTGCCCTCCGCCGCCAGCTTGCGCTGCAGCGTCGACGCCGACATGCTCATCGCGCCGGCCGTGGCGCCCAGGTCGGGCCAGGCGGGCATGGTGCGCTGCAGGTGCTCGCGCACACGCGCGCCGACCGCGTCGTTGCCGCGGCGCGGCACGATCATCTGCGCCTGCGCGTCGGCCAGAAAGGCGCGCACGGCCGCGTCGTCGCGGCGAATGGGGTCGGCCAGCCGGCCCGCGGCGAACCAGAAGGCCGACTCCTTGCAGCCGAAATGCAGCGTCGCCGGAAACACCTTGCCGTACTGGCTGGCATACGAGGGGCTGTTGAAGGCGAAGTCGAAGCGCGCCGCCGGCAGCTGCCCGCCGACCAGCCACGCGCACAGGCGCCACAGGATGCGCAGCAGCAGCTCGTGCAGAAAGGGCTCGTACGTGCGTGCCGCGGGGTCGACCAGGCGAATCGCCAGGCCCGCCAGCTCGTTCGCGCCGTCGCCCGCGCGCACCGGCTGCAGCGTCACGTCGTCCTGCAGCAGCCTGAAGATGTGCGCCACGCGGCGAATGGCCGCCTGCAGCGTGGGCGCACCGGCCGCGGCCCGCACCAGCATCGCCAGGCTGCCGCGCTTGAGGCGCCGCGACAGCAGGCCCAGGCATTCGTCGTCGAGCCGGTCCATCAGCAGCCGGAACAGCGTGTGGTACTGCTCGGCCGTGACGCGCGCGCCGGGCTCGTCGAGCAGCTCGGGTGCGATGCCCACATCCACCAGGCAGCGCGTGCGCATCTCGCTCGCCTGCGGCACGCCCGACAGCATGCCCTGCACGAACACGATGGGCACGGTCGCCGGCGGCCGCAGGAGCGGCGGTGGATGTGGATGGGGCTGCTGCATGGCCAGACGTAGCGTGACGTGATTTGCCATCGAATCGGTGCGATGCGCCATCGCCCGTGCGGCCCGGGGTTTCTAACATGAGCCCACATCGGCACGCGACCCGCGAATTCCCGCAGTCGACGTCGGCGGCAAAGACCCGAGCCACAGGAGACGACACCATGTACATGACCCAAGGCCTGCACCGCGCGGTGCAGCAGAACCCCGAGCGCATCGCGTCGCGCTTCGGCGACCGGCACCGCAGCTACGCCCAGTTCGCCGACCGCGTGGCGCGCCTTGCCGGCGCGCTGCAGAGCCTGGGCATGCAGGTGGGCGACCGGGTCGCGATGCTGTCGCTCAACTCCGACCGCTACCTCGAATACCAGATGGGCGTGCCCTGGGGCGGCGGCGTGCTCAACCCCTGCAACATCCGCTGGTCGGCAGCGGAGATCCTGTACTCGCTCAACGACTCGGGCTCGACCATCCTGCTGGTCGACGACGCCTTCATCCCGCTGCTCGCGCAGTTTCGCGACCAGGCCAGCAGCCTGCGCCACGTCATCTACTGCGGCGACAAGCACGGCCGCGGCGAGGCGCCGGCCGGCATGCTGCATTACGAAGACATCGTGGCCGCCGCTCAGCCGGTGGTCGACTGCCTGCGCAGCGGCGAAGACCTGGCCGGCATCTTCTACACGGGCGGCACCACCGGCTTCCCCAAGGGCGTGATGCTGAGCCACGCCAACATCGTGAGCTCGTCGCTCATGTCGCTGGCCGGCGGGCTGGCCGTGCCGGGCGGCGTGTACCTGCACGCGGCGCCCATGTTCCACCTGGCCGACATGGGCATCTCGGGCCCGCACTGGCTCGAGGGCAACACGCATTCGATCGTGCCCGCCTTCGCGCCCGAGCTGGTGCTCGACACGCTGGCGCGCGACCGCGTCACGCACCTGCTGCTGGTGCCCACCATGATCCAGATGATGGTCGACCACCCGTCGATGAAGAAGGAGCGCGACCTGAGCGCGCTGCGCGCCATCGTCTACGGCGCATCGCCGATTTCGGAAGCGGTGCTCGACCGCGCCATGGCCGCGCTGCCGGGCGTCGAGTTCACGCAGTGCTACGGCATGACCGAACTCTCGCCCGTGGCCACGGTGCTCTCGCCGCTGTATCACAAGGCCGAATCGCGCCACCTGGGCAAGCACCGCTCGGCCGGCCGCGCGAGCTACGTCACCGAGGTGCGGATCGTCGATGCGCAAGGCGCCGAAGTGCCGCGCGGCACCGTCGGCGAAGTGACTGTGCGCGGCCCCAACGTGATGCAGGGCTACTGGAACCAGCCCGAGATGACGGCCGCCGCCTTGCGCAACGGCTGGATGCACACGGGCGATGGCGCCTACATGGACGACGACGGCTTCGTCTTCATCGCCGATCGCCTGAAGGACATGATCATCAGCGGCGGTGAGAACGTGTACTCCGTCGAGGTGGAGAACGCCGTCGCCAAGCATGCGGCCGTGGCGGCCTGCGCGGTCATCGGCATCCCCAGCGACGAATGGGGCGAGTCGGTGCATGCCGTGGTCGTGTGCAAGCCGGGCCAGACGCTGTCGGCGCCCGACCTGATCGCGCACTGCAAGACGCTGATCGCCGGCTACAAATGCCCGCGCAGCCTCGAAGTGGTGGAGGCACTGCCCATCTCGGGCGCCGGCAAGGTGCTCAAGATGAACCTGCGCAAACCCTACTGGGAAGGCCGCGAGCGCGCGGTAGCCTGAAGTGGGCCGCATGCCCGAACGACAAGGAGCAATCGAATGAGCCGTGATGTCTACATCGGTGGGGTCGGCATGATCCCCTTCAAGAAGCCGGGCACCCATGCCCCCTACCCGGAGATGGCCGCAACCGCCACCCGCGCCGCGCTGGCCGATGCCGGCATCGGCTACGAGGTGGTGCAGCAGGCCTACGTCGGCTACGTGTACGGCGACTCCACCGCCGGCCAGCGTGCGCTGTACGAGGTGGGCATGAGCGGCATCCCCATCGTCAACGTCAACAACAACTGCTCCACCGGCTCGACCGCGCTCTTCCTGGCGCGCCAGGCCGTGGCCAGCGGCGCGGCCGAATGCGTGCTGGCGCTGGGCTTCGAGCACATGAACCCCGGCGCGCTCGGCGCCGTGTTCAACGACCGGCCCAGTCCCTTCGAGCGCTTCGACGACGCCACGCGCGAGCTGGTCGGCAAGGACGACATTCCGCTCGCGCTGCGCTACTTCGGCGGTGCCGGCCTCGCTCACATGGAAGCGCACGGCACGCAGCTGTCGACCTTCGCGAAGATCCGCGCCAAGGCCAGCCGGCACGCGGCCCACAACCCGATGGCGCTGTTCCGCACGGTGGTGACTGAAGACGACGTGATGAACTCGCCGGTGATGTGGCCCGGTGTCATGACCCGGCTCATGGCCTGCCCGCCGACCTGCGGCGCCGCGGCCGCCATCGTGTGTTCGGAGGCCTTCGCCGCTGCGCACAACATCGACCGTGGCGTGCGCATCCGCGCGCAGGCCATGACCACCGACACGCCCGTGAGCTTCGAGGCGCGCGACATGCGCGAGCTGGTCGGCTTCAGCATGGCACGTGATGCCGCGCGCCAGGTCTACGAAGCCGCGGGCATCGGGCCGGGCGACGTCGACGTGGTCGAGCTGCACGACTGCTTCGCGCACAACGAGCTGCTGAGCTACGAGGCGCTGGGCCTGTGCCCCGAGGGCGGCGCGGAGAAGTTCGTGATCGACGGCGACAACACCTACGGCGGCCAGGTGGTCACAAACCCCTCGGGCGGCTTGCTGAGCAAGGGCCACCCGCTCGGCGCGACCGGCCTGGCGCAGTGCACCGAGCTCGTGCAGCAACTGCGCGGCACGGCCGAGCAACGCCAGGTGCAGGGAGCCAGGCTCGCGCTGCAGCACAACCTGGGCCTGGGCGGCGCCTGCGTCGTCACCCTGTACGAGAAGGTCTGACCCGATGATCGACCGCCAATGGATCGGGCACGAGCTGCCGCCTTCTGTGCTGCCCATCGAGCGCACGCGCCTCGTCTTCTTCGCCAAGGCCATCGGCGAGACCGACCCCGTCTACACCGACACCGAAGCCGCGCGCGCGGCAGGCTATGCCGACCTTCCCGCGCCGCCCACCTTCTTGTTCGCGGCGGAGCTGGATTCAGGCGCGACCGACCGGCTGCTCGATCAGCTGCAGATTCCGTTGGCCAAGCTGCTGCACGGCGAGCAAAGCTTCGACTACCACGCCCCCGTGTGCGCGGGCGACACGGTCACGGTGCAATCGCGCATCACCGACATCTACGACAAGAAGAACGGTGCGCTCGAATTCGTCGTCAAGTCGTCGGTCGCGACCAACCAGCGCGGCGAGCGTGTCGCCGAGCTGCGCACGGTGATCGTCTGCAAGCACTAGCGGCGTACCGCAACAGGAAGCCCCATGTCATTTCCCACATTCGCCGCGGTGCAGGTCGGCGACAGCCTGCCCGACGTGCAATTGCCGCCGGTCGACCGCACCACGCTCGCGCTCTTCGCGGGTGCCTCGGGCGACCACAACCCGATCCACATCGACCTCGACTTCGCACGCCGCTCGGGCATGCCCGACGTTTTTGCGCAGGGCATGCTCGGCATGGCCTGGCTGGGCCGCGTGCTGACCGGCTGGGCACCGCAAGGCCGGCTGCGCCGGTACAGCGTGCGCTTTCAGGGCATCACGCATCTTGGCCACGCCATGCGCTGCACCGGCCGCGTGGCCGAGAAGCTCGAGCACCACGGCGAGGCCTGCGTGCGCGTCGAGCTGTCGAGCGTCAACCAGCATGGCCAGGTGCGCATCGTGGGCGATGCGCTGGTCGCGCTGCTTTGACGCTGCCTCACGCTTCCCCGCTTTGAGCTTTCCCATTCAATCACCCAACACGAACACGGAGTCGAACACATGACACGCAAGCTCGAGGGCAAGGTCGCCCTCATCAGCGGCTCGGGCCGCGGCATCGGACGCGCCATCGCCCTCAAGCTGGCCAGCGAGGGCGCGCGCGTCGTCGTCAACGACCTCGACGCCGAGCCGGCCGACGAGACCGTGCGCACCATCCGCGAAGCCGGCGGCCAGGCCATCGCCTGCGTGGGCAGCGTGTCGGCGCCCGACTTCGCCGAGCGCTTCGTCGGCACGGCGGTCAGCGAGTTCAAGGGCCTCGACATCATCATCAACAACGCCGGCTACACCTGGGACAACGTGCTCCAGAAAATGACCGACGAGCAGTGGTACGCCATGATCGACGTACACCTGACCGCGCCCTTTCGCATCCTGCGCGCCGCGCAGCCCGTGCTGCGCGCGCTGTCGAAGGCCGACACCGAAGCCGGCCGCCGCGTCGTGCGCAAGGTGGTCAACATCTCGTCGATGGCCGGCCTGTTCGGCAACGCCGGCCAGGCCAACTACGCCACGGCCAAGGCCGGCATCACCGGCATGACGGCCACGCTGGCCAAGGAATGGGGCCGCATGAACGTCACCGTGAACTGCGTGGCCTACGGGCTCATCCAGACGCGCCTGACGCACAGCACCGCCGAAGCGTCCACCGCCAACATCGACGGCCGCGACATCAAGGTCGGCATCAACGCCGACCTGATGGCGATGATGGAGCGCAGCATTCCCCTGGGCCGCGGCGGCACGCCCGACGAGGCGGCCGGCGCGGTGTACATGCTCTGCATTCCCGAGTCGGACTACGTCAGTGGCCAGACGCTGACCTGCAGCGGCGGCCTCACCGGCATTTGAACGGCAGCGCAAGAACATGTCGCACCCCTTGCTGCCCCGGCTCCATCGCCACGCGTGGATGGACGAGAGCATCGACGCGTTTCGCGAGCAGGTGCGCCGCTACGTCACGAACGAACTCGCACCGCAGCTCGACGGCTGGCGCCGCCAGGGCTTCATTCCGCGCGAGGTGTGGCGGCCCTTCGGCGAGATGGGCTTCCTGCTGCCCGAGCTGAGCGAAGCGTACGGCGGCGCCGGCGCCTCGCTTGCCTACCAGATGGTGGTGCAGGACGAGTTCGCACGCGCCGAGATGCCCGCCAACACGGCCGTGCACAACCTGGCCGCCCACTACATCCTGGACTACGGCACCGAGGCACAAAAGCGCCGATGGCTGCCGCGCATGGCCAGCGGCGAGCTGCTCGCCGGCATCGCGCTTACCGAGCCCGGCTGCGGATCGGACCTGAAGGCGCTGCGCACCCGCGCGCGGCTCGACGGCGACCATTACGTCATCGATGGCGCCAAGACCTTCATCACCAACGGCTTCAGCGCCAGCCTGCTGGTCGTGGCCGTGCGCACCGGCGATGCGGGCAGCCGCGGCGTGTCGCTCGTCGTGCTCGAAACCCAAGACCTGCCGGGCTTTCGCGTCGGCCGCCGGCTCGAGAAGCTGGGGCAGCATGCGTCGGACACGGCGGAGCTTTTCTTCGACGGCGTTCGCGTGCCCGCCAGCCACCTGCTGGGCGAGGTGCCCGGCAACGGCTTCGTGCAGCTCATGAGCCAGCTGCCCTACGAGCGCACGCTGCTGTGCGTGCCCGCCGCCGCCGTCATCGAACGCGCGGTGGAGCTCACCGTCGAGTACACGCGCGAGCGCAAGGCCTTCGGCCACACGGTCTTCGACTTTCAGAACACGCGCTTCAAGCTGGCCGAGTGCGCCACCCTCGCGCACGTGGTGCGCACCTTCGTCAACGACTGCATCCAGCGCCTGCTCGACGGCACGCTCGATGACGAGGCCGCCTACATGGCCAAGTGGTGGTGCACCGAGCAGCAGGGCAAGGTCACCGACGAATGCGTGCAGCTCTTCGGCGGCTATGGCTACATGGCCGAGTACCCGATTGCACGCATGCATGCCGACGCGCGCGTGCAGCGCATCTACGGCGGCACCACCGAGATCATGAAAGACCTGATCGCCCGCAAGCTGGGCGCCTGAGCCGCTGCGCGACCCTGCGCTCTCGAGTTCCATCCACCGAGGAGACATCGCCATGAAGTTGAACCAGGCCGCGGCATGCGGCGCCATAGCCCTGGGCGCCATCTGCGCCCTTGGCACGTTTGCCACCACCGCCCACGCGCAAGAAGCCGTGCGCATCGGCTTCATCACCGACATGTCGAGCGCCTATGCCGACGGCGACGGCAAGGACGGCGCCATCGCCGTGCAGATGGCCATCGACGACTTCGGCGGCAAGCTGCTCGGCCGGCCGATGGAGCTGCTCAGCGTCGACCACCAGAACAAGCCCGACATCGCCGCCGCCAAGGCCAGGGAATGGTTCGACACCCGCAACTTGAAGATGCTGGTGGGCGGATCGAACTCCGGCGCCGGCCTGGCCATGGCCAGCGTGGCCGCCGAGAAAAAGTTTCCCTTCTTCGCCAACGGCGCCGGCACCTCGGCCCTGACCAACGAGCGCTGCACCCCCTACACCGTGCACTACGCCTACGACACCGTCGCGCAGGCCCGCGGCATCGGCAGCGCCATCGCCGACCAGGGCGGCAAGAGCTGGTTCTTCCTTTCGGCCGACTACGCCTTCGGTGCCGCGCTCGAAGCCGACGCCACGCGCGTCATCCAGGAAAAAGGCGGCACCGTCGTCGGCGTGTCGAGGCACCCCATCAACGCGCCCGACTTCTCGTCCAACCTGCTGCAGGCCCAGAACTCCAAGGCCCAGGTGCTCGGCATCGCCAACGCCGGCGGCGACTTCATCAACGCCATGAAGGCAGCGCGCGAGTTCGGCGTGACCAAGTCGATGAAGGTGGCCGGCTTCATCGTCTTCCCCACCGACATCAAGTCGCTGGGCCTCAAGAACACCGAAGGGCTGCTGCTGGTGACCAGCTGGTACTGGGATCTCGACGAGGAGTCACGCGCCTTCGCCAATCGCTTCATGGCCAAGGCGAAGCGCATGCCGACCGAGCTGCATGCGGCCAACTACTCCGCGACGATGACCTACCTGAAGGCCGCGACGGCGGTGAACTCGCTCGATGCCGATGTGGTGATGAAGCACCTGAAGAGCACGCCGCAGAAGGACTTCTTCGCCAAGGGCTACATCCGGCCGGACGGCCGGTACATCCACGACATGTACCTGATGCAGGTGAAAGCGCCGGCGGAGTCGAAGCGCGAGTGGGACTACTACAAGCACGTGGCGACGTTGCCGGGCGAGCAGGTGTTTCAGTCGAAGGAGTTGAGTCGGTGCGGGATGTGGAAGTGATCGGTTGGCCGCTGCAGTTGTCATGAGTTCGAGGCCGGACGTTGAACCGCCGGCCTAGGAACGCTTACTGAGTTCCTGAGGGTCTCAGTGGTCGCACGGACCGCCGCAAGCGGCCGGCCAGTCCCGTGCTCGTGCGCAAGGTAGGACGCCAACCACGTCAAGTCAGGTGAAACGCTGCGCTGCAGCATGGGGAGCGCAGTGCTTCATAGTCGCTTCGACTTCGGTCCTTGACGAAAGCACGCAATGAGCAACCCATGGACGAAGAAAAACCCGCTGATGAGCATGTGGCTGAGCGCAGCCAACAAGGCAGCGGGATCAGCGCGTGGCCAGGCTACGGCTGCCGCCAAGCGTCAGGTGGCGAGCTCGCAGGCTGACCTCAGCCGGCAGATCGTCGACTTCTGGACGGGGACCACACGGGCGGCGGTCAAGTCGAAGCCATCGGCCAAGAAGAGCCGGCGTTGATCCCATGCGACCGGGCCCCGGCGGCGCAACGAGCCTTGCAAGCGCACACAACTCAAAGGCTCCCATGAAATTCCACGTCGGCTTCGAGATGACGTACGAGTGCGTCCAGCCCACACCGATGCTGCTCCTGCTCAGCATCCACTTCGAGCGCGCCTCGGACCTCATTCGTCCGGACGCCCTGTCTGTCACACCGATGGTGAAGACGACCGGCTTCAGGGACGGCTTTGGAAACTGGTGTACCCGCCTGGTTGCGCCTGCAGGAAAAATGCGACTGAGCACCGACGCACTGGTCACGGACACCGGCGTTGCCGATGTCGTCGCAAAGGACGCGAAGCAGGTTGCTGTCCAGGCACTTCCGGATGCGACATTGCCGTTTTTGCTCGGCAGCCGCTACTGCGACACCGACAAGCTTTCCGACGCTGCATGGGAGCGCTTCGGACGCACCCCAGCGGGATGGGAGCGGGTGCAGGCGATCTGCGATTTCACGCACAAGCACATCAAGTTCGACTACCTGAAGGCCAGCCGCACGCGCAGCGCGTTCGAGGCGTATCAAGAGGGGCAGGGCGTATGCCGCGACTACGCGCATCTGGCCATCGCGCTTTGCCGATGCATGAACATTCCCGCGCGCTATTGCACGGGCTACCTCGGCGATGTCGGCACGCCGCCCCCGTATCCGCCAGGGGACTTTGCGGCCTGGTTCGAGGCCTATCTCGGCGACCGCTGGTACACCTTCGACGCACGAAACAACGTTCCTCGCATTGGGCGAATTTTGATGGCGCGCGGGCGGGATGCTTGTGATGTGGCGCTCTCCACTGCGTTCGGCAGCAACAAGCTCACTGGGTTCAAGGTTTGGACTGACGAGGTTGCTGAGCAGCAGGTTGCGGTGGTTTGAGTCATTCGACGAATCGAAGCGCCGGCCGGCACCGCTGAAGGTGGTGCTTAGACGCGGATAACAGAGCACCAGGACTTCATCAACGCCGTGAAGGCCGCGCGCGAGTTCGGTGTGGTCAAGCTGATGACGGTGGCGGGCTTCAAAGCGCTAGTTCCGATCAGAACCAATAAAGACGTCCTCGGCGGGCCAATCTCCAACCAGGAAGGTGCAGGAGTTTCGTGTGTTCGGCCTTTAAGTCGTATCTCAAAGGCCGTGGGAGTCGGCAGACGCTGAGCCTAAACTGTTCCATTCAATTCGCCGACTTCGCCAGTGCCGTTCAATCGCCTGAGTGAAATCTGGTCGAACGAGCTTTGCTCGAGCAGTCGTCGCGCCGGAATCCTCTCGTCGCACTATAAGGCCCTCTATTGGCCCTGCGCGATACCTGCTTGGTGTCTCCAACAAAAGCGCGCGAAGTTCATGCAGCTTGATTTGGCCACGAAACAATTCTGCAACCGTGGCTATACCCGCGTTTTTCGCAAACGCAGCACGGGCACTCGTAGACTGAAACTTTTGATTCGAAGAGTCGTAAAGGTCGAAAAGGAGCCACCAATCTGGGAGGCGGTCATAGGTCAAGGAGTGCTTGGCGGCACACCATTCTCCGAATGCGATCCACCCGGGCGGGAGAGCGGTGACCAGAGCATCGCTGTGAACAGCAGACCAATGCAGCAGCTTTGAGAACTGGCCCCCATACGGCATTTGAAGGTATTGTCCGCGGTTCTGCGCTCGCAATTGCCCCGCTCGATCAAGTGAGAATCCCAGATTTGCGCCGTCGATCTTTTCCTCAACGACAACATCACCTGCCAGCAGTGCTTTAGCTTCTGGCCCGGACAAGACCTTGTCATGACGGGGCGCACCCTCTCCGAGCCACATTAGATGCGGCGTATGCGGAAAGCGAAAGAATGCATCGATCATGGGAGCGGCGGAATGTCTCGACCCGGGAACTTCTTGGCGTAGAACTTGCAAAGGTCGTCACCGCAGAGAAATTGAACGGCCACGCCTGCAGCCTTGAGAGGCTGCCACCAGTCCAACCACTTGCTATCGGTTGCCTGCCAAACATCGGGGCGCCGAGGATGGGCGCCGGCAGCCGCAAGAAACTTGCGATCGGGCGCATCGACTGCTAGTTGCAGCGCCTGATCCGGAAAGTCGTCAAATAAATCCGGCTCAGGCTCTTTTAATGTAACGCGCTCGACGTGTTTAACATTGGCGGCATTTCTAAGCAGCCACATGACAAAGACATCGCCAGGTCGCTTATTTTTGATGGGAGTTGTCTTGTTCTGATACTCGCTCAGAATTCGATGTGCATCATCAATGACAACCTTGCCATTTTTCATCAGCTTCTCAAGGCGATCAACACATTCAATGACGCAGTCCGGCGACACATCGGCATGAGAGCCGTTCGCAACCAAAATCACGTTCGTATCTACAACGACGTGCATCACTCTGCCTCCGACCCTAACGCAGCTGCTTTGCGCCGTCGCTCTTGAACTGCACGCATTCGTGCAGCCACGTCTGCCATTTCGTCGCCGAAGAAATTTTCGGGCCAGTTTTCGATCTCCCCGTCGTCGTTGAGCCCCAACCCCTCGAGCTGTGCCGTCTGCCCCTCGCGAGTTACGAAGTAGATCGCAACATCTTCTTTCGCGATAGTCCCTTCCGCCACCCGCCTTTGAAGTCGTGATAAGAAGTGTTCAGAGTGGCTTTCAACGATAAGCTGCGTCCCGCGCGGACTGCCGCTTTCCCAGGCCTGGACCGCGCAGATCAATGCATCTGCCAAGTTTGACTGAACGCGAGGATGCAGGTGGATCTCGGGCTGCTCCATCCAGATCACTGAATTTGGCGGTGCGTAAAAGGCTTGAACCAGCGCAGGCAGAACCTGCGAAACACCAAATCCAACGTCCGTGAGTTTCACCTCTGGTGCATCCTCATGCGTGCGAAGCAGAACTTCATATTCCTTGCGGCCCTTCGCCACTGGCTTCACTGAAAAGTCGGAGATCACACCCAGTTCTTTCAGCCACGCAGCAATAAAGGTGTCGAAGCGCTGTTTGCGCTGCCGATGCCCGCGATTAAGTTGCCGCCCCTCTTGTGTCGCGGCCAGCAGTGCTGCGATCGCCGACTCTCCTTGCATGCCAACGTCGGCCGGAGTGTCGCCGGACCACTGATAGACACGTTCGGGGTGCTTCCGCAGGGGCCCAAGATAAAAAAACTGACTGAACACGCGCTCTGTCTGCAGCGCAAAGTCTGCCAAGAAGTCAGCATTCTGATAGCGCAACAGAGTCCGGTCGGTGAAGCGATAGAACTTCTCCGGTGGTTCAGCCGGCCACTTTCTGCCTGTGGCATGGACGAGACGAAGCGGCTCAGATGTCAAATTGCCACCCCCATTCTTGCGGGAGTGAATTACTTCAAGAATGTTCGTGCCGGAATCAATCACTCGATAGCGAAATTTTTCCGTTTCGGGTTGCTGCGTTGAAGTCGCCACAATTCGAGCGCCAAGCTCGATCTGGTCCCCAGCGAACTGCTTGGCCTTAGCGCTTGCCAGCGCATCTCGGACAGTGATTCCTCCAGGGACGCGCCACCCAAGAATGAACGACAGCGGCAGAGACATGTCATGACCATGCAAACAATCTGCGAACGTGCCGAGGTCGATCAGGCTGTTTGCATCGCCGAGATGAAGCGCCCTTTTTCGATCCGTTGATAGCACAGTTTGTTTCAAGGCCAGGAGCAAGTGTCCGAGGCTTGATTTGCCAGAGCTATTCGAGCCGAAAAGCACCGTCAACGGCGCAAGTCGAATGCTCCCGGTATCAGCCCAGGCTTTGAAGTTGCGGATGCGAAGATGGGTCAACATGACTTGGGCTCCTTTAGAGCGAGTGTGCGCTGGGCAGCAGCAAAATCTATCCCAGGCTTACAGCATTAATCTTCATGCTGCTGTTCGCCAGATTTGCGCTGTTTGCAGGCTGCAAGCCAGCGAATAGCTGAACTGTGCAAGTGCGGCTGATCGCGTCGTGTGGCTCCAGCGAGTACCGCATCGCATGGCGTTTCAAACCAAAAAGGTTCCGTGCGACTGCCAAAACTCGTTCGGCATCGAACTGGACGCGGCAGGTCGAGTAGGACCACCATTTCGCCTTGATCGGCTCGACGTCACCGGCAGCGTTCAGCACGTGAGTTGGGGCTCCAGGTTGGAAGTTGATCTTGATCGGGCGCCGCATCTTCGGCGAAAACTGGTCTTTGGCATCTAAGGCGCTGACCTGCGTGTGCAGGTGATCGACCTTGATCCGGATGACAACGCGGGCGAAGCTAGCAGAGGCATCGACGCCTTGCTGTCTTAGGTCTAACAACTCCATATCCTCCCATCTCCACTCTTGCGTGAAAACATGTTACCGGACAATGCCAATACAAACTCGCGTCAGTTATTAAACGCGAAGCGAATGGGCGTATGAAGACCTTGTGGATGCACTGATCCCGAGTCGATGCTGCTCCGCGACCCGAGTAGTAAGTCGGGTTGAGCAAGCCAATTGCCCAAGCAACTTATGGCCACGCTCGGAAATCCCGCCTTGCGGCGGCGAGTTGCTAGTCATGTCGCGTTAGCGATTGATCGCACTCAGGCTCTAGCAACTTCATATAGGCAATGTAACTTTCACGCAAGTCGTTGGTCGGGCCGCCACGCGCTACGCCTTGAGCAACCTGTAAGGTGCAACGTCCAAAGCCCGGGCCAAGCGCTCTAGGTTATCCAGCGAAATGTTCCGCGCCTGCCGCTCCACATGCGCCACGAACGTTCTATGCAGCCCCGCCTCAAGGGCAAGCGCTTCTTGCGACCAACCCCGCGCCGCTCTCAGCCGAATGAGATTGGTGGCCAACATCTCTCGTGCCGAGAGATCGACGGGGCCGGTGGGGTGGGCTTGGCGAGACACTGCGCGCAGTCTCGCGATTTGTAGCTTTTAAGTCAGCCGCGTTTAAGTCACAATATTTCGCCCGTCAGGTGCCATCGGCGTCTGAGCCGTGCGTTTGTTGCCGAGTTTTCAATTCACCCCTGTTGTCGTGACTCAACGGCGCACCATGTCCCTGGAACTGCTTCGTCAGATCGCTAGCGCTCAACGCTTCCCGGTCATCCTGATTGATGACTCGGATATTGAACGCTTTCGGACGCTCTTTCGAGCCGGCTACGCGACCGGCTTCCTGCAAGAGACTCCCGTCGGCGCCAGCTGGCAGGTCGGCGTCCACGTTACCGAGATCACTCCGCAAGGCCGTCAAGCATTGGCCAATGCCTTGGACTCAGCCGATCGCGAGGACCCGTAGCACGCCCTCGCTTTCATCCCGTTGCTTTGCGATCCGGAGGCGCATCTCCGGGTTAGCCACGCCGCACTTTGCGTCGTCAATGGCCCGGCGCCATCGCTTGCCAGCATCGCGAGCCCCGCGGTCACTCCAACCGAAACACCTGGTACTCAATCACCTTCGCCCCCCGTAGCCGCCCACGCGCGATGAACATGCTTTCCATCAGCCACGCATACCGCGGCGACTCGGTCTCGAAGAACATGGCCATGCGCATGTACTGGTCGCTCCACTCCGTGCCCTCGTCGCGCGCCACCGCGTCGTTGAAGCGGGAGGTCGCATGCACGATGCCGTGGTATTCCAGCAGCACCAGGGCGCCGTCGTCCGTGCGAAACGGCAGGCGCACGTGCGGGCGGCCGAAGCCGTTGGGCATCGGCGTGAACCAGTCGATGCCGGGCATGAGGGAGGTGGCGCTCAGGCGAGGGCCTTTCAGCGTGGCCTTCTTCATCTCCCACCATGTTCTGCGCGGGCTCGGGCTGCTTCCGTCGGAGGCGGCTGCGGGGCCGTCGATGTCGAGCTGGTAGTCGAACTCATGGATCAGTTGCATCGCGTCCTCTTTCAAAAGGCGTCGGCCGCGATCGTCGAGGCCGCAAGGGGGAGTGTGTCGCATGGGGTGCTCGGACGCATGTGTCCGTGACAACGCCGTTCTTTCAGGCAATGCCGCCAGTCGCGAGCCGGGCGGCGTGGGGGCGTAAGGGGTTGGGCGGCCTGCCCGTTTGCGTCGTGCGCCGGCGTTGCCGAGACGAGCCAACTAAAAAAGCCGCCCCCGTTTCATTCCACCCCCAAAGGTCGAGTAACTCACCAAGCCCTTCCTTTTGTCCGACATGCGCATACGCCAACTGGTTGATGTTGGCCCGTTGCGTGCTTGTTAGATTGCCATCCACAAGCTCCAACATCGATCAACCAGAGGGCGGCTCCATGCTCGACACGGTTTCCAAGGCTGGCGTACTTCGCCGCAACGGCATCAACGTTCCGGCCCCCTCGGCGCAGAACACACAGGCATGGCAGTCGGCCGTCGATGCGCTGTTCGATGTCTACGTCGTGCAGCGTGCGGCCCGCAGCCTGCGCGAGGCGGAAGAGGCTTACGAGCTGGAACTGCTGAGCCGGTTGGCCGCGACCTCCTACCAGCGGCGCCGGGCGACCAACTACGCCTGAGCCGTGCCCGCGCGCTTGCGGGCACCGGTTGTGGATGCGAGGATGCCGCACCGCCCGTCGGGCCGCATTGGAGAAGCCCATGCGTGTCGCCCGAGCCCTCGTCCACATGCTGGCCTGCCTGGCCCTTGCGGCGCCTTCCGTGTCGTGGGCAGCCAATGAGGGCACGCAGGGTTTCGATGGCCGGTGGAACGTCACGCTGACCTGTCCGCCCCACAACGATGACGACGACGGTGCGAAGGGCTACGTGCACCGCTTCCCGGCCGAGGTGCGCGACGGCATGCTGCGCGGCACGCATGGCACCGAGGGCGAGCCGAGTTTCCATCTGCTGACCGGCAACATCGCACCGGACGGCAGCGCGGCGCTGCGGCTCGAGGGCATCATCAACAACCCGGCCTATGCGGTGAACAACGCGCAGCGCGGCAAGCCTTACAGCTACCGGGTGCGGGCGAATTTCGAGGGCACGTCGGGCACGGGCCAGCGGGTGGGCAAGCGAAAGTGCGATTTCTCGTTCAGGCGGGCCTGAGTGGCCAACGGCCTGGGCCTGATCACGTCCGTCGGAGGCCGGTAGGACGATGCTGGTTTTTCCTACGAGCCCAGGCCCGCGCGTGCGGCACGCTTTGCATCGACTTCCTTCCTCGCACTCCGGACCTGACCATGCAACAACCCATGACCTCTTCCGCCAGGCTGTTCATTCCATCGCTGGCCGACACCGCCCGCGTGAACATCATCGACGTCACCGATCTGCGTGAGGTCGACCAGTGGACCGATGCCTTGGGCGTGAGCGAGACCGAGCTTCGCCTGGCTGTCGCAGCCGTCGGCACGTCGGTGCAGGACGTGCGCGATCACCTGGGCAAGTGAATGCCCGGCGGCCGGCCGGGCTGTGCGATCAACAGTCGTGGCGCCGGTAGTTGATGAAGCAAAGCTCGCGGATGCGTTGCCGGTCGGCGGCAATGCGGCGTTGGCTTTCGTTGATGCGCCGTTGCTCGTCGGCCCTGAACTCCCGTTCCTTGCGCTGTTCTTCGCGTAGTTCGTTGGCGCGTTGTTGCGCGACGAGCGAATCCTGGCGCGCCTGCAGGTTCTGAGCGCGGGCGACCGCTGCGTCGGATTCGCGCCTGAAGGCCTGGTCCTGGGCCAGCTGCGCGGCCTCTCGGCGGGACCTGTCGCTTGCTTCTTGTGCCGCGGCCAGCCGCAGCTCGGCCTCGGCTGCGGCCTTCTGCCGGGCCGTCTCGAGTTCCTTGGCCGCCAGCTCGGCCTGCGCTGCTTGCCGGCGCTGCTGAACGATGACGCCACCTGCGAAGAGCGCGATCGCCAAGAGGCCGATGATCACCAGCGCCCGTGGCATTCCGGATTCGCGCTCGATCACGGTGGTGGTGTAGGCGGCAGGTCGCGAGGGCGACGACGACGCCTGCCTGGCGAGTTTTCTGTCGTGCGCCTGGCGCGAGTCGGCGTCGCGCAGAACCTTGTAGGCATCGTTGACCTCGGTCAACTGCTCGGCAAAGCGGGAATCCTCGGCCATCTTCTGGGGCGTGTAGAACGCACGTGCGCGTCCGAAGGCCTCCTCGATGTCGGCCGCGGTCGCATTGCCCGGCACACCCAGGATCTGATAAGCAGACTTCACTCTTTTCTTCCTCGTTGTTCCGGCCTGTGCCGGCCGGTTCCCTCGATCCGCGCGGAATCTTATCGGCAGAGGAGCAAAAATGTGAGTAGCTGTCAGGTATGCGGCGGCACGCCGTGCGAATGAGTGCGTGGCCGAGGCTTTTGTCACAGCCGCGTGCCAGCCGACCTGCGACAGCGGGCTGCCGCTACGGCTTCAGTGCAAAACGAAACTCAGGCGGGTGTCTGCACCAGCGGTGCGGCGCTGGCCTTGGGCGGTTGCGGCTTGGGGTCGCAGCCGGCGAGTGCAACGAGAGCAAGGGATGCCAGTGCAAGGCAGAGGGTTCGAAGCTTCACGGGGTCTCCTTCAGGGCTTGGGCCTGGCGGGCCGGTGAAGTCATTCTGGTACCGGGGCGTGCGGGTTGGTTGTCAGCCGATGGCTTGCGTCGCTCTGCTGCTTGCGCCCGGTTTTGCCCCTCTCCCAGAGGGAGAGTGAGCAATGCGGGGACAGGAGCGCAGTCACAGTGCGGCGGCGTTCATTTCCAGCTGCGTCAGCCTCCGCGCCATGCGCCCCACGAAGTTCTGCGTCACGTGCGGCAGCGCACGCTGTGTCGGCACGATGATGCCGACCTGCAGCTGGTCGAGCGCAGGCAGCGCGAAGGGCCGCCACAGCAGGTCGCCGCGCCGCAGCTCCTCGACGAACGCGATCTTCGAGAAGCACGAGATCCCCTTGCCACCCATGATCAGCCGCTTGAGCAGCGGCGTCGAGTTGCAGGTCGCGGCCGGTTCCATGTCGTCCCAGAAGGCGGCGAATTCGGCCGACAGCGTGGCGCTGATCACCGGGTGCGAGCTGCTGCGCAAGAAGGGGTAGGGCGCGCAGTCCTTCAGCGCCACCCGCTCGTGCTTGGCCAGCGGATGGCCGGGCGGCATCACGATGCCGATCGGCAAGTCGGCCAGGCACACGGCCTTGACGCCGCCCGGCAGCCGGCTCACGAAGCTCAGTCCGACGTCGGCGTGGCCGGACATCACCATCTGCGGCACCTCCATCGGCTGGCTCGACGCGATGGTGTAGGTCACGGCGGGGAAGATCTGCAGAAACTCCTCGACCGCCGAGGGCAGCAGCTCTTCGAAGAAGGAGTCCATGGCCGCCACCTTGACGTGCCCGGTGCGCTCGCCGCGCAGCGCGTCGAGTTCGGTGCGCATCACCTGAAACTGGTGCAGCGTTTCCTGCGCATGCTTGAGCAGCCGCTCGCCCGCGGGGTTGAGCCTCAATCCGTTGGGCAGGCGGTCGAAGAGCTCGACGCCGAGCTCGTCTTCGAGCTTGTGGATCTGCCGGTTGATGGCGCTGGCGGCCACGTACAGCCGCTCCGATGCCTTGCGCACCGATCCGCAGCTGGCCACCTCGATGAAGTACTTCAGGACGCTGGCATGCATGGCATGGCCCTCCTGAAGGCGGAGTGTGTCTCCGCGTCAGCCGGCCGATGCTGCTGCCGTGGCCGCTGCCTCCATTGCCAGCACGCTGGGGTGGTCGCTGGCGACGCGCCTTCCGTCGGCGCCGCCGGGCGAGCCCAGGCCGCTGACCTCGGGCGCGAAGAACTCGCGGTTGATCGCGATCCAGTGGCCCATCTCCGGCGGCAGCCGGAACTCTTCGTAGATGGCCTGGGTCGGGCAGGCCGACACGCAGATGCCGCAGTCGATGCATTCATCGGGGTGAATGTACAGAGTGCGGCCGCCTTCGTAGATGCAGTCGACGGGGCAGCACTTCACGCAGGCGCCGTCCTTGATGTCGACGCAGGCGGCGGTGATGACATGGGCCACGGCGGTGTCCTCAGCGGCCCTGCCACACGGGCTTGCGCTTCTGCTGGAAGGCGCGCACGCCTTCGTCGGCATCTTCCGAGCGCAGCGCGGCCATCAGCGCGGGCAGGCGCTGGCCGTGGGCCTGCAGCGGGGTCAGCGTGCCGGTGCGGCGCACCACCTGCTTGATGGCCTTGAGCGACAGCGGCGCGCAGGCCAGCATCTGCTGCACCCAGCGGTTGACCGCGTTGTCGAGTTCGGCGCGCGGCACCACCTCGTTTATCAGGCCGATCTCGGCGGCGCGGGCAGCGCCGACGCGCTGGCCGGTGAGCATCATCCCCATGGCGTGTCTGAAGCCGATCTGCCGCTGCAGCAGCACCATGCCGCCATCGAGCGGCAGCCGGCCGACCAGCGGCTCGGGCAGGCCGAAGCTGGCTTCCTCGCAGGCCACGGCGATGTCGCAGCCCAGCACCATCTCGAGCCCGCCGCCGAGCGCCAGGCCGTTGACGCGCGCGATCACGGGCACGTCCAGCGTCTCGCGCAACGCGATGCCGCCGAAGCCGCCGGGCCGCGAGGCGCCCCAGTACTCCACGCCTTTGAGGTTCGACGTGTTCTTGAGGTCGGCACCGGCGCAGAAGGCGCGCTCGCCGGTGGCGCCCAGCACCACCACGCGCACGTCGTCGCGCTGCTCGATGTCGGACCAGATGCGCAGCAGTTCGGCCTCGGTCGCCATGTCGACCGCGTTCATGACCTCGGGGCGGTCGATGACGACGGTGGCGACGTGGTCGTCGACGTTGTAATTGACGCTCATTGAAAAACCTCCGCGCTACGCGCTGCGGTGTTCGCCTTCGGAACGGCCGTGCGGCTCATGCGTCGGCCTCCTCGATCAGCGCCCGTGCCTCGGCGAACAGCTCCTGCGTGTGCTCGCCGAGCTTCGGCGGCGCACGGCGGATGCCGGTTTGCGCACCCGACATGCGGATGGGGCTGGCGATGAACTTCAGCGCACGACCGCTGGGCGATGCACCTTCGAGAATCATGCGGTTGTGCAGCGTCTGCGGGTCGACCAGGGCCTCGCGCATGTCGCGCACCGGGGCCGACAGCAGGTCTTGCTCTTCGAGCCGCGCCAGCCAGTGCTCGCGCGTGTTGGTGGCGAAGCGCTCGCGGAAGATGGTGTGCAGCTCGGCCTTGTGCGCGAACTGCGCCGACAGGTCGGCGAAGCGCGCGTCGAGCGACAGGTCTTCGATGTCCAGCGCCGCGCAGATGTCGCGCAGCGGGTTGGCCTTGAAGGCGCCCACCAGCACCAGCGGCCCGGTCTGCGTGTGGAAGGTGCCCGACAGCGGCATCGCGGCCCAGTTGACCTCGGAGTTCTCCATCATGATCATCGCCGCCTCCTGCATCTGCATGGCGAGCATCGAGTCGTAGAGCGACACGGCGATCTTCTGGCCTTCGCCGGTGCGCTCGCGCTGCAGCAGCGCGAACAGAATGCCCTGCACCATGTGCATGCCGGCGGTGTAGTCGGCCAGCGCGGTCGGGTAGATCGACACCGGCACCGAGGCATCGGCGCGGCGCGCCATCACGCCGGTGAGTGCCTGCGCCAAGACGTCTTGCCCGCCCTTGTGCGCATAGGGGCCCGATTCGCCGAAGCCCGTGCCCACCGCGTAGACGATGCGCGGGTTGATGCGGCGGCAATCTTCGTAGCCCAGGCCCAGGCGCTCCATCACGCCAGCGCGGAAGTTGTTGGTCACCACGTCGGCGTCGGCGATGAGCGCCTTCACCAGCTCCATCTGCGTGGCGTCGCGCAGGTCGATTTCCACGCTGCGCTTGTTGCGGTTGAGGCTGCAGAAGATCGGGTTGTCTTCGCCGGCCACCGGCGCGAAGGTGGAGCGGCTCAGGTCGCCCGCGCCCTTGCGCTCGATCTTGATGACGTCGGCGCCGTGGTCGGCCAGCATCTGGGTGCAGACCGGGCCCATCATGACCTGCGTGAAGTCGATCACGCGGATGCCCGACAGGGGCAGCTTGTCCTGCGAGTTCATGGCGGTCATGCGGCCTCCGCGAACGAACGGGCGATGGCCGGGATGTCGGCGTTCGGGCCCTTCTGGTCGCCGGGGTCTGCGCCTTGCGCACGCAGCGTGCGCTGCAGCTTGCCGATGTCCACGTTGCGCACGGCCACGCCGGCATCGAGCGACAGCGCAGCGGCGGTGCCGGCGGCTTCACCCATGGCCATGCAGGGCGGGATCTCGCGCGAGATCTTCTGCGCGGCCGACGTCGACGAGTAGTGGCGCCCGGCCACCAGCAGGTTCTCGACACTGCGCGGCACCAGCGTGCGGTAGGGGTAGTAGTAGTCGCGGCCGCGCGCGATGCTGTCTTCGAAGCGCACGCGCTGGGCCACGTCGTCCTTGCTCATCACGTGCTCGCCCTCGAGCAGGCGCGTCTGGCGGATGCCGGTCTGCGGCGCCAGGTCGATCAGGTAGCAATCCTTGAAGCCGGGCAGCTTGGCGCGGATGAACTCGATCACCCTGTGGATGGTGGCGCGGCCCTGCACCTCGGCGCGCGTCAGGTCGGCCACCTTGAGGCCGTCGAGCCCTGCCATGTGCGGGCAGTTGCACCACACCACGCCGGGCAGCGGCGTCTTGAGCCACCACGAATCCCAGGCGCCGCCCAGGATGTGCTTGACCTCGCGGTCGATGGCCGCGAAGGCGGCAGGCTCTTCGTGCTCGAAGCGCTCGGCTTCGTCGGTGTCGACGCCGCCCAGGCGGAACACGGTGGTCACGATGTAGGCGCCGCTGATGTGCGGCGCGCCGGCCGAGGCCGCCACGTCCAGGTCGCCGGTGGCGTCGATCACCACCTTGCCGAGGATCGCTTCGCGGCCGCTCTTCGATTCGACCACCACGCCCTTGACCTGGCCGTCGCTCACCAGCGTGCGCGAGAACCACGAGTGCAAGCGCAGGTTGATGCCGGCCTGCTGCACCATGTCGAGCGACGCGCGCTTGAAGGCGTCGGGGTCGAAGGCGGCGGCGAAGCAGATGGGGTGCGGCTTCTCCTTGCTGTGGAAGTCGAAGGTGCCCCAGCGCTTCCAGCGGCGCACCGACTCGGGCAGCGCGCCCCAGTCCTTCTGCTTGGGGTATTCGGCCAGGCCGCGCTCGGCCATGCGCTCGATCATCTCGAGGCAGATGCCGCGCACCGAGATTTCCTGCAGGTGGCTGTCCCACATGTCGTCGAGCACCAGCACCATGCCGCCGGAGGCGAGGCCGCCCAGGTGGTTGTAGCGCTCCAGCAGCGTCACGCTGGCACCGTTGCGCGCCGCGGCCACCGCGGCGGCCTGGCCGGCGGGGCCGCCGCCGACCACCACCACGTCCGATTCGGCTGCCACGCGAATGTCGTGGGCGGGCTCTTGCATCCAATCGCCAATACGGCTCATGTCTATCTCCTTGTGAAGTCTTGACTGTGCGGGGAACACCGCGGAACTGGCTTTGCCAGGCCGCTGGTGTTGCCCCCTTGAGGGGGTACTCGGCTACACGAAGTGAGCCGATACGGGGGTGGGCTTACCTTTCTGGCTGCCAGCGGATGACCATGCGTTCGGCCAAGGTCACCAGCAGGAAGAAGAGGCCCGAGAGGGTGGCGCTCATCACGATCGCTGCGTAGAGCAACGGTGAATCGAAGTTGAAGGTGGCTTGCAAGATCATGGCGCCGATGCCGACGGTGGCGCCGACCCATTCGCCGATGACGGCGCCGATCACGCACATCGACGCGGCGATGCGCAGGGCCGAGAACAGGTAGGGCAGTGCATTGAGCAGCCGCAGCCGGAAGAAGATCTCGGTCTTGCTCGCAGACAGCACGCGCATCAGCTCCATGGCCTGCGGGTTCACCGACTCGAGCCCGCGCACCATGTTCACCAGCGTCGGAAAGAAGCACACCAGCGCGGCGATGGTGATCTTGGGCTCCATGCCGTTGCCCATGATCAGCACCAGCACGGGGGCCTTGGCCACCAGCGGCACGGCGTTGAACATCAGCACCACGGGGAAGAAGATGTCCTGCATCGTCTTGTTGTGGACGAACAGCGTCGCCACCGCGATCGCCGCCACGTTGCCCAGCAGGAAGCCGCCGGCGGCCTCCATGGCGGTGGGCAGAAGGTTGTCGAGCAGCACCGCGCGCTTGGCGTAGAGCGTCTCGACCACCGCCCAGGGCGAAGGCGCGATGAAGGGCTTGACGTCGAAGACCGCGATCACGGCCCACCACAGGAAGATCAGGCCGCCGATGCCCAGGGCGGGCAGGATGCGACGGCGCCACAGGCGGCGCTGGCGGGCCGCGGCCCAGGCCTGGTATTCGGGGTCGGCAGCGGGTGTGGCCGCAGCGGGTGCGCTGGTCATGTCGATGGAAGATGTGCTCATGGCTCGGGCCTTGTTGGGAGGTGCTCGCGGGTTCTCAGCAGGTTTCCAGCACGCGCCGCAGGTGGGCGGTGAGGCGCACGAATTCGGGGGTCTCGCGGATGTCGAGCGTGCGGTCTTCCGGCAGCTCCACCGGCACGATCTCGCGCACGCGGCCCGGGTTGGCCGCCAGCATCAGCACGCGCTGGCCGAGGAACGCGGCCTCGTGGATGCTGTGGGTCACGAAGAGGATGGTCACGCCCGTGTCCTTCCAGACACGGCGGATCTCTTCGTTGAGCCGGTCGCGCGTGATCTCGTCGAGCGCGCCGAAGGGCTCGTCCATCAGCAGGATCTTCGGGTCGCTGGCGAGCGCCCGGGCAATCGACACGCGCTGCCGCTGGCCGCCGGACATCTCGTGCGGCCAGGCGTTGGCGCGGTCCTTCAGGCCCACCAGTTCCAGCAACTCCATCGGCGAACGGCGGCCCTTGCGGCTCGCGCCGCCGCCCACTTGCAGCGGCAGCTCCACGTTCTGCAATGCCGTGCGCCATGGCAGCAGCGCTGCGTCCTGAAACACGAAGCCGATGTCGCGCTTCTGGCGCGCGGCCTGCGGGCTGGCCGACAGCACCTCGATGCGGCCGCGGCTGGGTTCGAGCAGGTCCGCCACCACGCGCAAAAACGTCGACTTGCCGCAGCCCGAGGGGCCCAGTAGCGTAAGGAACTCGCCCTGGGCCACGTCGAGGTCGAGGCTCTTGATGGCGGTGACGTCGCGGCGCTCGGTGAAGAAGCGCACGCCGATGTCGCGGCAGGAGATCGCCGGGGCGGCGTTCATGACGGCGGCCATGTTCAGGCTTTCCCCATCCGCAGGGCGGTGGTGGCTTTCAGGCCGTCGAGCCAGATCACGTCGTCGACCTTCGGCGTGCGGGCGGTGAACTGGCCCAGCTCCGAATAGGTGTTGATCTGGTCCTGCCACACGGCCGGATCCATCGCACCCCAGCCCTGGGTCTGCGCCAGGCCGCCGAAGCTGTAGTCGAGCATCACGTCGACGGCGGCGCGTTCGTCCTCGCGCTTGAGGTTGGGATATTCCTTGACCAGCAGGTCCACCGACTGGTCGCGGTTGGCGCGCACGTGCTGCCAGCCGCGGGCGGTGGCACGGATGAAGGCCTCGATCACCTTGGGCTGCGTTTCCAGCGTCTTGGTGGTGGCGTAGTAGGGCAGGGCGTAGAGCTGCACGCCGCCGTCCCACAGCGGGAGGTCGACGCGGTCCGGGCCCAGCGTCTTGAGCGCGGTGGTGCTGGTGAGCCAGCCGGTCACCACGTCGACCTGGCCGGTGAGCAGCGGGCCCATGTCGGCGCCGAC
Source organism: Variovorax sp. KK3 (assembly GCF_001984055.1). Lineage (GTDB taxonomy): Bacteria > Pseudomonadota > Gammaproteobacteria > Burkholderiales > Burkholderiaceae_C > Variovorax. The sequence continues at coordinate 105,522 of NZ_LYVO01000003.1, forward strand.
GGTGACGAACTTGACGTCCTTCTCGGCGATCTTGTTCTTGGCGAGCAGCGCGCGCAGCAGCACGGCGGCGGTCGACGGAATGCCGACCTTCTTGCCCACCAGGTCGGCCGGCTTGCGCACCGGGTTCTTGGCCAGCGAGAAGAAGGTGAACGGGTGCTTCTGCGCGCCGACGGCGAAGCACTTGATCGGCAGGCCCTGCGACACGGCCAGCATCACCGAGGGGCTGGAGGACACCTGCCCCACCTCGTGCCGGCCCGAGGCCACGATGGCCACACCGTCGATGTTGGGGCCACCGGGCTGGATCGCGAAGTCGATGCCTTCCTGCTCGTAGAAGCCGAGGCGCTTGGCCACCACCTCGCCGATCTGGTTGACGCCGACGATCCAGCCGAGCTGCATGTTGATGCGGGTCTTGCCCTGGGCGTGAGCGTCGAGGGACAGCAGCCCGCCGGCCGAGAGGCCGGCAGCGGTCAGAAGCGAGGTCTGGAGAAGGCGTCGGCGACCAGGATCGCAAAGATGGGCCATGGCAGAGTTCCTTTGAAGACGAGACGGACGAAAGCGGGGACGAGCGGTGAACCGGGCCTTCGCGGCGTGCTGCAGAAGCGCATCGGCGAGGGCGTCTGAAGCGAATGCTAGGAGGCGAAGGCGTTGCCTCCAAGAACCGTTTTTCGCGCCGGGTGAGCTAAGAATTAGCGCAGGGCAGACTGAGGAAAACCCTGTGCGAGATTGAGGCAAGTGATCGAAATTCGGGCAGTTCGGATGCCCGGTTTCCAGTCGTTGCGTGCCGTTTGCCAATGAAGATCGAGCAGGTCGGTGGGGCGACGCCGATGGCACGAACTGTGCAAGTTCCAGGCATCGCTTTCTGGAGACACCCATGCACGAGGCTCAAACCACCCCCGATCGGCGGGCCGCCGAGTCGCTGCTGAACGCCGACATCGACGTCCTGAAACTCTCGCTTCGCACCACGAACGTGCTGCGCCTCAATCAGCTCCACACGGTGGGCGACGTGACGCGGGTGCCCGCGAAAAAGCTGTTCGTGCTGTCGCGGCTGGGCCGCAATTCGCTGCGCGAGATCGTCGACAGCGTCGGCCGGCGCGGCCTGCGCCTGGCCGACTGAAAACGCCTCAGGCGCGCCGAAAGGCCAGCACGGCGTTCGTGCCGCCGAAGGCGAAGGAGTTGCTGATCGCGGCTTCGAGTTGAGGCGCCGACGCACCTTGCTGCGGCACCAGGGTCAGGGCGCATTCCGGATCGGCCTGCGCGCAGTTCGCATTGGGCGGCAAGGCGCGCCGGTGCAGCGCCAGGACCGTGATGACGGCCTCCAGCGCGCCAGCGCCGCCGAGCAGGTGGCCATGCAGCGCCTTGGTGGAACTCACTTGCAGATCGCCGAGCGCGTCGCCCCAGACTTCGGCCAGCGCATTGCGCTCGACGACGTCGCCGATGCGCGTGGCGGTGCCGTGCGCATTGCAGTAGCCCACCTCGCGCGGCGCCATCCCGGCCGACTGCAGCGCGGCGCGCAGCACGCGGGACTGGCCGGCGGCGTCGGGCTTGGTGAGGTGGGTGGCGTCGCAGCCGATGCCCCAGCCGGCCAGCCGCGCGTAGCTGCGGGCGCCGCGCGCGCGGGCGCGCTCTGCCGATTCGAGCACCATGAACGCGGCGCCCTCGCCGAGCGCGAAGCCGCTGCGATCGGCAGCGAAAGGCCGCACCGCACGCGCGGCCTCGCCGGGCTCGAAGGCGGCCAGCGTCTGCATGGCCTGCCAGGCCAGCACCACGCCCGGCACGATCAGCGCTTCGCTGCCACCGGCGATGGCGATGTCGACCTCGCCGCGCTGCACCGCCTTGGCGGCCTCGGCCAGCGCCACGCCCGATGAGGCACAGGCCACCGAGTAGGTGAGCACGGGGCCCTGGGCCTGTCGGCGCAAGGCGATCTGTGCGGCCGGTGCGTTCGGCATGAAAGCGGGGATGGTCAGCGGCGGCACGCGGCCGTTGGTGCTGCGGTAGGCCGCCTCGAGCGCGGCGGCGCCCCCCATGCCGCAGCCGGCGTAGACGCCGATCCGCTCGGGCGCCACGTCGCTCGGCGACCCGGCGTCGCGCATCGCCAACTCTGCAGCGGCCACCGCGAGCTGGCTCACGCGGTCGACGCCGGCCAGTTGCAGCTTGGTGAACCATTGCAGGGGATCGAAAGGCGCGAGCGCGGCCGCGGCGGGCTTGGGCAGCTCGGGGAAGACGGGTTGCACGGCCGACTCGCTGCGCATGAGCGCATCGAACATGGCGGCCGCATCGTCACCATGCGGGCTGACGACGCCGAGCCCGGTGACTGCGACGTCCACGGCGCTCACCTATTTGGCCTGGGCCGTGGCGGCGCGCTCGGCCAGGAGCTTGTCGACCACCGCGGCCAGCTCGGCCAGCGTGTCGATGTTCGTGTCCTGGTCGGGCATGTTGATCTTGAAATGGTCTTCGATGGCGAACACGAATTCGACCAGCGCAAGGGAATCGAGGCCCTTGTCACGCATCGAAGCGTGGGGGTCGAGCGCCGCGGCATCGAGGCCGTATTTTTCCTGGATCAGGTTCTGTAATTCTTGGAGCGAACTCATTGAGCGATGTCCGTCGTCACGCGGAGGGCCATGGGGTCGTCTATCTGTGGGGGATGATAGCCGCTCGCCCGAATGCGCGCGTGGGCTTGCGGGCCGGCGTGGGCCGCCAGCGCAGGGACGGCACGGCGAAGGCGATGCCCAGCAACGCGCCGGCCAGCACGTCGAGCAGCACGTGCTGCTTGACGGCAAGCGTCGACCACGCGATGGCCGCGAACCACAGCCAGTTGACCCACCGCAGCGACAGCGGCGCACGCGCCTGGCGGAACACGTCGTCGATGCGGATCACGGTGAACATCGCGACCGCCACGTGCATCGACGGGCAGGCATTGCCGGGCGCATCCATGCCCTGCATCAACGAGAAGCCCGGAAAGTCGGAAACGCCCGCCATGCCGGCCGGCACCTGTGTCGGCAACAGCAAAAAGAGCCCGAGCCCTGTCAGGCACAGCGCGCCGACCCACAGCCCGTAGACCACCAGCTCCTTGAAGTTCGCCTGCAGCCCGGGCGCCACGCCCACGTAGAGCCACAGAGAGAAGTACGCGATGAGCATCTCGGGCTGGAAGGGAATGAGCGTGTCGAGCGTCGTGAGCGGCATCACGAACACGCTGTGCGCCGGATGCCGCAGCAGCTCGAAGTAGCCGATGAAGAAGAGCCAGGTGAAGACGCTGACGCCGATGAACTTGAGCGCGAACAGATGACGAAAGCGAAAGCGGAGATCGGCGGTCCAGGTCGGCGTGGGGGAAGGATGCATGTACGGAAGAGGTGAAGCGCGCGCGGTGCGGCATTCACCGTTTCTTGCACGAGTGCCGAGCATGCCTGTTTTCGGGGCGGGGTGGAACCCTTCAATGACTGTGTGTCAGTTGTTGAGTCGAGGTCTTCGACCACGAGCACCAGGGCACGGCATGGTTGCGTTGCAGTCAGCCAAATTGCCAGCCTCATCCGAGCGCAGGCAGCACCATCCCCCGGCTCTCCCCGAACCCGACGCGCGCAGCCCCCGGCTTCTCGCACCAGCCGCGCAGCAGAACCGCATCGCCGTCTTCGAGAAACCCGCGCTGCTCGCCGTTGCCCAGCGCGATCGGCGACTGGCCGGCTCGCGTGAGTTCGATCATGGCGCCGGCCTCGCCCGGCCCGGGGCCGGAGATGGTGCCGCTGCCGAAGAGGTCGCCGCCGTGCAGGGTGCAGCCGCCCACCGTGTGGTGCGCCACCATCTGCGCGATGCTCCAGTACTGGTGGCGGAAGCTGGTGGACGACAGGCGCGAGGGGCCGCTGCCATCGGCGCGTGCCTTGGCGCTTTCGAGCCAAACCTCGAGCTGGATGTCGAACGCGCCATGCGCGCGGTTGCCAGGGTCTTCGAGGTAAGCCAGCGGCTGCGGATGGTCCGCGGGCCGCGTCCAGGGCAGGCGGTAGGGCGCGAGCGCCTCCAGCGTCACGATCCACGGCGACACGGTGGTCGCGAAGTTCTTGGCCAGAAAAGGACCGAGCGGCGCCATCTCCCAGAACTGGATGTCGCGCGCCGACCAGTCGTTGAGCAGGCACAGGCCGAAGATGTGCTGGTCGGCATCGGCCAGCGGGATCTGTTCGCCACCCGCGTTGCCCTGGCCGATGTAGATGCCCAGCTCCAGCTCGTAGTCCAGCCGCGCGCAGGGGCCGTACACCGGCGCCTTCGCGCCCGGTGGCAGCATCTGGCCCATGGGGCGGTGAAAACGCTGGCCGCTCACGCCCAGCGTCGAAGCGCGGCCGTGGTACGCGATCGGTATCCACTGGAAGTTCGGTGTGATCGGATCGTCTGGCCGCACCAGCCGTCCGATGTTGAGCGCGTGGTCGATCGAGGTGTAGAAGTCCGTGTAGTCGCCCACGCGTGCCGGCAGCCTGAACTCCACCTCGACCAGCGGCACCAGGCACTCGCGCACTTCGGCGATCGACCGCTCCGCGGCGTCGTCCTTCAGCAGCGCGAAGAGCGCATGCCGCAGCGCCTGCCACACGGTGGGCCCCAACGCGAAGAAGCCGTTGAGCACCTCGTGCGCGCAGGCACGCGCGCCATCGAGCGCGGTGCCCTGCAGTTCCTGCCGCGCGGCCAGGGCCGCCAGGTCGAGCACCTGGTCGCCGATGGCCACGCCGCCACGGAACAGCTCGTTGCTGCCGGTGCGGCGGAACACCGCGTAGGGCAGGTTCTGGATCGGGAAGTCGCAGCCCGCCGCATTGGCCGCATCGAGCCAGCTGCGCGCGCCGGCGTCGTGGGTGTGGTTGAGTTCGACGGTCATTGCGCGCTCGCCATCAGAGCATCGTCGAAGATCGCGACGGCGCGCGTCCAGCCCGCCGATGCACCGCGGATCTTGTGCGGGAAGCAGCTGATGAAGAAGCCGTCCGCGGGCAGCGATTCGAGGTTGTGCAGCTTCTCGATGTGGCAGTAGCCGATATCGCGGCCGGCCTTGTGGCCTTCCCAGATCAAGGCGGCGTCCTGCGTTTCACCGTACTTCTTCGCGGTGTGGACGAAAGGCGCGTCCCAGCTCCAGGCGTCGGTGCCGGTCAGACGCACGCCGCGCTCCAGCAGGTACATGGTGGCCTCGTAGCCCATGCCGGCGCCGGAAGACACATAGTCGTCGTTGCCGTAGCGCGAGCCGGCACGCGTGTTGACGACCACGATCTCCAGCGGCTTGAGCGTGTGGCCGATGCGCTTCAACTCGGCCTCGACGTCGTCTGCCGTCACCACGTAGCCGTCTTCGAAATGGCGAAAGTCGAGTTTCACGCCGGGCTGGAAGCACCATTCGAGCGGCACGTCGTGGATGGCGATGGCGGGCTTCTTGTCGCCGAGCGCCTTGTCCATGGTCGAGTGGAAGTGGTACGGCGCGTCGAGGTGCGTGCCGTTGTGGGTCGACAGCTGCACCAGTTCCACCGCCCAGCCTTCGCCGTCGGGCAGGTCTTCCTTCTTCAAGCCGGGGAAGAAGGGCTCGATCTGCGCGAAGGTGTTGTCGTGCGTGAAGTACTGGATCTTCGGCGCGAAGGCCGGTGGGTCGGAAAGCACGTCGTTCTCCAGAAAGATCGAAAGGTCGACGAATCGGCGCGTCATGGGGGCTCCTTGTTTGTCTTTGCGTTCAGGGGCGCTGCCAGCGCAGCAGCTTGTTCTCGGCCAAGGCCAGCAGCGCGTTGCTCGCGAAGCCGATCAGGCCCAGCAGCGCGATGCCGGCGAACAACTCGCTGGCGCGAAAGGCGCGGGCCGCGAGCAGGATGGCCTGGCCCAGGCCGCTCTGCGAGGCGATCATTTCGCCGACCACCGCGACGATCAGCGAAATGGTGAGCGCGAGCCGCATGCCGGCCAGGATGTCGGGCATCGCGTTGGGCAAGCCGATCTTCCAGACGAAGGCCGCGCGCGGCATCTGCAGGCAGCGCGCGACTTCGGCGAGCCGCGGATCGACCGCCGCGAAGCCGTGCACGGTGGCCAGCAGCACCGGCCACATCGCACCGAAGGCGACGACGAACAGCACCATGGCCGGGTTCAGGCCGAAGATCGAGATGGCCAGCGGCAACAGCGCCGAGGCCGGCAGCGGGCGGATGAATTCGAGCGTGGGCTGCACCCAGGCGCGCACGGCTGGCGACACGCCGATGGCCGCGCCCAGCAGCACGCCGAAGAGCGATGCCAGCAGCCAGCCTTCGACCATGCGGCGCACGGTGGCGAGCGTGAAGGCCAGCAGCTCGCCCTGGCCGTCGCCGCGCAGGTTCAGGCCTTCGGCCAGGCTGGCGAAGGTGGCCTGCGGCGTGGGCAGGAAGACGCGGCTGACCCAGCCGGCGTTGCTGGCCGTCCACCACAAGGCGACCAGCACGAGAAAGAGGCCGGCAGAGGCGAGCCAGCCGTTCCGGCGCGCGCTGCCGCTCATGCCACGCTCCCCATGCGCCGCGCCACGTGGCGCTGCAGGCGCTGCATGGCGGCATTGACCACGAAGCCCACCACGCCGATCCAGCCCAGCCAGGCCAGCATCAACGCCGGGTCGAAGCTCTGCTGCGCGATCATCATCGCGTAGCCCATGCCGTGCGGATTGGCCGCGATCTCCACGGTCACCGCCACCACCAGTGCCACCGCGACGCCGAGCCGCAGCGCGACGAACAGGCGCGGCACGATGGCAGGCAGCACGATCTTCAAGGCGCGGTCGCGTGCCGACAGGCCGAGCACGCGGCTCACTTCGAGCAGCCGCGGCTCCACCTGCTGCACCGCGGCCTGCACGAGCACCAGCAGCGGCCAGAAGGTGGCGAAGGCGACGATGGCGAGTTCCATGCGCAGGCCGAAGCCGAACATCAGCATCGCGAGCGGAATCAACGCGACCGAGGGCACCGGCCGCAGCACCTCGATCGACAGCGCGCCGATCTGCGCGGCGCGGCGCGACAGGCCGAGCACGATGCCCAGCGCGATGCCGAGCACCGCGCCCAGCAGCAGGCCCAGCGCAGCGGTGCCGAGCGTGAAGCCGGTGGCCTGCCACAGCGAGCCGTCCGTCGCTGCACCGGCAAAGGCCTTGAGCGCGGCGCTGGGTGGTGCGAGCGCATCGCTGCCGAGCGCGGCGGCACGGCGCGCGTACCACTCGAACAGCGCGAGCAACAGCGCGGGAAGCACCCACGGCCGAAGGCGCAGCAGCATCGCGCGCGCCGCACCGGCTTCAGTCATGGCCTTGCTCGATGAAGGAGAACAGCTCACGGCGTAGCCGAAGGAACTCGGGGTGCTCCTTGGCCGTGAGCTGATCGCGCGGACGCGGAATGTCCACCTCGATCATGCGTGCCAGGCTCGGCCGGCCCGGTGCCGGATCGGCTTGCAGCGCGATCACGCGGTCGCCCAGGTAGATCGCCTCTTCGAGGTCGTGCGTGACGAACAGCACCGTCAGCCCGTCTTCGCGCACGAGCCGCGCCAGTTCGTCCTGCAGGCCTTGTCGCGTGAGCGCATCCAGCGCGCCGAAGGGCTCGTCCATCATCATGAGCTCGGGCTTCTGTGCGAGGCAGCGCGCGATCTGCACGCGCTGCTGCATGCCGCCCGAGAGCTGCACCGGAAACTTCTGCGCGTGCGCGGCCAGGCCCACTTTGCGCAGCACCTCGGCGATGCGCTGTGGGCGCTGGTCGGCCGGCACGCCTGCCGCTTCCAATGCGAGGCTCACGTTGCCTTCGACCGTGCGCCAGGGCAGCAGCGCGCGGCCATAGTCCTGGAACACGAAGGCCACCTCGCGCGAGGGCTCCGTCATGGGCAAGCCGCGGCGCCGCACTTCGCCGCCGCTGGCGCGCACCAGGCCGCTGGCCGCGCGCAGCAGCGTGGTCTTGCCGCAGCCGCTGGGGCCGACGATGCAGAGGAACTCGCCGCGCGCCACGTCGAATGAGGTGGGCGACAGCACCTCGCGCTCGCCGTAGCAGATGCGCACCTCGTCGATGCAGAGCAGGGCCTCGCTCATTTGCAAGCTCACTCGCCGCTTACTTGGCGACCAGCTTCGCGACGTCGATCGGCGTCTTGAGCATCTCCTGCTCTTTCATCAGCCCGACCCAGTAGGCCATCTGCTTCTCGCTCACCACCGGCCCGGGCGGCGAGATCTGCACCTTCGCCAGCACCTCGGGCGGCAGCTTGATGTACTTGCCGATGCTGGCGCGCACGCGCGCATCGTTCTTCGGCTGCTGAATGAAGGCGCCGCTCTCCTGCACGGCCTCGCGGAAGGCGCGGGCGGCCGCCGGGTTCTTCTGCACCCAGTCGCGGCGCGCGGCATGCACGATGGTCTGGTTGCCCTCGGGCAGGAAGGTCGAGTAGTACGAGGCCACGTAGCCCGCGCCGCTGTCGGTGATGCGGCTCATGAAGGGGTCGGCCGACACCACCGCATCGACCGAGCCGCCGCGCAGCAGGTCGCCGTGCTGCGGAAAGGCGGCTTCGACGAAGCTGACCTTGCGGTAGTCCACGCCCTGGTCCTTGAGCCAGGCGCGAAAGGTCACATGCAGGAAGGCGCCGAGGCCCGGCACGCCGACTTTCTTGCCCACGCAGTCCTGTGCGTTCTTGATGCCCGAGCCCGCGCGTGCGACCAGGCCGAAGCCGGTGATGGTCTTCGACGTGAGGCCGCCGCCGGCCACCAGCACCAGGTCGAGGCCGCCGTCCACCGCCTGCAGGAAGACCGAGGGCGTGGGCCCGCCGATCTGCAGCGACTCGGATTGCAGCGCGGCCGGAATGGTGGAGTTGAGCGGGATGAACTTGAGCTCCACGTCGAGGCTGCGCTTCTTGAAGTAGCCCTCGTCGGCCGCGACGAAGACCGAGGCGAAGTCGGTCACGGCGGTGTAGCCGAACACGATTTTCGTGGCGGCCTGCGCATGGGCGGGCAGCGCCAGGGCGGCCGGGCCGGCGGCAAGCGCCGCGATCAGGGAGCGTCGTTTCATCATGGCTTGTGTCTCCTGGAGGTCGTTGTCTTCTTCGCGGCGCGGGGTCGCGGCAGCGCTGCGCGCAGGCCGCCGACGATGAAGTTCACCAGCATCGGCGCCACGGCCGGGTCGCTGCGCTGGTTCTCGCCGTGCGACAGCCGTTCGATGCGGTTGTCGTTCAGGTGGTGCAGCAGCGTGCCCAGCGCGAACTGGTAGCCCCATGCCGCCTGGCCGCGCGTGGCATGCGGCAGCGCGACGTGCAGCGCGTCGATGTAGGCCTCGGCCAGCGGATCGAAATAGCCGCGCAGTACGCGGTCGGCTTCTTCGGTCGCGTGGTAGAGCTCGCGTGCCACCAGCAGCGCGTAGTACTCGCCCTCGGAGCTGGCGCGCAGCGCGAGCACCGGTGCGGTGAAGGCTTCGATGATGCGCGGCAGCGTGCGTGGGTCGTCGGCGTCGATCTGCACGGCGCGCAGGCCTGCCAGCCGCTCGTCGATGGTGTGGCTCCAGTGCTCGAAGATCGCGTGGAAGAGCTCCTGCTTGGGGCCGAAGTAGTAGCCCACCAAGGCCAGCGGCACGGCGGCTTCGTCGGCGATCTGGCGGAGGCTGACGGCGTGGTAGCCGTGCTGCGCGAAGAGCTTCTCGGCGGCCAGCAGGATGGCCTGGCGGCGATCGGTACGCGGGGCTTCGGCGCGCGCCGCCGCTGCGCGCCGCGGTGCTCGGCGAAGCGGGGGAGCGGGCTGCGAAGCGGATGCCATGGCCGCGATTGAACAAGCGTACAAACTTGTTGAACACTCGTGCAAACCCTGAAGCCTATGCGCCCCGCTGCATGCGGAAGCCGCTCGTTACACCCTTCTTGCGTCGCAGCATCGGCGCGGGCTACAGTGCTCGACCGGCGCGGTCGCCAGCGGTGCCGCGACACGAGCATCAACAGGAGACAGGCCATGGAGCTGCGGCAGCGCGAGCACATCGACGCCGTGGTCGAACTCACCACGCGCGGCGTGCCGCCGGATGCGCTGCTGCAGCGCCACGACGCGGTCATCCGCTCGTCGTGGCAGCGCTGCGTGCACGAGCACGGCCTCGACCCCACACGCATGCAGGAAGCCCGCATCCTGCCCTGGGCGGAACTGCGCGAGCACCAGGAGCGGCTGGAGGACTTTACGCAGATCGCCCGCCATGGCCTCACGGCGCTCTACCAGCAGGTGGCCGGCACGGGCTACGTGGTGCTGCTGACCGATGCGCAGGGCGTCACGGTCGACTACCCGGGCGACCCCAATTCAGGCATCAGCCTGCGCCGCGCGGGCCTCTACCTGGCCGCCGAATGGACGGAGACCTACGCCGGCACCTGCGCGGTCGGCACCGCGCTGGCGACCGGCGAAGCGCTGACGGTGCACCAGGCCGACCACTTCGACGCCACCCACATTCCGCTGACCTGCACGGCCGCGCCGGTGTTCGATTCGAGCGGCCGGCTCAACGCGATCCTCGACATCTCTGCGCTGGTGTCGCCCGGTCCCAAGGGCAGCCAGCAGCTCGCGCTGCAGATGGTGAAGATCTACGCCCACCACATCGAGAACGCGCAGTTCGCGCGGGCCCACCGCGACGACTGGATCCTGAAGCTCAACGCATCGCCGGCCTTCGTCGACGTCAACCCCGACTACCTGATCGCGCTCGATGCGCGCGGCCGCATCGTGGGCCACAACCACCGCGCGCGGCAGATGCTGGAAGCCGAGCTGGGCCTCGCGGCCGGTGATCCGCACGGCGAGAGCCCGCTGCTGGGGCAGAGCTTCGAGCGGCTGTTCGATGCCCGCTTCGACATGCTGGGCCAGTTCGTCTACGCGCGCCCGAGCGAGCAGCGGGTGGTGACGCTGGCGCGCAGCGGCGGCGCGCTGTTCCTGGGCGCGGTGCCGCCCATCGAACGCATCGCGACCGGCGAACGCGGGCAGGCGCCGTCGACCGCGCCGGCCATTCCAGAGCCATTGGCGGCGCTGAGCGGCGGCGACGCGGCCTTGCAGCGTCAGCTGCAGCGCGCCGCCCGGCTTGTCGATTCGCCGATCAACCTGCTGATCCATGGCGAGACCGGCAGCGGCAAGGAGTACTTCGCGAAGGCCCTGCACGCGGCGAGCGCGCGCAGCCGGCGGCCTTTCATCGCGGTGAACTGCGCGGCCATTCCCGAGACGCTGATCGAGAGCGAGCTGTTCGGCCATCTGCCGGGCAGTTTCTCGGGCGCGGGCAGCAAGGCCAAGCGCGGGCTGATCCAGGAATCCGACGGCGGCACCCTCTTCCTCGACGAGATCGGCGACATGCCGCGCGAGCTGCAGTCTCGCCTGTTGCGCGTGCTGGCCGAACGCGAGGTGCTGGCCATCGGCGCGTCGCGTGCGGTGCCGGTCGACATCCGCGTGATCTCGGCCACGCACCACCCGCTGGAGCGACTGGTGCGCGGAGGGCGATTCCGCGAAGACCTGTACTACCGGCTCAACGGCGCCCTGTTCGCGCTGCCGCCGTTGCGCGAGCGCGGCGATCTCGATTGGCTGATGCGCAAGCTGCTGGGCGAATCGGTCGTGTTGTCGCAGGCGGCGCGCGAGCGGCTGCATGCGCACCGCTGGCCCGGCAACCTGCGTGAGTTGCGCAACGTGCTGGAGTACGCGCGCGCCGTGTGCGAGTGCCGGCGCATCGAGGCGCACGACCTGCCGGACGGATTCGCCGCGGACGAGGCACGGCAGCCGGCCGCGCTGACGGGGCAGGTGGGGCAGGTGCATCCCAACGACCCGCATCACCTGCCGCCCGAGGGCATGCTGCTCATGCAATACCTGCGTGCGGCCAGCTGGAACCTCAGCGCGGTCGCGCGCCAGCTCGGCATCAGCCGCATGACCCTGTACCGGCGCATGACGCGCCTGGGCATTCAATCGCCGAACCGGCGCGACGCCGGCGAGTGAGCGCAAGGCCGGTTCAGCTGTATCGCCCGAGACAGGCGGACCTGTGACACCTGTATCGCCCATGGCGCGACGGGGGCCGTGAGGGGCTGATTTTCGAGGGTTATCCCGCGCTTTTCGGGCGCTTTGCGGGCACTTTGCGACGGGGCTCGGCGTGGCACGCCGATTGCGAAAACCTGGTGCGAACCACCACCAGGAGACACCCCGCATGCAAGGAATCGCGCCCGCACTGCAGCAGCAACGGCAGGCTACGGTCGGCATCATCGCCAACCCCGTGTCGGCGCGCGACATCCGACGCGTGGTGGCCAATGCCAACAGCCTGCAGCTGGCCGACCGCGTGAACATCCTGCTGCGTCTGCTGGCCGCGCTGGGCAGCTGCGGCATCGGCCGCGTGCTGCTGATGCCCGACCGTGAAGGCCTGCGGCTGATGCTGCGGCGCCATCTCGACCGGCTCCATGCCGCGGCCGACGAGGCGACGGTGCTGCCGCAGGTGGCATGGCTCGACATGCCGGTGACGGGAGGCGTCGACGACAGCTTCCGTGCCGCGCGGATGCTGCGCGAGGCAGGCGTCGCGGCCATCGTCGTGCTGGGCGGCGACGGCACGCATCGCGCCGTGGTGCGCGAATGCGGCGATCTGCCCATCGCAGGCCTGTCGACCGGCACCAACAACGCCTACCCCGAGATGCGCGAGGCCACCGTGTGCGGCCTGGCCGTCGGCTTGTTTGCGGCAGGCTGCATTCCCGATGCGCTCGCGCTGCAGCAGAACAAGCGGCTCGAAGTCGGCGTGAATGCGGGACGCGACGACGCGCGACACGACATCGCGCTGGTCGACGTGGCGATCTCCAGCGAGCACTTCATCGGCGCCCGCGCGCTGTGGAAGGCCGACACCCTGGCCGCCGTCTACCTGGCCTATGCGGAACCGGAAGCGATCGGCATTTCGTCGATCGGCGGCCTGCTGGAGCCCGTCGGCCGCCGCGAACCCGGTGGCCTGGCCATCGCGCTGGCCATCGAAGGGCCGACCTTGCTGCGTGCGCCGATCGCGCCGGGGCTGGTGCGGCCGGTCGGCGTGAGCGGCTGGCATCGCATGGTCGACGGTGCGCCCTGCCGCGTGCAGCAAGGCAGTGGCGTGATCGCGCTCGACGGCGAACGAGAGATCGCCTTCGGTGCCGGCGACGAGATCACCGTCACGCTGCGCGAGCGTGCCTTTCGCTCGATCGACATCGCGGCGTGCATGCGCCATGCCGCACGCGCGGGCCTGATGCGCGGCCCGCCGCCGGCGCCCGAAACCGAATCCGCTTCCCCCACCCCTCGTTCATTTCAAAGGAGACAGGCATGACCGCCAACGCCAGAAGCGCCGACACGGCGCACCTGCCCATCGACCGGCCCGAGCTGCTCGCGTGCTACCGGAAGATGCGCACCATCCGCGAATTCGAGGAGCGGCTGCACGTCGACTTTTCGCGCGGCGACATACCGGGCTTCGTGCATCTCTATGCGGGCGAGGAGGCCGCCGGCGTCGGCATCCTGCACCATCTGAACGACGGCGACCGCATCGCCAGCACGCACCGCGGCCACGGACACTGCATCGCCAAGGGCGTGGACGTGGTGGCGATGATGAAGGAGATCTACGGCCGCACGGGCGGCTCCTGCAACGGCAAGGGCGGTTCGATGCACATCGCCGACCTGTCGAAAGGAATGATGGGCGCCAACGGCATCCTGGGCGCCGGCGCGCCGCTGATCTGCGGCGCCGCGCTGGCCGCCAAGTTCCGCGGCAAGGGCGAAGTCGGCATCACCTTCACGGGCGACGGCGCATCCAACCAGGGCACCTTTCTCGAGAGCCTGAACCTGGCGGCGGTGTGGAACCTGCCCGTGATCTTCGTCATCGAGAACAACGGCTACGCCGAGTCGACCTCGCGCGACTACGGCACCGCGGTCGACAGCTACGTCGACCGTGCGGCAGGCTTCGGCATTCCGGGCGTGACGGTCGACGGCACCGATTTCTTCGCGGTGCACGAAGCGGCCGGCGAGCTGATCCGCCGCGCCCGCGAAGGCGGCGGTCCCTCGCTGCTCGAATGCAAGATGGTCCGCTTCTACGGCCATTTCGAGGGCGATGCGCAGACCTACCGCGGCACCGGCGAGCTCGACGACATCCGCGCCAACCGCGACTGCCTGAAGCTGTTCTCGGCCAAGGTGACGCAAGCCGGCGCGGTGGCCCAGGCGGAGCTCGACGCCATCGACGAGGAAGTCGCCGCGCTGATCGAGCGTGCCGTGCAGGAGGCCAAGGCCGCACCGCAGCCCACCGCCGCCGACCTGCTCACCGATGTGTACGTGACCTACTGAATCCCCACCATCCAGGAGACCCACATGGCCCGCAAACTCAGCATGAAGCTGGCGATCAACGAAGCGATCGACCAGGAAATGACCCGTGACCCGAGCGTGATCATGCTCGGCGAAGACATCGTCGGCGGTGCCGGCGCCGCCGGCGAGAAGGACGCCTGGGGCGGCGTGCTCGGCGTCACCAAGGGGCTGTACGCCAAGCACGGCGACCGTCTGCTCGACACGCCGCTTTCGGAGTCTGCCTATGTCGGCGCGGCCATCGGTGCGGCCGCTTGCGGCATGCGCCCCATCGCCGAGTTGATGTTCATCGACTTCATGGGCGTGTGCTTCGACCAGATCTACAACCAGGCCGCCAAGTTCCGCTACATGTTCGGCGGCAAGGCCGAGACGCCGGTGGTGATTCGCGCGATGGTGGGCGCGGGCTTTCGCGCCGCCGCGCAGCACAGCCAGATGCTGACGCCGCTGTTCACGCACATCCCGGGCCTCAAGGTGGTGTGCCCGAGCACGCCCTACGACACCAAGGGGCTGCTGATCCAGTCGATTCGCGACAACGACCCCGTCATCTTCTGCGAGCACAAGAACCTCTACGGCTTCGAGGGCGAGGTGCCCGAGGGTGCTTACACCATTCCTTTCGGCGAGGCGCGCATCGCGCGTGACGGCAAGCACGTGTCGATCGTCGGCTACGGGCTGATGGTGCACCGCGCACTCGAAGCCGCGGCGACGCTGGCGAAGGAAGGCATCGAAGCCGAAGTGATCGACCTGCGTTCGCTGTCTCCGCTCGACATCGACACGGTGCTCGAGACGGTGGAGAACACCGGCCGCCTGGTGGTGGTGGACGAGGCGAGCCCGCGCTGCAACATCGCGACCGACGTGGCCGCGCAGGTGGCGCAGCGGGCCTTCTCGGCGCTGCAGGCGCCCATCGAGATGGTGTGCCCGCCGCACACGCCGGTGCCTTTCTCGCCGGTGCTGGAAGACCTGTACATCCCCAGCGCCGCGCAGATCGCCGAGGCGGCGCGCCGCACGCTGGGCAAGGGAGGGAAGCACTGATGAGCGCTGCCGCCAACACGGCCATCACGCCGATCGTCATGCCCAAGTGGGGGCTGTCGATGAAGGAGGGCACCGTCAACGCCTGGCTGGTCGAGGAGGGCGCGGACATCGCGGTCGGCATGCCGATCCTCGACGTCGAGACCGACAAGATCGCCAACGCGGTGGAGGCGCCCGATGCCGGCCGCCTGCGCCGCAAGGTGGCGGCCGAGGGTGACGTGCTGCCGGTGAAGGCGCTGCTGGGCGTGCTCGCGCCGGCCGAGGTCAGCGACGCGGACATCGATGCCTACGTCGCGGCCTACGAAACGCCGGTCGACGACGAGGGCGAAGAGGCCGCGGCGCCTGCCTATCGCTTCGCCGACGTCGACGGCCTGCGCGTGCGCTACGCCCGCAAGGGCGAAGGCGGGCAGACGGTGCTGTTCCTCCACGGCTTCGGGGGTGACCTGGACAACTGGCTGTTCAACCTCGATGCCTTGGCCGAAGGCCGCGCGGTGGTGGCGCTCGACTTGCCGGCGCACGGGCAATCGAGCCCGCAGCTCCCCGGCACGACGCTGGCGGCGCTGGCGGCCTTCGTCGCGCGCTTCATGGACGTGCTGGACATCGAAGCTGCACACCTGGTCGGTCATTCGATGGGCGGCGGCGTGGCGGCGCAGCTTGCGCTCGATGCGCCCGAACGCGTTCGCTCGCTGGCGTTGATCGCCGGCGCGGGCTTGGGCGACGAAGTCAACAACGGCTACACCGATGGCTTCGTCGCCGCGCAGTCGCGCCGCGAACTCAAGCCGGTGGTGGAGCAGCTGTTCGCCGACCCGGGGCTGGCCAGCCGGCAGATGCTCGACGACCTGCTCGCGTACAAGCGCCTCGACGGCGTGGCCGAGGCGCTGGGCGCGCTGGGTTCCAGCCTGTTCGGCGAGGGACGGCAGCGAGAGCAACCGGGCCGTCGGCTCGATGCGCGAACGCTGCCCGTGCTGGTGGTCTGGGGCGAGCAGGACCGCATCATTCCCCCCGCGCATGCGCAGCAGGTGCCCGAGGGTGCGACGGTGCATGTGTTGCCGGGCGCCGGGCACATGCCGCAGATGGAAAAGGCGGGCGAGGTCAATGCGCTGCTCCGGCAGCACCTGGCGCGCTGAGCCGAAGGGCGTGCGCAGGCCATTCACAATGGCGCGCTGATGCCCTTCACCTTCGTCGACCCGGCCGCGCTGCCATCCGACCCGATGGCGGCCGAGTCTGCGCTGCTCGACCGCGCCGCGGCCGGCGATGCGGTGGCGCACCTTTGGGAGGCGCCGCTGTCGCTGGCCGTGCCGCGCAGCTACCGCCGCCACGCCAAGCTCGAAGAAGCCCGGGCGCGGTTCGCGGCCGAGGGCTGCCCGGTGCACCTGCGGCTGTCCGGCGGTGGCCTGGTGCCGCAAGGGCCCGGCATCCTGAACCTCAGCATGGCGTGGACGGAAGCCGGCGTTGCCGGCGAGCAGGCCGAGCCCATCTACCTGTGGCTGTGCGGACTGCTGCGCGATGCGCTGGCCGAGGTCGGCGTCGCAACGCATTGGCAGGCCGTCGAAGGGTCGTTCTGCGACGGCCGCTTCAACCTGGCCTGGGGCGAAGGCGAGGCCGCACGCAAGATCGTCGGCACCGCGCAGTACTGGCGGCCCATCGCCGGCAGCACGCCGCGCCGCCATGCCGTACTCGCGCACGCGGTGCTGCTGGTGGATGCAGACACGCAGGAAGCCAATGCGCGCGCCAATGCTTTCGAGGCGGCGATCGAGAGCGGGCGCCACTATCGTGAGGACCGCATCGTCAGCGTGGCGCAGGCGCGTGCGTTCGGTGGGCTGCCGGCCGGTGGGCCTTGCATGCCGGCCTTCCGGCAGGCATTGAGCGAACGGGTGCGAGAGGCGGCGCCGCCCATGGGGCATTCCCGCTGACACGGCGCGTGCGCCCGCCGATACGCTCGGCCGCATGACAGCGCCCTTCGTCCCTCGCATCCGCCTTTACCAAAACTGGCTGCGCGACCAGCGCGGCCTGGCCTTCGATTCGTACGACGCGCTGTGGCGCTGGTCGGTCACCGACCTCGATGGCTTCTGGCGCAGCATCTGGGATTACAGCGGTGTGCAGTCGCCCGCGACGCCAGGTCAGGTGCTGGTCGAAGCCCGCATGCCCGGCGCGCAGTGGTTCCCGGACGCGCAGGTCAACTACGCGTGCGAGGTGCTGCGCCACGTCGATGCCGCACATGCCGCCGGGCTGCCGGCCATCGTCAGCGAGGACGAACTGGGCCAGGTGCGCGAGATGTCGTGGCCTGAACTGCGCCGGCAGGTGGCCGCCGTCGCACTCACGTTGCGCGCGCTGGGCGTGGAACGCGGCGATCGCGTGGCGGCCTACCTGCCCAATCGGCCGGAGACCATGGTCGCCTTTCTGGCCTGCTCCAGCATTGGCGCGATCTGGAGCGTGTGCGCGCCGGACATGGGCACGGCGTCGGTCGTCGACCGGTTTCGCCAGATCGAGCCCAAGCTGTTGATCGCGGCCGATGGCGTGCACTACGGCGGCAAGGCGCTGGACCGCAGTGCAGTGGTGCAGGAACTCCGTGCCGCGCTGCCCAGCGTGCGCAAGCTCTTGCTGCTGCGCACGCCTTTCGCGGCGCAACAGGTTGCGGCCGATGCGGCGTGGGCCGAGGCCGTCGCGCGCGACGATGCGGACACGGCGGCTTTCGCGCCCGAGTGGCTGCCCTTCGATCACCCGGTCTGGATCGTCTATTCGAGCGGCACCACCGGCCTGCCCAAGCCCATCGTGCACGGGCAAGGCGGCGTCATTCTCAATATGTACGTGGGCGGCCTGCACCATGACCTGGGGCCCAGCTACGAGGCCAACAACGCGGGCGAGCGGTACCACTGGTACAGCTCCACCGGCTGGGTGATGTGGAACTCGCAGCTGGCGGGCCTATGCTGCGGCGCGACCATTTGCCTTTACGACGGCAACCCGGCGGGCAGCAAGGAGAAGCCCGACTGGACCGTGCTGTGGCGTTTCGTCGCGCGGCACCGTGTGACCTTCTTCGGCGCGGGTGCGGCTTACTTCGCCAACTGCATGAAGGCCGGCGTCGACGTGGGTGCGTGCGGCGACCTGTCGCGCGTGCGTGCGCTGGGCAGCACGGGATCGCCGTTGTCGGAGGAGGTGCAGCGCTGGGGCACGGCGCTCGTGCTGGCGGCCGGCTCGCCGGCGGTGTGGTGGTACAACATTTCGGGCGGCACCGATTTCTGCGGCGCCTTCGTCGGCGGCAACCGCGAACTGCCCGAGGTGCCCGGGCAGATGCAGTGCCGCTTTCTCGGCGCGGCCGTCGAGGCCTGGAACGAGCAGGGGCAGCCGGTCGTCGGCGAGGTCGGCGAGCTGGTCTGCACGCAGCCGATTCCGTCGATGCCGCTCTATTTCTGGGGGGACGAAGGGAACGCACGCTACATCTCGAGCTACTTCGACATGTACCCGGGCGTGTGGCGCCATGGCGACTGGATCCGCATCGGCGACGACGGCGGTTGCGTCATCTACGGCCGCAGCGACGCCACCATCAACCGGCAAGGCCTGCGCATGGGCACCAGCGAGATCTACAGCGCGGTCGAGGGGCTGCCGGAGGTGCTCGATTCGATGGTGGTCGACCTCGAATACCTGGGCCGCGACAGCTATATGCCGCTCTTCGTGGTGCTGCGGCCCGGCGTGGCGCTCGACGAGACGACGCGCGGAAAGGTCAACGACGCGATACGCACCCAGCTGTCGCCGCGCTTCCTGCCCAACGACATCTTTCAGGTCGCGGAAATTCCGCGCACGCTGTCGGGCAAGAAGCAGGAGCTGCCGATCAAGAAGCTGCTGCTCGGCCAGCCGATCGAGAAAGTGGTCAACCGGGAGGCGATGGCCAATCCGGGAAGCCTGGATTGGTTCGTGGCTTTCGCAGCGCAGCGGGCGGCGGAAGAGGGTGCTCGCGGGGCTTGATCCGAGCGGACTCGGCAGCAAGGTTCGTGCAGGAAACTTCGCCGACTGGGCCGGCAACTGTGTAACAACTTGAGCGGCGAGTGCCAGACTTCGCCGCCAAGTCTTTTGCGGCAGTGCAGCAAGATTTCGGCAGCCCGTGCTAAGTTCAGGGTTAACCCTAGCCCTGCCATGCCCGCTACTTCGACGCCCGCTGTTTCCGCTCCCCCGTCTGCATCGCCCGGATTCGTCCAGGCCGTCATCGCCCTCGGCGTCGGTGGATTCGCCATCGGCACCGGGGAGTTCGTGATCATGGGCCTCCTGCCCGAAGTCGCGACCGACATCGGCATCACCATCCCGCAAGCCGGCCACGTCATCAGCGCCTATGCGCTGGGCGTGGTCCTCGGCGCGCCGATCCTGGCGGTGCTGGCGGCCAACTGGCCACGGCGGGCGCTGCTGATCGCGCTGATGGCGGTCTTCGCGCTCGGCAATTTCGCCAGCGCGCTGGCGCCGGGTTACCTGTCGCTGAACCTGCTGCGCTTTGCCAGCGGATTGCCGCACGGCACCTATTTCGGCGTGGCGGCGCTGGTGGCGGCCTCGCTCGCACCGCCGGGGCGCCGGGCCAGCGCGGTCGGGCTGGTGATGCTGGGGCTGACGGGCGCGACGCTGGTCGGTGTGCCCATCGCGGCCTGGCTGGGCCAGCATCTGGGCTGGCGCTCGGCCTTCGTGTTCGTCGGCCTGATCGCGGTGCTTGCGATGGTCATGCTGCGCCGCGCCCTGCCGCCGCTGCCCGCGGAAACGGGCGCGAGCCCCTGGCGTGAGCTGGGGGCGCTGCGGCGCAAGCAGGTCTGGCTGACGCTGGGCATCGCTGCCATCGGCTTCGGCGGCATGTTCGCCGTGTTCAGCTACGTCAAGCCGACGCTGATCGAGGTGGCCGGCTTGCCTTTGGCGGGCGTTCCGCTGGTGCTGGCGATGTTCGGCGTTGGCATGGTCGGCGGCAACCTCGTGGGCGCGCGGCTGGCAGACAAGGCGCTCATGCCGACCATCGGGGCTTTGCTGGTGTGGGCGGCGCTCGTGCTCTGCAGCTTCTCCTTCGCGGCGCATCACGTGGTGACGGCGGCGATCTGCGTGATGCTGGTGGGCAGCATCGTGGCCATTGGCCCGGCTCTGCAAATCCGTTTGATGGACGTGGCCGGCGATGCGCAGACGCTCGCGGCGGCGCTCAACCACTCCGCCTTCAACATGGCGAACGCCCTGGGGGCGTGGCTCGGCGGGGCCGCCATCTCGGCCGGGCTGGGCTGGACGTCGACCGGTTGGGTGGGCGCGCTGTTGGCGCTGGCGGGGTTGGGGGTGTTCGCCTGGTCGCTGTCCAGCGAACGCCGCGCGGCCTCGAGCGGTGAGCCGGCCGTCGGGCGCGCAGGCGCCTAGCGCCCGGTTACAGCCAGTTGCCGCCGTCCGGCATCTGGATGGTAGTGGCCGGGTCGCTGCCGCCGACCAGGGCGCCGAAGACGATGCTCAGAAGCGATACGAAAAGGCTAGCGAACAGGGCCGTCCAGAAGCCGGAGACCCTGAAGCCCTTGACCAGCGCGGCCACCAGCAGCAGCACCAGGGCGTTGATGACCAGTAAGAAGAGCCCGAAGGTCAGGAGCGTCAGCGGCAGGGTCAGGAAGATCAGCACCGGCTTCACGAGCGCGTTGGCCAGGCCCAGCAACAGGGCGGAAACCACCAGCGCCGAGGTGCTCTCGAAGCGGATGCCACTGAAGATGTGACTGGCGATCCAGAGCGAGAGGGCGATGATGGCCCAGTGCAGAAGAAATGGGCCCAGGGCGTCCAGCATCGGCTCAGCCCTTGCCCTCGTCGCCCCGGGGTACCGCCTTGGGCATGAAGCGCCGCATCCAGGCGCCCAGGCCCGGCCGGCGGGCTTCTTCGGCAGACGCGAAGTCGACGCGGCTCGCGTAGTAGAGCTCGCGCTCGCTCTCGAGCACGGATGCCAGCGATTGAAGATTGACCGGGTTGTATTCCCAGAGCCCGCTCACGATGAAGTGGCCCATGTGCTCGGCATTGGGCTTGGGCGAGATCATGATGTTGCCGGCGCCCAGGCTCTGCAGAAAGGCGGAGCGTGCACCGGCCAGACGCATGCCATCGCCATAGCCCTCGACCTGGCGGCTCAGCGACAGGCTGATGGCCTGGACCGAGGTGAAGTTCTCGGCGACGAAGTACACCATTTCGACCAGCGCAAGCTTGCTGATCTCCATCTTGTGCTGGGTGACGATCGCCGTGGGGCTGAAGTGCTCGATGTGGACCTCGGTCCCCTCGCGGTTCACCGGCACGGGGTCGAGCGTGGCGATGTGCAGCGAACCGTCGTACAAGTACATCGGCGCACCGAGCACGTACGGGCTCGAATCAGGTCCCGTGATTCGCAGTTTCGCTCTGGTCATGATTCCCTTGGGTGCCTCACTGTAGACCGCCGCGCGGATTTGCAGGCCTGAAGTGACGTTGTTTTCGACGATTTGTGTAGGCAATTACCGATGATGACGGTGGGAAACCACACCATCGCTCGCGGGGCGCCCCGGAGCGTCCCGCCGATGAATAGCTTCGCCTTACAAGGCTGTTTGCCGTCTGAGCCGGCGGCTTTTGTTCCTGTCAGCGCGGACCTCCGAGTTGAACACCAAGACGGCCTCGAAGTCTCGATACAAACCGTAACCCACACCTGCCACCGCCGTGCCAAAAGTATTCATGTGAGTGCAGCGGAGCTAAGTTGAACGCTTACTTTACGTAACACTTCGTCGATTCCGCGCGACTAAGTCTGGACGAGCGTCACATACAACTTGCATCAAATCTGTGCAAGTGGAGTAATGCGCAATCGTTTGTGGGAATTTCCAAGTTTCTTAGCCCGCTGTGCGGGATTTGACATCACCTCGAGGGACTCGCCATGCAACTGTCGGAGATCGCGGAATACCAGGATCAACTCGTGCGCCAGCTGGAAGACTCCGGCCTGAACGTGACGTTTGGCGATGATCTTTCCGTGCTGTTGAAGACTTACGAGGCGGCCACCGGGACCGGCTATGTCCAGCTTCCCTTCGTGCTCGAAGACCCGAAGGACTTCAATCCGTACAACTTCTGGGTCTGCTTCGACGACGGCAATGCGCCGGTGGCGCTGACCGGTTACCGGACCATGAGCAACGGCAGTGCCCTGCGCCGCGTCGGCGAGGCCTACAACCAGGGCGCCCTGTACCGCTGCAAGGAAAAAGAGGGCTGGCTGCCGCAGTCCGGCCCGGAACTCGGCCCCGAGGCTCTCTTCGGCTATATCGGCGCGGGCTGGGTGCATCCCCGCTTCCGCGGCCACAACCTCGCCGGCTTCATCGCCCGCATCGCCCAGGCCGAAGCGCTGCTGCGCACCCGCGGCACTCTGGCCATCTCGACCGCGATGACGGCCGAGGCGCTCTATCTTTCGGGCATGAACCTGCGCGCCAGTGGCCTGCACCACCTGCACGTCGAACTGGTGCTCGACGGCTACCTGGGCATCGCCGAGCACGACATGCGGCTGTACTTGTCGCACAGCACCGGCGACGAGCTGATGCGCTTCTACGAGCACGAGCTCTCGCTGCTGCGTGAGGATGCGACCATTCCCTGGCTCCACGGGCACGACAAGACCCATGCCGAGGTCGTGCTGGCCGAGGCCGGGCAATTGGGCGCGCCCGCTGCCCAAGCCGACCCCATCAGCGTGCTGGCGGGCCTGACGGCCTGAGCCTGCGCGCTCGGCGCCGTCTTTCGGCGTCGCCCGACGGTGCGTCGTCATCGGCGCCGCCGATCGTGGAACGATCGATCCGCCCGGCGTGCGCGAGCCCGCTGGGCGACGCCGTGACCTCTCATAAGTTTGCATATCGAGATAGTTAGGATTACTATCCCGAAACTCGCAATTATTGAGGCGGCCGCCGAAACACCTTGAGCCTGCTTGGATATCTTCGCCGCTGGCGAGCGCCAGCGGAGACCCCTGATGAGTTGCTGAACAGCGCGCTGGACCTTGCGCTCGACTTCGGCAACTGGCTGAGCCCGATCCAGACACGCTTGAGAGCCCGGCATCCCACACTCGACGCGCGGCAGCTCGACGGGCTCGACGAAACCTGCCAAGCGGCCATCCTCTACGGGCAACAAACTGCGTTGAGCCTGTCCGCGACCTTGGAGCCGGCACAGGTCGAGGGCCGGTTCAATGCCCTGTTTGCAGAACGCTATCCATGGGCCAGCCAGGAGAACCGGGCGCGTGCCTGGCGGCACTGCATCTACTACGCGACCAAGACCGCCCGCGTCCGCTGAACGCCGCACGATCGCCCGTACCCCGACGCCAGCATGGCCATCAGCGACGCCAACGTTTCCACCACCCAGCTGCGCGCGGTCGTCGCCGTGGCCAAGTGCGGCAGCTTCGTGTCGGCCGCCTCGACGCTGGGGCTGTCGCAGTCGTCCCTGAGCCGCATCGTGCAGAGTGCCGAGGAGACGCTGAGCATGCCGCTCTTCGCGCGCAGCACGCGCCGGGTCGAGCTGACCGACGCCGGCCGCGAGTTCGTCGCGGTGGCCGAGCGCATCCTGAACGACCTCGGCATCGCCCTGCGCAACATGGAAGACCTGCGCTCGCTGCGGCGCGGGCAGATCATCGTGTCGTCGCTCCAGTCCTTCGCCCAGGGGCCGCTCGCGGTCATCCTCTCCAAGTACGCGGACAGCTTCAGGGGCGTCGAGATCCAGCTGCGCGAAGGCGTGCAGGAATCGGTCACGCAGGACGTGCAGAGTGGCGTGTCCGACTTCGGCATCTGCGCGGTCGACGGGTTGGAGGGCGAGTTCCACGTCGACGTGCTGGGCACCGAGTCCTTCCACCTGATCCATTCCGAAGGCACGGTCCGCGCGGACCCGGCATCGCTCGGGCTTCAGGCCATCGACGGCCGGCGCCTGGTGTCGCTGCCGCTCGGCTCGCGCACGCGTGCCTTGATCGACGCCGCCTGTGCTGCCGCCGGCATCGCCGTCGATGCGTCGATCGTCGCGGCCAGCTTCGCCACCGTGATCAGCCTGGTGCGGCAGGGCGCCGGCGCGGCCATCGTGCCGGCCGGCATCGTTCCCAGCGCGCGCGATGCGGGGCTGCAGTCGGTCGCGCTGGACGACCGCATCCTGGTGCGCACGCTCGGCATCGCCCGCCTGGCGAATCGCACGTCCAATCCCGCCGCCGGCGAGCTGTTGCGTCGCCTGATGGATGAAGTGAGCCCCACGATGCTGGCCGGGACCAGCGGCACGACGAGCGCCTCGGCGCGCGCCTGACCGGCTTGCAACTCAGGCGCCGTCGCGCACCGCCACCACCAGGTCGAGTTCGACCGCCGCGTTCTTCGGCAGCGCAAATACGCCGACCGAGGTGCGCGCATGCACACCGGCATCGCCGAACACTTCGTGCAGCAAGTCCGATGCGGCATCGGCCACCTCGCTTTGCTGCGTGAAGTCGCCGGTGCATTGAATGAAGACACACACGCGCAGCACCCGCTCGACCGCATCGAGCGAGGCCAGCATGCCGCGCAGGATGGCCAACGTGCGCAGCGTGCAGATCTGCGCGGCCCGTCGCGCGTCGTCCAGCGAAACCGTCTCGCCGACGCGCCCGGTCACGGCGACCTCGGTGCCGATGCGGGGCACCTGGCCGCTGATGTACACGGTGCGCCCGTCGCGCACCGCAGGCGCGTAGTGGCCGCCTACGCGGATCTCGTCCGAAAAGCGGAAGCCGATGTCGGCAGCGATGCGGTCTGCGATCGCGCTTCGTGTGGAGTCGCTCATGCCATGTCCGTGCTGTTGGTTGCGGGTCGATCGTCGCAGCATCGACGCGCGGCGAACAGATACAGACGGCAGGAAATCGCTGCGCAGCAGCAGGTGCCCGCAGCGTGTCAGGCTGCCCCGGCCCGCCGATGGCCCACGTCGAAATCGTTGCGCCCGCTGCGGTCCACGCCGCGCAGCAGCCACAGCGGCCGATGTGCGAAGTTCACCGCCACACCCGTCTTGCCGTCCGACGGCCGGATGTCGCGCTCGAACACCGACGTCGCGGGCATGTAGCGCAGTGCCACGCCGGTGCGCCGCATGGTCGAGGTGTTGGCGCGCGCGCCGTGGATCATGTAGACGTCGTGCAGCGACATCTGTCCCGGCTGCAGCTCCACGTCGACCGCCTGGCCCTCGTCGAAGCTGCCGGCCGCCATGCGCTGGTTGAGCGTGAGGTCGTTGCGGTCCTCGTGCAGATGGGGATGCAGCACCTGCGCCTCGTGCGAGCGCGGGATCACGCGCAGGCAGCCGTTGGCCGTGGTGGACGGCTCCAGCGCCACCCACACGGTGCAGTTGGCCAGCGGCCGGATCGGCCAGTAGTGCCCGTCCTGGTGCCACGGCGTCTCGAAGCCCTCGCTGGCCGGCTTGCAGAACACATGGCAGCCCCAGAGGATCACGTCCTCGCCGATCACGCCCGACACCAGCTCGACGATTTCCGGGTCCATCGCCAGGTCGAGAAACTGCCGGCTGCCGCGCACACCCTCGCCGTTGTCGCCCTCGATGTGGGCCGACACCAGCTTCTCGGGCCGCACGCCGGGGTTGCGGTGGATCAGCTCGTTGAGCGCGTCCTGCATCTGCCCAACGCGTCGCGGCGGCAGGCGGAATTCGGGAATCACCCAGCCTTCGCGTTCGTACCGGGCCACCTCGTCGTGGGAAAGTCTTGCCATGGGTTCAGGGCTCCTTGCCGGCTTTCAACGGATAGCTCGCCTCGCGCCAGGCCTTCATGCCGCCATCGAGCGCCACGGCGTGCTGAAAGCCCATGTCGCGCAGCGTGGCCGCGGCCAGCGTCGAGATGTAGCCCAGCTCGCAACAGCTCAGGATCCGCCGGGTGGGGTCGGGCAGGTCCTGGTTCACGCGCAGCTCGAGCTGCCCGCGCGGCAGGTGCCGTGCGCCCGGTACGTGGCCGGCTTCGTAGGCGTCGCGCTCGCGTACGTCGAGCACGATCAGGTCGTCCTCACCCGCTTCCACGCGCGCCTTGAGTTCGGCCAGCGACATGAAAGGCACCGTCGCGCCTGCCTCGGCCAGCAGCCGCGCCACCGTCTTGCCGCCGCTCATGTTGGTGCGCAGCGCCTCGGTCACATGCGTGGGCATCGTGAGGTTGAGGCTCTTCATCATCGCGACGAACTCGGTGCGCTCGCGTTTCTGCAGGCGCGGGTTGCTGGCCAGCTCCTCGCCGATGGTCGAATGCGTGCGCCCCTTGTAGTCGTGCGCCGGGCAGACCTTGAGCGACGGGTCCAGCTGCAGCACGCGGTTGAAGAGGCTGTCGTACAGCGCCTCCGGGTCGCCGCTGGGCAGGTCGGTGCGGCCGGTGGCGCCGATCAGCAGCGTATCGCCGGTGAAGAGCCGGTCTTCGACCTGCAGGCACATCGAGTCGGCCGTGTGGCCCGGCGTGTGAAGCACCGACAGGCGCAGCTTGCCCAGCACCAGCATCTCGCCGTCGGCCAGCCGCATGTCGACGAAGGGCGCCGGGCTCGACCGGTGCATGACCACCGGCAGCTTGAGCTGGCGCGCCAGCTCGCGCGTGGCCGAGAAATGGTCGGCATGCGTGTGCGTGTCGACCAGGTAGCGGATGCGCACGCCTTCGCGTGACGCCAGGCCGAGGTAGTGGTCGATCTGGCTCAGTTCGGGGTCGATCAGCGCTGCCACGCAGCTCTGCTCGCACCCCACCAGGTACGACTGGCAGCCGCCGGTGGCAACCTGCTCGAAGAGCATGCGCCCGCCGGGTTCAGCGCGGTTGCTTCACCACGCGCAGGTAAGGCTTGGGCGCGTTCCAGCCGTCGGGGAACAGCTTCTTGGCATCGTCGTCCGACACCGAGCCGGCGATGATCACGTCGTCGCCTTGCTTCCAGTTCGCCGGCGTGGCCACCTTGTGCCTGGCCGTCAGCTGCATCGAGTCGAGCACGCGCAGGATCTCGTCGAAGTTGCGGCCGGTGGTCATCGGGTAGGTCAGCATCAGCTTGATCTTCTTGTCGGGGCCGACGATGAAGACCGAGCGCACGGTGGCGTTGGTGGCCGCGGTGCGGCCGTCCGAGCTGCCCGGCTCTTCGGCCGGCAGCATGTTGTAGAGCTTGGCCACCTTGAGGTCGGTGTCGCCGATCATCGGGTACTTGGGGCGATGGCCCTGTGTTTCCTGGATGTCGTCGGACCACTTGTCGTGCGCATCGACCGGATCGATGCTCAGGCCGATCAGCTTCGCGTTGCGCTTGGTGAACTCGGGCTCGATCTTCGCCATGTAGCCCAGCTCGGTGGTGCACACCGGCGTGAAGTCCTTGGGATGGGAGAACAGGACGGCCCATTGGTCGCCGATCCAGTTGTGGAAATCGATGTCGCCCTGGGTGGTCTTGGCGGTGAAGTTGGGGGCTTCGTCGTTGATGCGCAATGACATGGTCGCTCCTTCGTGCGTGCGTGTGGCGGCAGTCGCCTTCTTGCCGGCCGGGCTGCCGGGCAGGAATCGAAGCATAGAAGACTCGCGCGCCGGATGCCAGTAAGGGGCGACCCGCGGGAACTTGCCGCCTGTCAGGCCTTGCTCGCGCTCGCCTCCGCCGTCAGCCACTCGCTGAATGCCATCAACGCCGGGCGCTCGTCGCCGCTGGCCGGCGTCACCAGGTAATAACCGCGCTCGGCCCGCAGCGGCCGGTCGCAGGCCACCACCAACTCGCCGCGCTCCAGCTCGGGCCCGATCAGCATGCGCGGCATGAGCGCGATACCCAGGCCGTGCGCCGCGGCCACCGCGATCATCGAGAACAGCTCGTACCTCGGCCCGCTGCGCGCACGAGGCGCGTCCACCTTCTGCGCGTCGAACCATTGGTGCCAGCCATCGGGCCGCGTGCTCTGCTGCAGCAGCGGCATCCTCGCGATGGCGGCGGGCGACAGCTGGGCTTTGGCACCGAGCAGGGTGGGGCTGCACACCGGCAGCACGTCCTCGTGCAGCAGCAGCACCGCGCGCGTGCCGGCCCAGTTGGCCGCCTGGGCCGGCGTGCCGGTGTAGACCGCCGCGTCGAACGGCGTTTCGTTGAACAGGAAGGGGCGGGTGCGCGTCTCGATGTGCACCGTGATGTCGGGGTGCCTGTCTGCGAAATCCGGCAGCCGCGGGATCAGCCAGCGCGTCGCGAAGGTGGGCACTGCCGCCAGCTGCAGCGCGCCGCCGATGCCCTGGCGCGCCATCGCGTCGAGCGTGTCGCGCTCCATGCTGTCGAGCTGGCGCGAGATCTGGCGCGCATAGTCGGCGCCGGCCGGTGTCAGCGCCACGCCGTGGCGTGTGCGGCGGAACAGCGCCATGCCCAGGAAGTCTTCGAGCGCCGTGATCTGCCGCGATACGGCGCTCTGCGTCAGCGCGAGTTCCTGCGCCGCGCGCGTGTAGCTTTCGTGGCGGGCCGCGGCCTCGAAGCAGATCAGGGCCTGGGTGGAAGGGAGTCTTCTGCGCATGGTATGCGGGGCCTACATAGTTGCCGGGCGCGTTTCGCCAATGGCGGCGCGGCGCCCATTGTGCTTTGAAGTGATCAAAGCGCATAACTGGGTTCCGAATCTTCGTTTGCGTGCCGCAGGCGTGGCGCTTAGGATCGCATTCAGCTTCCCCCCGCCACATCTACCGGAGACCGCACATGGCCCACGCCGCCTTTCATTGGGACGACCCGCTTCTGCTCGACCAGCAGCTCACCAGCGAGGAGCGCCAGGTGCGCGACGCCGCACACGCCTACTGCCAGGGCCAGCTCGCACCGCGCGTGCTCGAAGGCTTTCGCACCGGCGAGACCGACCCCAAGATCTTCCGCGAGATGGGCGAGCTCGGCCTGCTCGGCCCGACCATCCCCGAGCAATACGGCGGCCCCGCACTCAACTACGTCTGCTACGGCCTGATCGCCCGCGAGGTTGAACGCGTCGACTCCGGCTACCGCTCCATGGCCAGCGTGCAAAGCTCGCTCGTGATGGTGCCCATCAACGAATTCGGCACCGAGGCGCAGAAGCAGAAATACCTGCCCAAGCTCGCCACCGGCGAATGGATCGGCTGCTTCGGCCTGACCGAGCCCGACCATGGCTCCGACCCCGGCAGCATGGTCACCCGCGCCAAGAAGGTGCCGGGCGGCTATGCGCTCACCGGCGCCAAGATGTGGATCAGCAACAGCCCGATCGCCGACGTCTTCGTGGTGTGGGCCAAGGAAGTCAGCGAAGGCGGCGCCGTCGGCCCGATCCGCGGTTTCGTGCTTGAAAAGGGCATGAAGGGCTTGTCGGCCCCCGCCATTCACGGCAAGGTCGGCCTGCGCGC
The DNA here is from genome assembly GCF_001984055.1 of Variovorax sp. KK3. Classification (GTDB taxonomy): domain Bacteria; phylum Pseudomonadota; class Gammaproteobacteria; order Burkholderiales; family Burkholderiaceae_C; genus Variovorax. Next base: position 135,029 of record NZ_LYVO01000003.1, read on the forward strand.
CAGCATCACCGGCGAGATCGTGATGGACAACGTGTTCTGCCCCGAGGAAAACGCCTTTCCCGAAGTGCAGGGCTTGAAGGGCCCCTTCACCTGCCTCAACAGCGCGCGCTACGGCATCTCGTGGGGCGCGCTCGGCGCCGCCGAAGACTGCTGGCACCGCGCCCGCCAGTACACGCTCGACCGCAAGCAGTTCGGCCGCCCGCTCGCCGCCAACCAGCTCGTGCAGAAGAAGCTGGCCGACATGCAGACCGAGATCACGCTGGGCCTGCAAGGCTGCCTGCAACTGGGCCGCATGAAAGACGCCGGCACGGCTTCGGTCGAAGTCACCTCGCTGCTCAAGCGCAACTCCTGCGGCAAGGCGCTCGACATCGCCCGCCTGGCGCGCGACATGATGGGCGGCAACGGCATCAGCGACGAGTTCGGCGTGGCGCGCCATTTGGTCAACCTGGAGGTGGTGAACACCTACGAGGGCACGCACGACATCCATGCGCTGATCCTTGGCCGCGCGCAAACCGGCATTGCCGCTTTCGCGAACTGATGCCCACCCCCGTCGCTTGCTCACTTCGTGTAGCCTCCTCCCCCCTCGAGGGGGCGGCGCGGCCGCTTCGGGCGGCCGTGCGTGGCGCGCCTGCTGGACCCACTTGAAACCGAAGGGCTTGATCGATGAATGCACCCGCTAAGGCTGCCGCGCTCGATGGCATCAAGGTCCTCGACCTGTCCCGCGTGCTCGCGGGCCCTTGGTGCACCCAGATGCTCGCGGATCTGGGCGCGGACGTCGTCAAGATCGAGCGCCCCGGCGTCGGCGACGACACCCGCACCTGGGGCCCGCCCTTCCTGAAAGACGCCCACGGCCGCGACACCGACCAGGCGACCTACTTCACGTCCTGCAACCGCAACAAGCGCTCGGTCACCATCGACATGGGCACGGCAGAGGGCCAGGCGCTGTTGAAGAAGATGGCGGCCCAGGCCGACATCGTGGTCGAGAACTTCAAGACCGGCGGCCTCAGGCAGTACGGCCTGGACTACGAGAGCCTGCGCGCCGCCAACCCGCGGCTGGTGTACTGCAGCGTCACCGGCTTCGGCCACGACGGCCCGCACGCCACGCGCGCCGGCTACGACCTGATGATCCAGGCGACCACCGGCATGATGAGCATCACCGGCCGCCCCGACGAAGAGCCCGGCGGCGGCCCGCTGCGCGTGGGCGTGGCGCTCACCGACCTGTTCACCGGCTGCTACGCCGCCACCGCCATCCTGGCCGCACTCGAAGTGCGGCACCGTACGGGCGAGGGCCAGCACATCGACATGGCGCTGCTCGACGTGGGCATGGCCATCCTGGCCAACCAGGCCAGCGCTTTCCTCAACACCGGCGTCGCGCCCAAGCGGCAGGGCAACAGCCACCCCAGCCTCGCGCCCTACCAGGACTTCCACACGAAGGACGGCGCGATGCTGCTGGCCATCGGCAACAACGGCCAGTTCGCGCGCTTCTGCGAAGCCGCCGGGCAAGCCGAGTGGGCGGCCGATCCGCGCTTTGCCACCAACACGCTGCGCGTGCGGCACCGCGAGGTGCTGATCCCGCTGATGGAAGCCGTCACCCGCACGCGCACTACGGCCGAGTGGATCGCGCTGCTCGAAGACAAGGCCGTGCCCTGCGGCCCCATCAACAACATCGCCCAGGCTTTCGAAGACGAGCAGGTGAAGGCACGCGGCCTCGCGGTGGCCTTGCCGCGCGATGCCGGCGACGGCATCCCGCAGATCGTCGGCGTGGCCAGCCCGCTGCGGTTGCAGGCCACGCCACCCGTGCTGCGGCATGCGCCGCCGGCGCTGGGGCAGCATACGGACGAGGTGCTGGCGGAGATGGGGTTGGATGAGAAGCAGCGGGCGGCGCTGCGCGATGCGGGTGTGATCTAAACGGCTCAACTCGTGGAAAAGGGAGCCATTGAAGCCCCCTTTTTAGCCAGCCTCGCAATGTTTCCTCGACACGTGCGATGTGTGCCCGGATCGTCGTGATCGAATAGCCGATCAAGACGAGACGGAACCGACTTCCTCAAAACGTTACATAGCCGCCACGTTTGCTCACTTCCGAGCAACGTAAACGTTGAGGAAAATCTTGAACCACACAGAAACCGATGGGCTATTCAGGTCGGCCGCTTACGCATTGGGCGCCGTCATGACGCAAAAAGACAATGAATATCACTTGGCAATCGAAGACCTCGAGGTCCTGTTGTCGGTCGATCGGCAAAACGACGATGACGCGATCCATTGCTATGTCAATTTAGGTCGGCCTGCCGCTGATGAACGAGCCGCAGTATGCGAGCAGCTGCTGGAACTGAATATCGAAGGCGATCCTTTTTTGAACGTCGCCTATGCGTTCGACACCCATTCTGGACGAGCCATATTTCGCGCACGGTTGCCCGATCCCGACGAGTTGGACGGCGACTATCTTGCGTTCTTGATCGAGCGCTTCATTGAACAGACATCGCATGCCAGGGGCATTGTCGGTGACGCCTGTTCCTCAATGCCCATTGGCAACAGCGACCACCTTCTGAAGGTTGCGGCATTGGCCTGATCAAGCATGATTTATTGACAGATTTTCGACATCACAAATATGCGCTCCGAGCCTTTCATCATTCGTAATAAAACTCCAAATTCGCCGGGTCAAACGCCACCTAAGGTGCCGTCCATAGAGTCGAGCAATATCCCGTCGAGTCAACATGTAGATGGCACGGAATTCAGTTTGAGAGATAAAAGAATAAAAAACTCTCCTAGTTTCGAATCGTCGACGGGTCGTATACCGCGTAATTTGTCCACGGGCGCCGAAACACAGCGCTCGATCGTGAGACGCAAGCCGACGATCGGGTCCAAGAAAACGACGACGGACAGCAAGCAAAGCGTCTCCCCGACAAAATTTTCATTGCTCAACTCGGGTAGCGACGAAAGCAGCACCAGTGATCAACCCTTGAAGCCGTTGCCATTTCCTGATCTGGCCGCTTCAACGACGTGGAGATCGCCGGAATCTCCGAATCAGAAACCTGATGTTCAGACTTTGCGCTCCGACGCCGGAGTGCCTGAAGAGGTTTCCACAAAACAGTCGACGCACCACCGTGCGAAAAGCACTGTGACATCGAAGAAGCCTGAGAAGGTTTCCGGTGGGCCGCCACGGTCTGACCGACCACTCAGTCGTAACTCGACCGTGCATTCGAAGCGACTCGAGGCTTCAAAAAACACGCGATCGCAACACGTCGCGAATTGGGCTCAATTGTTTCCTGAGGTGTTTACCAAGGCCTTGAGACAACAGCACACAAGTGAGATGCGGCAAAAAAAGCGGCCTGACGGTTTCAGTGATAATGCAGACGTAGAGGGCGCGCTCAAACGCGCGGCGCTCACGGAAATCTGCCTTTTGGGATATGCGAAAATTTTAGCTCCTGGTGTCGAGGTCGGCGACCGTCTTTTCGGCATCTTGAACGAAAAATTGGCGGACCGAATCGGTGTGATCTACCATGACTATTTTCGTTCTTTCGATGAAGCGGTGCGGACATCGTCGGTTGACGCGTTGAAGAAAGATATTGAACTCGAAATTGAGAAGTTTGTGCTTAATGAGGCAAAGATTTATATCGAATTCAAAATTCAAAATGCCGACATCAAGGATGGTATTTTTCGCGATTCAGCTGCTCTGGCGATAAAGAACTTTTCACGTCTCTACGAGAAATTTGGCATTCAAATGGCAGAGCGCCTCGAGAAGTCAATTGTCGAGAGATCAAAAAAGATGGACTTGAAAGACAAAGAGCTGAACGAGTTTCTCGTGCCGAAAGCCAAAAACGAAGAATGGGATGCTTTTGTGTCTAAAACACTCGAAGATCTCGAAGCGCAGCTTTTGAAATTCAAATTCGACGACGAATTCGAAGGAATTCTGTTGCAGATGATGAATGAGGTTGGTCAAAGCATTTCCAGTAGACAGCTGAGCGATGAGGACATTGCCCGCCAGGTGAAGCTGGCGCTATTGCGCGACATCGTGCATTTGATGGTCGTTCCTCACGTCGAACGCGAGGCCATGCGGACCAAATCCGCCGCGGGGAGGAGCTTCGTTGCGGTGTTGAAGTCGGTCTTCGACGGCGAGAGCAAGGAAACGTTGGTCCAGAAGAACTATCCGTCGTCCGTGGCGACCTATGTCGCCAGCGTTGCGGACGACTTCGCATCCGCCTTGCTACCGGCCTGACGACCGGACAGTCGCAGTCTTCACGACTGCGGCTCGCGCGGTCCTCAGCACGCCGCGAATGCGCAGCGAAGCCTCTCGGCGAGGCTTTGCGCCACCTGAAGTGACGGCACGTTGGTGAAGCTCATCAACAGACCCTCGCGACGCGGCGCAGCAACGTAGCGCTCCGAGAGTGCACTGCATCGGAGGCCAGCAGCCTTGGCCCGCTGGTCCAACGCAAGGTCGCTGCCGAGGCCGTCGAACCTTGCGATCAAGTGCATGCCACCGCTTTGCAGTTCGATGTCGACCGCCGCGCCGAAGGTTCGCAGGAGCTCTCCGGCCAGCAGAGCGCGACGCCGCGCGTAGAGCAGTCGCATCTTCTTGATGTGGCGTGCGAAGTGCCCTTCACGCATGAAGTCGCACACCACTGCCTGGGTGAACTGGGGCGGTCCGTTGGAAGCGCGGGCCGTTGCCCGCGCGAACCGCTCGATCAAAGGCGCCGGCACGACCAAGTAGGCCAGCGCCAGTCCGGGACAGAGCACTTTGGAGAAGGTCCCGGCGTACACGACACGCTCCCGTCGATCCAGACTCTTGAGTGCCGGCAGCGGATGCCCGGAGTAGCGGTACTCGCCGTCATAGTCATCCTCCATCACCCAGGCGCGGGCCGACTGCGCCCAGTCGAGCAATTCCAGGCGGCGCGCCATGCTCATCGCATGGCCGAGGGGCGCCTGGTGCGACGGCGTGACGACGGCCAGCCGGGCCGTGGGCGCGCGGCGCCGACCGTCCGAAACGGACAGGCCTTCGCCATCGACCGGCACCGGAACCAGTCGCTGCCCCGATGACTTCAGCACGTCGTTGGTGGGCGGAAAGCCGGGCTCCTCGACCCACACGCGGTCACCCGGCGACAGCAGCGTGCTCGCCACGAGCCCCAGGCTTGCCCGGTGGCCGGCGGTCACGAAGACCTGTGCGGGGCTGCAGGCGACACCACGCGCCACCAGCAGGTGGGCCGCGATGGCCTCGCGCAAGGGGGCATAGCCTGCCGGATCGCCGTAGTTCAGATGAGCCAGGCTCAGCGACCGTGCACGCCGTGCCACGAGCCGCGCCCACAGCTTGCGCGGAAAGGCGTCGAGGGCGGGCAGGCCCAGTTGGAGCGGCGCGGGCTCGCCGACCGGCATCAGCGCCGGCATCGATGGCGGTGGCGCAGGCGCGGCGCCGCCGCGCGCGAGCGCGCGCGGCGGAAGTGTCAACGAGACCGTCGTTCCGGCTTGGCCACGTGCCATCAAGTAGCCCTGGCCAGACAACTCGGTATAGGCCAGCTCGACAGTGCCGCGCGCCACGCCCAACTCGCCGGCCAGGCTGCGTGCCGAGGCCACGCGCTCGCCGGGTTTCAGCAGGCCTTTGTCGATGGCGGCGCGGAAGCGGTCGCAGATCTGCCGGTAGAGCGGCGTTGGCTGCCGGCGATCCAGGCTCAGCAGCGTCGCGAGTGAAGGAGTTGGTTCAGCCATGGCCCAGTCATTTCGACGATTCTTGGATCTTTTGTTTGATCCATGTTAGTCATAGGCTGCAAACTTCCAAGTTGAAATCCGAGGTGAAGAGGATGGGCATGAGCGACAACAGGATCTTCCTGGCCGGCGCGACCGGCGCCGTCGGCTCGGTGCTAGCGCCGTTGCTGATCGACGCCGGCTACGCCGTCTACGGCGGCACGCGACGGGCCGATCGGGCGCAAGCGCTCGAAGCGCAAGGCATCGTGCCCGTGGTGGTCGACGTGTTCGATGCGCCCGCGCTGGCACAGGCCGTGAAGCGCATCGCACCGGATGCCGTGATTCACCAGCTCACCGACCTGCCGTCGAAGCCGGACCCCGAGGCGATGGCCACCGCGGTGCCGCGCAATGCGCGCCTGCGCAGCGATGGCACGCGCAACCTGGTGGCGGCCGCGCTGGCGGCGGGCTGCGACCGCCTGATCTCGCAGAGCATCGCCTGGGCCTATGCACCCGGGCCGCAACCCTGGCGCGAAGATCAGCCGCTCGACCGAAGCGCGGCAGACCCGCGGGGCATCACGGTCCGCGGTGTCGTGGCGCTGGAGCAGTCGACGCTCGGCACGGTGGGCCTGCGCGGGGCGGTGCTGCGCTACGGGCAGCTCTACGGGCCACGCACCTTCTCCCCGACGCCCAGGGGCGCAAGCCCCGTGCACGTCGAAGCCGCAGCCTGGGCGGCGCTGCTCGCGCTGCAGCGGGGCGCCGCCGGCATCTTCAACATCGCCGAGGACGGCGCGGTGGTGAACAGCGACAAGGCGAAGGCCGAACTCGGATGGCGAGCCGATCTGCGCTGGCCCGCGGAGGTGCTGGCATGAACGCGATGCGCTTCGCCACCCGCCGCGGGATGTCGGTGGGCCTGCTCGGGCTGGCCGCGGCCTGGATGGTGCTCGTGCCGGCCGCGCCCCGGTCGGCCGCGCGATGGATCGACGACCTGTGCACCAGCGCCCTGGGCCGGCCGATGTTCGCGTCGGCGCCCGCCCCCGCGGGCAGCGCCGCGCGGCCCGCCACCATCGTCAAGCCGCTGTCCTGCGAGCCGCTGCCCAACGTGCCGGGCAAGTCGCAGACCACGGTGATGGTGGAGTTTCCGCCGCTGGCCTATTCGCCGGCGCACCGGCATCCGGGCTCGGTCACGGCCGTGGTCGTCGAAGGCACGGTGCGCTCGCAGTTGAACGGCACGCCGCCGCAGGACTACCAGGCCGGCCAGAGCTTCTTCGAGCCGCCGGGCACCCTGCACGTGTTCGCCGAGAACCCCGACCCCACGCGCACCGCCAAGCTGCTGGCCTTCTTCGTCACGGACGAGAACTGCGGCCCGCTCACGGTCTACGAAAAGTAGCCGGGCGCGCCGCGCCTTCAGTCGACCTTGATGCCCGCAGCCTTCACCACCTGCTGCGCCTTGGCCGTCTCGTCGACGATGAACTTGTCGAATTGCGCCGAAGGCATGGTGAAGGGCTCGGCGCCGAGCTTGTCGAGCCGGTCTTTCAGGTCCGGCGCGGCCATGATCTTCGCGACCTCGGCCTGCAGACGGTCGACCACGGCCTTGGGGGTTTTCGCCGGTGCGAACAGGCCGACCCAGAACAGGTATTCCGAGCCCGGCACGCCGGCCTCGACCGTGGTGGGCAACTGCGGCATCACCGCCGAGCGCTTTCCGGTGCCCACGGCCAGCGCCTTGAGCTTGCCGTCTTTCACCAGCGGCAGCGCCGACACCATGGGCGCGAAGAACCAGTCGATGCGCCCGCCCATCACTTCGGTCATGGCCTCGGGCGTGCCGCGAAAGGGCACGTGCTGCGCCTGCACGCCCGCCGCCAGGCGGAACACCTCGGCGTTCATGTGGGTGGCCGATCCGTTGCCGGCCGAGCCGTAGTTGAAGCCGCCGGGCTTGGCCTTGGCCTGCGCCACGAGATCCTTCACGTCGGCGAAGCGGTTGGGCGCCACCACCAGCATGTTGGGCAGGCTGGCCATGGGCGTGATGCCGGCGAAGTCCTTGAGGGTGTCGTAGGTCAGCCCCGGATAGATGGACGGGTTCACCAGGTGGCCCGCCGAATGCACGAGCAGCGTGTAGCCGTCGGCCGGCGCCTTGGCCACCTGCGCCGCGCCCAGGGTGCCGCCGGCGCCCGGCTTGTTGTCGACGATGACCGAGCCGCCCAGCGCTGGCCCGAGCCGCTCGGCGACCAGGCGCGCCACGATGTCGGTGCCGCTGCCGGCGGTGAAGGGCACGACCAGCTTGACGGTCTGGCCCTTGGGCCAGTCGCCCTGGGCATGCACGCCGCCCCATGCGCAGGCGGCCAGGGCGGCCGTGATCAGCTGGCGGCGGGCGGGAAGAAATCGGTTCATGGTTGCTGTCTCCGTGGGTTTGTCGTGAAGGCGTGCCGTGCCGCTCAGGGCCGCAGCACCACGCGGTCGGTGCTGCCCGACAGCACCAGGCGATAGGCGTCCTGTGCTTCGTCGAGCACGAAGGCGCGCGCGATCGAAAAGGGCTTGAGCGTGCCGCGCTCGAAGCCCTCGCGCATGGCGTCGAGCTGCGCGGTGGCCGCCACGCAATCGAGCGCCAGCGAGTCGATGCCCACATAGGTGTGCATGCCGCGGTAGAACGCGAAGATGTCGAAAGGCACGGCGCGGTCGTGCGTGGCGATGAAGATCTGCGTTGCGCCCTTCGCCATCGACTTGTTGGCGGCTTCGAAATAGGCGCTGCCGACGGTGTTGTAGACGACGTCGGCGCCGCGGCCGCCCGTCAATTCACGCACCACGGCGGCCACGTCCTGCGAGCGCGCATCGACCACGTCGACCGGCCCGCAGGCGAAGCCTTCGAAGGGCCCGGCGCGCCGCTGCACCGCGATGACCCGGGCGCCGCCCTGCGCAGCCAGCTGCACCGCGGCCTGCCCGACCTTGCCGTTGGCGCCGAGCACCAGCACGGTCTGGCCGGCCTGCGGCATACCGCTGCGCCTGAAGCCTTCGTAGGCGGTGACGAAGGGCACGCCCACCGCGCCGGCCTCGTCCATCGAGATGCTGCGCGGCCGGGCGCGCAGCGCCTCGACCGGCAGCAGCAGGTAGCGGGCATGCGAGCCGTCGCGTGTGATGCCGATGTCGCCGCCGGAGCCGTAGACCTCGCGGCCCACCCATTCGGTGGGGCCGGCGATCACGGTGCCCGCGAAGTCGCGCCCCGGGCTGCGCGGCCACACGGCCTGTGGCATCAGTCCCAGGCTGGCCTTGACGTCGCTGGGGTTCACCGCAGCGGCATCGACCCGCACCACCGCGAAGCCGGGTTTGGCCGCGGGCTCCTGCTGCGGTGCCAGGTCGAGCTTCAGCGCATCGAGGTCGGCGGCCTTCTCGTGCACGCGCACGGCGCGCGCGGCGGTCGTCGGGTTCAACACTGCACTCATGGTCACTTCCCTCCCGCCAGGCCGAGCAGCGTGCGCGCCTCGCGCGCGCTGGCGATCTCGCCACCCAGGCTCCGGATGATGTCGCGCGCCTTGGCCACCAGCTGCGCGTTGCTTTCGGCCAGCACGCCCTTCTCGAGGTAGATGTTGTCTTCCATGCCGACGCGCACGTGGCCGCCCATCAGCCAGGCCTGCGCCACGATCGGAAACTCCATGCGGCCGATGCCGAAGGCGCTCCAGAAGGCGCCGCGCGGCAGCATGTCGCGGGCGTACATCACGGTCTGCGGCGTGGCCATGAAGCCGTACTTCACGCCGAGCACCAGGGTCCACATCGCTGGGCCTTCGAGCGTGCCGTCGGCGATCAGGTCAAGCGCCATGTGGATGTCGCCCGAATCGAAGATCTCGAGTTCGGGCTTCACGCCGGCCTCGCGGATCACCTTGGCCATGCGGCGCACGTTCTTCGGCGTGTTGATGACCACGTCGGGGCCCGAGTTCATGGTGTTGAGGTCGAGCGAGCAGACGTCGGGCTTGATCAGCGCGATGTGCTCCACACGCTTCTCGGGCGGCAGCAGGCTGGTACCTGGCGCGTAGACCTTGGGGTCGTCCTCGCTCGGAATGAAGCGGCCACCGGGGCCGGTGGTGAGGTTGATGATCAGCTCGCGATTCTTCTGCCGGATGCGGTCGACCACGTCGCGGTAGAGCTCGACCTGCATCGATGGCTTGCCGCTCTCCGGGTCGCGCACGTGGATGTGGACCTGGCCTGCGCCGGCCTCGGCGGCGGCCAGGCATTCGTCGGCGATCTGCGCGGGGGTGATGGGCAGGTGCGGTGTCTGGTCGGGCTTGACCAGGTTGCCCGTCACCGCACACGTGATGAGTGTCTTTTGCGTGTTCACAGGTGCCGCCCTCCGTCCACGACGATGCGCGTGCCCGTCACGAAGCGCAGCGTGGTCGCCAGCGCTTCGACGGTGGCCGCCACGTCGTCGGGCCTGCCGATGCGGCCCAGCGGCGTGGTCTGCGCCATCTTGGCCTTGAAGTCGTCGCCGCGGCCCGGCACGAAGCCGGACTCCACCGCGCCCGGCGACACCGAGACCACGCGCACGGCCGGCGCCAGCGCCCGGGCCAGCGCATCGCCGACCACGTCGAGCCCGGCCTTGGCCGCGACGTAGGCGAGGTTGCTGCCGACGCCGGTGAACCCGGCGATCGAGGAAATGTTGACCACCAGCCCGTCGCCGCTCGCCTTGAGCAGCGGCGCGAAGGCGCGGATGGTGGCGAACACGCCGCGGAAGTTGGCGCGCACGATGTCGTCGATCAGCTCGTCGGTCAGCCCGTCCAAATCACCGGGCGGCACGGGCCGCGTGTGGCCGGCGCTGTTGACCAGGATGTCGCAGCGGCCGAAGTCCTGCGCCACGCCGGCCGCGGCCTTCTGAAGGCTGGGCGTGTCGACGATGTCGGCCGCCAGCGCCGCATGGCGCTGGCCGGCCGCGGCAGGCAGCTCTGCCAGCCGTGCTTGCGGCGAGGTGCCGGCGCGCTCGCGGTGCAGCAGCACGCAGCTGGCACCGAGCGCGGCCAGGCGCTGCGCCGTGGCGTAGCCGATGGCGCCAAGGCCGCCGGCGATGACGGCCAACTTGCCGTCGAGTCGAGGTGTGGGGTCGAAGCTCATGGTGCGTTGAAAGTCGGTGGGTGGTTCAGGGAATGGGCGGGCGCGGAAACTTCATCTCGCCGGGTTCGAGCACGAAATCGTGTTCGAGCGTCGCGGCTGCGTTGCCTTGCTGCGGCTGGAAGCGGCCGATCAGCCGGCGCGTGACGCCGAACACCGGGTCGCTTTCGAGGTTCTCGTCGTCGTCGGCGAAGACCTGCGTGATCAGCACCTTGTGGCCGGGCTTGCTGACCATGAAGTGGATGTGCGCCGGGCGGTTGGGGTGGCGCTGCTGTGCCTGCAGCAGCACGCCGCAGGGTCCGTCGACCGGCACCGGGTAGCCGGCCGGGCGCACCGTGCGAAAGCGGAAGCGGCCGTCGGCGTCCGTCTCGAAGCGGCCGCGCAGGTTCATGTCCTGCTGGGCCGGGTCCTGGTTCTCGTACAGGCCGACGGGCGAGGCCTGCCAGGCGTCGACGATGGCGCCGGCCACCGGGCGGCCGGCGCTGTCGCGCACCACGCCCGTCACGTCCAGCGGCACGCCGGGCGTGGTCGAGCGCGCGATCGATTCGCCGGGCGTGCACAGCGGTGCGTTGGCGCGCCAGAAGGGGCCGAGCAGGGCGGCCGGCGACTCGCCCTGCGGGTCCTGGTTGTTCTGCAGCGCGACCAGGGTCGACACGCCCAGAAGGTCGGCGGCCAGCACCACCTCGTTCTTCTTGTCGCCGGTGGCCTGGCCGATGCCGACGATGAAGTCGAGCGCATGCTCGAACTCTTCTTCCGTCAAGCGGGTTTCCTGCACGAAGGCATGCAGGTGCCGGGTCAGCGAGGCCATCACGGTACGCAGGCGCTCGTCGGGCGTGCGTGACATGGCGGCGAGCGTCATCTCGAGCACGGAGTCGGGGGTGGTCACGATGTTCATGGGGTGCCTCGGTTGAGTGCTTTACTAAATGCAATCGTTTGCACGACAGGCGAATTATGGCGGGATCCGACGTTTTGGCAAGCTCGGGGTTTTCCAGCACCATCGTCCGGAACGGGTGGATACTTCGTTCGGCCGTTTCGATCAATCGTTTGCACCCCATGAGCGCCACAACCCCGTCCACTGTGACCATCCGCGACGTCGCGCAGGCCGCCGGTGTCCACGTCTCCACCGTCTCGCGCGCCCTCAGCCCCGACAAGCGCGGGCTCATCAGCGAAGAGGTGCTGCGGGTGGTCGAGGAAGCGGCGCAGCGGCTGGGCTATCGGCCCAACCGCGCCGCATCGGCGCTGCGGACGGGCCGCACGCACACCATCGGCGTGCTGGTGCCCGACATCACCAATGCGGTGTTCCCGCCGATCCTCCAGGGCATCGAGGCCAGCGCGTCGGCGCGCGGCTATTTCGTGTTCGTCGCCAACGTGATGGATCAGGCGCTGGCGCGCCCGATCGTCGAGCGCATGCTGGCGCAGCAGGTGGACGGCGTCGTGCTGGCCATCGCCACGCGGGACGATCCGCTCATCGACTACCTGCGCCAAGTCGGCATGCGCGCGGTGCTGGTCAACCGCGGCGACGAGCGCGGGCGCCTGCCGGCGGTGGTGAGCGACGACCGGCTCGCGATGAAGCTGGCCGTCGACCATTTGGTGGCCACCGGCCACCGCCGCATCGCGCATCTGGCGGGGCCGCAGGGCGTGCCCACCGGCGTGGCGCGGCGGCAAGGCGTGGAGCAGGCGCTGCGCGACTGTGGCCTGCCCCTGGTGGCCGTGGCCGAGTGCGAGAGCTACAGCCGCGAGGCCGGCCGGCAGGCGATGGCGCAGCTGCTCGCGCAGCCGGAACGGCCCGAGGCGGTGGTCTGCTGCAACGACCTGGTGGCGCTGGGGGCCTACGACGAACTGCGCGCACGCGGACTGCGCGTGCCGCACGACATCTCGATCACCGGCCACAACGACATGCCGCTGGTCGACATGGTCGACCCGCCGCTCACCACCATCCGCCTGCCACACCGCGAGCTGGGCTGGCGCGCCGCCGAGACCTTGTTCGACGAGATCGATGGCCGGGCCTTGTCGGCTTCGACCGTGGTGCTGCGACCGGAACTGGTCGTGCGCCAGTCCACGCGCGACTGCACAGTGTAGGACTGCACCTCGCGCCGTGTAGGCGCACCGCCCATGCGTGCGAAGGGTCACGAGAGCCGCTGTCGTCTATGTCAAAAGACGTAAGTAGTTCTAACGCGCTCACTAATACTTTCGGTGATGCGAGATCATGAAACAAACACGGGCTGGTGGACCGAAAGGCCCGACAGGGAAGACCGCCCGTCTTCCTATGCGTCGCTCGGACACGGCGGGCCTCGGGCACGCCGTCGAGAAAGCGTGTGGGGCCGCGCTGCGCTCGTCATCGCGCTGATGGTGGCTCTGGGCTGGGCCGTGGTCCGCCTCGCGAGCTTTTGAATGAACGCGACCGCGGCGGCCGAGCCTGAGCCGGTGCATGCGCCGGCGCGCAGTGGTCCCTCATCGGGTTCCCAGGCCATCTGCCCGGCATGCGGGACGCGCAACCGGGCGGCCGCCACCTTCTGCATCGGATGCGTGGGCGCGCTGAAAGGCGGCGCCTTCGACGAGTCGGCATCGCTCTTCGAATCGCCCCCGCCCTATGTCGCCACCGAGGCCTTCACACGGCTGCAGACCGCCGTGACGCAGGAGCGCCGCGCCGTGGCGCCGCTGCGCGATGCGCTGGCGGAAGGCACGGAACTCGCGGGCTTCCAGGTGCTTCGGCCGCTCGGCGAAGGCGGCTTCGGCATCGTGTACCTGGCCTGGGACCCGATGCTCGAACGCCACGTGGCGCTCAAGGAATACATGCCCGCGAGCTTGGCGATGCGCGCCGACGATTCGCTCGGCGTGTCGATGCGTTCGGAGCAGCATCGCGACACCTTCGAGGCCGGTCTCAAGAGCTTCGTCAACGAGGCCCGCCTGCTCGCCAGCTTCGACCATCCGGCCCTGCTCAAGGTGTTCCGCTTCTGGGAAGCCAACGGCACGGCTTATATGGCGATGCCGTACTACGAGGGCCCGACGCTCAAGGAGATGCTGGCCGGTGAGTCGCACCCACCGTCCGAAGCGCAGTTGCGCGCATGGCTGCATCCGCTGCTCGACGCGCTGGCGGTTCTGCATCGAGCGAAGTGCCTGCACCGCGACATCTCGCCCGACAACATCCTGCTGACCAGCGCCGGGCCGGTGCTGCTGGACTTCGGCGCGGCCCGCCGCGTGATCAGCGACATGACGCAGGGCCTCACGGCGGTGCTCAAGCCGGGCTTCGCGCCGATCGAGCAATACGGCGGCGTGATGACGCAGGGCCCGTGGACCGACCTCTATGCCCTCGCCGGCGTCGTCTACTACGCCATCACGGGCCGGCTGCCGCCCGCGTCGGCCGGCCGGGTCGTCAGCGATGCGTTGCAGCCGCTGGCCCGCACGCACGGCGGGCTGTACGGCGCACGCTTCCTCGAAGCCATCGATGCGGCCTTGGCGCTGCGACCTGAGGCCCGGCCGCAGGACGTGGGGCAGTTCCGTGCGTTGATCGGCGATCTGCCTGCTGAGGATGCATCCGAGGCCACGTCGATGGCAGCCGAGCGCACGGAGGGCAGCGATGCTGCGGCCTCGCATGCGGCCGATGCAGGTGACGACACGGGCCCCGCGACTTTGCACGCCCCGCTCGCCGATGCCGACCCGGGCCACACGCGAGGCCGCGTACGCCGTGGGCATGTCGCGCTACTCGTCCTCGCGCTGGCCGGTACCGGTGCATGGTGGCTGGGCACGGGCTCATCGAATGCGCCGCCGGAAGCACAGCGTGCCGAAACGCCGCGCGCCGCGCCGACGGCCACCGTCTCGGCGCCCGCACAGCCTGATTCCACGCCAGTGCCTGTCCCGGTGCCTGTGCCGGTGCCTGTGTCGACGCCGGTCAAGGCCATCGCTTCTGCCGAAACTCCGGCGCCTGCCAGCGTCGTCGTGCCGCGCCAGCCGACCGCTCGCACAGCCGATGCACCTGCACCCACGACGCGGCCCGAAGTCGTTGCCGTGGCACGGCCGACAGCCGCGCGTGCGAAGCCTGTCGCGGCCGCGCCGGAGCCTCAGCAGCCTGCTGCACACACGACCCGATCCGAGCCGCCCGAGGCCACGCCCGCCGTCGCACAGTCCGCGCGCGCCCTGCGCTGCAGCGACCTCGTTCTCAAATCCTCGTTGGAGGGCCTGAGCCCCGACGAAGCCGCCTTTCAGAAAAATCAATGCAGATGAGATCCCCCACCTTCGCAGCACCGCTGCTCTCCGGCCTGCTGCTGGCCGCAACCGCCTGCCTCGGCCTAGGCGGTTGCGCGACCCGGCCCGCGACCGTGAGCGAAGAGGCGATGCCCTACGACCGCGCCATCGTCGTGGCCGCCGACGCGCTCTTCGAGCAGACGCGCACGCTGTCGAAGCGGTTGGCGGGGCAGGACCGGGGCACCGTGATCCTCGACCCGGCGATCGCCGCCGACACCGGCCAGCAGACCGTCGCGACCCAGCAGCTCGACCGCGCCATCGGCGAGCGGGTGCAGCAGTCGCGCCAGTTCGAGCTCTTGCCATTCCAGGCATCGAGCCTGGCGAAGGCGCAGTACCTGCTCGTCGGTTCGCTGGCCAAGGCGCAGGCCGATGTCCGCGTGAGCGTGGCGCTCGTCGCGCTCGACGGCGGCGAAGTCATCGCGCAGTCGTCGGCGCTGGCGCGCATGGACGGCATCGACATGAAGCCGATGAGCTACTACCGCGACAGCCCGGTTCTGATGAAGGACGAGACCGTCGACGGCTACGTGCGCACCAGCACCACGCCGGTGGGCAAGCCGGCCGACGCCACCTACCTGGGCCGGATCTCGGCGGCGACCGCCGTGCACGAAGCGGCCTCGCTCTACAACGCGGGGCGCTACCGCGAAGCGCTGGCCGAGTACCGCAGGTTGTCGGCGGCGCCGGCCGGCAACCAGATCCGGGTGCTCAACGGCGTCTACTTGGCGAGCGCCAAGCTCGGGCGAACGGCCGAAGCCGAAGACGCCTTCGGCCGCCTGGTGGCCTACGGGCTTACGCAGAAGAACCTGAGCGTCAAGTTTCTCTTCAACCCCGGCAGCACCGAGTTCTGGGCCGACACCCGGCTCACCAGCGCCTACGGCATGTGGCTGCGCCAGATCGCGCGGCAGGCGGGCAGCGCCAGGACCTGCATGGACATCGTGGGCCACAGCAGCAAGACCGGCCCCGAAGCCGTCAACGACAGCCTCTCGGCCCGCCGCGCGAACTCGATCCGCCAGAAGCTGAGCAGCGAGTCGCCCGAGCTCGCGAGCCGCACGCGCACGCTGGGCATGGGCTCGAGGAACAACCTCGTCGGCAGCGGTACCGACGACGTCGTCGATGCGCCGGACCGGCGCGTCGAATTCAGCATCGTCGACTGCCCGGCCTGACGGCCCCAAAACACGGACATCCCCCATGAGCCCCGACCGCAACGACAAAAGCCCGATGTCGAACATCGAGAAAGCCCTGGCCGAACTCGACGAGGCGCTGGGCGCCGGCAGCATCGACCGGCGCGCGGTTCCGTTCTACGGGCCCACGCTGCTGGCATCGATGAACGAGAAGGACCAGTCGATGGCCCTGCATGCCGAGCAGGCCCGCTACCACGAAGACCCGGAGCAGTCGGCGGTCCACTTCTGTCTGACCGCGGCCATATCGCTGCTCGAGGTGAGCCAGGCCCTGATCAACCAGCGCAGCCCGATGAGCCCGCAGGACCGCGAGCGGCAGTGGAAGACATTGATGGCGTACACCAAGACCGCGGGCCGCTCGGCCTATCGCGCCGCGTCCATCCTGGCGGACCAGAAGGACTACGACCCGCCGGCGCGCTGAAGCCCGCGCGCGGCGTCAGCGCGGCCGCGTGGCGTGCACGAGGCCCGGCACTTCGCTGCGGCCGATGCCCAGGTCGAGCAGCTCGTGCTCGCTCATCCCGTTGAGTTGCTGCGCCTGCCGACGGGCCCGGCGGCGCGCCTGGGCCGCTGCGGCCCGCTCGACCAGGGCCTGCAGCAGCCGGTGCAGGGACTGTTGCATCTTCGATTCCATCGCATGTACTCCTGTGTTGGAGCCCGATGGTGCGCCGGCGCGTGATATTGTGGAAGTTGAGATTTCTGAGGCGACCAATCAGGATTACTGATGAGAGAGCTGAACCTCGACCAACTCCGCACCCTCGTGGCCATTGCCGACCTGGGCACGTTCTCGGCCGCCGCGCAAGCCCTGCACCTCGCGCAGCCGACCGTGAGCCTGCACGTCAGCGAACTCGAATCGCGCCTGGGCGCCACGCTGGTGCTGCGCGGTGCGCGACGCGTCACCACCACGCCGGCCGGTGCCGTGCTGGTGGAGCGCGGCCGCCGCCTGCTGCGCGATGCCGACGATGCCATCGAGGCCGTGCAGCGGCAGCACCAGGGCCTGGCCGGGCGCGTGCGCATCGGCTGCAGCACGACCAGCGTCGTGGTCGACCTGCTGCCGCCCGTGTTCCACGCGCTGCTTAAGCACTACCCGGACATCGTGTTGACTCCCAGCTTCCTGGGCTCCGAATACTCGGTGTCCGGCGTGCTGGCTGGCGCGCTGGACCTGGCCATCATCGCGCTGCCGCAGCCCGCCACGCCGGGCCTGGCGCTCACGCCCTGGCGACAGCATTCCATGGCCGCCTTCATCCCGGCGAGCTGGGAGGCGCCGCGGCGCGTCACGCCGGCCTGGCTGGCGCAGCATCCGTTGATCATGAACCAGCCGGGGTCGCGCATGTACGCGCTGACGATGGAGTGGTTCGCGCAGGCCGGCTTCGCGCCGCGCGCGCGCATCGAGCACGACTACGATGTCGCGATGCGCGGGCTGGTGGCCGCGGGCTACGGCGTTGCGTTGCTGCCGGCACCCGACGAAGGCAAGGTCGCCGATGCCGGCGAGCACGTGCAGACGCGGCCCTTGAGCCCGAAGCTCACGCGCCACCTGGCCATTGCCTACCGCGCCAACGGCCCGCTGGACGGGGCGACGCAGCGGGTCATCGAGATGCTGCTGGCCTTCGGCCGCGGATGACGCGCTGCGCTTCGCTCAGAACACGGACAGGCCGGTCTTCGCGACGAAGAGCTCCAGCGCCTTCATGCCCAGCAGCGAATTGCCCGTCGCATCGAGCGCCGGCGACCACACGCACAGCGTGAGCCGGTCGGGCACCACGGCCACGATGCCGCCGCCGACGCCGCTCTTGCAGGGCAGGCCGATCGAGAAGGCCACGTCGCCGGCCGCGTCGTAGGTGCCGCAGGTCAGCATCAGCGCGTTGATGCGCCGTGCCTGCCGCTCGGTGGTGATGTCCGCTTCGCCACTGCGCGGATGGGCGCCGTCGCGGCACAGAAAGCCGGCCGCGCGCGCCAGCTGCACGCAGCTCATGCGCAGCGAGCACTGGTGGAAGTACATGTCGAGCACCGCCTCGACGTCGTTGTCGAGCTTGGCGAAGCTCTTCATGAAATTGGCGAGCGCGTAGTTGCGATAGCCGGTCGCGGCCTCGGAGGCGGCGACCTCGTCGTCGAAACCGATGGATTCGCCGCACAGGCTGCTCATCAGCGCCACCAACTCGGCCTTGGCGTCGCCACGGCTCAGCAGGCGGTCGGCCACGGCGATGGCCCCGGCATTGATGAACGGGTTGCGCGGCTTGCCTTGCTCGCTTTCGAGTTGCACCAGCGAATTGAAGGGGTTGCCCGACGGCTCGCGCCCGATGCGCTCCCACAGCGCGTCGCCCATGTGGCGCATCGCGAGCGTCAGCGTGAAGAGCTTCGAGATGCTCTGGATCGAGAAGGGCGTGGCCGCATCGCCGGCCTGCGCCTCCGCGCCCTGGCAGGTGCGCAGCGCGATGCCGAACTGCGCGGCCGGCACGCGGGCCAGTGCCGGGATGTAGCTGGCGACCGTGCCGCCGTGACCGAGCAAGGGGCGGATCTCGCGATCGATCTCGTCGAGAAGGGGCTGGAAGTTCATCGCGCTCGGGGCCTCGTGTTGGCTCGGTTCAGTTTGCACGGCGCACGGATTCGGCCGATTCG
This sequence comes from Variovorax sp. KK3, assembly GCF_001984055.1. Taxonomy (GTDB): domain Bacteria; phylum Pseudomonadota; class Gammaproteobacteria; order Burkholderiales; family Burkholderiaceae_C; genus Variovorax. Next base: position 153,811 of record NZ_LYVO01000003.1, read on the forward strand.
TCTTGGGCGACGGGCGCCGTCTTCCGGTTGACCAGCACGATGCCCAGCGCGACGCCGCAGAGCGCCAGCACCAGCTGCAGCGTCAGCGGCTCCTCGAGCAGGACGACGCCGAACACCAGCGCGAACAGTGGCGTGAGGAAGGTGAAGGACGAGATGCGGGTGGCGGGGTAGTGCCGCAGCATCCACATCCAGGCCAGGTAGCTCGCGAAAGCGCCGATCACGGTCTGCAGGGTGATCGAGAACCATGCGTATCCGGAGTACGAGATGCTCCAGGTCTCGCCGAGCCCGATCGAGAGTAGCGGCGACACGGCGGCCGTCACGGCGATTTGATAGAAGAGCGTCTTCTCCGCGCTGGCCGTGGCGAGCCGCGTGCTGCGGATCGCCAGCGTGGTCAGCCCCCAGGCGATGCCCGCCATCAATGCCAACGCATCGCCCAGCAACTGGCCCGAGCTGCTGTGGCCGAAGCTTTCGCTGAAGGCCACGACCACGCCGATGAAGGCCAGCGCGAGGCCCACCCATTGCATGCCGCGCAGGCGCTCCGAGGGCACGAAGCGCGGCAGCAGCAGCGCGACCACGAAGGGCGCGGTGTACAGGAACACGGTGAGCCGCGATGCGCTGGTGTGCTGCAGGCCGATGTAGATGCCGATGAATTCGGCCGTGAAGAGCAGGCCGGCGACCAGGCCGCCGGGCAGGGTGCCGTCACGCTCGAACAGCGGCACGCGGCGCCACAGGCACCACAGCCACAGCAGCACCACCGCGCCGCCCATGCGGATCGAGGCCTGCCACAGCGGCGGCACCTCGGTCACGGTGGTCTTGATGAGGATCTGCTGCAGGCCCCAGAAGGAGCAGCAGACCAGCAAGAGGCTGATGGCGCGGGTGTCGAGGTGGCTTTTTCTTTCGATCATTCGGGTGCGTCTCGGGCTTGTCTGTCGCTTGTTCTGGGAACTTGTGTTCTTGCAATGTCTTGCTCAGGGCGCCGCGACCGCGTAGGGCGGCCTGCTCCGCGTGCCCACCATGAGGTCGTCGACCACCAGCTCGACATCGGGCACGGCGCGCGCCGCGGCCTCGAGCCGCTTGGCCAATGCGCGCGAAGGCACGCAGCCTTGCAGAAAGACCCAGCGGCGCTGGACCATGGCCCAGACGCTCGCCTGCTTCACGCCCGGCACGGCGGACAGCGCGGCCTGCACGCGTGGTGCGATCGTCTTGTCGTAGCGGTATGCGTTGCTGTCCTTGCAGCGGCCTTCGAGCCAGCAACTGGTGCCGCGTTCGAGCCGTGCGTGCATCTGCGTGCGACGCTCGGCCTCGGTGTAGAGCGGTCCCTCGGGCACCGGGCATGTGCGCAGGCCGGAGGAGACTTGAAAGAAGGGGTCGTCGAACCAGTTCTGCTTGAGCGGCTCGGCCGATGCGGCCGGCGCAGCGACGACGATCGCCAGCAGGGCAACCGTCGCCGCGCAACACTGCCGGTGTGCACGCGGCGGCAGGCAGGCAGGGCGGGCGGGCATCCGCCGATCGTAGCCTGCCGGCGTAGATCCTTCAGGCGGGGCTGGAAGGCTGCCGCTGTTGCGCGCGGTGCAGGTCCGACGCAGGATGCACGCGCTGGATCGGCGCGCGCCGCACGTCGCGGCGCGCCACCTCGCGCACCTCGCGCATCAGGGCGCGCGCGTCCCAGTCGACCGGCCAGCCCTGCCACAGGCGCAGCGCGCCGTTGACGAACACGGCTTCGATCTGGTCGCGGTTGCCGAAGCGCACCAGCTCCCAGTTGAGGTCCCAGCTCGGCACGAACTCGGGGATGTCGAGGTCGACGACGAGGAAGTCGGCCGCCAGACCTTCCGCGATGTGGCCGGTGAGCGCGCCCAGCCCTGCCGCCCGCGCGCCGCCGTGCGTCGCATGGTCGAGCCAGAGCCAGCCGCCGCCGCAGGACGAGTCGCCGTTCGCAAGGCCGCTGGTCAGCCGCTGCGTGGCTTCGGCCGCATCCATCAGGCGGAAGCCGTCGGCACGCGTACCGTCGGTGCCCAGGCCAAAGGGCACGCCGAGCAGGGCGAGCAGGCCGGCGTCGAGCACGGCATTGCCCTTCCACTGGCTGGCCACCGGGTTGTAGGCGACGGCGGCGCCGCTGTCGCGCAGGAGGCCGATTTCACGCGGCGTCAGCAGCGTCGCGTGGGCCAGCAAGGCCGACGCATTGAGCGCGCCGCAGGCGTGCAGCACTTCGAGCGGACGCAGTCCGCGTGCGACCAGCGAGCGTTCGACCGCGGCGAGGTGTTCGTTGACGTGCGTCTGGAAGCGCCGGCCGCTTTCGAGCGTGAGCGCGGCGACCGCCTGGAGCATGCGGTCGCTGGCCGCCTCGGGGATCGAGATGGCGAGCGAAGGATGCACGAGCGGGTCGTGTTCGAGGCGTGCGAGGAAGGTCGCGGCGTCGTCGAGGATGCGGCGCTGAGCGGCCTCGTCGCCGTCGAGGTCCGCGTCGTTGCAGATCATGCCCAGCACGCAGCGGATGCCGGTGTCGCGCGCGGCGCTGGCCACCGCATCCAGGCCGACCTGCGAGCGCGTGCCGGCATCGACCACGGTGGTGAAGCCGCCGCGCAAAGATTCCAGCGCCGCCAGCTTCGACGACAGGTACGCGGCGTTCTCGTCGAGCGTCGCCTCCATCGGCACCCAGATGCGCTTGAAGATCTCGGAGGGCTCGCCGAAGGCCAGCGCCTTGCCGAAGGACTGGGTCAGGTGCGTATGGGTGTCGACGAGGCCCGGCATCAACAGGCGCTGCGGCATCTCGACGGGCGCCAGGCCGGGATGCGCCGCGCGCAAGTCGTCCAGCGCAGCGACACGGGCGAAGCGGCCGTTCTCGACCAGCACGGCCATGCCTTCGCGCGGGCCCTCGGGCAGCATGAGCCATTCGGGAGCGAGCAGCAGGGGCTCGCGGGAATTCAGGCGTTCGGGGGACAGCATGGTCGTTCCTCTTTGTCGGGTCAGGCGTAGAGCAGCCAGGCGAACCAGGCGCCGACTGCGAGCAGCAGCATGGAGACGAAGCGCTGCAGCTGGCGCACGTCGAGGCCGGCTGCAGCGCGCTGCCCGGCGATCGAGCCGGCCAGCATCAAGACGCCGCACACCGCGGCGAGCGGCAGGTCGAGCCGGCCCTCGATCGCATGCACCGTGCTGCTGGCCAGCGCGATCGGCAACTGCACCGCCTGCGCCGCAACGACCGCGAACACGATGGGCTGGCGCAGCAGCATCATCAGCGGCAGCACCAGGACCGGGCCGCCGGTGCCGGTGAGCGCCGAGCCCAGCCCGACCACCGCGCCGATGGCGAGCAGCGCAGCGTTGCCCAGGGGCGCGGCCGGCGCCGCCGCGGACTTCGCCGCACGCAGACCGCGCCAGCCCGAGAACAGCACGAGCACCGTCACGCCGGTCATGAGCGCGCTGCCCGGCAGCCAGCGCACGAGCAGCGCACCGGCGGCGGCGCCGGCCAGCGCACCGCCCAGCAGAGGCAGGCAGCGCATCGCCATCGCGCGCTCGCGGCGCAGCGGCTTCAGCACCACCAGCGCCGGGAGTGCGAAGCCCAGCGAGGCGGCGGCGATGGCCTGGGGCAGCGGCACGCCACCGAGCTGGGTCAGCACCGGCACCAACAGCACGCCACCGATGCCGCTGGCGCCGATCAGGCCGCCGGCCAGCAGCACGGCCGGCAGCAGGATCCAGACGCTGGACAGCGACATCAGCATGAACGTGACTCCTGTGGCAGACGGCTATTCGGTCTTGATGCCGGCAGTCTGCACCACGCCTGCGATGGCCTTGCGCTCCTTGGCCAGGTATTCGCCGAAGGCAGGGCCGGCGATCAGCTGCGGCTTGACCGCGATGTCGCCGAGCTTGCGCGCGATCTCCGGGTCTTTGAGCGTGGCGTCGAGCGCGGCCACCCAGGCGGCCGTCACGGCCGGCGGCGTGTTGGCGGGCGCGAGCACGCCGAGCCATGCATCCATTTCGAGCCCCTTGAGTTCCGCCGATTCCGACAGCGCCGGAATGGTGGGTGCGTTCGGCGAACGCGCCAGCGAGGTGACGCCGAAGGCGCGCACCTTGCCGTCTTTGATGAAGGGCTGCGCCAGCGACAGCGGCAGCACCGCCAGGTCGACCTGGCCGCCGGCCACGTCGGTCAGCACCTGCGGGCCGGACTTGTAGGGCACGTGCACGAGATCGAGGCCGGCGCGCTGCTTGAACAGCTCGGCCGTGACGTGCAGCGAGGTGCCCACGCCGTCGGTGCCGAAGTTGAGCTTGCCGGGCTGCGACTTGGCGAGCTTGATGAGGTCGGCGGTGGTGTTGGCGGGAAGCGCGGTCTTGCCGATCAGCACGAAGGGAGAGGTGCCGATCGTGGCCACCGGCACGAAGTCCTTGAAGCTGTCGTAGCGCACGGCCGCGGGCGCAACCAGCGGCGCCACGTTGAGCGGGCTGGCCACCGCGAATAGCATCGTGTAGCCGTCGGCTGGCGAGCGTGCGGCCTTCTGGGTGCCGATGGTGCCGGCGGCACCGGCCACGTTCTCGATGACGACCGGCTGCTTGAGCAGCTCGCCCAGCTTCGCGGTCAACAGCCGCGCGGTGGCATCGACGCCGCCGCCTGCGGCGAACGGCACAATCAGCGTGATCGGCTTGGTGGGGTAGCCCGGTGTCTGGGCGAAGCCCAGGCCAGCGGTGAAGGCCAGCACGGCGGTGCTGGAACGGATGAAGGCTCGGGCTGCGGACATGGTCGATTCCTTGGGTTGTGATGAACGGAAAAGAAGCACCCTGGCGGTGCAGAATCTACTTGTTATGACAAGTTATGACAAGCGACGCAAATCGCATGCCAGCGTTGCCGGTGGGGCCATGAATGGTTGAGCTGCCGCAATCGCTCCACGCCCAGCTGCGCGACGCGCTGCGCGCCCGCATCCTCGACGGCGTGCTCGCGCCGGGGGCCAAGCTGCCGTCGGAGGCCGAGCTGACGGCCGAGCACGGCGTGAGCCGCATCACCGTGCGGCAGGCCTTGGCGGCACTTCAGACCGAAGGCCTGATCGTCAAGCTGCACGGAAAGGGTGCCTTCGTGTCCCATCCCAGGGCGGCGCAAAGCCTGAACCGGCTGCAGGGCCTCAACGAGGCGATGGCGCCCGAGCAGCACGCGGTGAGCAGCAAGCGGCTGGCCTGGCGCGAGATGAAGCCGCCCGCGGCCGTGGCGCGCCAGCTCCAGCTGCCGGCCGGCGAGACCGTCTATCACCTGCAGACGCTGCGCTACCTCGACCGCGAGCCGCTGTCGCTCAACAGCTCCTACCTGCCGTGCTTTCTGGGCGAACGGCTCGCCCGGGTCGATTTTTCGCAGCGCGACCTGATCGAGGTGTTCGAGCGCGAAGGCGGCCTGGAGATCGGCGAGGCCCAGCTCGAGATCGGCGCCGGCCTCGCGAAGGCGCAGGATGCGAAGCTGCTGCAGCTCTCGCCCGGTGCGCCTGTGCTGCTGGTGGAGCGGTTGCTGCACCTGGCCGGCGGCGGCCCGGTGCACGTGGAAACCGCGGTCTACCGCGCCGACACCTTCCGCTACAAGCTCAGCGTGCGGCGCTAGGTCGGGCTACATCGCGCTACAGCGGGTGCTCGGTGTAGAAGCGCCCGCCGTGGAACAGCAGCGGCGAAGCACCCGGGCTGTGCGTGCAGCGCTCCACCTCGCCGACGAAGATCACGTGGTCGCCTTCGTCGTAGCGGCTGCGGTTGAAGCACTCGAAACTCGCCGCCGCGCCGGCCAGCACCGGCGCGCCGCCCAGGCCCTCGGTGAAATCGACTTCGGCCCAGCGGTCCACGTCCTTGGTCGCGAAGCGCTCGGCCAGCGACTTCTGATCGGCGCCCAGGATGTTGATGGCGTAATGCGAGCCGGTGCTCAGTGCCGCCATCGAAGCGGCACTGCGCGCCAGGCTCCACAGCACCAGCGGCGGCGCCAGCGACACCGAATTGAAGGAGTTGGCCGTCAGCCCCACCAGCCGGCCGTTGGCCGCGCGCGCGGTGACGATGGTGACGCCTGTGGCGAACATGCCGAGCGCGGCACGAAACTCGTCGACGGTGAAGGAGGGCGGCTGCGCCCGTGCGGGAACGGTCACGGAAAAGCGGGGAAGTGAAGGCCTATTCTGGCCCATCGTGTCTTGCCGCCCGCCCGGGAGGGCTTCCGGCCCGTTATCCGAAGAACCAGTAACCCACGGCGATCGCGCCCACTACGCCGGCCAGCTCGGCCAGCAACGCACAACCCACCGCGTGCCGCGCGCGCTGGATGCCGACCGCGCCGAAGTAGACCGCCAACACGTAGAAGGTGGTTTCGGTGCTGCCCTGGATGGTGGCGGCGACGAGCGCGGCGAAGCTGTCCACGCCCTGGCTCTGCATGGTCTCGATCAGCATCGCGCGCGCAGCGCTGCCGGAGAACGGTTTGACCAGCGCGGTCGGCAGCGCGTCGACGAAGCGCGCATCCAGGCCCGTTCGCTCGACCACCCAGCGGATGCTGGCCAACACCATGTCGAGCACGCCCGAAGCGCGCAGCACGCCGACCGCGCACAGCATCGCCACCAGGTAGGGCAGCAGGTTCTTCGCGACGTCGAAGCCTTCCTTGGCGCCCTCGACGAAGGCTTCGTAGACCTTCACCCGCTTCCACGCGCCGGCCAGCAGGAAGACCACGATGATCCCGAACAGCGTGAGGTTGCCGAGCAGCGAAGAGAGCGAGGCGAGCGCTGCCGCCGAGAGCGTGGTCAGCATGGCCATGAAGCCGCCCAGCAGCAGCGCGCCGGGCAGCAGGTAGGCGAGCACCACCGGGTCCCACAGCCTGAGGCGCTGCACGAACGCCACCGAGAACAGGCCCACCAGCGTGGAGCAGCTGGTGGCCAGCAGGATCGGCAGGAAGACCAGCGTCGGATCGGCCGCGCCCTGCTGCGCGCGGTACATGAAGATGCTGACCGGCAGCAGCGTCAGCGACGAGGCGTTGAGCACCAGAAACAGGATCTGCGCGTTGCTGGCCGTGTCGGTGCTGGGGTTGAGGCTCTGCAGCTCGCGCATCGCCTTCAAGCCGATCGGCGTGGCTGCGTTGTCCAGGCCCAGCGCATTGGCCGCGAAGTTCATCGTGATGAGGCCGAGCGCCGGATGCCCGGACGGCACCTCCGGCATCAGGCGGCGGAACAGCGGGCCGAGGATGCGCGCGAGAAACGCGACCAGGCCCGCCGCCTCGGCGATGCGCAGGAAGCCCAGCCACAGCGTGAGCGTGCCGAAGAGCAGCACCATCACTTCGACCGAGAGCTTGGCCATCGCGAACAGGCTCTCGACCAGGGCCGCGAACACCGTGGCATCGCCGCCGACGAGCCAGCGCACGAACGCGGCCAACGCCGCTGCCAGAAAAAAACCGAGCCACAAGCCGTTGAGCACGCGAATCCCTTGCTGCTGCCGATGGGCGCCGATCATAGGGGGCGGCTCTGCTGCGCATGGTCAGGCAGCGGCGTTACATTGCGGCCCATGCCGTCGTTCGCGAATGTCCGCGCCTTTCTGCTGCTTGCCCTGGCCGTCTGGCTCGGCGGCTGCGCGACGCTGCCGCCGCCGGGGCGAGTCGTGCCGAGCCAGGCGCTGACCGACGTGGCCGACACGCGGCTGGCGCGCATCGTCGCATCGGGGACGCCCGCCGCATCGTCCGGCCGGTCGGGCTTCCGGCTGCTGCCGGAAGCCGAGTTCGCTTTCGAAGCGCGCATCGCGCTGATCCGGCAGGCGCAGAAGTCGCTCGACGTGCAGTACTACCACATCCAGCGCGACGAAGTGGGGCTGCTGTTCCTGCGAGAGCTGCGCGACGCGGCCGCGCGCGGGGTCCGGGTGCGGCTCTTGATGGACGACCTCTACACCGGCGGCGAGGACGCGATGCTGGTCGGCATGGCGGCCCATCCGAACGTCGAACTGCGCCTGTTCAACCCGCTGCCGTCGCGCGCCGAGTCGCTGTCGATGCGCTTCCTGTTGTCGCTGCACGAGTTCGGCCGCATCAACCACCGCATGCACAACAAGCTGCTGGTGGCCGACAACACCTGCGCGGTCACGGGTGGCCGCAACATCGCGAGCGAATACTTCATGCGCAGCACCGCGGCCAACTTCATCGACATGGACCTGCTGTCCTGCGGGCCGGTGGTGCGCGAGATGTCGGCGGGCTTCGACCGCTACTGGAACAGCGAGCAGGTGCGTGCGGTCGGCGACGTGATCTCGAGTGCCGATTCGCCCGAGCTTCGGCGTGCGCATTTCGACGCGCTTGCAGGCGCCGCGCTGTCCGAGCTGCCGGTGCGCTCGCACGACGTGATGGAACGCAGCCCGGTCGGTCGGCAGCTCGACGGTGGCGCGCTCGAACTGCGCTGGGCCACGGCCCAGTTGTACGTGGACGACCCGGCCAAGATCACACGCGGCAACGATGCCGAAGCGTTTCGCGGCAGCGTGACCGAAGGTGCGCTGCGGGCGCTCGATTCCGCCCGCAGCGAAGTGACCATCGTGTCGCCCTACTTCGTGCCCGGCGAGCGAGGCATGGCGATGATGAAGCAGGCCACCGGTGGGCAAACGGGGCGCATCTTCCTGGTCACGAATTCGCTGGGCGCGACCGACGAGCCGCTGGTCTACGCCGGCTACACGCGCTACCGCGCCGACATGCTGCGCATCGGCGTCACCATCCGCGAGGTCGCTCCGGAACTCACCGGCCGCTCGGGCCACTTCGGCGACTTCGGTCACTCGATCAGCCGGCTCCATGCCAAGCTGGCGGTGGTCGACGAGCGGCTCCTCTTCGTCGGATCGATGAACATGGACCATCGCTCGGCGGCGGTCAACACCGAGTCGGGCCTGCTGATCGACAGCCCGGAAATCGTGGCCGACTACCAGACCCTCATCACGGCCAGCCGCACCAACTCGGCCTACCGGCTGCGCCTGACGCCCGACGGCCGACGCGTGCAATGGGTGGAGTCGGACGCCAAAGGCGACGACGTCGTCCACGATGACGAACCCGGCGGCCACTATTGGCTGCGCTTCAAGAACTGGCTGCTCTTGCCCTGGGTGGGCGAGTCGCTGCTGTAGGAACACGGTCTTTCATGCCTCTCCATCGACGGGATTTGAACCGCGCGGCCTTGTGGCTGGCGCTCTGCGGCTGGCCCGCCATGCGTGTCGCGCACGCGCAGGCGGCGCCGCGCTGGCGTTCCGACCCGTTCACGCTGGGCATCGCAAGTGGCCAGCCGCGACCCGACAGCGTGGTCCTGTGGACCCGGCTCGCGCCAGCGCAGGGTGAAGACCTCGACGGCGTGCGCAGCTGCGCCGTGCAGTACGAGGTGTTCGGCGACGAGGGGCTCGAGCGCCGCGTGGCGAAAGGCGAAGTGATCACCGATGCCGAGCGTGCCTTCAGCGTCCATGCGCACGTGCAGGGCCTGGCGCCGCAGCGGCAATACTGGTACCGATTTCGCTGCGGCGATGCGCAGAGCCCGGTAGGGCGCACGGGCACGGCGCCAGCAGCCGACGCGCAGGTGCAGCGTCTGCGCCTGGCGCTGGGGGCTTGCCAGAACTATGAGCACGGCTATTTCGCGGCCCACCGTGATATCGCCTCGCGCGACCTGGACTTCGTGCTGTTCGTCGGTGATTACATCTATGAAGGCTTCAGCCGAACACCCGAGATGCGGCGCCACGGCGCGCCGATGCCGCTGACGCTGGAGGCGTATCGCGAGCGCCACGCCCTCTACAAGCGCGACGCGGATCTGCAGGCGGCGCACGCAGCGCATCCGTGGGTGCTGACGTGGGACGACCACGAGGTGGTCAACGACTACGCCAACGACCGCGAGCCGGAGTACACCGATCCCGAGGTCTTCCTGCGCCGGCGGGCCGCAGCCTATCGCGCCTACTTCGAGCACATGCCGCTGCTGGTAGCGCCCCAGGGGCCGTCGATGCGCATTCACGACCGCTTCGCCTGGGGGCGTCTGGCCGAGCTGTGGACGCTCGATTGCCGTCAGTACCGAAGCCACCATGCCTGCCCTGATCCGACGCGGGATTGGGGCCGGTTGGTGATCGGCTGCAAGGCGCTGGCCGATCCGTCGCGCACCATGCTCGGCGCTGAGCAGTCGCGATGGCTCGCGCAGGGCCTGGCGGAGTCCGGCCGGCAATGGAAGCTGCTGGGGCAGTCCACGCAGATGAGTTCGACCAGCCTCGAAGCGCCGCGCGGCCGGCAGTCATGGACCGACGGCTGGGACGGCTACCCCGAGGCGCGCAAGCAACTGCTGCAAGGCATCGCCGACGCCAGGCTGCGCGACGTGGTGGTGCTGGGCGGCGACGTCCACCGATTCGTGGCGGCCGACCTTCGCGTGCAGCCCAACGACACGGCATCCCTGGCGGTCGCGAGCGAGTTCGTCGGCGGCTCGATCAGTTCGCGCGGTGCGAGCCGCCTGGCCATGGAGCAGATGCGGCACGACAACCCCGACGTGGCGCATGCGCGAGGCGACGAGCGCGGCTATGCGCTGATCGAGGCCACGCCCAAGGGGCTGCAGTGTGAATTCCGGGCCACGGCGCATCCGGTGGTGGCGGACGCACGCTTCCAGACGCAGGCGCGCTTTGCGGTCGAAAGCGGCGTGGCCGGCGTGCGGGCGGCTTGAGCGGGAGGCTCAGCGTTTGGCGCGAGGCGGGGGCACCTCGATGAGCCAGTCGGGGCGGAAATCATCCTGCTCGCCCTTGCCCCTGTAGCCCAGCGGGTTCGCGGCCACGCGGCAGCCGTCCTTCATGTAGTCGAATGCGCAGTGCAAGTGGCCGTGCAGCCAGAGGTCGGCGCGGGGCAGCAACTCGTCGAGCGAATTGCAGAAGCCGGCCGTGCCCGGGCTGAGGCCGTAGCGCGGATCGGCGCTTGCCAGCGTCGGCGCGAAATGGGTGACGGCCACCGTCGGGCCGTCGAAGGCTTGAGCCAGCTCATTGCGCAGCCAGGCTTGGCACGTCAGTGAGTGCTCTCTCAACGCCTCGGCGAGAAAGATCTGGCCGTGCCGCAACGTGGCGGCTTTTTCGAGGTAGAAGTTCGCCGCCCGCATGGCTTTGCCGCGCTTCTTGAGGGCTTCGGTCATGGTGTCGCCTGGCTCGACCAGCGCGTCGAAATCGGCCCAGAGCGTGGTGCCGACGAAGCGGACGCCATCGATCACGCGGCTTTCGCGTTCGAGCCACTGAATGTCGAGCGCGTCGCACACCGTGCGCAGGCGGTCGTGCGTGGCGTCGAAGTCTGCGTTGTCGTACTCGTGATTGCCGGGAACGTACATCACCGGCGTCGGCCAGCCATGGCGGGGCGAAAAGCGGGTCAATCCGAAATCGGCCTCGGTGATACGAGATCCCGCTTGATATGAGCCGATATCGCCCGCCAGCACCAGGAAGTCGGCGTCTGGTATAGGAGCAATTTCGAACCGGGGATGCACTTCCAGGTGGAGATCCGAAAGCAGCTGCAGCTTCATGGGCGCAGTCTAGGCGAATATCCTCATGCCGGAAGTGCATAACGTTGTGCTGGAAGTCATAGGGAAAACCCTTAATCTTCAATCCATCAACCACTACAGCGCGGGCCAAGGCCGCGCAAACATCATGTACAGCCTCGTCGCCCAAGTGGCACGCCTGTTGAGCCTCAAGACCCCCGAGACGCCTTCGAGCCCTGCCGCCACGCTGATGGAACGCGCCGACTCGCGCGCTGGCCTGGACGCGCACCACGCCCAGGAACTGCGCGCCGCTGCCAGCGCCTGGCTCAGCGTCGTTCGCTGAACGGCGTCAGCCAGCCAGGCCGGGCATTTCGGTCCCGGCGAAGGCCGCGGTGGCGGAGCGCAACAGCGCCTGGCGCAGCCACTCGTGTGCGTGACCGTGCTGCGCGCGGCGATGCCAGATCGCGTCGACGTGCACCAGCGGCTGCTGGAACGGCAGGTCGCGCAGCACCAACTGCTTCTCGATGCCCGTGACCTTGACGAAGTGGCGGGGCAATACCGTCAGCAGGTCGGAGTTGGCGACCACCCGCCCGGCCGTGAAGAACTGGTTCACCGTCACCACGATGCGCCGCTCCCGGCCCAGCGCGCCCAGCGTCTGGTCGATGAAGCCGTAGGGGCGGCCGGAAAAACTGACCAGCAGATGTCGGGCGGCGCAGAAGTCGTCCAGCGTCAGTGGTGACCCTGCCAACGGGTGGCCGCGTCGCATCACACATACGTACTCCCCGATGTAGAGCCGTTGGGTTTCGAACGGCAGCATGGCCGCGCCGGCCTGGCCGCGTGCCGCCAGGTTGGCAGCGACGGCCGGAAAGTAGCCGACTGCCATGTCCACTTCTTCGCTCTCGAGCAAGCGCCGCGGATCGCGGGTCGTGAGCGGCAGCACGCGCAGCGAAATCGCGGGTGCCTCTTCCTCCACGATCCGGACTAGACCCGGGACCAGTTCGGCCGCCGTCGCGTCGGCCATCGCGAGAACGAAGGTGTCGTCGGCAATGCCGGCGTCGAATTCGCCCGGCGCCAGCGTGTGCTGCAGCTGTCGCAGCACGTCGCGCACGGTCGGCCACAGCGCCAGTGCGCGTGCCGTGGGTTCGACGCCGGTGCCAGACCGGCGAACCAGCTCGTCACCCAGGCTGTCGCGCAAGCGCCGCAGCGCATTGCTGACCGCCGGCTGGGTGATGGCGAGGTTGCGCGCCGCTCGCGTGAGGTTGCGCTCTGCCATGACCTCGTCGAAAACCCGAAGCAGGTTCAGGTCGAACGTGCGAAAGTTGACATCTATCATCCCCGTGAATGGTAAACATCATGAAGATAAATTGGGAAAACATCAGGGAAACCCCTAATATCACCGCATCGGTTACCCACAGTCGTCCTTAGGAGGGACATTCATCATGACCAGCTTTGTCCACGTTGAACAACCGGCCACTCACCCGGGCGTCGCCCGCGCGGAAGCCGTCATCGACCACATTCGCGCCGCCCGTCGCAGTTTCGACGGCGCCCGTGGCCTGGCAGCCCTGCTGCTCGCAGCCATCGTTTCTTCGCTGCTCGTCGTCGCCGACAAGGTGATGTCTACCTGGAGCGAAGGCGGCCTGCTGGTGGCCTGGCTCGTGCTGTGGGGCGTGGCCTTCGCAGCGCTCGCCTTCTTCGCGGGTACCGCACGCGGCCTGGCCGTTCGTGCCGTCACCGCGACGCGCAACGCGGCTCGCCGCCGGGCCGCTGCCCGCGCCGACGAGCAGTTCCTGGCCTACGCCAAGCACGATCCGCGCATCCTGCGCGACCTGCAGGCAATCAGCTCGCGCCGCGAAGGCGAGCGCACGGTGGTGTCGGTGGATGCGGATGCCAATGTGCCCGGCCTGTACAACGCGCTGCGCAGCGTGAACCTCGGCCAGCACTACTGAGCTCTGGTCCGGCCATTTCGGCCGGACGCCAAAACGAAAAAGCCGCCTCGTCCAGGGCGGCTTTTTCGTGGGTGCGTCCCGAATGGGAATCAGGCGATCAGGCGGCCAAGCGCTCTTCGATGGCGGCCTTGGTGGCCGGCAACTCCTGGGGCAGGTGATGCGCCAGTTGCTGGAACAGCTCGGCGTGGAGCTTCAGCTCTGCCTGCCAGGCGGCCTTGTCGATGTGGGTCACGGTGTCGAACTGCTCGGTGCTGAAGTCCAGCCCGGTCCAGTTCAGATCTTCGTAGCGTGGGCTCACGCCGAACACGTGTTCCGTGCCCTGGCCACGCCCTTCGATGCGGTCGATCATCCACTTCAGTACGCGCATGTTCTCGCCGTAGCCTGGCCAGGTGAACTTGCCGTCGGCGCCCTTGCGGAACCAGTTGGTGGTGTAGATCTTGGGCAGATGCGCCCCGGTGGCGTCGAGCTTCTTGCCCAGGTCCAGCCAGTGCTGGAAGTAGTCGCTCATGTTGTAGCCGGCGAAAGGCAGCATCGCGAAGGGATCGCGCCGCACCACGCCTTGTTGCCCGGCAGCAGCGGCGGTGGTTTCCGAGCCCATCGTCGCGGCCATGTAGACGCCTTCCACCCAGTTGCGCGCCTCGGTCACCAGCGGCACGGTGGTGGAGCGGCGGCCGCCGAAGATGAAGGCGTCGATCGCCACGCCCTTCGGGTCGTCCCAGGCGGCGTCCAGTGCCGGGTTGTTGGTGGCTGCGACGGTGAAGCGCGCATTGGGGTGGGCTGCCTTGGCGCCGGTTTCGCGGCCGATGGCCGGCGTCCACTCGTTGCCCTGCCAGTCGATGGCGTGGGCCGGAGGCGTGTCGGTCATGCCTTCCCACCAGACGTCGCCGTCGTCGGTCAGCGCGACGTTCGTGAAGATCACGTCGTGGTCCAGGCTGGCCATGCAGTTGGGGTTGGTCTGCATGTTGGTGCCGGGCGCGACACCGAAGTAGCCCGCCTCGGGGTTGATGGCATGCAGCCGGCCGTCGGCCGCCGGCTTGATCCAGGCGATGTCGTCGCCGATGGTCGTGACCTTCCAGCCTTCGAAGCCCGCCGGCGGGATCAGCATCGCGAAATTGGTCTTTCCGCAGGCGCTGGGAAAGGCGGCCGCGATGTGGTGCTTCTTGCCCTCCGGGCTGGTCACGCCCAGGATCAGCATGTGCTCGGCCAGCCAGCCCTCGTCGCGGCCCATGTTGGAAGCGATGCGCAGGGCAAAGCACTTCTTGCCCAGCAACGCGTTGCCGCCGTAGCCCGAGCCGTAGCTCCAGATCTCGCGCGTCTCGGGGTAGTGGACGATGTACTTGGTCTTGTTGCAGGGCCAGGACACGTCCGACTCGCCAGGCTGCAGGGGCGCGCCGACGGTGTGCACGCAAGGCACGAACTCACCTTCGGCGCCCAGCACGTCGTACACGGCCTTGCCCATGCGGGTCATGATCTTCATGTTGACCGCGACATACGGGCTGTCGGACAACTCGATGCCGATGTGCGCGATGGGCGAGCCCAGCGGGCCCATGCTGAAGGGCACCACGTACATGGTGCGGCCCTTCATGCAGCCGTCGAACAGCGGCTGCAGCGTGGCGCGCATCTCCGCCGGAGCCATCCAGTTGTTGGTGGGGCCGGCGTCTTCCTTGTTCGCCGAGCAGATGAAGGTGCGGTCTTCCACACGGGCGACGTCGCTCGGGTCGGAGGTCGCGAGGAAGGAGTTGGGCCGCTTGGCCGGGTTCAGCTTCTTGAACGTACCGGCGTCCACCATGAGCTGGCAGAGGCGGTCGTATTCTTCCTGGCTGCCGTCGCACCAGTAGATGGCTTCGGGCTTGCACAGCGCCGCCATGTCGGCCACCCAGGCGAGCAGCTTCGCGTTCTTGACGTACGAGGGTGCCTGTACGGCAAGGCCCTTCAGCGGTGCGTTCATAAGATCTCCTAAGTTGAAAAATCGTCTTTCCGAACGGGACTCGCAGGCCGAAGCTGGCGTGGTCCGTTGGAAAAAACGTCTTCCCGTCCAGGGAGAGAGGATCCGGGCTGCCCGAAAAAGGGGGTCTGGGATCCTCGTTGAACTGCGGCGCGGCGAAGTGTCCGCCGATGCCGCGCCAGGCTGTCAGGCCATGTAGATGGCAATGGATGCCAGCAGGAGCATCAGCACCCCCCCGGCGATGGGCAGCACCAGGGGCATGAGGTGAACGATGGATTCGACCGCGTCGTGCTCGACGGCGGCCGCGTGGTCCGGCTCGACCGGCGTGGGATTGGACATGCTGATTCCTTGAATCGGGAAAACTGAAACCATTTTACCGACTGACCGGTCGGCCATCGTCTAGGGGCTTGCCCCGTCAGCGTTGTTCCTGAGCCTCGAATCCCGCACTGGCCAGCGCCTCCAGCACGGTCGACAAATGCGCACGCCCGCGGGTCTGCAGCACCAGCTCGATGTCCACGTTTTGCGCCGCCAGCATGGTGAAGGCGCGCTGGTGATGCACCTCGTCGACGTTGGCGCCCGCTTCCGCCACAGTGGCCGTGATCTGGGCCAGCGAGCCCGGCACGTCGCGCGCGCTGACGCGCACCCGGGCCAGCCGGCCGGCGCGCACCATGCCCCGTTCGATGATGGCCGCCAGCAGCAACGGATCGATGTTGCCGCCCGACAGCACCAGCCCGACCCGCTTGCCCTTGAAGCGTTCAGGATGCCGGATCAACGCCGCCAGCCCGGCCGCGCCGGCCCCCTCGACCAGCGTCTTCTCGATTTCCAGCAGCATCAGCACGCCCTGCTCGATGTCGCCTTCGTCCACCAGGAGCAAGTCGTTGACCTCGGCGGCGATGATCGCTTTCGTCAGCACACCCGGGGTACCCACGGCGATCCCTTCGGCGATGGTGCTCTGGCCTGTCGGGTGCTGGGTGCCCTGCACCGCATTGACCATGGCCGGAAAGCGCCGGGTCTGCACCCCGACGATTTCGATGTCCGGCCTGCGTGCCCGCGCGGCGAGGGCCATGCCCGCGATCAGCCCGCCGCCGCCGACCGACACGACGAGCACATCGAGATCCGGCACGGTATCGAGCATCTCGAGCGCCACCGTGCCCTGCCCCGCGATGATCGCCTCGTCGTCGTAGGGATGGACGAAGACCAGCCCTTCCTTTTCCGCCAGTGCCATCGCATGGGCGCGTGCCGCATCGAGCGTGTCGCCATGCAGCACGACCTCGGCGCCGAAACCACGGGTCCGCTCGATCTTCACGCCGGGCGTGAATCGCGGCATGACGATGAGGGCGCGCAGACCCAGCCGCTGCGCGTGGTAGGCCACGCCCTGGGCATGGTTGCCGGCCGACATGGCGATGACGCCGTGCACGCCCTTGTTCGACAGATCCACCAGCTTGTTGCAGGCGCCGCGTTCCTTGAACGAAGCCGTGAATTGCAGGTTCTCGAACTTCAGGAACACCTGCGCGCCGACGATTTCCGACAGCGTGCGCGATTCGACGCAGGGTGTATCGAGCACCTGCCCCTGCAGGCGCGCCGCGGCGCGCTCGATGTCTTCGATTCCAAGCATGAGTGGCATTGTGGGACGGATTCGCAACATCCGGGTTTTTACCCTCCCCGAGGCTTCCCGAAGCCAAAACTCTGCGCTATGGTCGCGGTCAATTCCCGTTTCTCTCAGGAGACTCCTAGCTGGAGGTTGCTCGATGGTCAAGCGTTCCGGTGCCGATGTCGTGGCTGCGGCTTCCCGCGGTCATGCACTGCCGTCGCCCGGACTCAAGGAGGCACCGGTGCTCGAGCTCATGTGCTCGCACTTCGTCCTCACGCTCGCAGCCAAGCAGGGCCCGCGTTTCAACGTGCGGCGCGACCTGAACGGCCTGCTCTCGCTCACCGGCCGCCACCTGGTCTGGCCGATGGCGGTGCTGCAGCGCCTGCGCGAATTCCTCGTGCGCCGCTGCGCCGGCAACGAGGTCTGGAAGGGCGTGGAGCAGTTCGACGGCCGGACGCTGCTGGAGCGCCACGGCGTGTGGCGCGGGCCTTACGAAGAGGGCACGCTCTTCTTCTACCTCGACGAATACGCCAAGGACCAGCCGAAGGATCTGCTGTCGGTGCTGGCCGTCACGCGCGACTGGCTGACCCACGCGCTGCGCAAGCAGTCCACGCTGGTCGAAAAGAACATCGACGCGCTGGCCGGCCTGCTGCAACTCAACAAGGCCGAGCGCGCGCTGTTGCTGTACGGCACGCTGGCGCGTTACCAGCGCGACCTGCGCTCGCTGCTGGTGGAGTTCAAGGTCAACAACGCGCCCGAGGCCTATGCGGCGATCGCCGAGGTGGCCGGCGTCAATGCCACCGACGTGGGCGAGGCCCTGCGCGCCGGCTCGCGGCTCGAACGCATCGGCCTGGTCGAAAACCTCATCTCCGAACACAACATCACCGACCTGGCCGACCTGATGAAGGTCAGCGAGAAGCTGCCGCCGGTGCTGATGCGCGAGTACCGCGACCACAACGAACTGATGGCCGTGTTCACGCGGCCATCGGCCAAGAGCACGCTCACCGCGGACGACTTCGCCTTCGTGCAGGACGAGGCGCGCATGCTCGTCACGCTGCTGGCCGCCGCCGTCGCGCGCAAGGAACCCGGCGTGAATGTGCTGCTCTACGGGCCGCCCGGCACCGGCAAGACCGAACTGGCGAAGGTCGTCGCCCAGGCGGCGGGACTGGAGCTCTTCGAGGTGGAGTACGCCGACCGCGACGGCAACTCGCTGTCGGGCCGCGACCGCTACCGCTCGCTGCAGATCGCGCAGGTCTTTCTAAAGGGCAGTGCCCAGGCGGCCCTGCTCTTCGACGAAGTCGAAGACGTGTTCCCGCCCATCAGCACCGAGGCGGCCCAACTCATGGCGCGCGCCGAGCAGATCGCCGCGCCGGCCAGCGGCAGCGTGAGCGGCAAGGCCTGGGTCAACCAGATCCTCGAATCGAACGCGGTGCCGACCTTGTGGGTGACCAACCGCATCGAGCAGATCGACCCGGCCTTCCGGCGCCGCTTCGCCTACCACCTCGAGCTGAAGTCGCCGCCGCCCGGCGCCCGTGAGCAACTGGTGCGCCGCACGCTCGAGGGCGTGTCCGTGTCCGAGGCATTCGCCGCCAAGCTGGCAGCCCGCAAGGGACTTACGCCTGCGCAGATCCGCACGGCGGTGCGCTTCGCTGGGCTGGCCATGTCCGAAGGCGCGTCGGTCGAGAGTTTGATCGAGCGCCAGCTGCGCAATGCCGACCAGGCGCTCGGCGTGGTCGATGGCCTGGGCGTGCGCCGCAGCGTCACCACCTACGACCTCGACATGCTGAACGTCGAGACCCGCTTCGAGATCCCGCGCATCGTCGAGGCGCTCAAGGCACGCGGCCACGGCACGCTGTGCTTCTACGGCGCGCCCGGCACCGGCAAGACGGCGCTGGCCGAGCACATCGCCAAGGCCATCGGCCGGCCGCTGATCATCAAGCAGGCGAGCGACCTGATGAGCAAGTACGTCGGAGAAACCGAGCAGAACATGGCTGCCATGTTCAAGGAGGCCGAGGCCGAAAAAGCCGTGCTCCTGCTCGACGAGGCCGACAGCTTTCTGCAAGACCGCCGCGGCGCCCAGCGCACTTACGAGGTGACCGAAGTCAACGAGATGCTGCAGGGCATGGAGCGCTTCGACGGCATCTTCGTCTGCACCACCAACCTGCTCGACCGGCTCGACCAGGCGGCGCTGCGCCGCTTCACCTTCAAGATCAAGTTCATGCCGCTCACCGCGCCCCAGCGCGAGCGCATGTTCGTCACCGAGGCGCTGGGCGGCGATGCCGCAGCCCTCACCGACGAGATCCGCCAGCGCTTGGTGAAGCTCCCGCAGCTGTGCCCCGGCGATTTCGCGGCGGTGAAGCGCCAGACCGATATCCTCGCGGTCGCCTTCTCTGCCGGCGAGTTCCTGGACCAGCTGGAAGCGGAGCACCGCATCAAGCCCGAAGTGCGCGAGTCGCGCGGCATCGGATTCGTTCACTAGCCATTGCGCAACGAGCGCGCCGCCATCCGCGCGCAGGGAGACTTCATGGAACTCGTATGGCAGCGCCTGGCTGCATTGACCCTGTGCGCGGCCGTGCTGGTGGGCTGCGGCGGCGCAC